>CAWDKN010000039.1:0-150662 GCA_963802815.1 uncultured Alphaproteobacteria bacterium
GTTCCGCCTGGAAGCTCAGGGAAACAGCTGGGCGGCGGTACGCAAATGGCTGGGCGTGACGGCGCCGCGGCGCTGCATGACCAACAAGAGCCAAGTCCGGCGAGCCAAACCCTGGACAAGCCGCCGTCGTAGGCTTTCGCGAGCTGCTTGTCTTCGCGACGAGCAGCTATCTCCAAGGGGCTCGCGACCGAAGCCGTGATGGCGTCCATACTTGCGCGGCCCCCTCCCGGGCGGAATTCCTTTTGTAACACCCTCGCTCAAGCTGCGCTAGTGATACCTGGATGGATGAAACACCAAGGGTTCTTAAACTTGCGAGGAGGTTCCGATGTTCACGCGCTTGAAAAACACGAAGTGGATTCTGACCGCCGCGGCTGTTTTCAGCATGTCCCTGTCCGCCAACACGGTTTCGGCCGCACGGTTCGGCGGCTCGGGGAGTGCCATGTCTCGCATGGGCAGCACATCGCACGCTGTCTCGAGCGTGCATTCCGGGAATGTGGCTGCCAAAAACGTGACGACCAAGAACTTGACGTCGAACAAGCTCAAGATCGCCTCGCCGACGACGATTGCGGGTCTGTCGCCGATCGGGAATTCCCAGCCCGTCTTCCCGGTCGGTCCCACGAATCCCATCGGGCCGGTGAAGCCCGTGTTTCCCGTCAGTCCCGTGCATCCTGTCTTTCCCGTTGGCCCAACGAATCCAGTTGGCCCTGTGAAGCCCATCGGCCCAGTGCAACCGGTCTTTCCGGTTGGCCCCACGAACCCCATCGGCCCCGTTAAGCCCATTGGTCCGGTGAACCCCATCGGTCCGGTGAACCCCATCGGTCCAGTGCAGCCCGTCTTTCCCGTGGGCCCGACCAAGCCCGTTGGCCCGATCGAGCCCGTGAACCCGATCGGCCCAGTGAACCCCATTGGTCCGGTGAACCCAGTATTCCCCGTCGGTCCCACGAACCCCATCGGCCCCGTTAATCCGGTCGGCCCCATCAACCCGATCGGCCCCGTGCAACCCCCCGTGACAACGACACCGCCGGTGACGTCGCCGACCTCTGGCTATCCGGGTGGCTTTTTCCCTGGAGGGACTGGTGGTCTTGGTCTGCTCCCCTTGGGTGGCGGGCTCGGTGGCGGGTTTGGCGGTGGTGGTGCTGGTGGCGGATCGACGATGACAGCCGATTCGGCCACTCCGGCTGCTACAGCTCAAACCGCTGCCACTCCGACAATCGACTTGCAACTGGTCGATGTGCGGCTCATCGACAATGGCGACGCCGCCCGGCAGATTGGTCCCTGCTACCGAGTCGCGTTCCGCAACGCAGGGTCGGCGACGGTTGACCACGAGTTCAATATTGCAGTCGTGGCCGCGAATGATGCGAGTCTCACGCCGGACCTGCCCCTCTCCGAGACACGCGTCGTTTCACTGCCTAGCGGTGACTTGACATACGTCGACGTGCGGCTGCCGGCTACGGCTTTCCAAATGGGTGCGGATTCGCACAGTGAGTTCGCCAAGCTGTTCGTGTTCGTAGATAGCCATCGGGAAGTCAACGACTCGAATCGCGACAATAACGCGGCCGGCCTGGATCGCACGACAATCCAACCTGCTGCCTAGGAGCCCATCTATGCGAGCGGGCCGGTCTGCGGACCGTCCCGCTTTTTTTGTTGGTGAACAACCTCGCGACAGGTCGATCGCCTTGCCGGGCAGCCTTTGCCCGGCTTCTGTGTTAATCCGGCTTGGCCGTTACAACCGGATTGGACGTTGTTTTCCGTGCTAGGCTTGTTGGGCGGAAATAGATGTCTTGTCGACGATTCCCCAGCGATCCCCATCCAGAGTCATGGCTAGCGCCGAACAACGTCGTGCATTGCGGCTTGCCATTCCGATAGGGCAGGATCACGGGGAGTTGCGCATTCAGGCGAAGGACTATCCGGTCCGCCTGATCGATCAATCCGCCGGAGGTTTTGGCATTCAGTCCGAGTGCCCGCTCGAAATTCGCGACGGAGATATTGCGGCGCTGAAGTGGTCAGGCGGGTGCTGCCGGGTGCGCGTTCTCAATCGCAGCGACGAGGAAAACTTTGTTCGGCTGGGCGTGGAGCGGCTCGAAGAGCTTGACGCCGCCGCCGACCTCGATCGCGCGGGAGCATCTGGTCGCTGCGTCGACCGCGGCTGCCAATGCCGGGAGCCAACTTGTCGCACTTCGTGTATGGCACGCTGGTAGTGGTCGGATTCGCCGTGGCCGGATTGTTCTGGGGACTGATGCCTCATAACGAGAATGTCGCACTGCAAGCTCCCACGACCACCAAGGAGCAAAGCGCTGCTTCGGCAACCGCCTCCGCCGCTCAGGCGCGTCAGGAAAACTTTCGGCGATTTCTCTCTCGTGGCCGGTCAGGAGATGCAACGTTCGCTCGACGCGAGCCCGTTGCCCAAGGTGGCTCGGCAATGGGTTGCGCAAAGGGTGCAGGTCCTGAATCACGCGGTTCGCGGCGTAATGCAGGTAGTGCCGCATGCTTCGGCCGATACGCGTAAGGCGGCCACGATCGTCGAAGCTTCTGCGCAGAGTACGATTGATTCCGTTCGTCGCGCCGCAACGTTCGGCCAAGACTCGATTCTGCTCGATCTGCCTCGCTATATGAACTCTTTGCAGCTATCGAAGCGGCAGCGACGTGAACTCGACAAGATCCTGAAGACATGCACGACGCCACTCAAGAGCTACATCGCCGCGGTCGAGAACTCGGCACACAACAAGCCGAGCGGATCGATGACGCGGCCGAGCACGCCCTTGCCGACGGGAACGTCGACGATGGCGCGCGTGCGCTTGACGGTGTCGCCTTCCTTGATCGTCCGAGTCGGGCCGAAGATCACACGCCGACATTGTCGTCTTGAGGTTCAGCGCCATGCCCTTGATGCCGCCCGGAAACTCGACCATCTCGCCGGCCTGGACGTTGTCGAGGCCGTAGACGCGCGCGATGCCGTCGCCCACTCGAGAGAACCCGGCCGACTTCGCTCACTTCGGCTTCGGCGCCAAAGTTCTGGATTTCGCGCTTCAGGATGGCCGAAATTTCTGCGGGCTGGATGTTCATGGCGTCACGTCCTTTTCATTTCGTTCGTCTGCCGGGAACGCGTGGCGTTCCGCCGAGCCGACGTTGCTCAGTTTCCCCTCATCGCCGCGCGGATGCCCGTGAGTTTGGTGCCAGCGAGGAATTGATCATGCGCGATCCGACCTTCACGACGAGACCGCCGAGAAGCGAAGGATCGACGCGCTATCCAGGCGGGCGTCGCGCCCGAGCCGGGATTTCACACAGCTTTGAGCTCGCTCACTTCCTTGTCGGACAGCGCGCGCGCGGAGGTCACCTGCGCCTGCACCTCGCCGCGCAGATTGGCGGCAAAGGCTTCGAAGGCGCGAATGATGTCGACCACCGCAAACAGACGCCGCTTGGCCGCCAGCAGCAGGATGAATTGCGTCGTGAGCGGCGCGGCGCTCATCTGCGCCAGCACGGCCTTCATGCCCTTGGCCTGCTCGTCGCGACTGAAAACCGGCGAGCGCACGAAGCGGGCGAGGTCGCCGCTGTCGGCGATCATCGCTTTCAAGGATGCGAAATCGCGCTCCACGGCTTCGACGGATTTCTCTTCCTGCGCCAGCTCGAAAACGGCCGTCGCATAGCGTCCGGCAATGCCCGTGGCGTGGTGTTTGTCGGCCACTCGCGCGTCCCTTGTTTTTGGCCGCGCGTCACGCTCCGCGACCCCTGTGTAACTCTTTGACAAATCAAAGAAAATCAAGCGCGCGATCGGATGCTCCGCCCGCGCGCGAGGCAATTAGCATGGGGTATGTGGCCACGCAATAAGCGGCCACTAGCCGTGGTGTCGCGGCTGTCGGGCGCCCGATGCGAGGCCGGGACTAGCTGATGCCGAAAGAAGCGCGAAAGCCGGAACTGCGAGAGCCAGGTCCAGACGGCGTGCGCGTTCAGGAAATCGTAGGAGCCGACGACGATTTCCGCACGGCCTACGAGATTGGCGACCGGCACATAGCCCACGCCGCGATCGCTCGCCGCCACGCGGCTGTCGAGTGAGTCGTCGCGATTGTCGCCCATCATGAAGACGTGGTCCTTCGGCACGACGAAAGTTTCGGTATCGTCGAGAGGGCCCGCCCACGTCCATTTGTAGATCGTATGCTGGCGCCCGTTCGGCAAAGTCTCGATGAAGCGCCACGCAATTCGCGTCGTTCCGTCTTCCATTTCGACGGCGCCCGTGCCGGCGCGCCGGATCGGAAGTTCGCGACCGTTGATCCACAAGCGCCCTTGCCTCATCTGAAGCCGGTCACCCGGCAAACCGATGACCCGCTTCACATAGGTCTGGCTCAGATCGCGGGGCAGGCGGAAGACGACGACATCGCCGGCAACCGGCAGCTTGCCAAGAAGGCGCTGTGCCGAATTCGGCTGGCCTTGAACCAACGGGATCGAGAAGCGGCTGTAGCCGTAAGAATACTTCGCTGCGACCAACGCGTCGCCGATCTGAAGCGTCGGCTCCATCGATCCGGACGGAACATAGAAGGGCTTCGCGATCGCCGTGGTGGCGACGAACACAAACGCCACGGTGAGCACCGGTTCTTTCACGGCGTCGATGAAGGCGCGCCACGACGGCTTCGCGGGCTCTCCGGCCTCCGGGGTTTTAGAAGGATCGGGCGCGGCTGACATCGTTCAAATCCACGCTGTGATGCGGGCGGTCGAGAGGCATCGTCTGCGACCCCGGGGAACTCCTTCTAGATGTCGCGGTGCACGCACTGCTAATCAAGAGGGCGCGGACGCGATATGAACACCAAGCCAGTGCAACTCTAGATTATTTACTGCCAAAATACGCTTGAACGCACAAGCGGAACAATCGGATAGGGGCTCAACCCATCAGGAAAATTAACCGTTCTGGCTTAAGACGTTGCGTCAGATTTCCATGCGGGGCTGGGATAACGTTCCTGGAGGCGTTGGCTACCGTTCTTATGGTTGCATGCCACGCCAGGCATGGCGGCGGACGCGCAACCGGGGGCCGACAGCTCGCTGTTGGACGCGGCGCCGCGATGTTCGATTCCGGCAAGCTCCTCGCGACGGCGGGCGTCTCCAATGTGGAAGGCGCAGGCGGCGGCGGCATCGCCAACTGGGCGCTCATAACCGGCTAGGCACGCGCGACCGCATCGGCCTGAACGCGCATTTTACCTATCTCGGCCTCTCGGACTACGCGCTGTGGTCTCCCGGCGTCGCCATCGGCCTGTTCGACCGCGTCGAGCTTTCCTATGCCTACCAGACCTTCGACACGCAAAACGTCGGCGCGCTGCTCGGACTCGGCAAGGGCTTCGAATTCCACCAGAGCGTCTACGGCGCAAAGGTGAAGCTGATCGGCGACGCGGTCTACGACCAGGACAGCTGGCTGCCGAGGTTTCGTCGGCACGCAGATCAAGAACAAAGATCGCGGCGGCGTGATCGCCGCCGTCGGCGGCAAGTCGGCCTCCGGCACCGATTTCTACCTCGCCGCGCCCAAGCTGTCCCTCGCGCAGAGCCTTCTGGTCGTTGTCACGCTGCGCGAGACCAAAGCCAACCAGCTCGGAATCCTTGGCTTCGGAGGCGCAAGCACGACGATACGCGACGCAGGTCGAGGGCTCTGCGGCCTATCTCATCAGCCGAAATTCGCGGTCGGCGCGGGATACCGCACCAGGCCGAGCAATCTCGAATAGCCCATGAAGGCGGCCTAGGAGTGTTTGCGGCGTATTTCCTCGACAAAAACCTCTCGCTGACGCTCGCAAATGCGAACCTCGGCAACGTCGTGATCAAGGACAACCAGCAGGGCGTCTATCTCTCCCTGCAAGCCGGCATCTGACAGGAGCACGACCATGGATCGCACGCGCGCCGTTCTTTCTCCGCGACCCTGATGCTGGCCTTCGCTGGCCCCAGCGCGGAGGACGTCACGCTTTTTCAGGATCTCGGCGGAAAGGACGGGATCGTCCGCATCGCCGACGACACGACCGACAATTTCCTCGCCGACGATCGCATCAAGGCGACCTTCGACAACACCAACATGGAGCGCTTCCGCAAATTGCTCGCCGCACAGTTTTGAGCGTCGCGGGCGGTCCGTGCACTTACACCGGCAGGAGCATGCATGACGCCCACAAGGGTCTTCATCTGACCAACGCCGACTTCAACGCAGTGGTCGAGGATCTGCAGAAGGCCTTGGACAAGGAAAGCATCCCCTTCGCGACGCAGAACCGCTTTCTGGCGCTTCTGGCGCCGATGCAGCACGAGGTCGTGACGAAATGAGACCGGCCGCCGGTTCCAAGTCGGCATCCTGGCGGGCTTCGCCGCGTTGAACCTGGCCCTTGTCGCCGCCTACGCGGCGGAAACGGTGACGATCGTGCAGAGCGACCGCACGTTCCGTCCCGGCGAAGTCACGATCTCGGCCGGCGATACGCTGGCCTTCAGCAACCAGGACGAGTTCATCCACCAGATCTACGTCGATTCCGAGGCGATCATATTCGACTCGGCCGAGCAACCGCCGGGTGAAACCGTGACCGTGCAGTTCCCGGCCGCCGGAGATTTCGAGGTCCATTGCCACATCCACCCCAAGATGCGGCTCGTCGTACACGTAAAATAGACAGCAATGATCGGCACTTAAGCATTTTCGACAGCGTCGTCGCTTAAGGCTCCGTCAACGCAAACCCTGCAAAATTGTTATCGGGCACGACCGGCCTGTAACAACCGGCCGCGTGTGAAGGAGACCGCGTCAGCCATGCCCCCGCTCGATCGGGAGATTCCATCGGCACGAAGATCTTTGCGGCCTTTGCCGTGATGGGTCTGATCATCGGCGGACTTGGCGGTACGGCTATGTGGTTGCATCCGAAGCGGGACACATGGTGGTCGAGACCTATGACGGCCCGCTCATGGCGATCAACTATGCACGCGCAGCGAGCGTCGACTTCGTCCAGATGCAGGAGGCGATGCTGCAGAGAAAGCTTGCGCCGGCATCGCACTATAGGGGCATCGACGGCAATCTCGACGATTTGACAGCGACATTCGACGACGATCTCGGCGTCGCGGCCCAGCGTTCGACGGCGGCGGACGAGCAGAAGATCCTCGCCAGGATCAAGAGGCTGGTCGCGAAGTGGACGGCCGCGCGCAAGACGGGCGGGGAAGCCGTGGACATGGACGCGCTCATCGCGCAGTTCTCGACCAGTTCGACATGCTGATCGAGCTCAACGCCGACCATAGTTTCGTCGGCCGCCGCCAGGCCGTGTGGGCCGTAGACCATTTCCAGTATGCGATCGCCGGCACAACGGCCGCAGCGCTGCTGCTGGCTTTTGCGATCACGTTTTTCCTGACGCGCCGCATCATGCGGCGCTGTCCTTGGCCGTCGCCGTCGCCGACCGCATCGCCGAAGGCCGGATGCAGACCACGAACCCGGGGGCGGCAGGGACGAAACCGAAATCCTGCTAAAATCCATGAGTGCATGCAGCAGAGCATCCACGACATGGTGGAGCGCGAGAAGGCGCGCGCGCAGTCGGCGGAATCGCGCCTCATGGATGCGCTCGAGAATGCGCATGACGGGGTAATGCTTTTCGGGTCGAACGGACAAATCCTGACCGCGAACAGCAAGTTGCGCGAGTTCTTCCGGCCGAAGCGGTGCGGCTGCATCCGGGTTCGGATTTTATCGGCGCCATGGCGAGCATTGAGGAAAGTCTCATGCGGACCATGGCGCGTACGAAGCCGCTCGTGCATGCCCTGCGGGCCAAGATGCCGCGGAAGCGGCCAACGTCGAACACAGCTGCTCGACGGACGCTGGTTGCGCCTGAGCGGCAGCCGCACCACCGAAGATGGCCTCATGTGCTGTCAGCGACTTCACGCAGATCAAGCAGCGCGAGGAAGAGTATAAGCTGGCAAAGGTCGAGCCGAGGCCGCGAGCGCCGCCAAGTCGCGCTTCCTTGCCAATATGAGCCACGAGCTGGACGCCGCTGAACGAATATCGGTTTCTCGGAAGTCATCTCCGGCGAGATGTTCGGCGAAATGACGAACAAGAAGTACTTGGAATACGCAGCCGACATCCTGCGCTCCGGCCGGCATCTTCTCGACGTCGTCAACAGCGTGCTCGATCTGCGAGGAGCGAGTCCGGAAGATGCAGCTGCGCGCCGAGGTCGTCGACTTGCGCTACGTGCTGATCGATTGCGTCAAGATGCTGCGCGACCAGTGCACGCTAGGCGGCCTGAAGCTTTCCATGGAGTCCGTCCCGCAGATGCTCCCGTCGCGGGCAAAAAGGCGAAGCTCCGGCAGATTTTCCTAAATCTCCTCTCCAATGCGGTGAAGTTCACCGAACGCGGCGGAGAAATTTCGATCGGGTCGATTGCGACACCGCCGGCCAGATCACGGTCGTCATCGCCGACACCGGGATCGGCATGTCGGTGGAAGACCTCAAGATCGCGCTCACGCCCTCGGCCAGATCGAAACTGGATGGAACGCCGCTACGAAGGCACCGGCCTCGGCCTTCCTCTGACCAAGGCGCTCATCGGGCTGCATCGCTTCCAGCCTTTCATATCGACAGCGAGCCTGGCCGGGGCACGAAAGTCTCGGTCCGGTTTGCCCGCGCCGCAACGGCAGAAGAGGGCGGAGCCAACGAAGCGTCGTAGCCGCCGGTTGATTTCGCCGGCCCCGCGTGTCACACGCCCGCGCCATGATCGAGCTCACGCAGGAATTCGGCTTCGACGCCGCCCATGATCTGGGCCAGGGCGCGCCGGACAATTCACGCCTGCACGGGCATTCCTTCTATGCTGAATCCGCTGCGCGGCGAGCCCGATCCCAGGACCGGCTGGCTGCGCGATCTGGCGAGGTCAAAGCCGCGCTCGAAGGCGTTCGAGCGCGCTCGATCCCGGCTTCTCAATGAGGTCGAAGGCCTCGGCAATCCGACGCTGGAAAATCTCGTACGCGTTCTGGCTGTTCTTCGCTGGACCGATTTTCTATCTCCGCCGCGAGGACAAGCGCGAGGGCCATCCGCTGCAATCCGAGCGCTCAGGCCGCAAACCGTGGAGGGTTTCCCGCCGATCCCCACGCCCAAGACCTTCCTGCTGCCCATGGCGGCACCGCCACCGTTCCGCGCGCCGAAACCCCGCCGGTGCCGGCAACGCCACTCCCGGCTCTGGCTGGGCGCGCCGCTGGTGCCCGACGGCGACCCGATGGTCGACGGCGTCGGCCCTGCCGCCAATGCCATGCGCGCTGATACCGCTGCACCTCACCTACGAGGGCGCCAACCGGCTCGCCCGATGCGCGCGGGCGGAGAAAAGGGACGACACTCTCCGATCCGCGCGGCATGGCCGTGCTCGGCGCGCCGACCGTGCTGCCGCCGGCATCGTTTCCGACATTTGGATCGACCGTTCCGAAATGGTTATTCGTTACCTTGAGGTCGAAGCGCCCACCGACGCCGGCAAGTCGCGCCGGGTGTCGCTGCCGATGCCCTACTGGCGCGGATCGGGCGCGACGCGGTCGTTGCCGCCTCGGTCCTCGCCCGCCATTTCGCCACCGCGCCCAAACTCGAAAATCCCGACGCGGTGACGCGGCGCGAGGAGGACCGCATCAGTGCCTATTTCGCCAGCGGCCACCTCTACGCAACGCCGGGGCGAGCGGAACCGCGGCTATGAACGAATACGAGCATTAAATTGTAACCGGCCTGCCGGCCCGGCTACCGGAGGGCGAGACCATCCTCTGGCAGGGCGCGCCGAATTGGCGTGGCATCGCCTGGCGCGCCTACCATGTCGGCCAGATCGGCGCTTATTTCGGCCTGCTGCTGCTGTGGAGCGGCGCCTCCGCGGCCGCCAGCGGCAAGCTCGCCAGCCTGCCGCTGATCGCGCTGCTGCTGGCCGGCCTCGGCGCCGGCGCGATCGCCGTGGCTGGCGTGGCTCGCCTGGCTGACCGGCCGCACCACGCTCTGCACGATCACGAACCGGCGGGTGGTGTTGCGCTTCGGCATCGCATTGCCGATGAGCGTCAACCTGCCGTTTCGCCAGATCGCCGCCGCCGGGCTGAAGCTGCACGCCGACGGCAGCGGCGACATTCCGCTGGCGCTGGCGGACGCCCAGCGGGTCGCCTATGCCGTGCCGCGGCCTGGGGATGCGCCGGCCCTGGCGGCGGCCGCCGCCCCCCCCCCCCCCCCCCCCCCCCCCCCCCCCCGTCGCCGCCCGGCCTACAAGGGCCACAGCACGGCATAGGCGACCCGCTGGGCGTTCGCCAGCGCCAGCGGAATGTCGCCGCTGCCGTCGGCGTGCAGCTTCAGCCCGGCGGCGGCGATCTGGCGAAACGGCAGGTTGACGCTCATTGGCAATGCGATGCCGAAGCGCAACACCACCCGCCGGTTCGTGATCGTGTAGAGCGTGGTGCGGCCGGTGAGCCAGGCGAGCCAGCACCAGCACGGCGATCGCGCCGGCGCCGAGGCCGGCCAGCAGCAGCGCGATCAGCGGCAGGCTGGCGAGCTTGCCGCTGGCGGCCGCGGAGGCGCCGCTCCACAGCAGCAGCAGGCCGAAATAAGCGCCGATCTGGCCGACATGGTAGGCGCGCCAGGCGATGCCACGCCAATTCGGCGCGCCCTGCCAGAGGATGGTCTCGCCCTCCGGTAGCCGGGCCGGCAGGCCGGGGACGGGTTCGTGCTCGTATTCGTTCATAGCCGCGGTTCCGCTCGCCCCGGCGTTGCGTAGAGGTGGCCGCTGGCGAAATAGGCACTGATGCGGTCCTCCTCGCGCCGCGTCACCGCGTCGGGATTTTCGAGTTTGGGCGCGGTGGCGAAATGGCGGGCGAGGACCGAGGCGGCAACGACCGCGTCGCGCCCGATCCGCGCCAGTGGGGCATCGGCAGCAACACCCGGCGCGACTTGCCGGCGTCGGTGGGCACTTCGACCTCAAGGTAACGAATAACCATTTCGGAACGGTCGATCCAAATGTCGGAAACGATGCCGGCGGCAGCACGGTCGGGGGGCCGAGCACGGCCATGCCGCGCGGATCGGGATCCTCGTCGGCCAGGAAGTGGTGGCCGTCCGCGCGCATCGGGGCGAGCCGGTTGGCGCCCTCGTAGGTGAGGTCCGGCTGTGTCGGCGCGCATGGCATAGGCGGCAGGGCCGACGCCGTCGACCATCGGGTCGCCGTCGGGCACCAGCGGCGCGCCCGGCCAGAGGCCCGAGGGAGTGGCGTTGCCGGCACCGGCCGGGGTTTCGGCGCGCGGAGCGGTGGCGGTGCCGCCATGCGGCAGCAGGAAGGTCTTGGGCGTGGGGATCGGCGGGAAACCCTGCACGGTTATGCGGCCTGAGCGCTCGGATTGCAGCGGATAGCCCTCGCGCTTGTCCTCGCGGCGGAGATAGAAAATCAGTCCGGCGAAGAACAGCCAGAACGCGTACGAGATTTTCCAGCGTCGGATTGCCGAGGCCTTCGACCTCATTGAGAAGCCGGTGATCGAGCGCGCTGCGAACGCCTTCGAGCGCGGCTTTGACCTCGCCCAGATCGCGCAGCCAGCCGGTCCTGGGATCAGGCTCGCCGCGCAGCGTCACTTCCGCATAGAAGGAATGCCCGTGCAGGCGTGAATTGTCCGGCGCGCCCTGGCCCAGATAATGGGCGGCGTCGAAGCCGAATTCCTGCGTGAGCTCGATCATGGCGCGGGCGTGTGACACGCGGGGCCGGCGAAATCAACCGGCGGCTACGACGTCGTGGCTCCTGCTCTTCTGCCGTTGCGGCGCGGGCAAACCGGACCGACACCTTCGTGCCCCGGCCCGGCTCGCTGTCGATGTGCAGCTCGCCACGGTGCAGCTCGATGAGCGCCTTGGTGAGAGGAAGGCCGAGGCCGGTGCCTTCGTAGCGGCGCTCCAGCCGGTTGTCGACCTGGCCGAAGGGCGTGAGCGCGATTTGAGGTCTTCCACCGACATGCCGATGCCGGTGTCGGCGATGACGACCGGAACTGGCCGGCGGCGTCGCAATCGACCCCGATCGAAATTTCTCCGCCGCGTTCGGTGAACTTCACCGCATTGGAGAGGAATTCAGGAAAATCTGCCGGAGCTTCGCCTTTTCGCCCGCGACGGGGAGCATCTGCGGGACGGATCCATGGAAAGCTTCAGGCCGCCTAGCGTGCACTGGTCGCGCAGCATCTTGACGCAATCGATCAGCACGAGCGCAAGTCGACGACCCGGCGCGAGTGCATCTTGCCGGACTCGCTCCTCGCCAGATCGAGCACGCTGTTGACGACGTCGAGAAGATGCCGGCCGGAGCGCAGGATGTCGGCTGCGTATTCCAAGTACTTCTTGTCGTCATTTCGCCGAAAATCTCGCCGGAGATGACTTCCGAGAAACCGATGATTGCGTTCAGCGGCGTCCGCAGCTCGTGGCTCATATTGGCAAGGAAGCGCGACTTGGCGGCGCTCGCGGCCTCGGCCTCGACCTTTGCCAGCTTATAGTCTTCCTCGCGCTGCTTGATCTGCGTGAAGTCGCTGATCAGCACCATGAGGCCGTCTTCGGTGGTGCGGCTGCCGCTCAGGCGCAACCAGCGTCCGTCGAGCAGCTGTCGTTCGACGTTGGCCGCTTCCGCGGCATCTTCGGCGCGCAGGGCATGCACGAGCGGCTTCGTACGCGCCGTGGTCCGCATGAGACTTTCCTCAATGCTCGCCATGGCGCCGATAAAATCCGAACCCGGATGCAGCCGCACCGCCTCGGCCGGGAAGAACTCGCGCAGCTTGCTGTTCGCGGTGAGGATTTGTCCGTTCGAGCCGAAAAGCATTACCCCGTCATGCGCATTCTCGAGCGCATCCATGAGGCGCGATTCCGCCGACTGCGCGCGCGCCTTCTCGCGCTCCACCATGTCGTGGATGCTCTGCTGCATGACACTCATGGATTTGAGCAGGATTCCGGTTTCGTCCCTGCCGCCCGCCGGGATCGTGGTCTGCATCCGGCCTTCGGCGATGCGGTCGGCGACGGCGACGGCCGAGGACAGCGGCCGCATGATGCGGCGCGTCAGGAAAAACGTGATCGCAAAAGCCAGCAGCAGCGCTGCGGCCGTTGTGCCGGCGATCGCATACTGGAAATGGTCTACGGCCCACACGGCCTGGCGGCGGCCGATGAAACTATGGTCGGCGTTGAGCTCGATCAGCATGTCGAACTGGTCGAGAACCTGCGCGCTCAGCGCGTCCATGTCCACGGCTTCCCCGCTCGTCTTGCGCGCGGCCGTCCACTTCGCGACCAGCCTCTTGATCCTGGCGAGGATCTTCTGCTCGTCCGTCGCCGTCGAACGCTGGGCCGCGACGCCGAGATCGTCGTCGAATGTCGCTGTCAAATCGTCGAGATTGCCGTCGATGCTCCTATAGTGCGATGCCGGCGCAAGCTTTCTCTGCAGCATCGCCTCCTGCATCTGGACGAAGTCGACGCTCGCCGCGCGCGCATAGTTGATCGCCATGAGCGGGCCGTCATAGGTCTCGACCACCATGTGTCCCGCTTCGGATGCAACCACATAGCCGTAGCCGCCAAGTCCGCCGATGATCAGACCCATCACGGCAAAGGCCGCAAAGATCTTCGTGCCGATGGAATTTTTCCAATCGAGCGGGCGCATGGCTGACGCGGTCTCCTTCACACGCGGCCGGTTGTTACAGGCCGGTCGTGCCCGATAACAATTCTGCAGGGTTTGCGTTGACGGAGCCTTAAGCGACGACGCTGTCGAAAATGCTTAAGTGCCGAATATTGCTGTCTATTTTACGTGTACGACGAGCCGCATCTTGGGGTGGATGTGGCAATGGACCTCGAAATCTCCGGCGGCCGGGAACTGCACGGTCACGGTTTCGCCCGGCGGTTGCTCGGCCGAGTCGAATATCATCACGTCGGAATCGACGTAGATCTGGTGGATGAACTCGTCCTGGTTGCTGAAGGCCAGCGTATCGCCGGCCGAGATCGTGACTTCGCCGGGACGGAACGTGCGGTCGCTCTGCACGATCGTCACCGTTTCCGCCGCGTAGGCGGCGACAAGGGCCAGGTTCAACGCGGCGAGGCCCGCCAGGATGCCGACTTGGAACCGGCGGCCCGGTCTCATTTCGTCACGACCTCGTGCTGCATCGGCGCCAGAAGCGCCAGAAAGCGGTTCTGCGTCGCGAAGGGGATGCTTTCCTTGTCCAAGGCCTTCTGCAGGTCCTCGACCACTGCGTTGAAGTCGGCGTTGGTCAGATGAAGACCCTTGTGGGCGTCATGCATGCTCCTGCCGGTGTAAGTGCACGGACCGCCCGCGACGCTGCAAAACTGTGCGGCGAGCAACTTGCGGAAGCGCTCCATGTTGGTGTTGTCGAAGGTCGCCTTGATGCGATCGTCGGCGAGGAAATTGTCGGTCGTGTCGTCGGCGATGCGGACGATCCCGTCCCGTCCGCCGAGATCCTGAAAAAGCGTGGCGTCCTCCGCGCTGGCGCCAGCGAAGGCCAGCATCAGGGTCGCGGAGAAAAGAACGGCGCGCGTGCGATTCATGGTCGTGCTCCTGTCAGATGCCCGCTTGCAGGGAGAGATAGACGCCCTGCTGGTTGTCCTTGATCACGACGTTGCCCAGGTTCGCATAGGCGAGCGTCAGCGAGAGGTTTTTGTCGAGGAAATACGCCGCAAACACATCATAGGCGTCGCCTTCATGGGCTATTGCGAGATTGCTCGGCCTGGTGCGGAATTCCGCGCCGACCGCGAATTTGCGGCTGATGAGATAGGCCGCAGAGCCCTCGACCTGCGTCGCGTAATCGTCGTGCTTGTCGCCTCCGAAGCCAAGGATTCCGAGCTGGTTGGCTTTGGTCTCGCGCAGCGTGACATCGACCAGAAGGCTCTGCGCGAGGAACAGCTTGGTCGCGGCGAGGTAGAAATCGGTGCCGGAGGCCGACTTGCCGCCGACGGCGGCGATCACGCCGCCGCGATCGTTGTTCTTGATCTGCGTGCCGACGGACACCTGCGGCAGCCAGCTGTCCTGGTCGTAGACCGCGTCGCCGATCAGCTTCACCTTTGCGCCGTAGACGCTCTGGTGGAATTCGAAGCCCTTGCCGAGTCCGAGCAGCGCGCCGACGTTTTGCGTGTCGAAGGTCTGGTAGGCATAGGAAAGCTCGACGCGGTCGAACAGGCCGATGGCGACGCCGGGAGACCACAGCGCGTAGTCCGAGAGGCCGAGATAGGTAAAATGCGCGTTCAGGCCGATGCCGTCGCGCGTGCCGTAGCCGGTTATGAGCGCCCAGTTGGCGATGCCGCCGCCGCCTGCGCCTTCCACATTGGAGACGCCCGCCGTCGCGAGGAGCTTGCCGGAATCGAACATCGCGGCGCCGCGGTCCAACAGCGAGCTGTCGGCCCCCGGTTGCGCGTCCGCCGCCATGCCTGGCGTGCTGCATGCAACCATAAGAACGGTAGCCAACGCCTCCAGGAACGTCTTCATCCCAGCCCCGCATGGAAATCTGACGCAACGTCTTAAGCCAGAACGGTTAATTTTCCTGATGCGGTTGAGCCCCTATCCCATTGTTCCGCTTGTGCGTTCAAGCGTATTTTGGCAGTAAATAATCTAGAGTTGCACTGGCTTGGGTGCCCATATCGCGTCCGCGCCCTCTTGATTAGCAGTGCGTGCACCGCGACATGCTAGAAGGAGTCCCCGGGGTCGCAGACAATGCCTCTCAACAGCCCGCATCACAGCGTGGATTCGAATGATGTCAGCCGCGCCCGATCCGTCTAAAACCCCGGAGGCCGGAGAGCCCGCGAAGCCGTCGTGGCGCGCCTTCATCGACGCCGTGAAAGAACCGGTGCTCACCGTGGCGTTTGTGTTCGTCGCCACCACGGCGATCGCGCAGCCCTTCTATGTTCCGTCCGGATCGATGGAGCCGACGCTCCAGATCGGCGACGCGCTGGTCGCAGCGAAGTATCCTTACGGCTACAGCCGCTTCTCGATCCCGTTCGTTCAAGGCCAGCCGAATTCGGCACAGCGCCTTCTCGGCAAGCTGCCGGTTGCCGGCGATGTCGTCGTCTTCCGCCTGCCCCGCGATCTGAGCCAGACCTATGTGAAGCGGGTCATCGGTTTGCCGGGTGACCGGCTTCAGATGAGGCAAGGGCGCTTGTGGATCAACGGTCGCGAACTTCCGATAAGGCGCGCCGGCACGGGCGCCGTCGAAATGGAAGACGGAACGACGCGAATCGCGTGGCGCTTCATCGAGACTTTGCCGAACGGGCGCCAGCATACGATCTACAAATGGACGTGGGCGGGCCCTCTCGACGATACCGAAACTTTCGTCGTGCCGAAGGACCACGTCTTCATGATGGGCGACAATCGCGACGACTCACTCGACAGCCGCGTGGCGGCGAGCGATCGCGGCGTGGGCTATGTGCCGGTCGCCAATCTCGTAGGCCGTGCAGAAATCGTCGTCGGCTCCTACGATTTCCTGAACGCGCACGCCGTCTGGACCTGGCTCTCGCAGTTCCGGCTTTCGCGCTTCTTTTCGGTCATCAGCTAGTCGCGGCCTCGCATCGGGCGCCCGACAGCCGCGACACCACGGCTAGTGGCCGCTTATTGCGTGGCCACATACCCCATGCTAATTGCCTCGCGCGCGGGCGGAGAATCCGATCGCGCGCTTGATTTTCTTTGATTTGTCAAAGAGTTACACAGGGGTCGCGGAGCGTGACGCGCGGCCAAAAACAAGGGACGCGCGAGTGGCCGACAAACACCACGCCACGGGCATTGCCGGACGCTATGCGACGGCCGTTTTCGAGCTGGCGCAGGAAGAGAAATCCGTCGAAGCCGTGGAGCGCGATTTCGCATCCTTGAAAGCGATGATCGCCGACAGCGGCGACCTCGCCCGCTTCGTGCGCTCGCCGGTTTTCAGTCGCGACGAGCAGGCCAAGGGCATGAAGGCCGTGCTGGCGCAGATGAGCGCCGCGCCGCTCACGACGCAATTCATCCTGCTGCTGGCGGCCAAGCGGCGTCTGTTTGCGGTGGTCGACATCATTCGCGCCTTCGAAGCCTTTGCCGCCAATCTGCGCGGCGAGGTGCAGGCGCAGGTGACCTCCGCGCGCGCGCTGTCCGACAAGGAAGTGAGCGAGCTCAAAGCTGTGCTGAAATCCCGGCTCGGGCGCGACGCCCGCCTGGATACGCGCGTCGATCCTTCGCTTCTCGGCGGTCTCGTCGTGAAGGTCGGATCGCGCATGATCGATTCCTCGCTGCGCACCAAACTCACGGGCATCCGCGCGGCGATGAGGGGAAACTGAGCAACGTCGGCTCGGCGGAACGCCACGCGTTCCCGGCAGACGAACGAAATGAAAAGGACGTGACGCCATGAACATCCAGCCCGCAGAAATTTCGGCCATCCTGAAGCGCGAAATCCAGAACTTCGGCGCCGAAGCCGAAGTGAGCGAAGTCGGCCAGGTTCTCTCGGTGGGCGACGGCATCGCGCGCGTCTACGGCCTCGACAATGTCCAGGCCGGCGAGATGGTCGAGTTTCCGGGCGGCATCAAGGGCATGGCGCTGAACCTCGAGACCGACAATGTCGGCGTCGTGATCTTCGGCTCCGACTCGACGATCAAGGAAGGCGATACCGTCAAGCGCACGCGCGCCATCGTCGACGTTCCCGTCGGCAAGGGCGTGCTCGGCCGCGTCATCGATCCGCTCGGCAATCCGATCGACGGCAAGGGCCCGCTCACCAACATCGCCGAACGCCGCCGCGTCGACGTGAAGGCGCCGGGCATCATTCCGCGCAAGAGCGTGAACGAGCCGATGCAGACCGGCCTCAAGGCGATCGACAGCCTGATCCCGATCGGTCGCGGCCAGCGCGAGCTCATCATCGGCGATCGACAGACGGGAAAGACCGCCGTCGCCATCGACGCCATCCTCAACCAGAAATCCATCAACGCGAGCGGCGACGAGAAGGCTAAGCTCTACTGCGTCTACGTCGCCATCGGCCAGAAGCGCTCGACCGTCGCCCAGATCGTCAAGACGCTCGAGGACGCGGGCGCAATGGAATACACCACCGTGGTCGCGGCGACGGCGTCCGAGCCGGCGCCGTTGCAGTTCCTGGCGCCATTCGCCGGCTGCACCGTCGGCGAATGGTTCCGCGACAACGGCATGCACGCGCTGATCATCTACGACGACCTTTCCAAGCAGGCCGTGGCCTACCGCCAGATGTCGCTGCTGCTGCGCCGTCCGCCCGGGCGCGAAGCCTATCCCGGCGACGTCTTCTACCTGCATTCGCGCCTGCTCGAGCGCGCTGCCAAGATGAACAACGACCATGGCGGCGGCTCGCTGACGGCGCTGCCGATCATCGAGACCCAGGCCAACGACATCTCGGCCTACATTCCCACGAACGTCATCTCGATCACCGACGGCCAGATCTTTCTCGAGTCCGATCTCTTCTATCAGGGCGTCCGTCCGGCGGTGAACGTCGGCGTGTCGGTGTCGCGCGTGGGCTCGTCTGCCCAGATCAAGGCGATGAAGCAGGTCGCCGGTTCGATCAAGCTCGAGCTCGCGCAGTACCGTGAAATGGCGGCCTTCGCGCAGTTCGGCTCCGACCTCGACGCCTCGACGCAGCGCCTGCTCAACCGCGGCGCGCGCCTGACTGAGCTGCTCAAGCAGCCGCAATTCACGCCCTTCCCGGTCGAGGAACAGGTGATCTCGCTGTACGCCGGCATGCGTGGCTACCTGGACAAGGTCCCGCTCCCCGATGTCGGGCGCTTCGAGACCACGCTGTTGCGCGCGATGCGCACGACGCATGCGAGCGTCCTCGGAGAGATCCGCACGTCGAAGCAGATCTCGCCGGACACCGAAGCCAAGCTCAAAGCCATCCTCGACGGCTTCACGGCGAGCTTTGCCTGATGCCGAGCCTTAAGGCCCTCCGAAACCGGATCGCGAGCGTCAAGTCGATCCGGAAGATCACCAAGGCCATGCAGATGGTGGCCGCGGCACGCCTGCGCCGTGCGCAGGAGGCGGCCGAAGCTGCACGTCCTTATGCCGAGAAGATGAGCGCGGTGATCTCGAGCCTTGCCGGCGGCGCCAAGGAGCAGCCCGGAGCGCCTCCGCTGCTTGCCGGCACCGGTTCGGACCGCGTGCATCTCCTGATCGTGGCCACCGCCGATCGCGGCCTGTGCGGCGGCTTCAACACGAATATCGTTCGCCTCGCCCGCCAGCGCATCATCGCCCTGCAGCGCGAAGGCAAGGACGTGAAGCTCCTGACCATCGGCCGCAAGGGCCGCGAGCAGCTTCGCCGCCAATACGCTTCACTGATCGTCGACTCGGTCGACTTCAGCGGCGTCAGGCAGATCGGCTTCGCCAACGCGGCCGGTATCGGGCGCAAGGTGCTGGAGATGTTCGCGAAGGGCGAGTTCGACGTCGCCACGATCATCTATTCGCGGTTCCGCTCGGTGATCAGCCAGGTGCCGACGGCGCAGCAGCTCATTCCCGCCGCCGTCGAGGCGACCGCGCCGGCGCCGGCCGGCAGCATGGTCTACGACTACGAGCCGGACGAGACCGAGATCCTGGCCGAGCTTCTGCCACGCAATGTCAGCGTGCAGCTGTTCCGCGCGCTGCTGGAAAACGCGGCCGGCGAAATGGGCGCGAAGATGAGCGCCATGGATTCCGCCACGCGCAATGCGGGCGACGTGATCGACCGCGTGACGCTGCTGATGAACCGCACGCGTCAGGCGCAGATCACCAAGGAACTGATCGAAATCATCTCGGGCGCGGAAGCGCTGTGAACGGAGCAACACGATGAACGCGATGACCAGCAGCAACAAGATCGGCCACGTGACCCAGGTGCTGGGCGCGGTGGTGGACGTGAAGTTCGACGGCCACCTGCCGGAAATCCTGAACGCGCTCGAGACCTCGAACAACGGCCAGCGCCTGGTCCTGGAAGTCGCCCAGCATCTCGGCGAATCCACGGTGCGCACCATCGCGATGGACGCAACCGAGGGCCTCGTTCGCGGCCAGGACGTGACCGATACCGGCTCGGCGATCACCGTGCCCGTCGGCGAAGGCACGCTCGGGCGCATCATCAACGTCATCGGCGAGCCGGTGGACGAAGCCGGCCCGGTGAAGTTCACCAGCCGCCGCGCCATCCACCAGGAAGCGCCGAGCTTCGTCGAGCAGTCGACAGAGGCGCAGATCCTCGTCACCGGCATCAAGGTCATCGACCTGCTCGCGCCTTACGCGCGCGGCGGCAAGATCGGCCTTTTCGGCGGCGCCGGCGTCGGCAAGACCGTGCTCATCCAGGAGCTGATCAATTCGATCGCCAAGAACCATGGTGGCTATTCGGTGTTCGCCGGCGTCGGCGAGCGCACGCGCGAGGGCAACGACCTCTATCACGAGATGATCGAGTTCGGCGTGAACAAGGACCCGAAGACCGGCGTCGAAGGCTCAAAATGCGCGCTCGTCTACGGGCAGATGAACGAACCGCCCGGCGCGCGCTCGCGCGTCGCGCTATCGGGCCTCACGGTCGCCGAGTATTTCCGCGACCAGGGCCAGGACGTGCTGTTCTTCGTCGACAACATTTTCCGCTTCACGCAGGCCGGCTCGGAAGTCTCGGCATTGCTCGGCCGCATTCCCTCGGCCGTGGGCTATCAACCGACGCTTGCCACCGACATGGGCCAGCTGCAGGAGCGCATCACCACCACGACGAAGGGCTCGATCACTTCGGTGCAGGCCATCTACGTGCCGGCCGACGACATGACCGACCCCGCGCCGGCCACGTCCTTCGCGCATCTTGACGCCATGACCGTGTTGTCGCGCGCGGTGTTCGAAAAGGCGATCTTCCCGGCGGTCGATCCGCTCGACTCCACCTCGCGCCTTCTCGATCCGCGCATCGTCGGCGAGGAGCACTACACCGTGGCCCGCCAGGTGCAGTCGATCCTGCAGCGCTACAAGTCGCTCCAGGACATCATCGCCATTCTTGGCATGGACGAGCTTTCCGAAGACGACAAGGTGACGGTGGCCCGCGCCCGCAAGATCGAGCGCTTCCTGTCGCAGCCCTTCTTCGCCGCAACGGTGTTCACCAACATCCCCGGCATCAGCGTGAAGCTCGAAGACACGATCAAGAGCTTCAAGGGCCTCGTCGCCGGCGAGTACGACCATCTGCCGGAGCAGGCCTTCTACATGGTGGGCACGATCGAAGATGCGGTCGCCAAGGCGCAGAAGATGGCGTCGGAGGCGGCGTAATCCACGATGGCCGACACGATCTCCTTCGATCTCGTTTCCCCGGAGCGCATGCTGCTCTCGACCAATGCCGACATGGTCACGATTCCGGGCACGGAAGGCTATATGGGCGTGATGGCGGGACACATGCCGCTGATCTCGACGCTGCGCGCCGGCATGATCGACGTGAAGATCGGCAACCAGGACACGCGCTTCTTCATCCGCGGCGGCTTCGCCGAGATGAATGCCACCAAGCTGACGGTGCTCGCCGAGGAGGCGATCCCGATGACGGAGATGGATATTGCCGTCATCGACCAGCGCATCCTGGACGCCCAGGAAGACCTCTCGGCCGCCAAGACCGACGAGGAGCGTCACAAAGCATCGGAAATGCTGGACGATCTGAAGCTCGTTCGCGCCGTTTTCTAACGGGGGTCGCGAATCAGTTACAAAGATGACACTCTGTCACGATACCGGCGCGCCGGTTCCGCAGATGCGACTGCATTTGCTATAAACGCGTTTAGTCCTCTGAATCGGACATGGGGTCAGGAAGCATGACGGCCGGGACCGTCTACGCGCAGGGTTGGGCCTTGGACGACGTCCAGTGGTCCCGTTTCGACCTCTCGAAGGTCGAGCCGCGCATGCTCGCCGCGGTCAAGGCGGCGGCATTGGTCGAGTTCAATGCGCCCGATTACGTGGGCTACCTCAAACGTGTCTTCGCCGGTTCCGGCGAAGAGATGATGAATGCCATTGAACTGTGGGGCGAGGAAGAAAGCCAGCACGGCCGTGCACTCGGACGCTGGGCCGAGCTCGCCGACCCGTCCTTCCGGCTAGACGAGGCTTTTGCCCGTTTCCGCGAGGGCTACAGGCCCGATCACTTCTTGTCCGACGATCACAAGTCCATCCGCGGCAGCCGCCGCGGCGAGATGATCGCGCGCTGCGTCGTTGAGAGCGGAACCTCGTCCTATTACTCGGCGATCCGCGACGCGACGGACGAGCCGGTGCTGAAGGAGATCGCCGGACGCATCGCCGCCGACGAATACAGGCATTACAAGCTCTTCTTCGAAACGCTCAACGCGCAAGACGAACCCGAGCTTCCCTTCTGGCGAAAGCTGATGATCGCCGTCGGGCGCATCAGCGAGTCCGACGACGACGAGCTTGCTTACGCCTATTACTGCGCCAATGTTTCCGCCGCCGACGTCGTACGGAAGCCTTACGTGCGCGAGAATTGCGTGCGGGAACTCGACGTCGGTGACTCTCGCCATCTATCGCCGCCATCACATCCGCAAGCTGACGCAGATGGTCGCCAAGGTGATCGGCGCCGATCCGCAGGGCCGGCTGACAAGCGCGGCCGGAGCCCTGCTCTGGCGCGTCATGCGCGCCCGTGCCGGCTCGAGCCGCGCGCCGTTGCCGTCGGCAATATGAGGGCGGCCGGACCGTCGCCAGCCGGCCGGCAATCCTCGTCCCATATCCGGCCGGCGGATGCCGCGTCCTACCCGGTTCGCGCGGGCAACAAGGTCGTGCCGCTCGTGGACGGCGAGGCCGCCTTCCGCCGGATCTGCGAGGCGGTCGAGGCCGCGCGCAAGAGCGTGTGGCTGACCGTCGCCTATATCGATCCGGATTTCCGCATGCCGGACGGGCGCGGAAGCCTTTTCGACGTGCTGGATCGCGCCAAGGCGCGAGGCCTCGATGTCCGCGCGATCTTCTGGCGGGCGCATCTCAATCACCGCGACGTATTCAACGGCCGCCCGCCGGACCGGGGCCTTCTTTCGGACCGCGGCAGCCGGTTCCTCCTGCGCTGGGATCGGGCCCAGAAGCACTATTGCCAGCATCAGAAGAGCTGGCTGATCGATGCGGGGCATCCGGGGGAAACGGCCTTCGTCGGCGGAATCAACATGACGCTCGCTTCCGTTTCACCTCAGGGTCACGCCGATCGCGACGGCCCGCATGTCCACGACGTCTATTGCGAGATCCGCGGCCCCGCCGCCACAGACGTGCACCACAATTTCGTGCAGCGCTGGAACGAGACAAGCGAACGTGACGCCGACGACGGTCTCTGGCCGGATGCCGCCAGTCACGACCGCCTTGCCTTTCCCGGCCGCGCCTCGCCTTGGGTCGGGCGATCCGTCGTCCAGGTGCAACGCACGGTGCGCGCCGGCCATTATGCGGACGGCACTCCGCCGCCGGGCGGCCGTCCGTTCGCCATTGCCAGGGGCGAGCAAAGCATCGTCGAGCAATACCTGAAGGCGATCGATGCGGCGCGCGACGCGATCTACATCGAGGACCAGTACATCGCCTCGCCCGAGCTTGTCGAACATCTTCATG
The DNA here is from genome assembly GCA_963802815.1 of uncultured Alphaproteobacteria bacterium. Classification (GTDB taxonomy): domain Bacteria; phylum Pseudomonadota; class Alphaproteobacteria; order Micropepsales; family Micropepsaceae; genus Rhizomicrobium. The sequence goes on from CAWDKN010000039.1 coordinate 23,448, forward strand.
CGGCGCTGGCGCGCGGCGTCGACGTCGTGTATCTCGCGCCTGCCGATCCCGAAGACCAGGTCCGCGCCGCGCGATCGCAGCCCGAGTTGAAGACCTTCTTCGACAGCCTCGCGGCGCTCGGGAATTTTCCCAATTTCCTTCTGGCGGGATTGTCCGCGCGGCAGAGCGACGGAACGGAGCGCAGCGTCTACGTTCACGCCAAGATCATGCTCGTCGACGATGCCTGGGCCACGATCGGATCCTGCAATGTCGCGACACAATCCTTCTTCTGCGACACCGAGCTCAATGCTGCGATCTGGGACGGCGACTTCGTGCACGCACTTCGCTGCCAGCTGCTGCAGGAGCATCTGGATGCCGACACGGCGGCACTGGACGCTCGCGCGGCCCTTTCCTTGTTTCGCAGCACCGCGAAGGCCAATGCGGCGGCCCGTGCGCGCGGCGAACGCTTGCGTGGCCTTGCCTTCGCCCTCGATCCTGCGACCTACGCGCTTTAGCCGGCCAGCGGCGCCGTGCGGGGAACCGATGCCATCGCGATCAACCGCAGATGTCGACCGCTGCCGAGGGCTCGCGCGCGAGCGAGCGCACGAAATCATCCAACGTATTTGATGCGCATTGGCTGGCTTTGAATGGTTTGCCTGCCGTGCGGAAAGCGGCCCCGGGCCTGCTCGATCGGGCCGCCTGCGTACCTGGCGGCACTGCGGCAACTTGTTGTCGCAAAATGTACGGCTGTTGAACTCTAAGCACAGTTTTATGTTTCAACAGAGGGAACTCTCGTGCCCCGCAAGCCGGGCCGTGGGGCAACGCCATGATTCATTGGAACTGGGCCGATCCGAAGAGACGGCGCTGGACTTACGTCGGACTTGCCAGTCTGGGCGGGTTGATTGTGCTTTGGGCAATCTTGCACCAGGCACCGGCCAAGGCGTCCGCGTCCCCCGCCGTACCCGTAACGGTCGCAATTGCTGGGCGCCAAGACATTCCAGTGTCGATCTCGGAAATCGGGGCGGCCCAGGCCTGGACCAGCGTGACGATCCTGGCCCAGGTCAGTGGCAAGCTTCTCACCGTGAATTTCACGGAAGGCACGAACGTCAGGCAGGGCGATATCCTGGCGCAGATCGATCCCTCCGCCTACCAGGCCGCGCTGCAGCAGGCCGAGGGGACCTTGGCCAAGGACCAGGCAGCCCTCGCCGATGCGAAGTTCGATCTTGCCCGCTACAAGAAGCTGGCAGCGGTGAACTCGATCGCAACGCAGCAGGTGGACACCCAGGCCGCTCTCGTCCGCCAGGATGAAGGCACCGTGGAGAGCGACGGAGGCGTCGTCCAGACTGCGAAGGTCAATCTCGGCTGGACGACGATCACTGCCCCCATCAGCGGCCGCGTCGGCGTGCGCTTCGTCGATCCGGGAAACATCGTGAGCGCGAGCGGCGGCGCGCCCAATGCGGCGGCGACCGCAGCGGCGACCAACACGAGCAGCCCCACGTCCGCCGGCGGCTCGGGCATCGTCATCATAAACCAGATCCAGCCGATCGCCGTCACGTTCACGGTGCCGGAAGGAGACTTCCAGAACCTGGCACAGGTCTCGGACGGCTTTCACGTCGCGCTTGTCGCGCGCGCATACAGCCAGGAGACGGGCGCCCTGCTCGACACGGGCGAGCTCAGCATCGCCGACAATCGCATCGATCCCTCCACGGGCACGATAGAGTTGAAGGCGCGTTTCCCGAACGCAGAAAGTCTTCTGTGGCCGGGCCAGTTCGTCAACGTGCAGCTGACCCTGCAGACAATGCGAAACGTGACGACGATCCCCATGGCCGCCGTCAATCGCGGGCCTAGCGGGCAGTACGTCTTCCTCGTCGGCAAGGACAAGCATGTGACGGTCCGGCCGGTGAAGCTGGCCCTGACACAGGACACGACCGCCGTGATCGCAAGCGGCGTAAAGCCCGGCGACGTCGTCGTGATCGACGGGCAGATGACATTGAAGGCCGGTTCGCTGGTCCGCGTTGCAGGGACGCCAAAGGCGCGACCGAACTCGTGAACCTCGCAAGCCCCTTCATCAATCGCCCGGTTGCGACGAGCCTGCTCGCAATTGCCGTGCTGCTCGTGGGCATCGTCGCCTATTCGATGCTGCCCGTGGCGGCGTTGCCAAACGTCGACTTTCCTACCGTGCAGGTCAGTGCGTCCCTGCCGGGTGCGAGTCCCGAAACGATGGCGTCCAATGTCGCGACGCCGCTCGAGCGGCAATTCTCGCTCATTCCCGGCATCAGCCAGATGACCTCGGTGAGCGCGCTCGGCTCGACCAGCATCACGCTGCAATTCGAGCTCTCGCAGAACATCACGACGGACTTCGAGCAGGTCCAGGCGGCCATCAACGCGGCGAGCGGACAGCTGCCGACGAACCTCCCGGCGCAGCCCACGATCCGACAGGTCAACCCGGCCGATGCGCCGATCATGATCCTGTCGCTCAGCTCCGACACGATTCCCATCGATCAGGTCGACAATTACGCCGATGTCATTCTTTCGCAGCAGGTCTCGCGCATCGACGGTGTCGGCCTCGTCACCATCGGTGGGCAGCAGAAGCCCGCGGTCAGGATCCAGCTCGATCCGCGCAAGATCGCGGCGCGCGGCCTGCAGATAGACCAGATCCGCACGCAAATCGTTTCGGCGACGACGAACGCGCCGAAAGGCTCGATAATCGGGCCGCAACAGGGCATGACCGTTTACGCCAACGACCAGATTCTGTCGGCCGGCCCGTGGAACGATCTCGTCGTCGGCTATCAGAACGGCGCGCCTATTCGCATCCGCGATATCGGCCGCGCCTATCCGAGCGTCGAGAACAACCAGATCGGCGCCTGGGTGTTTCCGGGAAAGGCCAACACCGATCCCACGCTCAAGGGCGGCCAGAGCATTCTTCTCGTCGTCTTCAAGCTTCCCGGCGCGAACGTCATCGACGCGGTCAAGAAGATCCGCGCGGCGCTTCCCGGACTGCAGGCGTCGATTCCACCGGGCATCGACATCCACGTCCTGATGGATCGGACGCAGACGATCAGCGCCTCGGTGGAAGACGTCAAGTTCACGCTCCTCCTGACGATCGCCCTGGTCGTAATCGTGATCTATCTTTTCCTGCTCGACCTCCGCGCGACGTTGATCCCTAGCTCCGTCATTCCGCTCGCGCTCCTCGGCGCCACTGTCGCGATGCTGGCGCTCAATTTCAGCCTCGACAATCTCTCCCTGATGGCGCTCACCATTGCGGTCGGCTTCGTCGTCGACGACGCCATCGTCATGGTGGAGGTGATCTGGCAGCATCTCGAGCACGGCGAAACGCCGTACGACGCGGCTCTCGCGGGATCGCGGGACGTCAGCTTCACCGTGCTGTCGATCTCCATCTCGCTGATTGCGGTGTTCACGCCACTGATGTTCATGGGCGGCGTCGTTGGTCTTCTGATGCGCGAGTTCGCGATCACGCTGAGCGCGGCGGTGCTTGTTTCGCTTGTTCTGACGCTCACCGTGACGCCGATGCTGTGCGCCCAGTTTCTCAAGGCGCCGCAACCGCCGAAGCACTGGATCACCAAACGTCTCGACAGCGGCTTCAAGCGTCTGGAACAGGGCTACGCGTACTATCTCGACATCGTTCTCGAGCACCGGCTCATCACGCTGATCGTGTTCGGGGCGACGATCGCGTTCGCCATATTCCTCTACGCAACCGCATCGACCGGCTTCTTTCCCCAGCAGGACACGGGCTTCCTGAGCGGGGTCATGCTCACTTCGCAGGATGCCTCGTATCTCAAGACGCGCCAGAAGGTCCAGGAGGTCGCGTCGGTCGTCGCCCGGGACCCCGCGATCGCGGGCTTCGGCATGTTTGTCGGCTCTTCGAGCGCCAACCAGGCGAACATGTACATCGCGCTGAAGCCGAAGGACAGCGGACGCAACGCAACCGCGGACCAGATCATCGCGCGCCTCAGGCCGAAGCTCGCCGATCTCGTCGGAGTGCGCACCTTTCTGCAGGCGGCGCAGGACATCAATGTCGGCGGCCGCGCCGGCCAGGCGCAATATCAGTACACGCTCGCGGACTCCGATCTGGCCGAGCTCGATGCCTGGGCGCCGCGCATGCTGTCGGCGTTGCAGAGCCTGCCGCAGCTGAAGGACGTGAGCTCCGACCAGCAATCGCAGGGCGGCGCCGTCAACCTCACGATCGATCGCGTTGCCGCTGCGCGCTTCGGAATAACGCCGGCGACGATAGACACCGCCGTCTACGACCTGCTCGGACAGGACGAGGTCACGCAGTATTTCACGCAGCAGAACAGCTACCATGTCGTGATCGAGGGGCCGCCCGGCCTGCAGGCGACGCCCGAGCTCTTCAACTCGGTCTATCTCCTGTCGCCGACGACGGGGAAGAGCGTTCCGCTTTCGCTCTTCGTCAAGGTCGACCCGAACGAAACGAGCAGCCTGACCGTCAGCCACCAAGGCGAGTATCCGGCAGCGACCCTGTCCTTCAATCTCGCGCCAGGCGTCGCACTGAGCGAGGCAACGCAAGTCGTCGAGCAGACGCGACAGAAGCTCGGCGCGCCGGCGACCTTGACCGGTGCGTTCCAAGGTACCGCGCAAGCCTTCCAGCAATCCCTCTCGAGCGAGCCCTTGCTGATCCTCGCGGCGCTGATCGCCGTCTACGTCATTCTCGGCGTGCTCTACGAGAGCTTCATCCATCCGCTCACAATTCTTTCCACGCTGCCCTCCGCCGGCGTCGGCGCGCTGCTGGCGCTGAAACTTGCCGGCCAGGACCTCAACGTCATCGGCATCATCGCCATTATCCTGCTGATCGGCATCGTCAAGAAGAACGGCATCATGATCGTCGACGTGGCACTGCGTCTCGAGCGCGAGCAGAACAAGAGTGCCGAAGATGCCGTCCGCTCGGCGTCGCACCAAAGGCTGCGGCCCATCCTGATGACGACCGCCTGCGCCGCGCTCGGCGGAATCCCCATGATCGTGATGAACGGCACGGGCTCGGAGTTCCGGCAGCCGCTCGGCTACGCGATCGTGGGCGGCCTGCTGGTATCGCAGGTTCTCACCCTGTTCACGACGCCCGTCGTCTATCTCTATCTGGACAGCCTGCGCGCGGGTGGCACGCGCAAGACCCAGGAGCTCAAGCTGCTGCCCAAGCCCCAGCCGCGACGAGGTCGAGTCCGAAATCCGGCACCCGCGGAGTAACGTCGACGCCGGCGGGAGTCGTCAGACCGACCGCTTCACCATCATCTGCTTGACCTCCGCGATCGCCTTGGCCGGACTGAGGCCCTTCGGGCAGGACTGCGCGCAGTTCATGATCGTGTGGCAGCGGTAGAGGCGGAACGGGTCCTCGAGATGATCGAGACGCTCGCCTGTCATCTCGTCGCGGCTGTCGGCCAGCCAGCGATAGGATTGCAGGAGCGCGGCCGGACCCAGATAGCGCTCGGAATTCCACCAATAGCTGGGGCACGAGGTCGAGCAGCAGGCGCAGAGGATGCACTCGTAAAGTCCGTCGAGCTTCGAGCGATCTTCCGGCGACTGCTTCCATTCCTTTTCGGGCGCTGCCGTCTTGGTCTGAAGATAGGGCTGGATCGACGCATATTGCGCATAGAAATTCGTCAGGTCCGGAACGAGGTCCTTCACGACCGGCATGTGCGGCAACGGGTAGACCGAGACGGCGCCGGAGACGTCGGTGATCGCCTTGGTGCAGGCGAGCGTGTTGCTGCCGCCGATATTCATGGCGCAGGACCCGCACACGCCTTCGCGGCAGGAGCGGCGGAAAGTCAGCGTCGTGTCGATTTCGTTCTTGATCTTGACAAGCGCGTCCAGGACCATCGGCCCGCAATTCTCGAGATCGACCGTATAGGTGTCGATTCGCGGGTTGGCGGTCTGGTCGGGATCGTAGCGGTAGACCTTGAATTCCTTCGACCGCTTCGGTTTCTTGCCGTTGGTGGTCTTGACCGGCCAGGTCTTCCCTTTTTTCGGAGCGCTGCCCCTCGGCAATGTCAACTGGACCATGAACCTACCCGGGAGCTTTGCTGCTCCATCGTGCTTAGCAAAGCACCCCGGCGCTGGCAACGCGGCGCCGTGGTTTGGGCGACCTGGCGTCGGCCGATCAGATGTTCCCGATCTGCTCGAACACCCAGGCGATCTCGACCGGCGCATCCTTCACTTCGCCCACGACGACCAGTTGATCGTTGCGCCTGACCGATTCACCTCCGAGATAGATGCTCTCCTCGATCGTGACCTGCCCCATGCCTGCGCGGAACCTCCAGCCTTCGCCGTTCGGCAGCTTGAGCAGGACGTCGCCGCCCTGCGACGGCGATACGCGCACATCGGGATGGATATGAAAACGAATGGCGAAAGGCAGGCTGGCCGTGCGCTTCCTGCCTTTGGGATAAGGCAGAAGGTGGTCCGAGCCCGTCAGAATGCGGCCATTGGGATCGAGCATGAGCTGACGCTCATGGCGCAGGCCGAAAGCGCGACGATAGCCGTCGTGGCTCGCATCCAGCCGCCAGCCGTTCGGCGTCTCGGTGCGACGCGTCTCGACGTCGGCTGCCCCTTCGATCAGGCGCGCGCCGAGGAGACGGCGGCTGAAGCCGGCAGACAGGATTGACGCGCTCGACGTATCGGCGAGGGTGAGCGTCGAATGAGCCGCCGTGGACCGGAGCGCGCTCGCCCAGCGCAGATGCGTCTCGCCGGGCGATCCGCAGTTCACGACAAGGCGTTGCGGGCCGATGCTCATCTCGAATGAGAGGCAACCGGCATGCGCTTGCGTCGAAAATGGTCCCGGCGGCGGCTTGCCGCAATCGACGACGACGAGCGTGCGCCCTGCCACGAGCCGGTGGTAACCGGAGTGCCGCGCGTGGGCCAGGGGCTGGCCCCGCACCTCGTCACGCGCGAGCAGGCCGGCGATCATTCGTTGATCGCTCTCCGAGCCGCCGTTGAAGAGGGCCAGCGCGCCGTCGCCGTGGCGGAAGAACCGCAGCATCGGCGCCATGCGGTCCTGGGCGCCGCGCAAGGACTGCGGCACCTCATTGCCGGTCGCGGAAAGCGCATCGAGCACCATCGTGAGGCTGCGATAGGCGCGCACAAGCGTTTCCGGCGACCGGCTGATATGCCCGCCATCGGGCAGAATCTGGCGCCCGATCTCCGCTTCGAGCTGTCTGAGGCCCGATGACAGGCGATCGGCGCTGTGGTCCAGGCAGGCGCCGGACAGGGCGACCACGGATGCGGCTTCGAAGCGTCCGATCCCGTCTGGCGCCTCCGACACAATTCGCGCCAGCATCTTGGACTGTTCGCGCATGCCGACGAAGACTTTGGAGCGCCACATCAGCTCGGAATTGGCGAGAACCAAACGGCCATGCGCGAAGAGATGGGAAAGCCTCTGCGCCATCACGGCGGGCGACCAGGCAGGCTCCGAATACCTGGCCTGGCGCTTGAGCCACTGGCTGATCAAATTCGTCGCCAGCGTGCGCGCCGCGTCGCCGCCCGCCGCCGACAGCGGCGGCAGCCAGGCGAACCCGTGAAGCGCATCGGTCCACGCGGTGGACGGCGCGGGCGCGTCGAAGATCGAAATCCTCGCCCGCGATGACGGTTTCGCCCGCGAAGCGGAAGCGGCCCCGCAGAAGCGCGTTGGCGTCCTCGAGCCGCCGCGGCATCGCATCGTGCGGGTAGAACACGATCCGGTCGGACAACAAGCCTGTCAGGAAGCGGCGGTAGATCCAGGTGCGCCGGTACCACACGCGCCAGGGCCTGAGCATTCGCCAGGCCATGACGCGCAGCATCTCGGGCCACAGGGAAATCGGCGCGCGTTGAGGCGTCGCCACAGCTTACCCGCGCAGGGCGGCGATGTTTCCGGCGTAGGCCCCTGCTCCACCCCGGAAGACCGCCGTTCCGGCCACGAGGACCGTCGCTCCCGCCGCGACCGCCTGCTTCGCCGTCGCAGGCGTGATGCCGCCGTCGACCTCGAGCGCGATGTCGCGCCCCGATTTCGCGATCCGGTTCGCGGCCGCCTCGATCTTCTTCAACTGGCTTCCTATGAAGGACTGTCCCCCGAAGCCCGGATTGACCGTCATGATCAACACGAGATCGACGAGATCGATGACATTGTCGATCGCGTCGATGGGCGTGCCCGGATTGAGGACGACACCCGGCTTCTTCCCGAGGTCGCGAATGTGCTGCAGCGTGCGATGGATGTGCGGGCCGGCCTCGGGATGCACGGTAAGCCCGTCGGCGCCCGCGTTGGCGAAATCCGCGAGATAGGGATCGACCGGCGAGATCATCAGATGGACGTCGAGAGGCTTCTTCGCGTGCGGCTTGATCGCCTTCACCACGGCCGGCCCGATGGTGATGTTGGGAACGAAATGCCCGTCCATCACGTCGACATGAATGAGATCGGCCCCAGCTGCCTCGATGGCCTCGATTTCGGCACCAAGCCGGGAGAAATCGGCGGACAAATCGAAGGGGCGATGCGCACGGGCATGGGCGCATTAAGTGACGGATTCGACTGGCCTTCGCAAGGAAAACACGGTTCCGGGCCTGAGCGTCACGGCTAACGCGAACACGACGGGCCAGACGAGCCTCGACTGGTAGCGATCGTGCGGGTTGGACATCACGCCGCAGATGAATGCATTTCCGAGCAGTGCGAGAAGAAGAAACGCGGCCAGCGTGAGGCCTTCCCAGTCGCGCCTGGATATCGCGATGCCGCATCCATAGATCAGCACGATCAGCGTCAGGAACGCGACCGCCAGATGCACGATGTTGAGCATCAGGAAGAAGCGAATCTCTCCACGCTGCTGGCGTGCGTGCATGTAGGCGTCGACCTGATGCGGAACGAGCTGTTGAAAGCCGCGTCGCAGAACCCATTCCTGGGGCGAGATTCCGTCTCCGGTCTGAACCATGAAGAACTGGAGCGCGGTGTCCGCCACGACCGCCTTGATCTGCATCACGGGATAGCGCTCGAGGCTGTCGACCACGATGCGCCCGGACTCCTCGCTCGTGCCGGCGAAACGATGGAGCTGGTTGAAGATGCTGCCGCGCTGCCACAGCCAGGCATCGCCGCGCGTGGGGAGCCGGTCCTTATACTGGCACAGGACGTAATGCGAAGCGGGGCAGGTGTCGTCGAGCAAGCGCTTGACGATGCCGTCCTGGAGCATGCGCGCAAACATGAAGACGGGACCGGAGCGCGTTATGAAATACGCTCCGGTCAGGGCATGATTGGCGACAAGAACCAGAGTGATCGCGAGCGCGAAGCAGCCAGCCGGAAGCGCCAGGTGCGGCCTTGGAACGTCGTGCAGGCGCGGCAAGTACCGGACAGCGAGCCGCAGCAGCGCAAGCGCGGCCACCAGTCCTGCGGCGAGGCCCAGATGCGAGGGGTGACAGGCGATCGAGAAAGTCGTTATGGCCGCAAGCGCCGTTGCGCGGAGCCATCCCAGTCTGGCCGATCGGCAGGCGAGAAGATAAAGGCCGAGCACGAGGAGCGCCGCCATGAAGTCCGGTTCGAGTTGGCCGACGTTCCAGTCGATGCTGGTTAAGAGCGTGAGCGCCGCGCCCAATGCCACGAGCATCCACGCCGGCATGCGCGGCCGCTCCGCACGCGCGAACTCCGTCATCGTGAAGGCCGTCATCAGCGCCTGAATGACGGCTACGTACCAGAAGCTCTTCCCGGCACCCGCGTAGTCGAGGAACAGCGAATAGACGGGGGAACGCTCGATCAGGAAGATGCGGCGAAGTCCCTCGAGGAGATAGGCACCGGTGTCGTAGAAAATCAGCGGGAAGCCGTTCCAGATCGCGATCCAGAGCAGGATCGGGCACAACAGAACAATCGCGGCGCATTCGCCGAGCGGCTGCTCGAGCGTCAACGCGGACAGCCACTCGGTGACGCGCGCGAAATCGCCCTCCGCCGCATCTGATCCCGCGGTCTGCAAACTGGTCATCAATTCCCCTGACGCGGGCAGGCAAGCGAACCGCCGGCGCATTCTTCGGTAGCGCAAGATGCCCAATCGAATCCGCCCGCGCAAAGCGGCACGGTTTCCCGCGCGTCGGCGTGCGCGAAAACGCGGCAAAACACCCGGTTTCCGCGGTTGACTTGGGGGGCTTGAACCCTACACTCCGGCCCGGTTCGCTTTAGCCCTCCCGAGGAATTTATGGCGGAAAACACCGCGGCGCGTCGCCCTCGCCCGCTCTCCCCGCATCTCATGCACTACCACTGGCCTATCACCATGGCGACCTCGATCGTGCATCGCGCCACCGGCATCGCACTCGGTGCCGGAACTCTGTTGATCGCCTGGTGGTTGATCGCGACGGCGAGCGGTCCCGAAACCTTCCAGACCTTCAGCGCGGCGACGGCCACCCCCTTGGGCCAGGTCGTGATCTTCGGCTTCGTCTGGTCGCTCTCCTATCACCTGCTGAGCGGCATTCGGTTCCTCGCCTGGGACTTCGGCTACGGCTTCGGACTGAAGACGGCGAACGCCCTGAGCTACGTCATCATCCTGCTCTCGATCCTGATCGCGGTCGGCGCCTTCGTGCTCGCCTATCTCGGCAAAGGCGGGTTTCTCGCATGAGCCTCGAAACACCGCTTCACCGTGTCCAGGGCCTTGGCGCGGCACATTCCGGCACAAAGCACTTCTGGCGCCAGCAAGTCACGGCCGTGGCCCTCATCCCGCTCGCCATCTGGTTCGGCGCGGTCGCGCTCGGCCTCGTCGGCGCCAACGAAGCCTCGGTGCTGATCTTCTTCTCCCGTCCCCTGGACGCGATCCTGATGGCCGCTTTCTTGTCCATCCTGCTCTATCACATGTCGCTCGGGCTTCAGGACGTAATCGACGATTACGTGCATAGCAATGCAGGAAAGATCTTCCTGATGCTGCTGATGCGCGCGGCAACCATCGCCATCGGCGCGGCATCCCTTCTGTCGCTCGCCAAGATCGCGATCGGATAGGACAGGACATGACGGCTTATTCCATCACGGACCATACGTTCGATGTCGTTGTCGTCGGCGCCGGCGGCGCGGGTTTGCGCGCCACGCTGGAATGCGCGGCAAGCGGCCTCAAGACGGCTTGCATCACCAAGGTCTTCCCCACGCGCAGCCATACGGTGGCGGCACAGGGCGGTATCTCGGCTGCCCTTGGCAACATGGGCGAGGACGACTGGCGCTGGCACATGTACGACACCGTCAAAGGGTCGGACTGGCTCGGCGACCAGGATGCCATCGAATATCTCTGCCGCAGCGCGCCCGAAGCGGTCTATGAGCTCGAGCATTTCGGCGTTCCCTTCAGCCGCACCGAGGAAGGCAAGATCTACCAGCGCGCCTTCGGCGGCATGACCTCGCATTACGGCAAGGGGATCGCGCAGCGTACCTGCGCCGCGGCCGACCGCACCGGACATGCCATCCTGCACACGCTCTACGGCCAGTGCGTCAAGCACGAGGTGAACTTCTTCATCGAGTATTTTGCGCTGGATCTCATCGCCGAAGACGGCGCGATACGCGGCGTCATGGCATGGAATCTCGACGACGGCACGATCCACCGATTCCGCGCCCACAAGGTGATCCTGGCGACCGGCGGCTATGGACGCATCTACGCCACCTGCACGGGCGCGCACACGCAGACCGGAGACGGCAATGCGATGGTGCTGCGTGCGGGCCTGCCGCTCCAGGACATGGAGTTCGTCCAGTTTCATCCGACCGGCATCTACGGCGCGGGCGTCCTCATCACGGAAGGCGTGCGCGGCGAAGGCGGCTATCTCACCAACTCGGAGGGCGAACGCTTCATGGAGCGATACGCGCCCAATGCGAAGGACCTTGCATCACGCGACGTCGTCAGCCGCGCCATGACCATCGAGATCCGCGAAGGCCGCGGCGTAGGCCCATAGAAGGACCATATCTATCTCCACCTCTCGCATCTCGACCCGAAGGTCATCCATGAGCGCCTCCCCGGCATCACGGAAAGCGCGCGCATTTTCGCCGGCGTCGACGTGACCAAGAAGCCGATCCCGGTGCTGCCGACCGTTCACTACAACATGGGCGGCATTCCCACGAACTACATGGGCGAAGCGCTCACGCTGAGGGACGGCAATCCCGATACGGTCATTCCCGGCCTGATGTCGATCGGCGAAGCGGCGTGCGTCTCGGTCCACGGCGCGAACCGCCTCGGCTCGAACTCGCTGATCGATCTCGTCGTATTCGGCAAGGCCGCCGGCGTGAAATGCGCCGAAGCAGTCAAGCCGGGCGAGAAGCACGCAGAGCTTGCAAAGAGTGCGGGCGACGAGGCCATTGCCCGTCTGGACAAGTTCCGCAACGCCAAGGGCGGCACGCCGACGGCCCAGCTCCGCAATGCAATGCAGAAGGCGATGCAAAATGACGCGGCCGTCTTTCGCACGGGCGAGACGCTCGAGCAGGGCCGCCAGTCCATTCACGCGATTTACGACGGCGTGCGCGACATCGCGATCTCCGATCGTTCGATGATCTGGAACAGCCGATCTCGTCGAGACGCTGGAATTCGACAACCTGATCGCACAAGCGATCGTCACCATCGAAGGCGCGGTGAACCGGCACGAGAGCCGCGGCGCGCATGCGCGGGAAGATTTCCCCAACCGCGACGACCAGAACTGGATGAAGCACACGCTGGCATGGCTCGATCCGCCGACGGGCAAGGTGCGCCTCGACTATCGTCCGGTGCACACTTACACGCTGTCCAACGACGTCGAATATATCCCGCCAAAAGCAAGGACTTACTGAGGACGGAAGTTTTTCGCACGTCAGGCTCTTGTTTTCACGCCACTAGTATTTACGTTGTAAATGAAGACTTGGCGTGGGCTCTTATGACGCTCGAACCGCTTCTCGCGGCACCGCTCGCAATCAAGATCCACGTTGCCACCGTGGTGCCGGCCTTCCTCATCGGCACCTATCTGATTTTCTTAAGCCGCAAGGGTGCGCCGTTTCATCGCGCGCTGGGCTACGCATACCTGACGCTGATCACCGTCACGTCGATCGCCGCTCTTTTCGTGCACGCGCTCATGCCGAACAGTCCCGTCTTCGGAATGAGTCCGGTTCATCTTCTCGTTCCCCTGACGCTGTTCGGCGTCGTCGGCGCGCTGCGCGGCGCGTGGACCCACAATATCGCGATGCACAGACGCGCCATGCTGGGGGTCTATATCGGCGGAATGCTTATCGCCGGCAGCCTTACGCTGCTGCCCGGCCGCATCATGCACGCGGTCTTCTTTGGCGGCTGAGACGCTTTAATGGATCGCGTGCAGCGCTGCCGCGATTTCGCTGGCCTTGGTCCAGCGGAAGGCGATGCAGCGGTCGATCAATTCCTCGGCGAGCACGAGCGGCCGCTTGATGCCCGGCAGGCCAGCCTCCTTCGGCTCGAAGAAGCTCTGCAGGTCGGCTCGCGCATTGGCATCGCAGGCTTCCGCCAGCGTCGTCGTCGCGCGCGCCATGCTCGCGGGCGATACGCGCGCCGCTAGCGCGCCGTAATTCCGTTTGAACCAGGACCACAGCACTGCTCGGGCAACAGGCTCGTCGGACATGAATTGGTAGAGATAGCGCAACTCGCCGGTGCGCATCCTGGGTGCGATCGCAAGCAGCCTGCCGACAATGGCGGGATCGTCGCTGCCGGCAAAAGCATAGACGATCGCGCGCCGCTCGAACTCGTCGTCTGTCATGTCATGGGCCGCCACAAGCTTTTCGGCGAAGGCTGCACCGCCGGCAATCAGTCCGGCGCGCAGCGCCTCGCCTGCGACCTCCGGCGGCAGCGTCGTTTGCGCATTGCCGTCGAGCCTTGCCTGCGCCCCTGCCGCGAGCGACGCGACCGTGGAAGCGTCGCGCGCCTCGGTGACGAGCAGCATTGAAAGTTGCTCACGCGCCAGCGCGGTCGCGGGCGGCTCTTTCGGCTTGGCCGCGAGTCCGACCTGGGCGAGACGCGGTGCGAAGAGCGTCTGGACGAATGCGCGATAGGCGGGAATGTCCGCCGGACCGAGTGCCTCGTTGCGCAGGCGGTGAAGAATGCCGTCGATGACGCTCAGCACATCCCAGCGCGCGACGGGCGCGACAGCGCGGATCGCCTGAAGCAGATCGCCGGGCGGCAGGTGTCCCGCGTCCAGCGCCGCGTCGAGATTGGACAGAAGCGAAATCTGGTCGGCCGGATCGGATTTCGCGGCGCCTGCGATCAAGGCCTGCCAGCCGCTTTCGTCGACGGAAAACCGGTAGTAGCCCCGGCCGCCCGCATTGGGCACCAGCGGGGTTGGACAGGTCGCGCCAAGCAGGACGTCCGCCGATTGGCGATCCAGCAGGCGGCAGATCTTGTCACCGCCCGCTCCGGCGAGGCACAGCGGCACGCTCCAGCAAGTCGTCGTGGCGCTGCGGCCAAGCGGCGTGTACGCGCCCTGCGTCACATGCGCGAAAGCCGACGCCTGGTCGCATTGCATGTGGAACTGCAGATCGGGCACCCCCGGCTGACCGATGAAGCCGCGGAACAAGTCCGCGATCTCGCCGGGTGTGACGCCGGCGGGCATATAACTCATCTGGTCGATGACCGACGCCTCGTTCGGGACGCGATGGCCGTTCCAGAAGATGGCGCCGGTGCGATCGATGCGAATTGTCACGTCCTCGGGCTCGCTGCGCGCCACTTCGCCCGCGGCCGCAGCGACGGAGTCGATGAAGTCCTCCGAGGTTGCATTCCTGTAGGCGAAATCCGCGAGATAGGCATGCACGCCGCGGCGGAAGACGTCGTCGCCCAGGTAGTCCTCATACATCGACAGGATAGCCGCGCCCTTGTCGTAGACGATCGGATCGAACGCACTCGCGATCCCGCCGGGGTCGTAGACTGGCTCGCTTACGCGTCGCGCGTCCGGCAACGTATCGCGGTCCATGACCGCCAGGCCGCCGCGGAGCGTCTCGGTGTCGAACTGTTCGTCAGGCGCGACGATGTCCGCGACCTTATAGGCCATCCAGTCCGCAAAGGACTCGTTGAGCCAGACATCGTTCCACCATGCGGGCGTGACGAGGTCGCCGAACCACTGATGCGCGATCTCATGCGCCTGGACGTAGAGGCTCGATCGTTTCTGGTCGACGGACGAATCCGGACCTAGCAGCAGGATGCGTTCGCGGAAGGCGATCGCGCCGGCATTCTCCATTCCGTTGGCGCCGAAATCGGGAACGGCGATCAGGTCCAGCTTCGAGAAAGGATAGCCGACGGCGAAGTAACCCTCGAGGGCGGTTACGATTCCCGGCGTCAGCGACAGCGCATAGCGCATGCGCTCGCCCTCTCCGCGTGCCGCGATTCCGCGCAGGTGAACGGCGCGATGGCGATACGGTCCCGGCGCGATGTCGCCGCCGTCGACGACGTCGAACGGTCCAACGCCCAGCGCGACCAGATAGGTCGGCAGTGGCCGCGTCCAGGCGAACGTCGTCACCGTATCGCCGCTGTCGTCACGCCATGCCGACTGCACCTGCGTGTTGGAGACGACCTTGTCCGCTGCCGGAGCTGTCACGCTTAGTTGAAACGGCGTCTTGAAGCCGGGTTCATCGAACGACGGGAATACGGTTCGCGCCGAAACCGGTTCAAACTGCGTGAACGCATAGGAGTCGCCCCTGTGGGCAATCTTGTAGAGGCCAGAAAGCTGCGTCCCGAACGGCGCTTCATAGTCGAAGACGAGCGTCGCCTTGCCCGCGGGAATCTCGTCGACGAAGAGCAACCGCGCCACGCCCGATCTGTCCACCTGCAAATAATGCGCAGGCACCGTGCGCCGGGCAGACAGCCGGACGCTGGCGCCCAGCACGTTGAGGCCCTGCCCGTGGATGAAGATGGCGCGCCGCTTTTCGACAAAAGTGACGTCGATTTCCGCATGGCCGGAAAAGCGGTCCTTGGCAGGATCGACGTTCAGGGCAATGCGGTACCGCGCGGGAATGACGACCCGGGGCAGCCGCCCCAGGGGCACTGATTCGGCGGGGAGGCGCGCGCCGCGCGCGATTGCGTTCGGCCGCGGCTGCTGATCGCAGGCGGAAAGACAGACAAGCAAGGCCAAAATCGCAAGAACACCGCGCCGCATTACGCCCGATCCGTTCGACCGCAGCACATTACGCGAACCGTCCGTCCCGCAAAGCCCTCATCCACCTCGCATTTTGCGGTGCAATAGCGAAAGTTCGCCTGCACCTGCCCTAACCTCCGATGCGCTTGCTTCCGCGGTCTGCCAATATGCTTACGGCCCCATTCCCGTCTCATTCCATTCACCGGCGGTTCAGGGCGGGACTTCAATGCTGGATTATTCCTTGCGGCGTCGAAACGGACCCGCGGGGGAACGGTGTCGATTTGGAGCAACGGAGAAAGAGATGTTGAACAGATACGGAAAGATTTTGGCGTTTTCATTCCTCGCCTTGGGCGCGAGCGCGGGAAGTGCGTTCGCCGATGACTATGGCTGTCACGACAACAATCGCGCCGCGGGAACGGTTCTCGGCGCGATCGCGGGCGGACTGATCGGCGGTGCCGTCAGCCACGGCAATGGCGGCGCGGTGGTCGGGGGCGTCATCCTCGGCGGCGTCGCGGGCAACGCTATCGCTGGCGACGTCGATTGCGACGATCGCGAATACGCCTATCGCACCTATCGCGAGAGCTTCGACGGCGATATTGGCGAACGCTACGAATGGCACCACAACGGCCACTACGGCTACATCGTCACCAACCGCGAATACTGGCACCACGGGCATCTCTGCCGCGACTTTACCGTGGTGAACTATCGCCATGGCGAAGAATACGATCATGATGGCACGGCCTGCCGCGACCGGGACGGCGACTGGGAATTCATGTAAGTCGCGATCGCCTGAACAGCTCCGGCGCTGCAACCCGCGCCGGAGTTTTCTTTCTATTTTCCCTTCCATTGCGGCGGACGCTTCTCGGCGAAGGCACGCGGCCCTTCGCGCAGGTCTTCGCTGCGGTACATCGCGGCGACCGCCGGATAGGAATTCTGCGCCTGCAGCGCCGCTTCGATCGACGGCTCGGTGAGCCCTCGATAGACCGCCTGCTTCGACGCGCGCACGGACATTGGCGAGGCGTCCATGATCTCCTTGGCCCAGCGCTTGGCCGTCGCCATCACCTCGCCCGCGGCAACGACCTCGTTGACAAAGCCCAGCGACTTGCCTTCTGCCGCAGTCACGCGCCGTCCGGTCAGGATCATGCCGAGCGCGCGTTTCGTTCCGATCTCGCGCGGCAGACGGTGAAGGCCGCCCGCAAGGGCGGCGAGACCCACGCGGGGTTCGGGCAACGCGAAAACGGCCCCTTCCGATGCCACGATAATGTCGCAGGCAAGCGCGATCTCGAAGCCGCCGCCCATTGCAATTCCGTTCACCGCGGCGATCACGGGTTTGTCGAGATCGAACCGGCTGGTCAGTCCGGCAAAGCCGCTCGGCGGCATCGTCACCCGCGCGCCGCCCGCCGCGGTCACTTTCAGGTCATTGCCGGCACTGAATGCCCGCTCGCCCGCGCCGGTCACGATGGCCACCCATTGCTCCGGGTCCGATGCGAAATTGTCGAAGATTTCGGCGA
Source organism: uncultured Alphaproteobacteria bacterium (assembly GCA_963802815.1). Taxonomy (GTDB): domain Bacteria; phylum Pseudomonadota; class Alphaproteobacteria; order Micropepsales; family Micropepsaceae; genus Rhizomicrobium. Next base: position 40,979 of record CAWDKN010000039.1, read on the forward strand.
GCTCGACATGCGCTGGCGCGTGCAGCGCGTTCATCACTTCGGGCCGGTCGAGCGTGATAAGTGTCAGCCGGCCGTCCCGCTCGACCTTGCTATATTGGTAATCGGCCATGTCTTCCTCCCGGCAAATCCCTGTATTCCGGCATCCAGACTGGCGCGCGGGCCGACAGCCAGCAAGGCTTGAGTAACCATTTAATTCTAACTTCGTGTCCGTATGGGCCACGGATTGTGTGATGTCTGAAAGCTGGACCGTCAATGTTGCGGGCCGCAGCTACGGGCCGTATTCGGCCGCGCAGATGCAAGCTTTCGCTGCGGAAGGAAGGCTTGCGCCGCACTCGCTCGTGTCGCGCGGGGGCGAGGAAAGCTGTGCGCCGCCTCCGAAGACCCGGATCTGGCGCTTCTGTTCGAACCGGCGAAGCCGTTGCACATGGCAAGCGCTGCCATGGCGCGCGCCGATACGCCCGCGTCGTCATTCGGGCGCCAGGATGCAAACGAGTCGAGGCCGGGCGAGCGCTCACACTTCATCGTCGTCTCGGACATGAAATCGCGCTCGATCGCGAGCCTCGAAGAGGAAATCTTCAATCTTGGGCCCGCCTACGCGATACTGCCGCAGGTCTGGATCCTGTCGACCGAGGCCAGCGTGAACAACGTGCGCAACACGCTGATCCAGAAGCTCGGAAAGCTCGACGTTCTTTTCGTCGTCGATGCGACGCACGACAAGGCCGCGTGGTTCAACTTCGGCCCGGAAGCGGAGTCGCGCCTGCGTCGCGCCTGGCAGAAATCCTCCGAAGCCGCACGCCGCGCGACAGCGTAAACGCGCCCGGCTTTCACCCTGGCCGGCTCGCCGAGCAGCACGACCCCGGGACTGATATCTGCCAACCACCCTTATCGCGTTGGCGGCGGCCTCACGCTGGTTCACGCGAGTGCAGCGAAAGGCTCTATGGATGATCCGCTCACCGGCCGCTTCTAGACCACACCTCTCTGTCATCCGAAGGCTGGTCCATGGGGCGCCAGCCGACTGGACTTCAGCCGACTTCCTTCAGTCCTGCGCGAAACCGCTGATGGTTATGCACATAGCCGGCCGAGGACATCTTCAGCATGGCAAGCTCGGTTTCGCCAAGCGACCGAGCCACCCGCGCCGGCGCCCCCAGGATCATCGATCCGTCGGCGAATTCCTTGCCCTCGGTCACGAGCGAGTTGGCGCCGACGAGGCATTGGTTCCCGATCCGCGAGCGATTCAGCAGCGTCGAGCCCATGCCGATCAGCGAATTGTCGCCGACGGTCGCGGAATGCAGGATCACGCGATGCCCGACAGTCACGTTGACGCCGATCGTCACGGGCTGCCCGGGATCGGTATGGATGACGGTCAAGTCCTGCACGTTCGAATTCTCGCCGACCGTGATCCAGTCGTTGTCACCGCGCAGGACGGCGCCGAACCAGACGCTGGCGTTCTTCAGCAGGCGAACCCGTCCGATCAGCACGGCGTTTGGTGCAACCCAATACTGACCGCCCGCAGGAACCTCGGGGGCAACGCCATCCAGCGCGTAAAGCGGCATGATCGCTCTCTCGGGGAAAGGTTTTCTCGACCGAGTTTGTCAGGGCCTGAAGCGCAAGGCGAGCGGCTGTTTCGCAATTCAGGTTCGGCCTGCCATAATACCGCTATGGCTGCTGTTCCTCAGATGCGGGCACGCGTTCCTGCCGTCATCGACGGCGCGATGGCGCGAGAGATCGTCGAGGACGCGATCCGGACCTATTTCCGCAAGCGCCGTTCGCGAGTGCCTGGGTTCGTCGACGCGACCTTCTCGTTCTCCGGCGCCCTCAAGACGCATCGTCACGCTTTCGGACACGATCTGTGGCGCGCACCGCTGAATATTGCGATGGCGGGACCGCAATTCGCCATCAATGCCGCAGCAAACCTTCTCCGCCGCGCCGGCAAGGAAGAGGCCGCGCGCCGGCTCAAATCCCGCGAGTTGTTCTTTCGCACCAGCGTGGCCGAGGAAATCGCACGGCGGATCACCGTCGATCTGCTCGAACTTCCCTATGTCGGCCCGGGCGAGCCGTCATTCCGTGATGCGCTCGCGCTTGAGATCCTCGGGCACAAAGATCTCGAAGGCGCACTCGCCGCGCTGAACGGCGCTTGGGGCGAAAATGAAAGACAGCGCCTGGACGAGCGGCTTTCCGAACAGATGGCGATCTACCTGAATGCGCGCTCAGCCGTCGGAGAAGTCGCGAGCGCGACGATCGCCATCGGCGTCGGCGCCATTACGCTCGGACAATTCACGCCCGGTTTTCTGACGCTGGGGCCGGCCTTGGCGCAGGCCCTCTCCGCGAAGGTCGCAGGAACCGCAGCATCATTCGCGGCCGGCGGCGGAGTCGTCGTCGCGAGCGCGATGGCGGCCGCATTTTCCGGCCTCGTCACCGACCCGTTTCAGCGGGCAACAGGTCTGCATCACCGTCGCCTGATCGCACTTCTCGACACGCTTGAAACCGCCTTCCTCGGCGGCGATGCGCGTCTTGCCGTGCCGGAGCAATACGCGGCGCGGCTCATCGATCTCCTCGATGCGATCGCGTCGATCCTCGCGCACGCCAGTGTCGCGTCGTAGGCTTTGTGTCGGTTTTAAATTCTGATGTGCCGCCAGACCGTTCTGATATTCTGACTTCAGCGGATCGATTCGATTTTCCGCGTTGGGGGCAGACACAGGTGCAGCATTGCACTTTGCAGATCGCCGACGGCGAGCGCGCCAACACCGAGCGCCACGCGCGCCCAAGTCTCCCACACGCACAGCCAAAATCCTTCAGCGTTCAGTTCCTGACCAGGGAGTTTTCATGGCCAAGCGTTCCGCGCGATACAAGTCCCGTGAGCATAGCTTCAACGACACCGAAAACGTACATCCTCTGTTTCCCGCGCGTGGTGGCTGGAACCCGCGCGACTCGGACTCGCGCGATCGCGATCGCAAATACGTAAAAAACATCCGGGCCATGAGCCCGACGCAACAGAGGCTCCTCGAGGCCATCGATGAGCGTTCCGTCGTTCTGGCGCTCGGGCCGGCCGGCACCGGAAAAACCTACCTTGCGATTGCCAAGGCCGTCGAAGCGCTCGAAGCGGGACGCGCCGGACGCATTGTCCTGTCGCGCCCCGCGGTCGAGGCTGGCGAAAGCCTGGGCTTTTTGCCGGGTGACCTGCAGGACAAGCTCGCGCCCTATCTGCGACCGCTCTACGACGCCCTCACCGAGCGTCTCGGCACCAAGCGCCTGAAGACGCTGGTCGCCGAAGGCGTGATCGAGATCGCGCCGGTCGCTTATATGCGCGGACGCACGCTCAACGACTGTTTCGTCGTGATCGACGAGGCGCAGAATTGCACCTATGGCCAGCTCAAGATGCTGCTGACCCGGCTGGGCTGGCGGTCGACCATGGTGCTCACGGGCGATCCCGACCAGACCGACCTGCTCAAGGGGCTTTCGGGCTTCGCCGACATCGCCGATCGACTGGAGCGGGTTCCGGAGATTTCGGTCGTGCGCCTGGGCGAGGCCGACATTGTGCGCCACCCGCTGGTCGCCGGCATGCTGACGGTTCGTGAATTGCGCCGGAGCCACGGTCCACAGGGCCGTGGCTCAGACGGCGAGCGCGACGTCGATGACCAGCAGTCCGATCGCCAGACTTCAATAGGCGACGATCGCGGCGGCGAGCCCGAAGGCGAGGCGCGAGCATGCCTTCTTGCGGAGCGACGTAGCGGCGTTCTCGAACACGACGCTGGGGCCAGCCACCACCATCACGGCCAGGTAGGCCAAGCGCCAGCTCGGCGATTCCGACTTCTTGGCGACGAGCCGGTAGAGATTGGCCGCAATGCCCGACACCGTGAACCCGGCCGTCATTGCAAACAGCGCGATGAATAAGTCCTTGCCCAAAGGAAGTGCTCCGGTTGCCCCTGGGCAGGCAATTGCAGACCGTGTGCCCGGCGCTGCGGGCTTTTGGCGACCGTTTCTGTGTCATTCCGGATCACAGGAGCCGAGTGAGGCGCCCGGTGCTCCGCAGGCGAGCCGGGCGCGTCCCGCCCTGTACCGAACTGACCCGCTTGCAACGCTTCGCCGAAATTGCCAAGCCAAGCCAATCCGCCGCGCCGCGGGCATTACGCGTCGTGATAGAAAACCGGAAATTGCGGGGGCTGACTCGCGGTTCCGGGAGTTCCATGAGCCGATACGCCGACAAGTCGGACGAAATCCGCCAGCGTTCCGGCTGGCTGATCCCACTTGGCGTGTTCCTGGTAACCGCCGTTCTGACCGCGCTGATTTTGCTCATCTACGTCGTACCCGCGCCGCCGCCCTTCTTCGAAGAACAGGTCAACCCCACCACGCGCACGGATATCGTTCATCTCAAGGTGCATGGCCACTCGTTCTACATTCCGGCGAACTATCTCGAATACAAGAGCGCGCGCCAGGGGGGCGACCGGGCCGAAGTGAAGCTGTTCGCCATGCTTCCCGACCTCGATGGCTATTCGAGCTGGGAGGCGAACACCTTCGCGAGCAACGCGACGGATTCGCCGATCGTTTACATCCTGATCCACCTCGAGCCGGCGAATTTCAGCGACGCCGACCGCCTGCAGCGAATTTATCCGCCCTACATCGCGGCTCCGAAGGAGGCCGTCGGGCCTTTCGGCCTGACCCAATATGCCTTCAGGGCAATTCGGGCTACCGCGGAAACGATCTTTTCGTCGGACAGACGGACACGGGCCCCATGGTCATCCGATGCGTCCGCTTCAGCCAGCTGGTAACAAACCCGGATTGTTTTCGCGAGGTGCCGATCGCGCATGATCTCGCGCTTCAGTACCGGTTCAAGCGCGCGCATCTCGCCCGATGGCATGACATCGGCGACGGCGTAGAGCGCCTCATCCAGTCGTTCCGCAAGCACCCCGGCTAAGCGTCTCAGCGCTTGTAGAGTTCCTCGACCGACCTGTGTCGCGGCAGCAGCACGCCGATCGCCGTGGCCAGGGCCGGCGCAAAGAGCAACGCGCCGACGGCCCCGATGACGGCGGCGGCAGCGATTGCGAACTCATCGCGGACCAACAGCGAGGCGGCGGCAGCCAGGGCGGCGAACAGGCATGGGCCCGCGAGGTCCTCGATCGCGCGCAATCTTGCGATGGCCTCATCGTCACCAGATTCGCGGAGCTGGCGTACGCGGCTCGCCACCACGAACATCGACACCAGCGCCAGCAGCAGGCCGTCGATCACCCCGGCCGCCGTGGTCGCACCGGCCCCTTTGAGCAAGATTCCTGCCCAGAGATCCAAGAGCACCACGCTGAGCGAGGCCAACGATAGGGCCAGCGCCTCGCGCCAGCTGTCCACCGTCGTGTAGGCAACCGCAAACGTCGCAACGGCAGAAATGGCAAGCGGAATCGCGAGGCCGGCGGTCTCGGCGGGAAGAGGCAGCGGCGACGCACCGAACCAGCCAAGCATGGCCAGGACGAGCGCGATGCCGGAAACACTGAGGCCCCAACGCGGCACCGACACCATGGAGATGCGATAGGCACGGGCGAACTCGGCGCTCGCGCGCTCGATTGGCGCGCGCAATGAACGCCTCGTCGAACGACAGCAGCGAGAAAAACGGCGGCAACATCGTACCGACGGCCAGCGCCGCGAGACCCCAGCCGATTGTGGCATTGATCGCCGAGACCCTGGGACCGACGCCGTCTCCGAAAAGCGCAATCAGGATCAGGACGACCGCGACGACTATCGCAGCAAGGGACGGTCGTGCCATGTCGCTCAGGGCCCGGGAGGCGGCATCGGGCACGGCGCGATCGGCGAGAACACCCGCCGCGAAACGGTCGGTGAGGTGCACAGCGAGAGCCACGCCCAAAGCATAAGCGGCCGCCGGAAGCACCGGCGACACCCCGATGAGCCGCATCAGCACGCAGCACCAGACGACTCCGGCCAGCGGGACGACGGCCACCGCCACCGCTAGAAGCGCATGACGCAGATGCAGGAGCGAAATGCCGGCGACAAGAGCCGCAGAAATCAGCCATGCGAGCGATGGCTGTGCAGCAAATTCCGTTATGCCGAGATATGCGAGGCCGGCGAGCGTAACGGCACCAGACCCCGCGAGCGACGGGGAAATTGCCCGTGCGAATGCGAAGGCGGCAGGACGGTCGGCACCGTCCGGCATGCGATCAACCCGTGCGGCTCGCCGGTGCTTCCGGCAAATCCATCTCCAGGATCGCCATGTTGAAGGCGTAGGAGACTTCGCCGTCTTCTTCGTCCTTGAAGATCACTCCGATGAACTCGCCGTTGACCTGAACCTCGACGGAGTTCCGCCTGTTTGGGACGTTCGACGATTGTGATCGTGTCTAGACGGAACAGGTTGCGCAGGTATTTTTCAATGCGCCAGATTTCGCTGCGGGTCAAAGCCTAGATCTCCTGTGCAAGGCGCCTGACGTGACATGGCGGCCCGCAGTGGTCAAGCGAGGGTACCGGGTCAGTCCGAATTTGTCGATTTGGACGGCGGCGGCGTGCGATCCCTGACTTGCGGAATACCGCTGATGTCCATGGCCCACGGCAGTGCCGAGCGGCACCAGCCCTGACGCTTCGGGTTCAGTTGCTCGCGCTGCTTCACGGCGCCGAGGCGCAAGTTGTAGCAACGGCGTGTTCGAGCTTCGCCGAAAAAAGAGCCGATCCGCAATCAGCACAGAAGGACAGCACGACCTTGTTGCCGCTGGCTGCCGTCTTCACATAGGTCTTCGGTTGTCCGCGCAGCATGAAGTTCTCTCGCTTGACCGGAACGTTTGCCCGATAGGGCGCCCCCGAGATCGTCTGACAGTCGTTGCAGTGACAGATGATGACGTAGTCCGGATTGATCTCCGCCTCGTAGCCTATCTTGCCGCAATGGCAACTACCTTCGATCATCATGTCTTTCGCATTTCCCGTCCGCCTTGGTGACGGTAGCACCAATCGCTCTGATGCGGGCCGCTCCGAGATCCGCTTGACCCCGCCTGCGACCTTCCGCAAAGACCGGGGATGACGAACGGCGCACCACAGGGCTATTACGCCGCAAGCTGCGCGGGCCCGCCGCCCAGGCCGCCGCTTTCGGGCGCCGCGAAAGCGGATATCTGCGTGATCGGCGGCGGCTTTACGGGCCTGTCGGCGGCCCTGCATCTGGCCGAAGCCGGTGCCGCCGCCACGCTTCTGGAGGCTGAGACAATCGGCTTCGCCGCGTCAGGCCGCAACGGCGGGCAAATTCATTCCGGTCACCGCAAGGACCAGGCTGATCTCGAGCGGTGGCTCGGCCGCGACCATGCGCACGCGCTATGGGACCTGGCGCAGGACGCCAAGGCGCTGATCCGCAGCCTTGTCCGCGACAAGGCCATCACTTGCGATCTGCGCGACGGTCTCGTGATTGCCGCGCATGACTTGGCGGCACTGCGTGCACTGGAATTCGATACCGCGCATCTTCAGTCTGCTTACAAGGATACGGAGCTGCGGATGCTCGACTTCAACGCCATCGAGACGGCGCTCGGCACGAAAGTATATCCCGGCGGTCGCTTCGATGCGGGCGGTGGCCATCTGCATCCGCTGAAATTCGCACGCGGTCTCGCCGCGGCCGCTGCGCGAGCCGGCGCTACGCTCCACGAGCATTCGCGCGTGCGTGTGCTCGAGCAAGGAAAAGATCGCGTCACCATCGGGACGGCAGCCGGAACGCTGTCCGCCGGCCGCGTCATTCTCGCTTGCGATGCCTTCAGCGGCGAGATCGTGCCCGAGCTCGCGCCCTATATCGGCCATGTCGAAAGCTTCATCGCAGCGACGGCGCCACTGCCGCCTGCCCTCGCGGCGATGATCCTGCCATCGCGAGCGGCCGTGGCCGACACCCGCCACGTCCTCGACTATTACCGCATGAGCGCCGACGACCGGATGTTGTTTGCGGGGCGCGAAAACTATTGGACCGTGCCGGGCGACGTCGCGCGGGTCGTCCGCCCCCGCATGCTTCGGGTCTATCCCGCCCTCGTCGAAACGCCGATCGAATTCGGCTGGAGCGGCACAGTCGGCATCACCCGGACGCGCATGCCGCATTTCGGCCGCCTCGGGGACCGCGTCCTGTTTGCGCACGGCTATTCCGGCCACGGTGTGGCGCTGGCGACGCTCGGCGGAAAAGTCCTTGCCGAGGCAGTGCTCGGGATGCCCGAGCGTTTCGACACGCTCGCGCGCGTGCCAGCCGGCCTTTTCCCGGCGGTGCGCTGCTACGCAAGCCGCTGATCACGGCCGGCCTCGTCTGGCACAAATTGCTCGATGCGTTCTGACGAATTCAGCCGGAAAGGTCGCCGTCTTCGATCAGCTGGTTCATGTCCTGGGAGGGTTCTTCGAGCCCGCGCAATTGACGGGTTTTGCCGGCACGCCTACCGCCGTGCATCCGGCGGGAACCGATTTCAGGACGACCGAGCCCGCGCCGACGCGCGAATATTCGCCGATCTCGATATTGCCGAGCACCTTCGCACCATCGACAGAAGCACGCCGCGGCAAATCTTCGGATGACGGTCGCCCGTCTCCTTGCCCGTACCGCCGAGCGTCACGCCATGGAGCATCGAGACATCGTCCTCGACGACGGCCGTCTCGCCGATGACCACCCCGGTCGCGTGGTCGATCATGATGCCGCGGCCAAGCACGGCCGCCGGATGAATGTCCACGTCGAAGAGCTCCGAGATCCTGCTCTGGAATAACAACGCCATAGGATGACGGCCATTCGTCCAGAGCCAATGGGAGATGCGATAGCTCTGCAGCGCCAGGAACCCCTTGTAGAACAGGAAAGCCTCGATATAGCGCGTTGCAAGCCGGATCGCGGTCGAACACGGCGGAAAGATCGGCGCGGACAGCTTCGCCAATGGAATGGTCGGACCGCATCGCGTCATCGAAAATCTCCCGCATCATCATCGGGCTCAGGTCGTCGCAGCCAAGCTTCTTTGCGAGATGATAGGACAGCGAGCTTTCGAGCCTGTCATGCTTCAGAATCGTCGCGTGGACGAGGCTCGCGAGTGCGGGCTCGTTACCGCCCACTGGTCCGCCTGCTCGCGCAGGGCAGACCAGATCGGGTCGCATTTGGCGACTTTTTCGACGCTGACGGCCATAAATGTCTCCTTTAGCGCTATCCTAGAGGACAACGTCCGGTTTCCAAAACCGTGGCACCGACGAGCCGCCCCCGACCAGTCCCCGGGTCGCAATAACGCGTATCACCGTCTAAATAGGACAGCCGCTGTCCACCACAACCCCTCGTTCGGCATAGGAACCATGGATTGCACATAGCTACCGAGGCCCTCAACCGTCCCGCCCCAGACGCCATCGCGCTTCTACTGTCACGCCGCTCGGGATCGGCCAAGGCGATGACCGGGCCGGGACCGAACGCCGTTGAGCTTGAGACGATCCTGAAAGCGGCGGCGCGGGTGCCCGATCACGGCAAACTGTTCCCGTGGCGTTTTATCGTGTTCGCGGGCGCGGGCCGCAGACGCGCAGGCGAGATTTTCGCCGCCTGTACCATGGAAAGCGAGCCGGCCGCTTCGCCGGAGCGGCTGGATCAGGAACGCCATCGTTTCACGCGCGCGCCCGTCGTCGTCGGCGTCGTCAGCCGTGCGCGGGAGTTGCTTCCCATCCCCGTGTGGGAACAGGAGCTCTCCGCCGGAGCCGTCTGCCAGACCATGCTGATCGCGGCGCATGCGCTCGGGTTTGTCGCGAACTGGCTGACCGAATGGCCGGCCTATCAATCGGCTGCGAAGGCGCTGCTCGGCCTCAAGCCCGGCGAGCGGATCGCGGGCTTCGTCTATATCGGCAATGCCGCCGAACCGCTCGAAGAACGTGTGCGTCCGGACATGGCCGCCATCGTCACGCATTTCTGAGGCTGCCCGGTCGTGGGACGCAAAATCCTTTTCATCACCACCGACCAGATGCGGTTCGACGCCATCGGCGCGAATGGCCAGAAGATCGCCAAGACGCCGGCCATCGATGCGCTCGCGCGCGACGGGATCAACTATTCACGTTGCCATGCGCAGAACGTCGTGTGCATGCCGGCCCGCGCGACGATGATCACGGGCCAGTATGTCACGACGCACGGGGTGTGGATGAACGGCGTGCCGCTGCCGGCGGATGCACCTTCCGTCGCGCGGCTTCTGAAAGACAAGAAAGCGTATCGCACAGCGTTGATCGGCAAGGCTCATTTCGAGCCCTTTCTCGACATGCGCGCGTACGAGAACCGCATGGCCGGCCTCGGGGAATTCGGCCCGCATCGCGGCTTCGATCATATGGAGCTCGCGGCCCACGGGTCGCGCGGCCCGCTGCACTATGCCCGCGGTCTGATGACGCGCCATCCCGAAGTCCTCGACGATTTCTACCCGGTACTTGGGCCTACCCTGCACCAGAACTCTTTCGGCGGCGGCGATACCGGCGCGGTTCAGGTCAAGCACAACAGGGTCCCGCGCGCGCTTTACCACACTGACTGGGTGGCGGATCGCACCATCGCCTATCTCGACACGCTGGATGCCGCCGAAGACTGGTTCGTGTGGATGAGCTTTCCCGATCCGCACCATCCCTGGGATCCGCCGCAGGGTGAAATCCACCGCGTGCCCTGGCGCGATATCCCCGTGCCCTCAGGCTATCCCGGCTCGCGCGAGAAGATCGAAGCGATCCTGAAGGACAAGCCGCGCCATTGGCACGAATGGTGGACGGGTGAGCGCATGACCTGCTTCGAGGCGCCCCCACAATGGGTGCCCGCAACGCTCACACACGACCAGCTGCGCGAGATCGACGCGCTCACCCATGTCAAGAACGAGCTCATCGACGACGCCATTGCCAGGGTCATGGCGCGGGTGAAAGCGCGCGGCTGGGACGACGACACCGACGTGATCTTCACCACCGATCACGGTGAATTCCAAGGCGACTTCGGCCTCCTCTTCAAAGGCCCTCATCATGTGGAAAGCCTGATGCGCCTGCCGATGATCTGGCGTCCCGCGCCCAATGCCGATATCGCAGGAATTAAGATTGATGCGCCCGTCGGCCAGGTCGATCTGGCGCCGACATTCTGCCAGATCGCCGGCATCGCGGCCGGCGACTGGATGGAGGGCTGCGTCCTTCCTTCCGACGCACGGGGTGCGCGCAAACGGGATGCCGTCTTCACCGAATGGGACTCGGACTATGATGGGCTCTCCGTCAGCCTGCGCACGCTCTATCGCAGCGGCTGGATCATCACCGCCTACGGCAAGTCGTCGATCTATGACGGCACGGAGGGCGAATTGTACGACCTCGCAGACGACCCGACGCCAATGGCGCAATCTGTGGAACGAGCCGGCGGCACACGCGATGAAACGCGATCTTCTCGATCATCTGCAGGCACGCACGCCGAAGCAGACGAAGCCGCGGGAAAAGCCGGTTGCACCTGTCTAGCGCAGTTTCTGTCTCGATCGAATTCAACGGTCGTCATCGCGGCAATGACGTCACAATGATGAAATCACCGTATCCCGATCAGCTTGTGCGTCTGCAGGCTGAGGCGCCATTGCGGATGGGCCAGGCAGTATTGCGTCGCTGCGCGCGTGTTCTCATCGCGTTCCGGGCTGTCCATCGGCTGGAGGAAAAAGTTGTCGAACGCAAGCGCCGCATAACGCTCGGGCTCGGCGCCCGCCTGCGGATAGATCAGCTTCAGTTCATGGCCTTGCGTCAGGTTGAGCCCCGCGTTCGCCTTGGGGCTCACGCAAATCCAGTCGATGCCGTTGGGCGGCAGAAGGGTGCCGTTGGTTTCGATTCCAATCTCGAAACCGCGTGCGTGCAGCGCCGCCACCAACGCGTCGTCGATCTGCAGCAGCGGCTCTCCGCCGGTGCACACGACATAGCGCGCGCCCTGCCCCGGCCATTTGTCCGCGACGGCTTCAGCGAGCGCTTCCGCATCGGCGAACTTGCCGCCGCCCATGCCATCCGTGCCGACGAAGTGGGTATCGCAGAAGCGGCAGACGGCTGTTGCGCGGTCGCGGTCGAGCCCGCTCCACAGATTGCATCCGGCGAAGCGCAGAAACACCGCGGCGCGACCCGCCCGCGCGCCCTCGCCCTGCAGCGTGTAGTAGACTTCCTTGACGTGGTACGTCATGCGGCCCGGTATTTCGAGAAACCCTTCGCGCGCAGATCGCAGGCCGGGCACAGCCCGCAACCATAGCCCCAATCATGCTTGTGCGAACGGTCGCCCTCGTAGCAGGTGACGGTTTCCTCGACGATGAGATCGACAAGGGCGCGTCCGCCGAGCTGCTCGGCAAGGCGCCAGGTCTCGGCTTTGTCGATCCACATCAATGGCGTATGCACCGCGACCTCGCGATCGAGGCCGAGCGACAGGGCGCGGGCCGTCGCTTTTATGGTCTCGTCGCGGCAATCCGGATAACCCGAGAAATCCGTCTCGCACATGCCGCCGACGAGATCGGCGATGCCGCGCCGATAACCGAGCGCAGCCGCTGCCGTCAGAAACATCACGTTGCGGCCCGGCACGAACGTCGTCGGCAAACCATTCGCTCCCATCGCGATCGCAACGTCGCCGGTCAGCGCGCTTCCGCCGAGCGCTTTCAGCGTGTCGATGGGCAGCACATGATCCTCGCCCAGGCGACCGCTCCACTCACCGGAGATCCGCGCGAGGCCGGCGCGCACGCTTGGCCGCGCCTGAAGCTCGGCTGCATGGCGCTGGCCGTAGTCGAACCCGACCGTCTCCACCTGCTTGAAGCGCGCCAGCGCCCAGGCGAGGCAGACCGTCAAATCCTGGCCACCCGAGAAGAGAACCAAAGCCGTGTCCATTTCCACGATTTAGCGCGTCGCGCAGGCCGATGCGAGCGGTCAGGACGCCTGTCTGGCCGGCCCGGCGCGACAGGTCCGCGCGGACGGAAGGGCAATGGTCACGGTCGTTCCCGCGTCGACGGCGCTGTCGATGGCAAGCGTGCCGCCATGCAGCTCGACCAGCGCCTTTGCGATCGACAGGCCGAGGCCCGCACCCTCGAAACGGCGCGCGAGCGAGCCGTCGAGCTGGCGGAAGGGTTCCAGCGCCACACCGATCCGTTCCGGCGCCATTCCGATGCCGGTGTCGGCGACCGCGAATGCAACGGCTTCGTCCGCACCGCGCGTGACACGGATGGAGACCCGCCCGCCATCCGGCGTGAATTTCAGCGCGTTCGAGACGATGTTGCCCAACGCCTGCTTTAAGCGGCAGGCGTCGACGGTGACATCGGGGGTCGCCGCCGGCACGTATACGTCGATTGGCCGCTCGTCGCCGGTTGTGGCACGCGCCAGGACAATGGCGCCGGCGACGAGTTTTTCCGTATCGCAGTTCTCGGCATCGACAGCGATCGCGCCCGCCTCGAGTCGCGAAACGTCGAGCACGTCATTGACGATGGAGAGAAGCTTCCTGCCACTCGCATGAATGCCGTCCACATAGCTGCGATAGGCTTCCCCGCCCATTGGGCCGAACATTTCATCCTTGATGATCTCGGAATACCCGATCACCGCATTGAGCGGCGTCTTAAGTTCGTGGCTCATGGCTGCGAGGAATGCATTTTTTGCACGCCCGGCCTGCTCGGCTTCCCTGAGCGCGCGGCGAATCGTGCGCTCCGCCTCGATCTTGGCGGTTACGTTCTCGACTGTGCCTTCGTAGCAGGCGAGGCGGCCCCTCCAGTCGCGCACGCCGCGCGCGTTTTCCGAAATCCAGATCTTCGTTCCGTCGCGCCTCCTGATCTCCGAGACGAAGTCGGTTACCACGTCGTGCGCCTGCAATTTGCCGCCGAAATTCGTCGCGGCGGCCAGGATCGACATAAAGCTGGGCCGCGATATTCGTCAGCCCGCTCATCAGCGCACGCGGGTCCGGATAGCCGTAGATATTCGCCAAGGCCGGGTTGACGTCGAGGTAGTGCCCGTCCGGCGTCGTGCGGAAGATGCCTTCGATCGCGTGCTCGAAAAAGGCGCGATAGCTCGCCTCCCCCACGGTCAGCCTTCCCTCGCCGCGCTCAACCAGCTTGCTGAAAACCAGCACCGCGGTGAACAAGGGGGCGAGGATCGCGGCCCCGGCCAGGAGCTCCCATCCGGGAGCCCGGACGGCCCCGAGCGCGACGAACATGCCCACGGCGAAGGCGCCCAGCGCGACGGGCAGTTGCGCGCGCGCGTACTCGACCCTTTCGGAACCGTGCCTCTGTCCGGAAGGAGCCGACTGGAGCGCCAACTGCAACACAATCTCCGAGGCGCCCAATCTAAGGCGCAGTAAGCTTGGAAACGAGGAATAGCGGGAATGTCTGAACGTCCCGTTGACCTTTTGGACGGTCGGCTTGCCTTTCCAGCCGGCCTGCGCGAGCCTTCCTTGCCAAATCTCAAGGACGGATGCCGAGTGACCCAGATCGCTCTTACCGGGACCGGCCTGTTCACGCCGGCGCACGCGATCTCGAACGACGAGCTCGTGGCAGCCTTCAACGAGTATGTGCGGCGCCACAACGCCGCCCATGCAGCGGCGATTGCCGCCGGCGAGACCCCCGCGCTGGCCGAGTCCTCCGTCGAGTTCGTCGTCAAAGCGTCGGGGATCAAAAGCCGCTACGTGATGGACAAGCAGGGCGTGCTCGATCCCGAAATCATGTGCCCGCGCCTGCCCGAGCGGCCGAACGACCAGCTTTCCATTCTTGCGGAGATCGCTGTCTTCGCCGCGCGCGACGCGTTGAGGTCGGCCGACCGCAAACCCGCCGATATCGACGGCGTCATCGTCGGCGCCTCGAACATGCAACGCGCCTATCCCGCCATGGCAATCGAAGTGCAGGAGGCGCTCGGCATCGAGGGCTTCGGCTTCGACATGAATGTCGCCTGCTCCTCGGCAACATTTGCGCTGCAGGCGGCCGCAGACATGGTCGCAAACGGCCATGCACGTGCGATCCTGGTCTGCAATCCCGAGATCTGCTCCGGGCATCTCAATTTCCGCGATCGCGACAGCCATTTTATCTTTGGCGATGTCGCGACCGCATTCGTCGTCGAGAGGGCCGACGCAGCCGCTGGCATAAACAGCTGGGAAATCGTCTCTACCAGGCTCAAGACGAAATTTTCGAACAACATCCGCAACAATTTCGGCTTTCTCAATCGCACGGCACCGGAAGGCATCGGGAAGACCGACAAGCTCTTCGTCCAAGAAGGCCGCAAGGTCTTCAAGGAAGTCGTGCCGATGGTGGCAGAACTGATCGTCGCCCATCTGGGCGACAACGGCATCGCGCCCGCATCGCTCAGGCGGCTATGGCTGCATCAGGCCAATATCGGCATGAACGAACTCATCGCGAGGCGCGTACTCGGCCGCGAGCCCGTACCCGGCGAGGCACCGAATATTCTCGACGAGTACGCCAATACGAGCTCGGCCGGCTCCATTATTGCGTTCCACAAGAACAGCGCCGACCTGGCACCGGGCGACCTTGGCCTTCTGTGCTCCTTCGGCGCGGGCTACTCCGCGGGCAGCGTGATATTGAGAAAGCTGGCGCACGCCTGATTGCCACCAACCCCGCTCCGATGACTTTCCTGCACGCACTCAACTGGCTCTACGTAGCCTCCGGTTTCGGGGTCGGCTTTCTCGTGGGCATGACGGGCGTCGGTGGCGGCTCACTGATCACTCCACTGCTCATCCTGCTGTTCGGGATCTCGCCGGTGACGGCCGTCGGCACTGACCTGCTCTACGCATCTGTCACGAAGACCGGCGGCAGCCTCGTCCACGGCTTCAATCGGACAATCGACTGGCACCTCGTCGGTCGCCTTGCGTTGGGCAGCGTGCCGGCGGCGGTCATCACGCTCGTCGCGCTCTACTACCTACGGATCAGCGGCGGCTCGGCCAATCTCCTCATCGCCAAGGTCCTGGCCGTCGCGCTGCTCTTGACAGCCGTCTCGCTGATCTTCAGGCGGTGGCTGCTGGCGACCTATGCGCGGCGCATCGGCGTGCTCAGTCACACGACGACGGTACGTCTTACGATTCTGACCGGAGTCGTCCTGGGCGTGTTGGTGTCGCTGACGTCGGTCGGCGCCGGCGCGCTCGGCGTTACCGCGTTGATTTTGCTTTATCCAGAACTGTCGATCCGCAAAATCGTCGGATCGGATATTGCTCACGCGGTTCCGCTGACGCTTGTGGCGGGAGCCGGACACTGGCTCCAGGGCTCGATCAACACCACGCTCCTTAAATCATTGCTGATGGGCTCGCTTCCGGGAATTTTCATCGGCAGCTTCTTCGTTCCCCGCGTGCCGGAACCGGTGCTGCGTTACGTGCTCGCGGCCGTCCTCATCCTCGTCGCCGTTCGCTTTTTCACTCAGTGAACCAGAAAACAGGGAAGGTCCGCCTGCGCCACGAGACGCCGCGTCGTACCGATTCCGAACATTTCCCGCAGCCGGCTGCGGCCATAGCCGCCCGCCACGAGCATGCCGGCACCGCTTTGACGCACGCCTTCCAGCAGCACCTCGGCGATCGTCCTGGTGCCGGCATCGAGTTGCCGTTGGGCCGCGGTGATTCCGCCGCAGCAGCAGATAGGCTTTCAAGTCGTCTGACGGGATGGGATCTCCGCCGTGCCGCTTGACGGTGAGGATCTCGACCAACTCGGCCTGCTTCAGATAGGGCAGCGCCGCGGTAACGGCGTGGGCGGAAACCATGCTCGCGTTCCATGCGACCGAAATCCTTTTTGCAAAGTCCGGCATGGGCGGCAGGGCGCTGACCAGGATCGGACGCCCGGTCTCGATCATCGTCTCCTCGAAGGCTTCGAGGATACCGGGACGATCGTCGTCCTTGAGCGAGCCGAATACGACGAGGTCGGAGAGCTTGGCTGCCTGTGCGACGCAATCGGCGAGGTTGCCCTGGATCTCGGCGAAGGACGTCGTGACCATGTCGCGCCGCTCGGGGAGCAGCGACGACCGTGACCTGCGCCTCATGTGCCGCCGCATCGAGCATCTTTCGCGCCGACTGGGACGCCTTGCCGGCGGCCTCCTTGGAGACGTCCATGATCTCCTGTACGACAGCCGACGACATGCTCTCGCCGTAGAGCGGCATGGACTCGACCGGATCGGGCCGCACGAACAGCGCCTCGACATGGGCTTTAAAGGGTCTCGCGGCTGCGAAGGCCGTCGCCAGCACGATCGCATCCCGAGGCGAACCCGCAAGCGGGGCAAGGATTTTCGCAAGAGACATCGCCAGCTCCTCGACAAATTCGATATGGCTATGGCGCAGCCGATCGGATGAGACCTATCGTCCGGGAAACGCCCGCGCGGGAAACGATGGTCCCGCCATCCGTCGCGGAGACTAATCGAGCTTTCTTTCCAGGCCTAATCGATGACACGAAAGAGCCTCCCCAAACGCGCCTGGCAGCGCATGCTGAGCGGCCGTCGCCTGGACCTGCTCGACCCGTCGCCGCTCGACGTCGAGATCGAGGACATTGCGCACGGTCTCGCCCGCGTGGCGCGCTGGAACGGCCAGACCAAGGGCGCACATGCCTTCTCTGTTGCGCAACATTGCGTGCTGGTCGAAAGGATCACGGCGGAACTCAATCCGCGACTGACGCGCGAAGCCCGTCTGATGGCGCTTCTGCACGACGCGCCTGAATATGTGATCGGCGACCTCATCAGTCCGTTCAAGGCCGCGGTCGGCATTGATTACAAGGACTTCGAGCTCAGGCTTCTGACGGCAATTCATCTGCGCTTCGGCCTGCCGGCCAAGGCGCCCGGCGAGCTTCTCGCGCTGCTTAAAAAGGCCGACATATATTCCGCCTACTACGAAGCTACTCAATTGGCCGGCTTCGAAGCCGAGGAGGCCCGGCGTACGTTCGGCTCGCCAGCCCCGAACCTGAAGACGCCGCGCCTGACGCCCTTGTCGACCGCGGACGCCGAGGACCTTTTTCTGCAACGCTTCAAAAGGCTTATCGCCTAGATTTCAGTCCTTGCATTCTGTCGCGCCTGACCGCATGTCTCTGTTACCTGGGTGCCATGTCACGGATATTCGTCACTCCGCTTTCCGCCGTACCGGATTCGCTGAAACGCCACCGGCCGTCGCACCTTGTCACCTTGCTTTCGCCCGAGCACATGATCGACACGCCGGACGGATTTCGCGCCGACCGCCACCTTCGGCTCGCCCTCAACGACATCGCCGAAAGCTGGGCCGGAGAAGCGCCACCCGATGAAAGCCATGTCCTCGAGCTTCTCACCTTCGCCCGGAACTGGGACGCCCAAGCGCCGCTTCTCATCCATTGTTGGGCAGGCGTCAGCCGGTCCATGGCGGCGGCCTATGCGATTCTCTGCGACCGCGCCGGCCCGGGGCACGAACTCGCCATCGCACGCCTCATCCGCGAACGCGCCCCCCACGCCGATCCCAATCGCCTGCTCGTGCGCCTCTCCGACGAAATGCTAAATCGGGGCGGCGCGATGATCACTGCGGTAGAATGCGATCGGCCGCGGCAAGCTTGTCGCCGAAGGGGTTCCGGTGGAGCTTCCTGTTGCCGAGACACCGACGCGCAAATGAGCGTTGTCGACGACAAGCTTGGCGTTCATATCGGGCTGTCCGCCGCGATCGTGTCGGTCGCGGACGACCGGCCGAGCGTACTCGTGGTGCGCCATCCGCAGAACCCCGACGACGCCCTGCCCTTCGGTCCTTTCGATCCGCTGCAGCACCGTACGCTCGAGAGCGGTTTGCGATCTTGGGTCGGCGAACAAACCGCGCTCGATCTCGGCTACGCCGAACAGCTCTACACCTTTGGCGACCGAGGCCGCCATCTGGTGACGCCGGGCGAAGGCTCGCGCGTCGTCTCCGTCGGCTATCTCGCGCTGACGCGCCAAATCGGAAAAGCGACGGATGCGCTTTGGCAGGACTGGTATCGGTACTTTCCGTGGGAGGATTGGCGCAACGCGCGCCCCGCCATCATCGCCGACGCGATCGCCCCCGCGCTCAAGGCTTTCGCCAAGTCTGCGACGTCGGAAGCCGCCGCCGAGCGATGCCGTGACCGGGTGCGTTTGTGTTTCGGTCTCGACGGGTTTTCCTGGGACGAGGAAAAAGTGCTCGAGCGGTATGAACTCCTCTACGAAGCCGGTCTGGTCCAGGAGGCCGCGCGCGACGGCCGCGCCAAACCGCCCGGTCCCGCGCTCGCGGGCGTGCTCGGCGCCAGCATGATGTTCGACCACCGTCGAATCCTGGCCACGGCCATTGCGCGGCTGCGCGGCAAGATGAAATACCGTCCCGTCGTGTTCGAACTGATGCCGGCGACCTTCACGCTCTTCGAATTGCAGAGGACCGTTGAAGCGATCTCGGGCATCGAGCTGCACAAGCAGAATTTCCGCCGTTTGGTCGAAGGCCAGGGCCTCGTCGAAGGAACCGGCAAATTCGCAGCGCCCGCCCGCGGTCGCCCGGCAGAGCTTTTCCGGTTCCGCCGAGAGGTCGTCCGCGAGCGCCCTGCCCCCGGGGTGCGACTAACCGGACGCACGAGAGCGTGATTCTTCCTACTTGACGGACTTATGCTCATGTGTAGCATAATCCGCCAAGACACCGGCCCTTGAAGGCCGGTCTTTTCGCCCCACATATATGCTCAAATAGAGTATAAATAGGGCAGGAGGATCAGATGGGACTTCGACCGGCAGAATTGCCTTATACGCCTGAAATCGCCCACAGCACGGCCGACCTCTACCAAAAGGTCGCCCATGTGGTGCCGGCGATCGAGTGGGCCGTCCACGCGCCCTATATCGCTGCCATCAATCGGCTCAAGCGCGAGAAGAACGCCGTTATCCTCGGCCACAATTACATGACGCCGGAGATCTTTCACTGCGTCTCCGATTTCGTCGGCGACAGCCTGGCGCTGGCTCGCGAGGCCGCCCGCACTGACGCCAAGGTGATCGTGCAGGCCGGCGTCCATTTCATGGCCGAGACTTCGAAGATTCTCAGCCCTTCGAAAACCGTCCTCATCCCCGACGAGAAAGCGGGCTGCTCCCTCGCCGCCTCGATCACCGGCGCAGATGTGCGCCTGCTCAAGCATAAATATCCGGGCCTGCCGGTCGTCACCTATGTGAACACCTCGGCCGACGTGAAGGCGGAGAGCGATGTGTGCTGCACCTCGTCGAACGCGGCGGCCGTCGTCGAAGATATCGCGCGCGAGCGCGGCGTCGACACCGTCATCATGGTGCCCGACAAATATCTTGCCCAGAACGTCGCCAAGTTGACCCCCGTCAGGATCATCACCTGGGAAGGCGCCTGCGAGGTGCATGAGCGCTTCACGCCCGCCGATATCCGCTCCTATCGCGAGGGGCATCCCGGCGTCGTCGTTCTCGCCCATCCCGAATGCCCGCCCGATGTGGTTGCCGAAGCCGATTTCGCTGGCTCGACCGGGGCCATGATCAACTATGTTGGCAAGCACCGGCCGACGCGGGTCGTCCTCGTCACCGAATGCTCGATGAGCGACAACGTCGCCGCCGAATTCCCCGAACTCGAATTCGTGCGGCCCTGCAATCTCTGCCCGCACATGAAGCGCATCACGCTGCCGAAGATCCTCCATTCGCTGCAGACCATGACGGTCGAAGTGATTGTCGACCCGGAAATCGCCGCCCGCGCCCGCGTGGCGGTCGATCGCATGCTCGCGGTGAAGATGCCGCTCCAGATGGCGGCCGCTTAGGACCGAACGAAGATGACGCGCCCAGTCGACAACATCATCGAAGCCAAAGGCGCGCTGATCCTCGGCGCAGGCGTGGCGGGGCTGTTCACCGCTCTCAAGCTTGCGCCCTTCCCCACCCTCGTGCTCGCAGGCACGCGCCCCGGTGTCTCCGGCTCGAGCGCCTGGGCGCAGGGCGGCATAGCCGCAGCCATGGGCGAAGGCGACAGCTGGGAGGCGCACGCCGCCGACACCATGGCAGCAGGGGCTGGCCTCTGCGACGCGGCCATCGCCGATCTCGTCGCGCGCGAGGCGCCAGCGCGGATCAACGATTTGATCGCCTTCGGCGCGCCCTTCGACCGCCAGGCGGACGGCCGGCTGGCCCTCGGACGCGAAGCGGCGCACTCCGCGAACCGAATCGTCCACGTCAAGGGCGACCGTGCCGGCGCCGAAGTCACGCGGACGCTCGCCGATCGCGCGCTGGCGACGCCGTCGATCACCCTGATCGAAGGTTTCCATGCAGTCGAGCTCGCGGTCGAGGACGGCCGCGTCACCGGTCTATTCGCACGCTACGGCGCCGGCCCGCAGACGCGCCTCGTTCTCTTCCGCGCGCCGGCGGTGATCTTCGCCACTGGCGGCCCGGGCGCACTCTATGCCGTGACGACCAATCCAAGCGAAGCACGCGGCGAGGGCCTCGGCATGGCGGCGCGCGCGGGCGCGCTCATCGCCGACCCGGAGTTCGTCCAGTTTCACCCGACGGCCATGGCCTTCGGCCGCGATCCGGCACCGCTCGCAACCGAAGCTCTGCGTGGCGAAGGCGCGCTTCTGGTCGATGAGAACGGCCGCCGTTTCATGCCGTCCATCCACCCGGACGCCGAGCTTGCGCCGCGCGACGTCGTCGCCCGCGCTATCCATCGCGAAATCGCGGCCGGCCATAAGGTCTTCCTCGATTGCCGCGAGGCGCTCGGCGCCGAATTCGCACAACGCTTCCCGACGGTCTACGCCGCCGCGTGCGCCGCCGGAGTCGATCCCGCCATTGAACCAATCCCAGTCGCGCCTGCTGCGCATTACCACATGGGTGGCGTCGCGACCGACGCGCGTGGACGCTCCTCGCTCGATGGTCTTTGGGCTGTCGGCGAATGCGCCGCAACCGGGCTTCACGGTGCGAACAGACTGGCATCCAACTCACTGCTCGAAGCCATCGTGTTCGGCGCCCGCGTCGCCGCCGACGTCAGCGGCACGATCGCACCGGCATCCGGCCGCGGCGTCCCGCCCGGGCCCGAGCGGTTTGCTGCACCCGCGCCACCGCATGTGCTGCGCGATGCCATGACGAGATACGTCGGTCTCGAGCGCGACGCGCAAGGTCTCAAGCGCGCGCTGGGGACGATCCATCAGATCGAGCGTACGGGCGGCGGCGAGCCGGCGTTGCTCAACATGGTGGCGGCGGCAAAGCTCGTCGCCGCCGGCGCTCTGGCGCGCACCGAAAGCCGCGGCGGACACTATCGCAGCGACTATCCGGACACGGCGCCGGAAGGTCATCGCACGCTCATGACGCTTGCCGACGCCGAACGCATCGCGGCGGCAAGCTGGTCCGCGACGTCCGCCGCTGCCGCGGCCCGTTCCTGAATGACGACTGCCCTGCCCTTCACGCGGCCGCCGCATTCTTTGCTGGTCGAGCCCACGGTACGCCACGCGCTCGACGAAGATCTCGGACGCGCCGGAGACATCACCTCCGAGCTCACGATCCCGCCGGAGACGCGGGCAAGTGCCAAGCTCGTCGCGCGCAAGCCCGGAACGATCGCAGGCCTCGTCGCGGCGGAATGCGCGTTCCGCCTGACCGATCCTGCGCTCGTCATGCGCGTCGAACAGCCCGACGGCAGCAAGGCCGAGGCCGGCACGCTGATCGCGACGATCGAAGGGCCCGCGCGCAGCGTTCTGACGGCGGAACGCGTCGCGCTCAACTTTCTCGGACATCTCTCGGGTGTTGCCACGGCAACCCGCGCGCTTGTCGATGCCGTTGCCGGCACCAAGGCGCGCATCGTCTGCACGCGAAAAACAACTCCGGGCCTGCGCACGCTCGAGAAGTACGCCGTGCGTTGCGGCGGTGGCTACAACCATCGCTTCGGCCTCGACGATGCGGTGCTGATCAAGGACAACCATCTGGCCGCAGCCGGCGGCATCAGGCCGGCGATCGAACGCGTGCGCGCAGGTCTCGGCCATATGGCGAAGATCGAGCTCGAGGTCGACACGCTGGTCCAGCTCGAGGAGGCGCTCGCGCTGGGCGTCGATACGATCCTGCTCGACAACATGGCCCCCGACGATCTGCAGCGCGCCGTCGCGATGACCAAGGGCCGCGCCACGCTCGAAGCCTCGGGAAGCATCACGCTCGCGACTGCGCGTGCCGTTGCGGAAACCGGAGTCGACTACATCTCCTCGGGCGCGATTACCCATTCCGCGCCGACGCTGGACGTCGCGCTCGACTTTTGAGCGGCCTTCCCTAGAGTTCGCGTCCAGGACAACAAGGGAAGAACGCCATGGATCTCGGTCTCAAGGGAAAGAACGCAATCGTGCTCGGCGGCACGCGCGGCATCGGCCGCGCGATCGCCGACACGGTCGCCGCGGAAGGCGCCAATGTCGCCGTCTGCGCGCGCAATCCCGACCAGGTCAAAGAAACGGTCGCCGCGCTCAAGGACAAGGGCGTGCGCGCAACGGGCGCCGCTGTCGACATCACAGACGGCGCGGGCCTGAAAGCGTGGGTCGAGAAGGCCGGCGGCGAGCTCGGCGGCATCGACATCCTCGTCTCCAATGCTGGCGCAATGGCCCAGGGCAACGATCCAGAGGCCTGGGAACAGAACTTCAAGCTCGACGTGCTGGGCGCGGTGAACGCGTTCGACGCCGCGAAGCCGTTCCTGCTCAAGGCCGGCGAGAAATCGGGCGACGCGGCTTTCGTGATCATCTCTTCTGTGTCGGCGGCGGAGACCGACAATGCGAGCTCCTACGGACCGATCAAGGCCGCGCTCATCCATCTCGCCAAGGGCCTTGCGCGGCAATACGCCAAGGACCATGTCCGCATCAATGTCGTGTCGCCCGGCACCGTCTATTTCAAGGGCGGCGTCTGGAACATGATCCAGACCAACATGCCGGACGTCTTCAAGGGCGCGATGGAGCGCAATCCGACCGGCCGCATGGCGACGCCGCAGGATATTGCCAACGCGACCGTGTTCCTCGCGAGCCCGGCTTCGTCCTTCACCACAGGCATCAACATGCTCGTCGACGGCGCCATCAGCCGCCGCGTGAACTTCTGAGCGCATCGATGGCGGGCAAGGCGCGCGGACGCAAATCCATCTTCATCACCGGCGGCGCGAGCGGCATGGGCCGCGAGACGGCGAAGCTCTTCTCCGAGAAGGGTTGGTTCGTCGGGGCCTTCGACATCAACACGGACGGGCTCAAGACGCTCGAACAGGAGCTGGGCTCCGACAATTGCCTGACGCGGCAGCTGGATGTCGCCAGCAAGCCCGACTTCGATGCGGCCGTCGCGGCTTTCGCCGAAGACACCGACGGCAAGATGGACCTGCTCTTTTCCAACGCCGGCATCGGCGAGAGCGGCTGGTTCGAGGACATCCCCTTCGAGGCCGCGCTGCGCGTGGTCCAGGTCAACCTGGTCGGCGTGATCACCAGCCTCTATGCGGCGCTGCCATTGCTCAAGGCGACGCCGAACGCGTTGTGCTTTATCACCTCCTCGTCCTCGGCCACCTACGGCATGCCCCGCATCGCGGTCTATTCGGCGACCAAGCACGCCGTTAAGGGCCTGACCGAGGCTCTGTCGATCGAGTTCTCGCGCCACGGCGTGCGCGTCGCCGACGTGCTGCCGGGTCTGATCGACACCAACATCCTGCGTGCCACGCCGAACCGCTCCGGCGACGCTCCCAAGCCCACAGAGGACGAGTTCTACGCCAATGCGCCCAAAACGGGCATGTTTCGCCTCACGCCGGCCCGCGCCGTCGCGGAGTGCGTGTGGAGCGCCTATGGCAGCGACAAGCTGCACTGGTATGTGCCGGCCGAGATAGGCCGCATCGACGTGATGAAGGCGCTTGCGCCGAAATTCACGCGATCGCTGATCCGCAAAAGCATGGGACGCCTAACGAAGGCTCCCGATAAGTAGGTGCGGTGTCAGTCTTAGCGCGGTGAGCTCGCTGAGGGCGCTGAACAGCAAGCTTTTTTGCGCGATGAGCCGAGATCGATTGAACAACACCGCCAACGACAGAGGGCGCGGTGTCCCGCGCCCTCTGCGATACCTCAGCGACCTCTGCGCTAGCTAGAGCGCCTTATTACTACAGCGCGCGCGAACGGCCGGAGTTGCGGTAGAAGACGTGGTTTCCGATCTGGACGGTCTTCTCGAGGCCAGACCAGTCCGGCGAGACGGACACGGCGTGATAGTTGACCGCGTCGCCGGTAGTATCGGCTAGGCGAAGCTCGCCCGTCAGGATGCGTGCGGCGAGGATCTGGGCGTTGCGCCAGTCCTCGGAGGCCTTCGGCGCGTCCACGGCGCCGTTGCAGGCGAAGGAGAACTGGCATCCCGGCTTCCCCGCGCCCTCGTAGACGACGGAGCAGATGGAATGGCCGTAATTGCCGTTGTTCATGCGGTGGAAAACCACCTCGGCCACGGCTTCCTCGCCTGCCGGGCCCTCGCCACGGGCCTCGTAATACATTACCTCGGCCAGGCAGCGATGCTCGGCCAGAAGCTGCGCCAGCACGAGATCGGAAGACCGAGTCTTGGCGGAGATCGGATCGGGAATGTTGGTCACGACCGTGCGCAGCACCGGAGTCACCATGCGTTCCACGCGGACTTGCTCCGTATGCGGAGAATAGGATGCGGCTGCACCGACGGCGGCGCTCGCTGTCGCGAGCACGGCAGCCAGAACGACGCCGAGTACTCGGTCGGCGCGCAACATCGATTGGGCAGTTTTGTTTCTCATTTTGGGAATCGACTCTCGGATTTCGTTTCGGCTTCGCTTGGTCGTCGTTACTTCGATTTCTCGTCGCTCTTCGATTGCGTTGTCGTCAGTTCCGAAGTGGTGCCGCCCCAACCCGTGCAAGGTCGGTGCCTAATGCCAGCGAACGACCGAATCGTCAAATAAATTTAGAAACGAACGTGACACCGCGTCATGTAACGTCGGAAAAACCAAGGAAAACGGGGCTTATTCGGCGTTAGGTATTATTCCGAATCTGCCCCGATGGTTAGCGACGCTTGCGCCGCAGCAAGCCGCGCGACCGGAACGCGGAATGGAGAGCAGGACACATAGTCGAGTCCCGTTATGTGACAAAACCGGATCGAATCCGGATCGCCGCCGTGCTCGCCGCAAATTCCGAGCTTGAGTTTCGGGCGCGTTTTCCGTCCGCGCTCGGCCGCAATCCGCACCAGTTCGCCGACGCCGTCGACGTCGATCGACACGAACGGATCGCGCGCGATCAGTTTCTTGTTGAGATAATCCGTGAGGAACGCGCCCGCATCGTCGCGGCTCACGCCGAGCGTGGTCTGCGTGAGATCGTTGGTGCCGAAGGAAAAGAACTCCGCCGTCTCGGCAATCTCGCCTGCGCGCAACGCCGCGCGCGGCAACTCGATCATCGTCCCGATTAGGTATTTCGGGGCTTTCCCGCGTTCCTTCGCCACCGCCGCCGCGACCGCCTCGATGCGCACCGTGAGAAAATCGAGTTCGGACTTGAAGCCGACCAGCGGAATCATGATCTCGAGCTCGACGGGCCTTCCGCCAGCCGACTCGACGTTGAGCGCGGCCTCGAGGATGGCGCGCGCCTGCATCTCGTAGATCTCGGGATAGGTGATGCCGAGACGGCAGCCGCGGTGGCCGAGCATGGGATTTGACTCGTGCAGCGAGATTGCTCGCTGGCGCAATTTTGCGGGATCGCCGCCCGCGGCACGCGCGACCTCCGCGATGTCCTCGTCCTTCTGCGGCAGGAATTCGTGCAGCGGCGGATCGAGCAGGCGAATGGTGACGGGAAGTCCTTCCATAACCTTGAAGATCCTCTCGAAATCCGAGCGCTGCATCGGCAGCAATTTCGCCAGCGCGGCTTTGCGGTCGTCCTCCGCGTCGGCGAGGATCATCTGCCGGACGGCGACAATGCGCTCCGCGTCGAAGAACATGTGCTCGGTGCGGCAAAGACCGATGCCCTCCGCACCGAATTTGCGCGCGGTCATCGCATCTTCGGGCGTGTCTGCGTTGGTGCGTACCTTGAGCGTGCGGATCTCGTCGGCCCAGCTCATCAGTGTCGAGAAATCGCCGGTGAGCTCGGTTTGCCGCATCGGAACCCGGCCCTTGAACACCTGCCCGCTCGCGCCGTCGATGGTGATGATGTCGCCGCGCAGGATGGTGTGCGGCCCCGCGGTCATCGTGCCCTTGGCGGCGTCGATCTTGAGCATGCCGGCGCCGGAAACGCAGGGCCTGCCCATGCCGCGCGCGACGACGGCCGCATGGCTCGTCATGCCGCCGCGGGCGGTCAGGATTCCGCGTGCCGCGTGCATGCCGTGAATGTCCTCGGGACTCGTCTCGGCGCGCACGAGGATGACGTCGTGGCCGTCACCCGCAAGCTTTTCGGCCTCGTCGGCAGTGAAGGCGACCTCGCCGGTCGCCGCACCCGGCGATGCCGCAAGGCCGATGGCGATCTGCTCCTTCGGCGCATTGGGATCGAGGGTTGGATGCAGAAGCTGGTCGAGCGCCGCAGGATCAACTCGGCCGATCGCGGCGCGCCTGTCGATCAAGCCCTCGCGCTCCATGTCGACGGCGATCTTGAGGGCCGCTTCCGCCGTGCGCTTGCCCGCGCGGGTCTGGAGCATGAAGAGCCTGCCTTCCTGCACCGTGAACTCGACGTCCTGCATGTCGCGGTAGTGGGCCTCGAGCTTGTCGGCGATAGCAGTCAGCTCCTCAAATGGACCCGGCATCACCTCTTCCATCGACGGCCTGCGGCCGCCCTGCCGTTCACGTACCAGCTTCGTAATTGGCTGCGGCGTGCGGATGCCGGCGACGACATCCTCGCCCTGTGCGTTCACGAGGAACTCGCCGTAGAGGATTTCTCGCCGGTCGAGGGATCGCGGGTGAAGGCGACTCCTGTTGCGCTGGTGGCGCCGCGATTGCCGAACACCATCGCCTGCACGGTGACGGCCGTGCCCCAATCCTCCGGGATGTTGTGGAGCCGCCGGTAGGTGTTGGCGCGCGCCGATTGCCAGGAACCGAATACCGCGCCTATCGCGCCCCATAGCTGCTCGCCGACATCGTCGGGGAACGGCCGGCCGAGCTCCTTTTTCACCCGATCCTTGAACAGCCCGGCGATGCGCTCAAGATCGCCTGCGTCGAGCTCGGTGTCGAGCTCGACGCCCTTGCGCTCCTTCTCCGTGTCGAGGATCTCCTCGAACACTGCGTGCTCCACGCCAAGCACGACGTCGGAATACATCTGGATGAAGCGGCGATAGGAGTTGTAGGCGAAGCGCGGATCGTTGGTGAGCCTGGCAAGACCCTCGGTCGTCCGAGAGTTGAGGCCGAGATTGAGAACGGTGTCCATCATGCCCGGCATGGAGACGCGCGCGCCGGAGCGCACCGAGACCAGCAGCGGATTCTCGGCGTCGCCGAGCGCGCCGTTCGCGGCGTGGCCCACAAGCGCGAGCGCCCTCTCAACGGCCGTTTTAAGGTCGGCTGGATAGGTCTGTCCGTTCGCGTAGTAGTGCGTGCACACGGCCGTCGTGATCGTGAGACCAGGCGGCACCGGCAGGCCGAGATTGCTCATCTCCGCCAGGTTCGCGCCCTTGCCTCCGAGGAGGTTCTTCAACCCCGCATCACCCTCAGCAGCGCCGCCGCCAAAGCTGTAAACCCATTTCGTCATGATCGTTCCTGTGAGTCCGAGCGTCGGAAATGCCGGTCTATTACTACCCTCCCCTCGAGGGAGGGTCGAAAACTCTTTGAGCGCCGCGAGAAAAAAATTTCGGGGAGGGGCTTACCGCGAACATCGGGAACTCGCCCCTGTCCAAAATTTGCTTCGCAAATTTCGACCCTCCCCGCGATGAGCGTAACGCGCGATCGTTCCTACCCCTCGATCTTCGAAAAATCCGCGACCAGGCGTAACGTCGTGCGCAGGCGCGACAACAGCAGCAGCCGGTTGCGGCGGAGTTCCGCTTCCGGCGCGTTGACGGTGACCTTCTCGAAGAACACGTCGACCGGTCCGCGCAACCGCGCCATCACGCCCATGGCTTCGACGAAACGCTCGCGCTCCAGTTCGGCCCTGATCATCTCGTCGGCCGTCGCAAGCTCGACGAACAGCCTCTTCTCTTCGTCGGCGACGAAGGCTTCGGGATCGGGCTCGCCGTCATAGGTCTTGCCGTCTTTCTTCTCCTCGGCCTTCAGGATGTTCACGGCGCGGCGATAGGCGACGAGAAGATTGGCGCCGTCATCGGATTTGAGGAATGCCTGCAGCGCTTCGACGCGAGCGACGAAGCGAACGAAATCCGCGTCTCTGGCCGAACCAAACGCGGCGTCCAGCAGGTCGTGGCGGACCCCGCGACCGCGGAGAACGACTTCCAGACGGTCAACAAAAAACGCGAGCAGATCGTCGCCGCCGACATGGGCGACCTGAATGACGTCGAGCCGGATCCGGTTCTCCAGAATGATGCGCAAGCATCCGAGCGCCGCGCGCCGCAGCGCGAATGGATCGCCAGAGCCCGTCGGCTTCTCGCCGACATCGAAGAAGCCGCGCAAAGCATCAAGCTTGTCGGCCAGCGCGACGGCCATGGA
Source organism: uncultured Alphaproteobacteria bacterium (assembly GCA_963802815.1). GTDB lineage: Bacteria > Pseudomonadota > Alphaproteobacteria > Micropepsales > Micropepsaceae > Rhizomicrobium. The sequence goes on from CAWDKN010000039.1 coordinate 70,371, forward strand.
CACCCCTGCCATCGGCACGGCGTCGTTGGGTCCTTGCGGCTTGTAGTGATCGCGGATTGCGTCGGCGACCTCGAAGTCCTCGCCGTCGTTAAGCGCGTAATAGCGGCCCATGACGCCCTGAAGCTCGGGGAACTCACCCACGACGCCGCTGGTCAGATCGGCCTTGCAAAGACGTGCCGCGCGGCGCGCCTTGACTGGGTCGGCGCCGATCACGTTGGCGATCTCGCCCGCCAACACCTCGATCCGCTCGATGCGCTCGTACTGGGTGCCCAGCTTGGCGTGGAACACGATACCCTTCAGCGCCGCCACGCGGTCGGCCAGCTTCGTCTTGCGGTCCTGGTCCCAAAAGAACCTCGCGTCCGAAAGTCGCGCGCGCAGCACCCGCTCATTGCCGGCCGTGATCTCGTTGCCGCCGTCGGCCGCGACCATGTTGGACACGAGCGCGAAGCGGTTGGCGAGCACGCCGGTCTTCGGCTCGCTTAGCGAGAAATACTTCTGATGCGTGCGCATCGAAGTCTGCAGGATCTCGGCGGGCACGTCCATGAAACGGTCTTCGATCTTTCCGATCAGCACCGTCGGCCATTCGGCAAGGCCAGCGACTTCCTCGAGCAGGCCCTCGTCCTGGATCAATTCGAGGCCGAGCGCGAAGGATTTCTGCGTCGCTTCGTTGCGGATGGTGTCCCGCCGCTCGGCCGCGTCGAGCACGACATGGGCATCGCGCAGCTTTTTCTCGTAATCCTCGAAACGGCGGACTTCGATCGCGCCTTTCGAGAGGAAGCGATGGCCGAGCGTCGTGTTGCCGCTCTTCACGCCGGCGAATTCGAACGTAACGACCTCGCCGTCAAAGGTGCAGACAATCCCGCGCAAGGGGCGCACCCAGCGCGGCTGGTTGGTCGCCTGGCCGCCCGCCAGCCAGCGCATCGATTTCGGCCAGGGCAATTTCGCCATCGCCTCGGGAATGAGCGCGGACAGCACCTCGGCGGTGGCGCGGCCCTTCCTTTCGATGACCGCGACATAGAACTCGCCCTTGCCGTCGTCGCGCTTCTGGCATTCGTCGAGCGTCACGCCGGCCGAACGCAGGAAGCCGTCGATCGCCTTAGCCGGCGCATTCACGCGCGGGCCTTTCTTCTCTTCGCTCACATCGGATTGCCTGGCCGGCAAACCGCTGGCGGCCAGCGTGAGGCGACGCGGGCCTGCGAATGCCTTCAGGCCTTCGAACAACAAGCCGCGATCCGATAGCGCGCCCACGACAAGGCGCTCCAGATCCTTCGCGGCCTGGCTCTGCATCCGCGCGGGAATTTCTTCGGAGAAAAGTTCGAGAAGCAAGTCAGGCATCAGCCATGCCTCGGCTGATAGGCGCCCATGGGACTCTCGAGCCACGCTTCGCAGCACGCCTTCGCAAGCGCCCGCACTCGGCCGATATAGGCGGCGCGCTCGGTCACGCTGATGACACCGCGCGCGTCGAGCAGGTTGAAGGCGTGGCTCGCCTTGATGCACTGGTCGTAGGCCGGCAGTGCGAGCTTGCGGTTGCCGCCGAGCAGCGCCTTGCACTCCTTCTCCCAATCGTCGAAGTGGCGGAACAGCATCGCGGTGTCCGCGAATTCGAAATTGTAGGCGGAGAATTCCTGCTCGGCCTGGTGAAAGACCTCGCCATAGCGGAATTGTTCGTTGAATTTCAGGTCGTAGACGAACTCGACGTCCTGCACATACATGGCGAGGCGCTCGAGTCCATAGGTGATCTCGGCGGCAACCGGATCGCAGTCAAAGCCGCCAACCTGTTGGAAATAGGTGAACTGCGTGATCTCCATGCCGTCGCACCAGACTTCCCAGCCGAGGCCCCAGGCGCCCAGCGTAGGACTTTCCCAATCGTCCTCGACGAAACGGATGTCGTGCACGGCCGGATCGAGGCCGATGGCGATGAGGCTTCCCAGATAGAGGTCGAGCACGTTCTCGGGCGCAGGCTTCAGGATCACCTGGTACTGGTAATAGTGCTGCAGCCGGTTCGGGTTCTCGCCGTAACGGCCGTCCTTCGGCCGGCGCGAGGGCTGGGTGAAGGCCGCGCGCCACGGACGCGGTCCGAGCGCGCGCAACGTCGTTGCCGGATGAAAGGTGCCCGCTCCCATTTCCACATCGTAGGGCTGCAGGATGATGCAGCCCTGCTGCGCCCAGTAGTTCTGGAGCGCCAGGATGAGGTCCTGGAATGTGCGGGCCTTGGCCACGAGTTGGTGCGTCCTTTGCGAAGCGCCGGAACCTACAGGCCGTGCCGGGGTCGGACAAGAATGGCGAACTCCCTGTTAAACAGGGAGATAACAGGGCGAACCCTTTGTGGCGCGTGGCGCGGTCGCGGTCGATTCACACGACCCGCCGAAACGGGGAGTTGGAAGAAACTCCGACTTTGCCGCTGCCATGGCCCGCAAAATGCGGGCGACGCAGCTAGGCAAAGTTCGCGTGAGCGGACGGTCTGGGCAATTCTGATGGGACGGTATCTCGCTGGCCGCCCTGCGGCTCGGCGTGGGCTTCAGTCTCGCGGGCTTTCTCGCGGGCGCAACAAATCACTATGACGAAAATTATAGCTCCACTCTCCGATGGAGTCAAGAACGAAAAGCGAACTTTCGAAACATTTTTGGCGATATCCCTGGCTTTGGCTGCGGCCTCCCATCTCTGCAAAGCCATAAAAAAATTTTCGACGGAGCCAAAACTGCGCATTTTGGCGCCTGAGCCGGATGCACCCCTCGTTTCGCCACAATCAAATCGGCCGGATCGGCCGGCTTCCGTTCCAATCGGCCGCCGCTTTGCGGATGCGTTCGAAAAAAGCACCCTTCGCTCCGCTGATGTCGGAGACCTCGATCACGGTGCCGGGATGGGTCTCGGTGTCGAAATAGGCGAAACGCCCGTGGGGCCCTCCGATCTGGCCCTCCTGCCCTATGCGGAAACCCTGCCCGACATAGCGGTCGAAATCGGCCTGATAGCTTGTCGTCCAGTAAGACATGTGCTGCAGGCCCTCGTGGCCCTCGTCCAGGAAGTCGCGATACATCGACGGCGCGTCGTTGCGTTGCTGGATCAGTTCGATCTGCAGATCGCCGCTGTTGGCGAGCGCGATGCTGATCTCGGGCGCCGACGGTTCGCCGCGGTAGCGGAACCAGTCGAGCTGCACGCGTTCGATGTAATAGAACGGACCGACGCCGAGCACGTCTGTCCAGTGTTTCAGCGCGGCCTCGATGTCCTTCACGACATAACCGTTCTGGCAGACCCTTCCGAAGATGCGGCTCATCCTATTCTCCTAAGGTTGCGACAGATCGAGCGCCGCCTCGCCGCACAGGACCGCGTCCGCCGCTTTCGTATAGCGCCCATCCGTCTCATGCAGGATGAGGCCTGGCAGAAGCATGCTCGCCGTCTCTACACCTTTGCGGATGCTCACGATCACGCGCTTGGCGGCGACGCCTGCGCGCGGCCACAGCGGAAAGATCGCGACGCCAGTATCGGGCACGGACGACAACACCTCGACCAGGCGGTCAGAGCGCAGGATCGTGGTGAGCGTGCCCCGCGGTGCGGTGCGCTTCAAACCAGCGACGAGCCATTCGCCGAGCCTCCCGATGTCATGCGTCGCGCGCGCGCGGGCGGTATCCGGCGAGGCGCTTTCCTCCTCGGCATGGAAAGGAGGATTGGCAAACACATGCGCGAAGTCGCGCTTCAGCTCCGCCGCAAGCGACAACACATCGGCGGTGACGAAAGCCACGCGTGCGCCCAAAGCGTTCGCCGCCGCATTAACCCGGGCAAGTTCCACGAGGCCGGCGTCGATCTCGACACCCGTAACCAAACATCCCGGGACACGCGTTGCCAGACAAAGGCTTGCAGCGCCTGCGCCTGCACCGAGCTCGAGCACCGCATCGCCCGGCCGGGCCGGTACAGCCGCCGCCAACATCACGGCATCGAGACCTGCCCGAAAACCATGCACGGGCTGGCGGACCCTCACGCGGCCGCCGAGGAAGGTGTCGTCCGTCGTGTCGTGCGCCGTCACAAATCCGGCGCTGCGGCCTCGAGGCCGTCGCGCAGGAGGGTCTGTGCGCGGGAGAGATCGTCGTCGTCGACCATCAGCCGGCGCGGCAAAATGCCCATACTGCCATCCATGACGCTCGCATGCCCGTCGAAGACGTAGCTTTCGAATTCCCGCATCCTTCAGAAGGCTTTGTGCAAAGCTGAGGAGCACGACGTTATTCGTTTTCAGGGCTTCTTTCATGGCTTGGCCGGGTTGTCCCGTGGTCCGCTTGACCCGATGTCAGGGCACACTAATGTCGCAAGAGCCGGACGCGTCCGGCAAGCCATAAAGAAGACCTCATGCTCAGAGCCGAGCCACGCACCAGCATCGACGGCGCCCGGGAGCTTGGCGTTTCGCCCGTCGAAAGGCTTCATTCCCTGGTCGCGGTCGACATGGACGCTACCGACAGAATCATCCATGCGCGGATGGGCAGTACGGTCGATCTGATCCCCGACCTCGCCAGGCATCTAATCGATTCCGGCGGCAAGCGCCTGCGCCCCATGCTGACCCTCGCCGCCGCAAAGATGGCGGGCTATCGAGGCGGCGCCCATGTGAAGCTCGCCGCCGCGGTCGAGTTCATCCACACGGCGACGCTGTTGCATGACGACGTGGTCGACGAAAGCTCGCTTCGCCGCGGCAAGGTCTCCGCCAACATCGTCTGGGGCAACAAGCCGAGCGTCCTCGTCGGTGACTTCCTGTTCAGCCGCGCCTTCCAGCTCATGGTCGAGACCGACAATCTCGCCGTGCTAGACATCCTCGCCGGCGCCTCGGCCGTGATCGCTGAAGGCGAAGTGATGCAGCTCAAATCGGCGAACAATCTTGCTGCGACGGAAGCGCATTATCTGAGCGTCGTCAGCGCCAAGACGGCGGCGTTGTTCGCGGCAGCGGCCGAAGCCGGCGCTGTGGTTTCGGAAGCCTCCGACACATTCATCGCCGCAATGAAAGACTATGGCTGGAATCTCGGCATCGCCTTCCAGCTGGTCGACGACGCGCTCGACTATTCCGGCCGCCAGGCCCTGATGGGCAAATCCGTCGGAGACGATTTCCGCGAGGGCAAGGTCACGCTGCCGGTGATCCTCGCCCATGCGCGCGCCGATGCGCAGGCGCGCCAGTTCTGGAACTCGCGCAATCGAAACCGGCCCGCAGAGCGAAAGCGACCTGGAACGCGCGATCACGCTCGTCGAGGAGACGGGCGCCATCCGCGAGACGATGGCGCGCGCCCGCCATTATGCCGACGAAGCGTGCCGGGCGCTTGCCCCCCTGCCTTCGAGCGAGACCCTGCTGGCGCTTTCGGACATCGCCGATTTCTGCATCGAGCGGGCGTACTGACGGAGTTCTTCACAGCGACGGTCGAACCGAAGAGGACTTGGAAATGGCAGGCCCGATCGGAGACCTCAAGGTTTTCAGCGGCAGCGCCAATCCTCGTCTCACGGCGGCGATCTGCAGCTCCATCGGCGTGGCGCAGGCACCTTGCGAAGCGATCACCTTCAGCGAGGGAAACACCTTCGTGCGCGTGCTGGACAATGTGCGCGGCTGCGACACCTTCATCGTCCAGGGCATCTCCCATCCGGTGAACGACTCGTTCGTGGAGCTGCTGTTCTGGGTCGACGCGCTCAAGCGGGCGTCGGCGTCGCAGGTGACGGCGGTCATTCCCTATTTCAGCTATGCCAAGGGCGACAAGAAGGATGAGCCGCGCGTCTCGATCCGCGCCCGCGTCTGCGCCGACGCCCTCGAAGCGGCCGGCGTCGACCGCGTTCTCACCATCGATCTGCACAGCCCGCAGATCCAGGGCTTCTTCCGCCAGCCCGTCGATCACCTCTACGCGCGGCCTGTGATCTGCGAATATTTCCGAGAGAAGCAAATCCCCGACCTCGTCGTCGCGTCTGCAGATGTCGGCTTCAGCAAGCAGGCGGCGAAGTTTGCGCAAGCGCTCGGCACCTCCGTCGTAATCGGCAACAAGGAGCGACTCGACCATGGCGAGACCGCCCGCATCTGGAGCGTGATCGGCGACGTGCGCGGCAAGAACGTGCTGATCGTCGACGACTTCATCCTGACCGGCGGCAGCCTCGTCGCGATGGCCGCGGCGGTGAAGGAAGCCGGAGCGCGCGAGGTCTATGCCGCGGTGACCCACGGCGTGTTCACGAAGGGTGCGGCGAAGAAGATCGGCCCAAGCGGTATCGCCGAATTCGTCATGACCGACACGATCGAGCACCGGTTCGAGGAATTGCCGTCGAATGTGCGGGTCGTTTCGGTGGCGCCGATGTTCGCAGATGCCATCCGCTCCATACATGATCGCACGTCCATCAGCGAGTTGTTCGGGAAGGAATGAGCGGGCGTTCGGCAGCCTGTCTGGCCGTTGGTTGAGTCGCGCGTAACAGCAGAGCTATTCGAGACGCGGTAAGGATGATGGGCGTTTCGCGCCAAATATAAGCTCGATCGAGCGCCGGCCGCTCTGAGAAGCAGCGCAATCCTTCGTCTCTGTCGGCTGGAATATCTCCGTACCTCCGTTTGAATCAACGTTCGGCGCAATCCGTTCCGAAATCGAAACTAGCCGACAGTCGTCGCGACAACCCACCACTCGGGGTGAGCCGATTTCAGAGCGCGCGCTGCTTCTGACGCTACCGCTTCACTTGCGAACAATCCAAAACACGTGGCGCCACTGCCGGACATTCTGGCAAGCTTGACGCCATCGCGGGATGCGAGCGCATCGAGGACGTCGCCGATGACCGGCGCGATCGCGCGGGCGGGTGCCTCGAGGTCGTTGCCGGTTGTCCTCAGATACGCGATCACGGCGTCGGGGGAGGCGAAGGAAGACGGCTTTGCGTGATCGGCGCCGCTTCGCGACTTCAATCCGCCAAAGACGGGACCCGTCGGCACGCCAACGCCCGGATTGACGAGCACGGCGGGGATCGGCGCGAAAGACGGCGCCGGGGAAACGCGTTCGCCGCGGCCTTCCATCCACGACGTCTCGGACGCCAGGCACACCGGTACGTCGGAGCCGAGGGTTTCGGCGATGGCGTGCAGTTCGCCCTGCCCGATCTTTGCACTCCACAGCCGCACCAGCCCCAGAAGCGCCGCGGCCGCGTCGGCCGATCCGCCGCCAATTCCGGATGCGACGGGGAGATCTTTTCCAGCACCATGCGCGCGCCCGGAGTTCGCCCTGTGTGCGCTGCGAGCGATCGCGCCGCCCTGAGCACGAGATTGTCGTCCTCTGCCGTAAGACCTTGCGCAAAAGGGCCTTCGATCCTAAGCGAGAGCGTCTCAGCCGGCTCGATTTTCAGCAGATCGCCTGTGCGCGCGAAGACGACGAGGCTGTGCAGCGCGTGAAACCCGTCCGCGCGCTTGTCGCCGACATGCAGGAACAAATTGATCTTGGCCGGCGCTGTGACACGCGCCGCCTCAGCCGGGCGTGCCACTGGTTGGTAGCCCGTCTTTCAGTTTCTTCTCGAGCGTCGATTTTTCGTCGGGCTCGGGCCCGAAGGCGAGCGCATGGCTCCATTGAAAGCGCGCGTCGAGCTTCTTGCCGACGCGCCAATAGGCGTCGCCCAGGTGGTCGTTGATGGTGGCGTCGCCGGGCACGAGCAGGATCGCGTTCTCGAGCGTCTTCGCCGCTTCGTCGTAACGGCCGAGCTTGAAATAGGCCCAACCGACGCTGTCCACGATGTAGCCGTCGAACGGCCTGAGCTCGCGCGCCTTTTCGAGCATCGCCAGCGCCTGCGGGATGTTGCTGCCGCGATCGACCCAGCTGTAGCCGATGTAGTTGAGCACCTGGGGCTCGTCGGGCGAGAGCTTCAGCGCTGTTTGCAGATCGGCCAGCGCCGCATCCCAGTGGCCGGCGCGATCCTCGGCAATGCCGCGGGCGTAGAACAGCGGCCAGTCCTTCTGCGCCGGCGGGCCCAGCGTCTTCAGCGCCTGATCGTAAGCGTCCGATGCATCGCTCCAGCGCTCCGCGGCGCGGTAGGCGTCGCCGAGGCCGGTCCAGGCTTCGGCGTCGTTCGGCGCGTCGACCGTGGCGTGCTTCAGGTCGGCGATGGCCGCGTCGGTCTTGTCGAGCTGCGCCTCGTCGACGGCGACCTGCACTTCGGCCACGCGCCAATAGGGCGAGCTGGTATCGATGCTGCGATAGACCGCGATCGCATCCTCGTACTTTTGCAACGTCTCGAGCCGGTCGCCGAGAAGGATGCTGGCGAGATCGAGATCGGGCCTGAGATAGAGCGCGAGCCGCAGGTAAAGGATCGACACGTCGGCGCTCGACTGGTCAGTGAGCGACCCGGCGATGCCGAACAACGCCTCGGCGGCGCCGTCGCGCGCGCGGCCGACCAGCGGATCAGGCTTGTCGCCCCTGGCGATGCGCGCAACGCCCTGTTGCAGGATGGGCTGAAGTGCGTCGTCGGAGGCAAGCTTGGCGTAGAGCGCGGAGGCTTCCGCCGCCTGTCCGTTGCGCTCGAGGAAGCGGCCATAGGCGTCGACGATGCGCGGGCTCGGCCCGGCTTTGAGCAGCGCGTCGCGATAGGACGCGTCGGCGTCGGCGGTGCGTCCGAGGAACTCGTAGAGCATCGCCAGGTGGAACGCCGCAAGTGCGTCGGCGCCCGTCTGGTTCGAAAGCGATTTGAGATCGGAAATCGCCGTCGCAGAGTCGCCTGCGCCCGCTGCGGCCCAAGCGTCCAGCAGTATGCTCGTCAGCGCCGTGAACGGTCCCTTGTCGGATTGGGCGAGCTGCTTGCGCGCCTCGGCATAGTCGTCGTCGTCCAGCGCCTTGACCGCAAGCACGAGCCGCGCCGCACGGTCGTCGCCACCGGCGGCCGAGCTGGTGACCTTTTCCGCAAACCGGGCGGCGTCGTCGACCTGGCCCGACGAGGTCGCATAGAAAAACGCGAGTGTGAGGAGGGAAATGTTGGCAGGATCGGATTTGAGGCTGTCGCGATAGTACTTGGCCGCGTCGGCGAGATTGTGTTCGCTCGCGGCAAAGCGCGCGGAGAGATAGTTGCCGTAGGCCGGCGCGTCGTCGTCGCGCAAGAGATCGATCTTGAACCCCGTGTCGTCCCTGTTGTCGGAGGATTGCGCCCACGCACACGCGGAAAGGACGGTGGAAAGACCGACGGTTATCGCAAGCAATCCTCGACGCAAATTCTTCTCCTACATATTCGTGTAGTTCGGTCCGCCGCCGCCTTCCGGCGTCACCCAGGTTATGTTCTGCGCCGGATCCTTAATATCGCATGTTTTACAGTGCACGCAGTTCTGCGCATTGATCTGAAAGCGCGGGCCCGAGCCATCCCGCACGACTTCATAAACGCCCGCCGGACAATAACGCTGCGCCGGTTCGTCATATTCCGGCAGGTTCCTGGCGATCGGGATCGTCGGATCCCTCAACTTCAGGTGAACCGGCTGGTCCTCTTCATGGTTGGTGTTAGAGAGGAAAACGCTCGAAAGTTTGTCAAAGCTGATGATGCCGTCGGGCTTGGGATAGTCGATCTTCTTCGATTGCGACGCCGGCTTTAGCGTCGCGTAATCCGGCTTGCTGTGATGCAGCGTTCCGAAGACAGACAGGCCGAAAAGCTGGTTCGTCCACATGTCGATTCCGCCCAACCCGAGGCCGAAGAGTGTTCCGAAGCGCGACAATAGCGGTTTCACGTTCCGAATGCGCTTCAAGTCTTTGTAAACGTGGCTGTTGCGATAGCCTTCCTCATAGGCTGCAAGCTCGTCGCCGGAACGGCCTTCGCCCAATGCGGCGATCACGGCGTCGGCTGCCAACATCCCCGACTTCATCGCATTGTGACTGCCTTTGATGCGAGGCAAGTTCATGAAGCCCGCGGCACATCCGATCAAGGCGCCCCCCGGAAACGCGAGCTTCGGCACGGACTGGAATCCGCCTTCGGTGAGCGCGCGCGCGCCATAGCCCACGCGCTTGCCGCCTTCGAGCATTCCGCGAATGAGCGGATGGCGCTTGACGCGCTGAAACTCGTCAAACGGCGAGAGGAACGGGTTCGAATAGTTGAGATGAATCACATATCCGATGGAGCAGAAATTCTCACCCCAGTGATACATGAAGAGTCCGCCGCCGGTCGCATCGTCGAGAGGCCAACCGAAGCTGTGCAGCACAAGCCCTCGCTTGTGCTTGTCTTTGGGAAGCTCCCAGAGTTCCTTGAGACCGATGCCGTACTTCTGCGGATCGCGCCCGTCGCACAGCTTGTATCGGGCCATCAGCTGCTTCGAAAGAGAACCGCGCGCGCCTTCCGCGAACAGCGTGTATTTGCCGAGCAGGTTCATGCCGGGCGTGTAAGAATCCTTGTGATGGCCGTCGCGCGCGACACCGAGGTCGCCCGTTGTGACACCCTTCACTTCGCCCTTGTCGCCAAAGACGAGCTCGGCGGCCGGGAAGCCCGGATAGATCTCGACGCCGAGCGCCTCGGCCTGGGTCGCGAGCCATTTGCAGACATTGCTCAGGCTCACGATGTAATTGCCGTGGTTGCTCATGAACGGCGGGAAGATGAAATTCGGGATGCGCATCTGGCCCGACGGGCCGAAAATGTAATAGCGGTCGTCGGTGACCGGCGTGTCTAGCGGCGCGCCCTTTTCTTTCCAGTCCGGAATCAGCTCGTTAATGGCGATCGGATCGACGACGGCGCCGGACAATATGTGCGCGCCGATCTCGGAGCCCTTCTCGAGCACGCAGACGCTGACCTCGCGGCCATGTTCCGCCGCCAGTTGCTTCAGCCGGATCGCAGCCGCGAGGCCCGAAGGGCCGCCACCCACGATCACGACGTCGTATTCCATGCTTTCGCGTTCGACGGTCTCCGCCATCTCTCCAATTCCCGCCTCGGTTCCCTGCGAAACGGTTATGCGGTGCGCCGGTTCGGGCGGTCAACCGACGGGCTCGCGCGAATTGCCGCCGCGCCCTATCATCTCCCGATGGCGCCACCATCCCGCTCCGACGCTCTCTCGGTACTAGCCTGGCTGGTCGAGGCCGGCGCCGACGAGGCCACAGGTGAGACGCCGGTCGACCGGTTAGCGAAGGTAGTCGTCCCCCAAAGTTCGGCTGCGCCGAACTCTGTCCCCTCCAGCTTCGTGGAGGGGGCTCATCAAATCCCCCCTCCACCGAGTGGAGGGGGCGGAGCGAGCGACAGCGAGCGACGGGGGAGGACTGCCGACGCGTCACACCCCTCCCCGAAATTTGCTCCGCAAATTTCGACCCTCCCTCGAGGGGAGGGTCGCTCACTGGCGGGCGACGCCTCAAGCGACAACGTCGGTGCGGCGATGGAGATCGCCGCCGCAGCCAACACGCTGGCGGAGCTCAAAGCCGCGCTCGAGGCGTTTGAGGGATCACAGCTCAAGAAGAACGCGACGAACACGGTCTTCGCCGATGGCAACCCGAACTCGCGCATCCTCTTCATCGGTGAGGCGCCCGGACGCGACGAGGATCGCCTCGGACGACCCTTCGTCGGTCGCGCCGGCAAGCTGCTCGATCAGATGCTGGCCGCGATCCATCTCGATCGGAGTTCCGCGTACATCACAAACGTCCTGCCCTGGCGTCCGCCGGACAACCGCAATCCGGAGGCGACCGAAGTTGCGCAATGCATCCCGTTTCTGAGGCGGCATATCGAGCTCGCGGAACCCGCAATCCTGATTCTCCTCGGCGCCGTCTCCTTGCGTCACGTCCTGGGACTAGGTGAAGGAATCATGAAATTTCGGGGGCGGTGGCTGGAATATCGTGTGGGCGACCGTATGGTTCCGGTGATGCCGACGCTGCATCCGGCCTATTTGCTGCGTCAGCCTGCGCACAAAAGGCTGGCATGGCGCGATCTTCAGGCCGTTGAAGAAAAGATAACCGCCCTGGGATTGAATAAGGCCGCAACTAGGTGAGATTGCGGGTTGAGCGCCGGATGCGCTCGCGCTAGGTAGGAATTCCAGTCCCCGCCGTCGAAGGATGAGAACTTGGCACGTCGCACTGCGTACGCGTTCCTCATTTCTGCGCTCATGGCGAGCGCTCCTGCATTCTCCCAGACTGAGACGAACGCGAATATGCGCGTTTTGTCCGAGGACGATGTGCACCGTTATCGCGTGATTCTCGAAGACGAGCGCGCGGGCAACTTCGACGCGGCCCAGGAGCAGTTCGCAAATCTGAGCGACACCTCGCTCAAGGGCTACATGCTGGCCGAGCACTACCTATCGCCGCACGGCAAGCGCGTGCCGGTCGCCGACCTTGTCGCCTGGCTGCACGACTATTCCGAGCTTCCGGTCGCCGATCGAATCTACGACCTCACGGTCAAACGTTCGACCAAGAAGGTCCGCCATCATCACCACACGATCCTCGTCGCGGTGGTGACGAACATTCCGGTTCCGGGACCGGCCGCGCGTCGCCGCGGCGGCGGCTATGAAGACGTCGATCTCCCGGAACCGTCATTCGAGAGCGAGGCCGCACGCGCGGCGCTTCCGCAGATCGAGCAATATGTGAAAGTCGATCAGCCCGACCAGGCAAACGCCGTGCTGAGCGGCCTCTCCGGTCGTGCAACGCCGGTCGATATCGCGCGGCTCACCCATCGCGTTGCCGCGTCCTATCTCGCCGAAGGCATGGACGCGCAGGCCTACGCGCTCGCGTCCCAGGTCGAGCCGGTGTCGAAGCACGTCGTGCCGCTGCTCTATTGGGATGCGGGCCTTGCCGCCTATCGCCTCGGCAGATTTCACGAGGCGGGCGACCAATATGAAGAGCTCGCTCAGTCCGGTGGCGTGCCCAACTGGACGCGAAGCGCGGCTGCGTTCTGGGCAGCACGCTCGCATCTCCAGGATGGCGAGCCCCAGGATTATGTGACGCTGCTCCAGGTGGCGGCCAAATATCAGCCGACCTTCTACGGCCTCATTGCGGAACGGATTCTCGGCCAGGACACCGAGACCGGCTTCTCCGATCCAGTCGTGAATCCGCAGGACTTTGCGGCGGTGATCCAGGATCCTGCCGCGCACCGCGCGGTCGCGCTGTGGCAGATCGGCGACCGGGAAGACGCAGCGGAGGAGCTGAACCGCGCCTTCGGCGAATCCGACGGGCGCCACGATCCCGTCTTCGCAGCGCTTGCCGACAAGATTAACGCCGCCAATCTCGAATTGCGCGCGAGCGAAACCAGTGCCTCGCGCGGCGTCATGCTGACGGGTCTCTTCCCGGTGCCCGACTATCGCCCCGAGGGCGGCTATCGCATCGATCCGTCCCTCGTGCTCGCCTTCGCCCGCATCGAGAGCCGTTTCCAGCCTGAGGTGACGTCGCCCGTCGGCGCGCGCGGACTGATGCAGCTGATGCCAGGCACGGCCGCGCATATCGCAGGGCCCGGAGCGGCCGCGCGACTGGGCGATCCGAGCTACAATCTTTCGCTCGGTCAGCGCTATATCGAAGAGCTGCTGACCGAACTGAACGGCAACCTCTTCGAGCTGGCCGCCGCTTACAATGCGGGCCCAGGGGCGCTGACCCGCTGGATGGGCCAGAAGAGCGACAAGATGGGCGATCCGCTTCTCTTCATCGAAAGCATGCCCGTGCCGGAAACGCGGATGTATGTAAAGCGGATGATGACGTATCACTGGATGTATCGCCGCCGCATGGGCCGCGACGCGAAGAGCCTCGACGAGACGGCGCAGGGCGGCTGGCCGCTCTACCGCCCGGCCGACATGCCCGCACCGGTGCTTACGCCGCCGACGGCGACGCAGCCCGGACCGGTCAACCAGCAGATCAGCGATGCCCGACCCTCGCCTTGATGAGAGCAAGACCTTCGTCCCCGTCCGCATCGCGGTGATGACGGTCTCAGATACGCGCACGGTCGCCGACGATGTCTCCGGCGACACGTTGGCCGCACGGATCAAGGACGCCGGCCATGTCCTCGCCGCGCGCAAGATTCTCCGCGACGACGCACCTGCAATCGCCGCGCAGGTCGGGCAGTGGATCGACGATCCGGCGATCGACGTCGTCATCACGACCGGCGGCACGGGGCTCACCGGTCGCGACGTCACGGTCGAAGCGTTGAAGCCGCTGTTCGAGAAGGAGATCGACGGCTTCTCCGTGATCTTCCATGAGATATCGTTCGGGAAGATCGGCACATCGACGCTGCAGTCGCGTGCCTGCGCCGGCGTTGCCAAGGGGACTTATATCTTCGCCCTCCCCGGCTCGCCCGGCGCGGTGAAAGACGGCTGGGACGGCATCCTCAAGGCGCAGCTCGACATCCGCCACAAGCCCTGCAACTTCGTCGAGATCATGCCGCGGCTGGAAGAGCATCGAAAATAGCGCTCGAGTCGCCGCTTGTACCGACGCGCGGCCATGTTAATACTTATCCATTCGGTTAAGCATGGAGAAGCCCATGGGAGTCGCTCTGGTCGTCGGTACGCCGAAGGGTGCCGCGGTCCTCACGAGCAAGGACCGGAAGAGCTGGAACATGAGCTTCGAGTTGCGCGGCTGGCCGGTGACGGCGAGCACGCGCGACGATCAGGGCCGCGTCTATGTCGCGGTGAACAGCCCGAACTACGGTGTAGCGTTATTTGCAAGCGACGACTTCAATACCTGGACGCAGCTCGAGACCGCGCCCCGCTACCGGCCCGAAGATCGCGGCAACGCTGAACATCATCGCCTGGTCGCGAAGGAGGATTTCTCCGGACTCCTCAAGGGCGGCGGACGCTTCGTCGACCAGATCTGGACGCTGCACTTCGCCCATGGCGCGCTCTACGCCGGCGTGTCGGAAGCCGGGCTGTTCGTAAGCCGCGACCGCGGCAATTCCTGGCAACCCATCGATGGCTTCAACGAGCATCCTTCGCGCGACACCTGGCAACCTGGCTTCGGCGGCCTTGGCGCCCATACGGTTCTGAGCGACTCGAAGAATCCCGACCGCATGTGGGTCGGCGTCTCGGCAGCCGGTCTCTTTCGCACCGACGACGGCGGCAGGACGTGGGCGCCGAAGAACAAGGGCGTGAATCCCGCGATCGACTCCGAGCCTGCATCGACCGGCCAGTGCGTTCACAGCGTCACGCACGATCCCACGAACGCAGACGTCATGTTCCGGCAGGAGCATCGCGGCGTTCATCGCAGCGATGACGGTGGCGACAACTGGCGCGTGATCGAGGACGGTCTGCCCATCGGCGAGTTGTCGGACGGGCATCGCTGCTCGTTCGGGTTCGCTTCCACCATCGATCTTCGTTCGGGTCTGGTGTTCGTCGTCCCTTTGGACGGCGACAATTATCGCTTTCCGCCCGGCGGACAGCTCGCCGTCTATCGCACGCCGGACGGCGCGCGCTGGCAGAAACTGACAACCGGCCTGCCCGCCAATTGCTTCACGGCCGTCTTGCGCGGCGCGCTGTCGGCGGACCAGCTCGATCCCGGCGGGCTTTATGTCGGGACGGCGTCGGGCACGGTCTATGGCAGCGCCGACACGGGCGAAAGCTGGCGCGAGATCGCGAGCGGACTGCCGCGCATCATGAGCGTCCAGGCCTACGCCTCGTGACGAACGTGCGCGTGCAGCTGCCGCCGATCCTGAGGCCGGTCATGGGTGGATTGCGTGTGGTCGACGCGGAAGGAAGCTCGATCGCGGCCGTGCTCGTCGATCTCGGGAACAAGCATCCGGCGCTCGGCCTTCATCTCTTCGACGAGGCGGGTGCGATCCGGCGCAACATCGTCTTCCTGCACGAAGGCGCGCTGGTGCGCGCGGCCGAAGCGAAGGACCGCCCGGTGAATGACGGCGACGAGATCGTGCTGACCAACGCGCTCGCCGGGGGCTAGATGCGAGCACAGTTTCCGCGGACTGCGCAAATTTCCACCTTCACGCCCCGGACGATCGATTTCAGGCTTCCCGCGTGGCGCGATCGCGGAGCGCACATGCCCAGCAGGTCAGCCCTCGGCGGGCTGTCCGTCGAGGAGCGCCTTGACCGTGTCGCTGGGCCGGCAAAGGCGCACCACCGTCTCTCCGTCCCGTTCCACCGCGACGATGGGCCGATTGATGAGGATGGGATGCGTCATCATCGCCTCCATCAGCTCCTCGGTGCCTACGTCGCGATCGTCGAGGCCTAGCTCTGCGAAGAGCGGGTCCTTGCGACGCATCACGTTGCGCAAGGTCAATCCTGTCTGGGCGATCAGCGCGGAGAGTTGGTCGCGCGAGAGTGGCGTCTTGAGATACTCGACGATGACGGGCTCGTGGCCCGCGCCTCGTATGGTCGCCAGTGCGTTTCGCGAAGTGCCGCAATTGGGGTTGTGGTAGATCGTGATTTTCATGAGACCTCCTGGTCAGTATTTCTTGCGGTGCATCAGCCGCACGCTGTTCCTGTGACGCGCCGCGTCGAGCCGTATCTGGGCCGCGCCCGGAAGCTCTATCTGCGCCTGGTCGCGCGACAGCGCCTTGGTGAGATCGTCCGGATCTATGCGCCTGTATTCCGTGGCGCCGTCCTGGGTCACATGCATGATCGTCGCCACGCGCCGCCACGCCGAAAGGGAAACATCATCGATGCTCTCTTCCTCCGTCTCGACGACGTATGAGCCTGCAGGCTCGACGCGTTCGAAGCCGTTCAGGACGAAGGGGCGGCAGAATACGACCGTCGAACTCGTCACGCGCGTTCCCAAATCCTGCTCCTTTCGAACGAGACCGGCGTCGGCGAAGCGACCAGGCAGGAGCCCTATCGCTTCGCCTCCGCGGTCTCCGGCACGGCACACGCCTTGCCGCGCAGAACGCGGCGGCTCGAACAGGCGCCGAGCATGAGGCGCAAAGTGCGCGCCAGAAAAAAGGGGGGAGGATGATGTCATCCTCCCCCGGGTCGTTACTGCACGGGCTTCGTTACCGGTCCAGAAGCGGGTTCGACGAGCCGCGCCACATCTTCCTCATGCGTCCGAGACACCACATTGCGATCGACAGATTGCGGTCGGGACGCCAGAGCGATCGCAGGCACCAATTCGGGCTTGCTTGTCATTTGAAATTCTTTCGGGGACGTCGGGCAAATAATGCCGCTGCCGCTTGTATGGGCCCATGCGCCAATAATTACAATGGGTTGGCGTGAATTAGCTCGAGATGCGCGACAATATACCTTGCGGAACGCGCAATGCCTGGAGAACGACGAGCGCCGTCGTGCGCACGACGCTGGTATCGCTTTTCGGTTTGTTGATTGCGCGCGCGCGCAGCATCACAAGTCGGCTGCGTCCGATGCGACGCAGGAGATCCATGTCTTCCATCGGCACGCGACGGTGGCCGCCGAGTTTCTGATAAAGCCGCTTGGGAATGAGAAGCGCTTGTTCGCCCGATGGTAGCCCAAACAGCACGCTACGCATTCCCGCTGCCCACTCCTTGCGCCGCGCGGCGCCGCCGAAGGCTTCGACTGCATAGCGGAACGACGCCGCTCGCGGACGCTCGAGAGTCGCGCGGGCCATGAAGGCGTCGGCTTCGACATCCCATCCAGTCTCGAGAGCAGTCTGCGGATGAAGAAACAACAGCCAGTCGCTGCGCGCCATCTTCGCTCCGGCGGCGAGCTGCGCAGCGTGTCCGTTCGTCGTGCGGACGAAATGCGCGCCGGTCGCATCGGCGATGACCCGCGTGTCGTCATCCGAACCGCCGTCGGCGACGATCACTTCGCGCACCGTTCCGCGCACGACAGCCGATATCAAACTGTCAAAACAGCGAGGAAGTTCTGGGGCTGCATTCAATGTCGGAATAATGACGCTGATCATGCAGCGCAATATGAACTAATCTTGCGCTTCGACCTAAAACTTTGCGGTCGCAGGGTTTATGCCCATTTTCTGCGCATTCATTACAGGCGCGAAAGGTTCGGTGGCAGGGACTGCCGTTCAATTCCGTGGTGCGAGGATAATGCGTTTGCACTCGGAGCCGCGAAGGCGCGGAAAGAGCGCCTCCGTGACTTAGCCAGCGGCGATGTGATTTTCGTTCTTCGCGCGCCGTTGAGAAACCCGACAAGGTTCCAAGCCCGGTGTACGCCCGCGTCTTTGTGGGCTTCGCGTGACCGACTTAAATGCCTGCATTTCCTAGCCTGCGCCGCTACCAGCAGAACATTTTGTACTTGTTTTGTTCTAACGCTTCCGTTACGATTTCTTGACGATGACAACCGTTCTCAAACTTACCGCCGATGAGCGGCTTTTGCGGGGCCGTGGCGCCCGATCCAACGCCGTCGGGCGCTATGAACGACACACGCGCGTACTCGTCGACGACGGCTGGGATGACGGCTGGCGCGACGACGATCTCGTGCCGCCGCCTTTGCGAACGGAAGTCATCCGCGACGCGACTCGCACGATCATTGCGCGCAACAAGTCGCCGGACATTTCCTTCGACCAATCGATCAATCCCTATCGCGGTTGCGAGCATGGTTGCATCTATTGCTTCGCGCGACCGACGCACGCCTATCTCGGCATGTCGCCCGGCGCCGATTTCGAGTCGCGCCTGTTTGCGAAGCCCAATGCGGCCGAACTGCTGGCGAAGGAATTGTCCGCGCCCGGCTATGTGCCGAAGGTCATCGCCATGGGCACGAATACCGATCCCTATCAGCCGATCGAGAAGAAGATGCGCATCACGCGCTCCATCCTCGAAGTGCTGCGCGAATTCCGCCACCCTGTCGGCATCGTGACCAAATCGCCGCTCGTGCTTCGCGACGCCGATATCCTGGGCGAGATGGCCGAACAGGGGCTCGCGAAGGTGGCGCTCTCCATCACCACGCTCGATCGCAGGCTCGCGCGGGTCATGGAGCCGCGCGCGGGCACGCCGCAGCGCCGGCTGCAGGCGATCAAGGGACTTGTTGAGGCGGGCATTCCGGCCGGCGTGATGTTCGCGCCGGTGATCCCGGCGCTCAATGACGGCGAGATGGAAGCCGTACTGGGCGCGGCCGTCGAGATGGGCGCGTTGTCCGCGGGTTATGTGCTGCTGCGATTGCCGCTCGAGATCAAGGATCTGTTCCGCGAATGGCTCGAGGCCAGTGTTCCCGATCGTGCCAAGCACGTCATGTCCCTCATCCGCCAGATGCGCGGCGGCAAGGACTACGACAGCAAGTGGCACACGCGCATGAAGGGAACAGGTCCCTACGCCGAGATGATCGCACGGCGTTTCCACATGGCGGTGAAGCGGCTCGGGCTCAACAAGGAATTCAAAGCCGCTCTTGCTCGGAAAATTCCGCCGGCCCGCGCGCGCCGGCGACCAGCTGTCGTTGCTTTAAGACACGACGGCGGCGTTCATAGGACGCGGTTGGGGGGACCCTATTCTCCCGCCTTTGAGAGCGGGATGAAAGGCGCGTACCTGCTACCAATATCACCGAAGTCCGCAAAGTTGATCGACCCCGCAACCGAGCGCTACGGATGAACGGCCGGTCTCGAACAATTTTTTAGTTCCCCCCTGCATCCAATTGGCATTGCCGCCGCATCCAAGCTGACGAAGACTGAACCTGAACGGGGGGCCCCATGGATTTAAACGCGGTGAGCGTGACGGCGATCTTCTGGATCGCCATTGCGGTGATCGGCGTCGCCGGAAGCTTCTTTTCCTACATGTCCCGCGCCGCGCGCTATCGCATGCTCCAATCTCTGGCCGAAAAGGGTCAGACGCTACCACCCGAGGTACTCGCGAATCTCGCCGACGCGAATGCGAGCCCCCGCAATATCAGAGCCGGCGTCATCCTCGTCTGCATCGGCATAGCGCTGGCCTTCTTCCTCTGGTCGATGACCTCGCCCGTGTTCGACGGACCGATCCCGCACCTGTCATGGCTGCCGTCGCTCGGGGTCTTTCCCTTCATGATCGGCGTGGGTCTGCTGCTGATCGCGGCGTTCGATCGCAGCCCGCCTTCGCGCAAGAGCTGACCGGACACGCCGGCCGAGGCCATGAACGACAGCGCCCTCCTCGAACGGGCCGTCCACGCGCGGGACGTCACCGCCTTCGCGAGCCTTGTGCGGCTTCACCAGCAGAAGGTACGCGGCTTCCTGCTGCGCATGACGCGCGGCGACCACGCGCTCGCCGACGACCTGGCGCAGGAAACCTTCCTGCTTGCCTGGCGCAAGCTCCCGCAATACCGCTTCGAGGGGGGCTTCGCGGGCTGGCTCTGCGGAATAGCGTATCGGCGCGCGCTGATGGAGATGCGCAAGCGCAAGCTCGAGCCCCTGGACGACACCGAGTGGCTGATCGCCGAGGAAAGCGAGATTTCCCAGCAGGCGAAGATAGACATCGAACGCGCGCTCGCACGGCTTGCACCGGCGGAACGGGCCGCGCTCACGCTGTGCCACACATTCGGCTATTCGCACGACGAAGCCGCGATAATCATGGACGCACCGCTCGGCACGGTGAAATCGCATATGCTGCGCGGACGCGAGAAGCTGAGAACGATGCTGAGAGACTGGAACCCCGGGGGAAGATTCATGAGCGACGAGATCGATATCGCGCTGGACGATATGCTCGGTGCGCCACTACCCCAAGTTTCCGACGACGGTTTTTCAACCGGCGTGGTCGTGCGGATTTCGGAGGCCGAGCTTGCGCGATCGCAAACCGTCATGGCGCTTCTTGCGGCCGCGTCCTGCGTTTTGTTTGCGCTCGTGGGCGGCCTGGCATTGAGTCATTCCGCCGCATCACCGACCAACTTGCTCCCCGCCGCAATCTTCATTGCAGTCGCGTCGCTGGTACTATCTTTCAGCGTGAATCAGCTTTTCCAGGCGTGAGGTGCATTGCGCGGACAGCCGCCGGTGTGCTCGAACAGGCCGGCGACTGGAGTTTGCCACATGGCCGAAATCCGAAGCCGCCATATCGAAGCCAACGGCCTCAGCTTCGCCATCGACGAAGCGGGTAACGGCGACACCGTGGCTCTGCTCCTGCACGGCTTTCCCGAAGCGCGCGCCGCGTGGCGCCGGCAGCTTCCGGTCCTCGCGGATGCAGGCTGGCATGTCGTCGCGCCGGATTTGCGGGGCTATGGCGAGACGAGCCGGCCGGAGGCTCAGGAGGCGTATCGCATCGCGCATCTCGTCGACGACGTGGCCGCACTCTTCGATGCCTTTTCGCCGAAGACGCGCATCCTCATGGCGCATGATTGGGGCGGCGTGATCGCCTGGCAGGTCGCTATCCGCAAGCGCGCCGCGCTCGACGGTCTCATCATCCTGAACGCACCGCATCCCGCCGTGTTCGAACAGGTCCTGTGGAACAGCTGGCGCCAAAAGCTCCGGTCGTGGTACGTTGCTTTTTTCCAGATCCCCTGGCTGCCCGAGCGGCAATTGACCTCCGACGGCGGCAAAGCCCTGACCCGCATCCTGGCACGGCAGTCGTCCAACTTCTCGCCGGAGCTGCTCGAACTTTATCGCCACAACATCGTCCAGCCCGGCGCCGCGACGGCGATGATCAACTATTACCGCGCGAACGCGAAGGGCTTGAGCCGTAACAACGAAGTTGCGGAAAAGATCTCGACGCCGACCCTGATGATCTGGGGGGATAACGACGCCGCGCTCGATATCGAACTCACGCGCGGCAATGAGGCCTATGTGTCCGACTTCACGCTCACGCGTTTGCTCGGCGTTTCGCATTGGGTGCAGGAAGACGCGCCCAATCAGGTCAACCAACTGGTCCTGAAATGGGCACGCGATAAAGGCCTGATGCGTCCCCCGCCCTGACGCGAAAAGGGCGCCGCATTCCGGCGACGCCCCATTCGAATCTCCGTTCCGTTCAGAAACGGATCCACACGCCGTTGTGCCAGTAGCCGCGGTCGTCGCCGTCCGGCTCGTGCCAGCGATAACGATCGTGGTCTGCATCCGTCCAGGCCCAGCCGTCAGGATGGACGGCGAGATGCCAGTCGGGTCGATAGTCGTAATGTTTGTGAATGTGCCAGCAATCGCCTTCGTCATTGCAAACGACGTCGGCAGAGGCCGTGGTGGCCGTGATGGCCAATGCACCGGCTCCGATGATCGCGGCCGTAGCCAATCTGGTGAGTTTGCTCATGCTCGAACCTCCAGGACGCTGCTCCGATCGGGTGAAAACGGGTCGCCTCGCAAGCCGTTCCAAAAGCTCCCGTGAAACTCGCCGCGCCGATCCGGGACGAATTTCACCACAGATGTGCATAACCGGAAGGTCGATGGTTCCACGCGGCGATCACTTTGCTAGGTTCAGACGATGCCGCATTTCATCTACGAAGCCCGCGTGCTGAAGGCGAGACCCGGCCCGGTCGCCGGGATCGACGAAGCCGGTCGCGGGCCGCTCGCGGGTCCCGTCGTGGCCGCCGCCGTCATCCTCGACCGAAAAAAACTTCCCAAAGGCATCGACGATTCCAAGCAGATGTCGCCGGATGCGCGCGAAGAGGCCTATCTGCAGATCAAGCATTTCGCGATCGCGATCGGCGTCGGCGAAGCGAGCGTGGACGAGATCGACCTGATCAATATCCGCCAGGCCACGCATCTTGCGATGGCGCGGGCCGTGCGTTCGCTCGCGATCCCCGCGACATTCGCGCTGGTCGACGGCAACGACGCGCCCGCCCTGCCCTGTCCCTGCGACACGCTGATCGACGGCGATGCGCGCTCGATCTCCATCGCCGCCGCTTCGGTCATCGCCAAGGTCACGCGCGACCGGATGATGATGGAGTTGCATGCCGAACATCCCGGCTATGGCTGGATCGCGAACAAAGGCTACTCGACCGCGGCCCATCTCGAGGCCCTCACCCGGCTTGGCCCCTGCCGGCATCACCGGCGAAGCTTCGCTCCCGTCCACAACATCTTGTATGGTGGGAATCTTGAGGGACTCAAAGATAACGCTTTGATTCAACGGGACTCTTGACCTGTGGACTCCGGCGACTCACTGTCCGCCCCTCTGTGGATAAAGCGGGCGGGACATGACATCGGAACTGAAGCTTTGCGACGCGCTCAACCGCGTCCTTGAAGGTGACTGCATCGAAACCATGAAGGCGCTGCCCGCTGGTTGCGCCGACCTGATCTTCGCCGACCCGCCTTACAATCTGCAGCTCCAACGCGAGCTGCGGCGGCCCGACAATTCCAAGGTCGACGCGGTTGACGATAGCTGGGACCAGTTCGGGAGCTTCGCGGAATATGACGGGTTCACCCGCGCCTGGCTCACTGAGGCAAGGCGCCTGCTGAAGGGCGATGGGGGCCTTTGGGTCATCGGTTCCTACCACAACATCTTTCGCGTCGGCGCCATCCTCCAGGATCTCGGGTTCTGGATCCTGAACGACGTTGTATGGCGCAAGACCAATCCGATGCCGAATTTCCGCGGCCGGCGGTTCACCAACGCCCATGAGACGCTGATATGGGCGAGCAAGGGGCCAAAACAGGGCTACACCTTCAATTATGAAGCAATGAAGGCGCTGAATGACGAGCTGCAAATGCGCTCGGACTGGACGATACCGATCTGCGCCGGGCGCGAGCGCCTGAAGGACGAAGACGGCGAGAAAGCGCATTCGACGCAGAAACCCGAGGCGCTGCTTCATCGCGTGATCGTCGCCTCGACCAAACCTGGCGACGTGGTCCTGGATCCCTTCTTCGGCTCCGGCACAACCGGCGCCGTCGCCAAGCGTCTCGGTCGCAACTTCATCGGCCTCGAACGCGATGCCGAATACGCCCGCGTCGCGCGCGCGCGCATTCAGGCGGTCGAGCCGGCGGATGACGACGTCGTCGAGATCACCAAATCCAAGCGCGCCGAGCCGCGCATTCCGTTCGGGTGGGTTGTCGAACGTGGACTGTTGCCGCCCGGAACGGTGTTGCAGGGACCGCAGAGGCGCCATCGCGCCAAGGTGCGAGCAGACGGGTCGCTGGTCTGTGCCGACGCAACGGGCTCGATTCATCGCATGGCCGCGCATGTGCAGGGCCTGGACGCCTGCAACGGCTGGACCTTCTGGCACTTCGAATCCAACGGCTCGATGGTGTCGATCGACGTGCTGCGCCAGCAGCTACGCGCGGGCCTTTCCTGAGAACAGCGGCCCGCCGTCGTCGAGCGCGTGGGTCAGGATCTTGCGCATGACGGTGGGGAGTGCGACGGCGCCAAGGTCGTTCACGTGAACCCAACGCGCCTTCGTCCCACCTTCCCCGCGTGGGGAGGTGGATCCGGTTCGCGTTTCGACCTCCCGACGCGGGGGAGGTGGATCGGAAATATCGGCCACATAAACCTCGATCTCGAGCTCGAAATGGGTGAAGCCGTGGCGCACGATTTCCCGCCCGCTTCTTCCACTCGGCGCGGAACGGCGCCTGCAGGATCGCTTCTTTCATTGACGGAAATTCTTCCGTCCAGGGTCCGAGCGGCGGCTGCAGCATGCTGCCGAGCAATCCGCTCTCGGGTCGCTTGACGAGAAGCACATGGCCCCTGGTATCGCGCACGACGAAAGCTGCGCCGCGCTTCAGCGGTCGCGCACGTTCGGCCGCCTTCACCGGGAGCTGATCCTGAATTCCGCGCGCGCGCGCCTCGCAGATCGCTTCCCAAGGACACGACGCGCAGGCGGGGCGTTTCGGCGAGCAGATCGCGGAGCCCAGATCCATCAACGCCTGGGCGAAATCGCCCGCGCGTTTCTCGGGCACCAGCGCCTGCCCGGCGACGCGGATTTCGACCTTCGCTTTCGGCATGGGCGTGGCGATCGCATCGAGCCGCGCAATGACGCGTTCGGCGTTCGCATCCATCGCCGCTTCGCGCGCATCGAAGGCGATTGCCGCGATCGCGCCCGCGGTGTAGGCGCCGACGCCGGGCAGCGCGCGCAAGGCTTCGGCCGTTTCGGGCAAACGTCCGCCCATCTCGCCGGCGACGACTTTGGCCGCGCGATGAAGATTGCGCGCTCTTGCGTAGTAGCCCAGGCCCGCCCAGGCGGCCAGTACGTCGTCGAGCGGGGCTGCAGCGAGCGCATCGACGCTCGGCCAGCGCTCCAGGAATTTGCGATAGTAGGACGCAACCGCTGCGACCGTCGTCTGCTGCAACATGATCTCCGACAGCCAGACGCGGTAGGGATCGGCTGTCTCGCCGCGCCGCGCGCGCCACGGGAGCTCGCGACGATGGACGTCGTACCACGCGAGCAATTGCGCGGCTGGCGACGGCGCCTCACTCTTGGTGCTGGACTTTTTTGTGTGTCTCTTTTTGGCGCGCGGCGGCATAATCGCGATCATTGGCGAGCAAGGGCGATGACGCAACCGATCAAGCCCCGATATCCGGAAGGTCCTCCGAAGCGCCGCAACTGGGCGGGCGCCGTCGCAGGCGATGCCGGATTTGTCGGCGCCGCCGCGTTCGCGCGCGCGGGCTTCTCCGATCCCACGATCGTTCTGCGCTGGGACGAAATCGCAGGCTCCGATACTGCGCGCCTGGCGCGGCCCATAAAGCTGACAGAGGGCCCGTCGGGGGGCGTGCTGACCCTCAAGGCGGAGCCGGGCGCCGCACTCTTCCTGCAGCACGAAACCCGCGCGCTCACCGAGCGCATCAATGGCTATCTCGGAAGGCCGGCCGTGGCGAAATTGCGTTTCGTGCAGGGCTCTCTCACTTCGAAGCCGAAAGCGACGACACGGCCTCCGGCTCCGGCGTCACCGCCGCCGGACGATCCGGCCAACCGATACCGCGGGCCGGACTCCCTGCGCGCCACGCTTCTTGCACTTGCGCGTCAACGGCGGAGGCCGCCCGGCGATTGAAGGAACCAGCGGGCTCTGGCACAACCATCAGGGACGTGCCGGGAGATCCAGGGTGTTGCGTAACCTTATTGCGCCGGTGCTTACCGCACTTGTCTTGATGTTCGCCGCCTGCCCGCCGGCCGCTTCTGCCGCGGCAAGTTTTCAGAAGAACGGCGTCACCATCCTCCCCGACGATCGCACCATGGGTTCTTCCAAAGCGCCGATCGTTGTCCTGGAATACGCCGCACCGTCTTGCCCTGTCTGCGCGCGCTTCAACGCAGAATTTATGGCCTCGTTGAAGAAGGACTACATCGACACGGGGAAGGTCTTCTATGTGTTTCGCGTCTTTCCCATAAACGGCGATGTCGATGCAGCCGCCGAAGGGTTGGCGCGTTGCCTGCCTGAGAACCGGTACTTCGCGTTCCTCGACATACTGTTTCGCAGCCAGAACGACTGGGATCCGGAATATGGCATCTCCGATGTGCACGGGGCACTCGTTACCAAGGCGCGCGCAGCGGGGATGACGCGCGACCAGGCGGACGCCTGCATGATGGATAACACCAATGTCGCACGCATCAACAGGAATTCCGACGCCGCGGAGAAGCTCTACAAAGTGAGCGGGACGCCAACTCTGGTGATCAACAACGTCGCCCAGCAAGCCGGCGCCATGGCGTGGCCGGAGCTCAAAGCCAAGCTCGATGCCCTGCTGCCCAGGAAATAACCGGGCCGTATTGGGACAAATCGGCCCATATTGAAGGAACGGGCGGGCTCTGCCACAAGCTGGGTCGGGACGTTTCCGGAGGCTTCCTTGTCGCGCAACCAGCTCATCATCCTCGGCTCGGCCGTGGTCGTGATCGTGCTCGCGGTCGTCGTATACTTCACGGCGTTCCAGGGTTCGTCGGACAACGGGGCCCTGATCGGCGCCGATCAACAAAAGGCTGGCGTCACCATCCTCCCGGACGACCGCACCATGGGTTCGCCCAAGGCGCCGGTCGTGGTGCTCGAATATGCCGCGCCGTCCTGCCCGCATTGCGCCCATTTCGACATGGACGTCTTCCCGCTGCTGAAGAAGCAATACATCGACACGGGCAAGGTTTTCTACGTATTCCGGGTCTTCCCCATCAGCGCGGTCGACGGTGCGGCTGAGTCGATGGCGCGGTGTCTGCCTGCGGATAACTATTTCGCCTTCATTGACCTGCTCTTCCGGAATCAGAAACAGTGGGACCCGGAATATGGCATCACAGACGTGCATGCGGCCCTCGTCGAGATGGGCCGCATCGCGGGGATGAGTGCCGAGCAGGTGGATCAATGCATTCAGGACAAGGCGAAGTCTGACCGGACGAACAAAGTCGCCCAGGACGGCATGGCCAAGTACAACATTCAGGGCACGCCGACTTTCGTGATCAACGGCCTTGTTCAGCCATCGGGCGTCGTCCCCTGGCCCACCATGCAGAATATTTTGGATTCACAGTTGTCCCACAAATAGAACAGAAGCGCAGGGCATCCGTTGAAGTTCACCAGGCTCAGGCTTTCCGGATTCAAGTCGTTCGTCGAACCGACCGAGCTCCATATCGAGCCCGGCCTGACGGCCATCGTCGGGCCGAATGGTTGCGGCAAGTCGAACCTGTTCGATGCGCTGCGCTGGGTCATGGGCGAGACGCGCCCGACCTCCGTGCGTGGCAGCGAGATGGACGACGTCATCTTTGCGGGCAGCGCCGGGCGTCCCTCGCGCAACATGGCCGAAGTGGCGATCGTCGTCGACAATGCCGACCGCACCGTCGGCGCGCCTTATGGCGACTACGACACGATCGAGATCTCGCGCCGCATCGAGCGCGAAGCCGGATCGGTCTATCGGATCAACGGCCGCGACGTGCGCCAGCGCGACGTGCAGATATTCTTTGCCGATGCATCATCGGGCGCCGGATCGACCGCCTTCGTGCGCCAGGGGCAGATCGGCCTTCTTATCAGCCAGAAGCCGCTGGCGCGGCGTGCAATCCTGGAAGAGGCTGCCGGCATCGCGGGCCTGCATCAGCGACGCCATGAAGCCGAACTTCGCCTGCGCGCGGCCGAAGCCAATCTCTCGCGCCTCGACGACGTCCTGCGCGAGATCGAAGGCCAGCTTCAGAGTTTGAAGCGCCAGGCGCGCCAAGCCTCGCGCTATCGAAATCTCTCGGGCCACATCCGCAAGGCCGAGGCATTGGCGCACTACCTACGCTGGACCGCGGCAGAATTACGGTTGCGCGCGGCCGAGGAAGAACTCGCGGCGGCAACGGCTGCCGTCGAAGTTTGCACGTCGCATGCGGCAGAGGCGTCGACGTCACAGGCGCAGCTCGCAATGGAGCTTCCGCCGCTGCGGCAGGTCGAGGCAGAGAAATCCGCCGCATTGCACCGCCTGATCGTCGCGCGCGAGGCGCTCGAGGCCGAAGAGGCACGCGCTCGCGAGGCTGCGCAAGCGCTGCGCCAGCGCATCGCTCAGGCCGAACAGGACGCGGCGCGCGAACGAGAACTCGATTCCGACGCGGCGTCGGCTCTCGCTCGCCTGGCCGAGGAAGACGAAACACTCCAGGCCGCTTCGGCGCGTGCAAGCGAGGAGATCGCGGCCGCCGAAGAGCGCGCCGCTGCGCTGAACGAAGCGCTCGCCGTGGCGGAACGCACGCTCGAAAGGCTGACATCGGAACTCGCCGAGTGGAACGCGCGCAAGGCAAGCGCCGCGCGTTCGCGCGAAGTGGCGGCCGCCCTTTCCGACACCAGCGCACAGCAGCTGTCCGAAGCGCAGGCGCGCCTCGACGCGGCCATGGCGAACGCGGCCGAGGCACCTGACGTGCGCGCCGCCGAGTCCGAAGCCGACGGCGCTCGCACCCGCACGGAGACCGCTCGCGCGGCGCACGCCGAAGCGATCGCGAGGCTCGAGGAGGCCGAACGGGCCGATGCTGAGACGCGCCTGCCGCTCGAAGAACGCGAGCGCGAAGTGCAGCGGCTTTCGGCGGAAGCCAAGGCACTGGGCGACCTGCTGCGTCCCGGCGGCGCCGATCTGTGGCCGCCATTGGTCGACGCGGTCACCGTTTTGCCCGGCTACGAAGCGGCCCTCGCGGCCACGCTCGGCGACGATCTCCAGGCGCCGCTCGACGAAGCGGCGCCGCATCACTGGCGCGACCTCGGTCCTTCCGCCGAGACACCGCCGCTGCCCGGCGACGCCGCAGCCCTAGACCGCTTCGTCAAAGCCCCGTCGGCGCTTGCGCGCCGCCTCGCCATGACCGGCGTCGTGTTCCCCGATCAGGGCGCGGCGCTTCAGAATCAACTCGTACCAGGACAGCGCCTTGTCTCGCC
This sequence comes from uncultured Alphaproteobacteria bacterium, assembly GCA_963802815.1. Taxonomy (GTDB): domain Bacteria; phylum Pseudomonadota; class Alphaproteobacteria; order Micropepsales; family Micropepsaceae; genus Rhizomicrobium. The sequence continues at coordinate 99,281 of CAWDKN010000039.1, forward strand.
ACGCGGCGATCTCTGGCGTTGGGACGGCTACTCCGCGTCGGCCGACGCGCCTTCGCCCGCCGCCCAGCGGCTGTCGCAACGCAACCGCCTTGCCGCGCTGGAGGAGGAAATCGTCGCAGCCAAGTCTGTGCGAGCGGAAGCCTTCGAGCGCTACTCCGCCGCCAAGACCGCCGCCGACGCCGCGCGCCAGGTCGCGCGGAGCGCCGAGCACGAGACTCGCAGCACCGAGCAAGCGTTGATGGCGGCGCAGGATGCGGCCGCCAAAGCGGCGCGCGCCGCGGCGGAGCGCGCCTCGAAACTGGCCGCGCTCGAAGCCGAAATCCGCCGCCTCAGCCAGACGCGCGACGCCGCCGTGGACGCGTCACAACAGGCGGCGAGCGAGCTTGCCGAACTCGGCGACGGCGTCGAGCTGTCGCGCGCAACCGCCGACGCCCGCGGCACCTCCGCAAATGCCCGCTCGGACGCCGGTGAGGCGCGCGCTGCACTCGATGGATTGCGGCGTGACGGCGAGATACGTGCCGCCCGAACTCGCAGTCGTCGCCGGCGAACGCACACGCTGGCAGACCCGCCGCGATGCGGCCGCGACCCAGATCGCAGAGCTCGACCGCCGGCGCGGCGAACTCGCGCAGGAACTGGAAGCCGCCGAGGCCGTGCCGGACGCGATCGCATCCAAGCGCGGCGCGTTGCTCAATTCCGTCGGTGCGGCGGAAACTGCGCGCAACGAGGCATCGGATGCCCGCGCGGAAGCCGAGCGCCGTCTCGCCGAAGCCGACAGGCATGCGAAAACGACCGACGCGGCGTTGTCCGCGGCGCGCGAAGAACGCGCGCGGTCGCAGGCGCTGGCGGAAGCGGCGCAAGCCCGCATCGTCGAATTGCGCGACCGCATTCGCGACGAGCTCGATGCCGTTCCCGACGAGCTCTACGAGCGCGCCGAGATAAAGGACGAACAAGAGCTGCCGCCGATCGACCAGGCCGAGAAGCGCGTCGAACGCCTGAAGCAGGAGCGAGAGCAACTCGGCGGCGTCAATCTGCGCGCAGAAGAAGAAGCGGCCGAGCACGAGACGCGATTGCAGACCATGACGGCCGACCGCGACGACCTGCAAGGTGCGATCGACCGCCTGCGGCGGGGCATCCAGTCGCTCAACCGCGAAGGCCGCGAAAGGCTGATCAAGTCGTTCGAAAAGGTAAACAAGAATTTCCAGGAGCTGTTCACCAAGCTTTTTCAGGGCGGCGAAGCGCGCCTGACCTTCACGGAGTCCGAGGACCCGCTCGAGGCGGGCCTCGAGATTTACGCGCGCCCGCCGGGAAAAAGGTTGACGTCGCTGGCGCTGCTCTCCGGCGGCGAACAGGCGCTGACGGCGATGGCGCTGATCTTCGCGGTGTTCCTCGTCAATCCGGCACCGGTCTGCGTGTTGGACGAAGTGGACGCCCCGCTCGACGACGCCAATGTCGAACGCTTCTGCAACATGCTCGATGAAATGGTCCGGATCGCCGACACCCGCTTCCTGGTCATCACCCACCATGCTCTGACCATGTCGCGAATGCACCGTCTGTTCGGTGTCACCATGGCGGAGCGCGGCGTGAGCCAACTCGTGTCGGTATCACTCGCCGAAGCCGAGCGCGTCGCCGCGGAATAATCACCCGGCCCGCGCGGCGACCGGCTGCGCCTCGGCGTCGCGGGCTGCCAGCACGGCCAGATGGTTAAGCACGGCGCGAAGCTGTGCCGCACGCACCGGCTTGTGCAGCAGCGGAAGCCCGTTTTCGCGCGCCCTGGCCATGAGTTCCGCATCCATGTCGCCGGTGATCAGGCACGCCAGGGGCGCCGGCGTCTGCATGACCGCGATCGCCGCGATCGCATCGCTGCCGGTGCGGTGGTCGCGCAGACGATAATCGGCAAGCACGACATCGAAACGGCGCCCTTTTGCAATCAATGCTGCCGCCTCGTCGGCGTCGGCGGCCGCCGCAATCACGACACCCCACCCTCCCAGCAGCCGCGCAAAGCCGTCGCGGATCAACTCCTCGTCGTCGATGACAAGAACTCTCAGGCCTTCGATCATGTCGGGGTGAACTGCCTGCGGTTCCCGCAATGCCGTCCTCTCTTGAACTGCGCACGGAAGCGAGAAACGGAAAACCGAGCCGCGCCGCAACCGCGAGGTCAGGGAGATCCGGGTGCCCAGCAAAGCGGCCGTGCGCTGGGCGATGGCGAGCCCGAGGCCGAGCCCCTTGCGCCGGTCCCGTTCGGGATTTCCGACCTGCACGAACTCCTCGAAGATTCGCGCGGTGTCGGGGGGCGCAACACCGATGCCCGAATCCCAGACTTCGAAGCGGACGCGGTCGGGGCCCTCGTTGCGGCAGCCGACGAGGATCCCGCCCTTGTCCGTGTAACGGATCGCGTTCGCGATCAGGTTGGACAGGATGCGTTCGAGCAGAATGGAATCGGCGAGCACGTGGGCCGCCGACGGAATGAAGGACAGGCGCAGGCCCTTTTCACGCGCAGGGGCCTCGAAATATTCCCGCTGCCGCGCGAAGGCTGCGGCCACGGGCACCGAGGCGAAGCTGGGCCGCACGACGCCCGCATCGAGCTTCGAGATATCGAGAAGCGCGTTGAAAAGCTGCTCGAGCGCATCGATGTTGTTGTGAATGCGCGCGACGATCTCACGGCCGTTCGCATCGAGCCTCAATTCCTGCAGCGACGCCGAGAACAGGCCCAGCGCGTGAAGCGGCTGGCGCAGATCGTGACTTGCGGCCGCGAGGAATTGCGACTTCGCGAGATTCGCCTGCTCGGCGCGGGCGCGGGCTTCGTCGGCCTCATGCTTCTGGACCTTTAATTGCTCGAGCAGCTCGGCATTCTCGAAGCGGATGCGGAAGCCGTCCACCAACGTGCGGTTCTGGACTCGGCAGAACATCACCATGATCGCGACGAAGAAGACCGATGCAATGCCAAGTGCGACATGTCCGGCATCGCCGATCTCGATCATGCGCAACATGACGGCGCCGAAGATGAGGCCGAGAAACGCATAGACGCCGGGAGGATTGTAGGCGTTTCCGGGGACCGAGCCCGCAGCGATGCCGTAGAGCCCGCACATGGTGAGCGCCTGGGTGGTCGGTACGTCCGTGCGAAAGAACAGGAACACGCAAGCACCCCAGACGAGACCGGCGCCGGCCATGTACTCCGTGTAGCGGCGCGACCAGCGCGCGGCGTTGTCCAAGTCGAGAGCGCTTTCGCGGTAGCGGTGATAGATCCAGAAGCGGTGCGCCTGCGCCAGCATCTGCGCCGCCAGCCAAACGCAGATCGTTGTGAGCGGGGTGTAAGGCCACGCGGTGACGACCATGTACACCGTGACGACGATTGCCGCAGCGAAGGAGTTCGGCAGCTGGCGGTAGAGCGTGCGCACGCTTTCGACGCGAATGCGCGCGTCCGTGTTCACGGCACGATGCCGAGCTGCTGCGCTTTGAGCACCGCGTTCATGCGCGTTCCGACGGATAGCGCATGGAACAATTCCGTCAGATGCGCACGCACCGTCCGCTCGGCGATGTCGAGCGCGTGCGCGATCTCCTTGTTCGACTTGCCTTGCGAAAGCAGGCAAAGCACCTCGATCTGGCGCAGCGTCAAATTCTGCTTGCGTCCAGGCCCGCCATTCACATGTGCGTGTCCGGCCTCTTCGAAGCCCGTTCCGCCGGCAAGCACCCGTTCGATCAGCGCAACAAAACGCTCGACCGGCCACGCCTTGGACACAAACCCGGATGCGCCGCTGCGGCTGGCGCGCACGAATGTCGCCTTGTCCTCGCGACCGGAAATGAGCACGCGCGGTACGTGCGGAAACGTGCGGCCGTATTCCGCGACCGCCTCGTATCCATCGGCGCCGGGCAGGACGATGTCGACCAGCACGAGATCGATGTCGGGGTTGGTCCGCAACGCCACGAGCCCGGCTGCGCAATCGCTTGCGCTCAAAAGGTGATAGTCGGGCTTGAGCGTCCTGAGCACGCTCGACAGACCGGCGTGATAGAGCGGATGATCGTCGACAAGCAGAAGCGTCACGGCGCCGTCACCCATCGACGCGCCCTGCGATCACCGGCAGACCTGAAACCGTGTCTCGCACCCCTGTCCCCAAACTGCGACTGAAATCACCAGGCAGTCAGTATGGCCGCGCCATGCCTCTTTGGGCAATCGGTGGATCTTGGCGCTGCAAGGGCCATAGGGCCCGCGCGGCGTCGGAATCGGCTTTGCAGTGAGCCCAGTATGCCAATTCGAAACGCGACAGTTCCGTCGCGAAAGGGTCCGGGCTCTCGGGCGACGCTTCGGCTCGCCGGCGAAAAACTGCCCTTAAAGGCAATTGCAGGCGACCTGCGGGAATGACTACCTCGCCCGGGTACGGGCGAAGGCCGCGCAACCATCGCTGTCCGCAATCGGGCAAGGCGGTGCGCGCCAGGACATGGAGACAGAATTTGAAAGCGATCATACGGGCGCTGACGCGGCCCGCGCTGGGCTTGTTGCTTGCCGGCCTTTTCGCGGCGCCGGCTCTCGCCGACGGTACCAACCAGGACTGTCCCTTCGTCGGCCGCGTGCCGAACTACAATCCCGCCAACGACAATGCCGGCAACGTCGCCATCTGGCATAGCTATGACAGCTTCACCTACCGCGTGACCGACGGCGCCGGCTCCAAGATGGTCACGAAGTCCGGCAAGCATTGCAAGCAGCAATACTGGCCGGCGGCCGGCGCTCAAAGGATGAGCGATCTCGAGATCATGGAAAATTTCAAGGAGCAGCTACCGCAGGAAGGCGCCCATATCGTTTATTCCGACGACAGCCTGATTACCGCGACACTCAGCAAGGACGGCAGCGAATACTGGATACAGGTTACGGGCGGAAGCCAGGGTGTGAGCGCCGACGTCGTCCAGAGCGAACCATTCAAGAGCACGATCCTGGCGGCCAGCGTCAGCGACTTCAGTCACGACTGTCCTTTCATCGGCCGTATTCCGAATTACCTGCCGGCCAACGACAATGCTGGCAATCTTTCCGACTGGCGCACTTATCAGAGCTTCGACTTCTTCGTTACAGAAGGAGGCTCCAGAATGACGGTGACGCAGACCGGAAAGCACTGCCACCAGCAATATTGGCCGCCCGCCGGCGCTTTGCGCACGAGCGGTCTCGAAATCATGGAGAACTTCAGACAACAGCTCCCTCAGGAAGGTGCACAGATCGTCTACACCAGCGACAGCGAGATCACGGCAAAGGCCGCGAAGGACGGTACCGTTTACTGGATCAAGGTCGACGGCGACGAACAGGGCATCCAAACGAACGTCGTCGAGGTTCAGCCGTTCAAGCGAACTTTGCTTCCACCAAGCGATCCGGACTATCGTCTGCTCGGGCATATGCCGGGCTATGTGGCGCAGAAGCCGTATATCGCGAATTACGATCAGACCAATTTCAACGTCGCGTCCGGCCAGACCTTAAACGTCCGCGGCTACAAGTACACCGTCCAATACAACGTCGCGCCGGGCGCCAATCGGACAAGCGTGCTCGAAGTCCAGGCAAACTATCGGGCAGCCCTGAAGGATATTGGCGCCAACATCCTGAGAGCCGATGACGACGATACGATCGCTCAGCTCGATGATCATGGAAAGACCGTATGGATCGAAGTGGGCGGCGGCGAGCAGGCGATCAATCTGTCCGTTATCGAAGAAAAGCCGTTCCAATCGTCGATCCAGCCGCCGAAGGCCAGTGAAATGAAAACGGCACTCGACAAGACTGGCCGCATCGCCCTGTACATCAATTTTGATTTCAACAAGGCGACGTTGCGCCCGGATGCGGCTCCGATCATCGCCCAGATCGTCACGCTTCTCAAAAGCAATCCTGGTCTGAACGTCTCGATCGAGGGCAACACCGACAACATCGGCGGGCACGACTACAACGTGAACCTAAGCCAGGCCCGCGCCGCGTCTGTCGTCGCCGCCATTGTGAAGTCGGGCATCGCGGCGGGCAGATTGAAATCCGCGGGCTTCGGACCGGACAAGCCCGTCGCCGACAATTCGACCGAAGACGGACGCGCCAAGAACAGGCGCGTCGATCTGGTGAAAGGCTGACCCCAACAAGCGCGTTCCACCCTCGCGCACTCGGCGACGAATATCGGGCAGAGAAACATGACACTCACCGATGGATTCGTCTGCGCGGAGCGCATGCCCGGCTTCGATCTCGACAGTTGCGACCGACGATACGCCAGCGATGACGCCAACCTGCCTCCCGGCGACGGGACGCTTTGGGCCATCGCACGGTGGCGCACTACGCGCTGATGGATCAGTCGCAGAACGGGCAGACCAGCGTGGCGGCATGCAATATCCATATCCAGCAGGCGCAGAGGGACGGCGCGAAGCTCGTCACCGATGCGAACGACATTTAACGAAAGCGTCCGCGGTTACGGACCCATGGCGGTGCAGATCGGCGGGCCCCAGCGAGACCCGCGCCAAGAACCGCCGCGTGGAGCTGAAGCGGCAGAACTGCGAACGGCACCGCGCCGGCCTGGATTCGGCGCGAAATGCGTGACCGTTTTCGCGCGCGGTTCGGGAGCCCAAGCGCATTTCGCCGCGCCCGCGTTTCCTTGATACTATTCAATGGGTTACGGCCGATCTTGCGTTCTTGACAGGGTATAGGCCCAACCCTATGGTCCGCGCGCCTTCGAGGAGCCGCGAAGGCCAGTATCTCGCGCTAGTGAACCGGCGGAGGCGGCATGAGCGACAACGCTCCCGATCCCGAACGTCTGCGCGCCCTGGGCAAGCGGCTCGACGAGGCTCAGCAGCGAGGGGGTGCGGGACAAGCGTCCCAGTCGCCGCCGACGTCGCTGAGCATCGCGTTCCGCTTCGGAACCGAGTTGGTGGCCGCGCTCATCGTGGGCGGCGGCCTGGGATGGGGAATGGACTGGCTTGCCGGATATTTCGGCTTCCACACGCGTCCGGTGTTTCTCATCGTGATGTTCGTGCTGGGTGCGGCGGCTGGAATACGCAACGTCATGGCGGCGGCGAAAGAGCTCAACGCCCAGATGACGAACAAAGGGAATTGAGTCCGTGGCGATGCATCTGAACCCGATGGAGCAGTTCGAGATAAAGCCCATCGTGCCGTTGCACATCGCCGGCTACGACGTCTCCTTCACCCAGCAATCGCTTCTGATGGTGATCGTCGTCGGGGCGGTGTCGCTGTTCCTGATCCTCGCCATGTCGCGGCGCAGCCTGGTGCCGTCGCGCACACAGTCGATGGCCGAGATGTCCTACGAATTCGTCGCCAACATGATCCAATCGGCGACCGGGGAGGACGGCCTCAAATTCTTCCCCTTCGTGTTCACGCTGTTCATGTTCGTGCTGTTCGCGAATTTCTTCGGCCTTGTGCCGTGGTCGTTCACGATCACGAGCCAGATAGCCGTGACCTTCGCGCTTGCCTCGCTCGTCATCCTGACGGTCGTCATCACCGGCTTCGCACGCCACGGCATCGGCTTCCTCAGGCTTTTCGTGCCGGACGCACCGATCCTGCTTCTCTTCCTGCTGGTTCCGATCGAGGTGATCTCGTTCCTGACCCGCCCGATCAGCCTTTCCGTCCGCCTGTTCGCCAACATGCTCGCCGGCCATACGATGTTGCAGGTCTTTGCGGGCTTCGTGATCGCGCTGGGCGGTGCCGGCGGCATCCTCAGCGCGCTGTCGATCGCGCCGATGCTCCTTATCGTCGCCATCATGGCGCTCGAAATCCTCGTTGCTTTCCTGCAGGCCTATGTGTTCGCCATTCTGACCTGCATCTACCTGAACGAAGCCTTGCACCTCCACGACCATCACTGAACGAAGGGATCGATAAGAAAATGGACCTCCAAGCAGCAAAAATGATCGGCGCAGGCCTTGCCTGTATCGCGCTCGTCGGCGCGGGCATCGGCATCGGCAATGTGTTCGGCAGCTATCTCTCGGGCGCGCTGCGCAACCCGGGTGCAGCCGCGACACAGACCACGAACCTGCTCCTCGGCTTCGCGCTCTGCGAGGCGACGGGCCTATTCGAACTCGTCATCGCGTTGATCATCCTTTTCACCTGATGTCGAACGCCTCCGCCACAACCGCAACGACGGAAACCGCGCCTCACAAGGGCGCCGGCTTTCCGCCGTTCAAGACGGAAACGTTCCCGAGCCAGATCTTCTGGCTCGTGATCACATTCGCCATCCTGTTCGTCGTGTTGTGGCGCGTCGCTGGTCCGAGGATCGCGGGCACGATCGCGGTGCGTCGCGACCGGATCAACGGCGATATCGCCGAGGCCCAGAAGGCGCGCGGCGACGCCGAAGGGGCCTCCGCCGCCTATCAGACCGCACTTGCGGGAGCGCGCGCCCGCGCTCAGGCGGTGGCTGAAGAGACCCGGAAACGGATTTCGGGCGAGATCGACGCCGCCAAGACCGCAGCCGACGCCGAGGCCCATTCCGCGATCGTGGTCGCGGAGGAGCGGATCGTAAAACTCCGCACCGACGCCAGAGTACATGTCATAAAAGCAGCACAGGATGCCGCCGCCGCGATCGTGAATCGCCTGATCGGTGATACGGTGTCGGCCGAGGACGCTGCGGCAGCCGTGCGCGCGGCGGATCCGCGCTAGGGGGAGCACGGCAATGGCACGCCCATGCACCCACTCCCGCGCACTGCCGTGTCGGCCTTCGGCACAGCGCTCGTCCTTTACACACTCGCAGTCCATCGCCACGATCTGCCGGGAATAACCATGAGCCTTCTGAACAATCCGGAATTCTGGGTCGCCGTCGGCTTCGTCGCCGTGATCGGCATCTTCGTTTGGCAGGGCGTTCCGCGCATGGTGACCACCATGCTCGATGCACGCGCTGCCGGCATCAGGGCGGAACTGGACGAGGCGAGGCGGCTGCGCGAGGAAGCGACTGCCCTGCTCTCGCGTTATCGCGCCCAGGCGGCCTCGGCGGAGAAGGAAGCCGAGAGCATCGTCATCCAGGCCAAGGCCGAAGCCGAACGGTTCTCCGCGGAATCGCGAGCCCATCTGCGCACGCAGATCGAACGCCGAACCCAGATGGCGCAGGAGAAGATCGCCCAGGCCGAGGTGCAGGCCATGGCCGATATCCGCGCCGCGGCAGCCGACATGGCGGCCATGGCTGCGGAGAAGCTCATTGCCGCGCGGGTTGACGAGAGCCGCGCCTCAGCGCTCATCGAGCAGAGCATCAAGGACCTGCCCGAGAAGCTGAACTGATCTGCCGGCGCTCAGGTACGCCAGGCGATGGAGTGGTTCACGATCGGGATGAATTGCAGGCCGACAGCTTCGGCGTCCTGGTGCGCGTCGATGATCATTTCCTTGAAGTTGCCCATCTGGGACGCAAGACCCGGATGCCGACGCGGCCGCAAAGTAACCCTTGAGGCCCGAAAGGCGCTTTACGCTCAGTCCTTCTTTTCCGGCAGCGCGACGCGGATATGCAGCTCACGCAGTTGCCTGGGCGAGACCTCGCTCGGCGCGTTCATCATCAGGTCTTCGGCCTGCTGGTTCATCGGGAACATCGTGACTTCACGCAGGTTATCCTCGCCCGCGATCAGCATGACGATACGGTCGATGCCCGGCGCCGTTCCGCCATGCGGCGGTGCGCCGTAGCGGAACGCGTTCAGCATGCCCGCAAACTTCACTTCGGTCTCGTTGCGGCCGTAGCCCGCGATCTCGAACGCCTTGAGCATCACGTCCGGATCGTGGTTGCGGATCGCGCCCGACGACAGCTCGATGCCGTTGCAGACGATGTCGTACTGATAGGCTTTCATGCCGAGGATGGTGTCGCGGTCGGCTTTGTCGAGCGCCAGGAAATTCTCGCGGTCGAATTGCGGCATCGAGAACGGGTTGTGCGAAAAGTCGATCTTCTTGTCGTTCTCGTTCCACTCGTACATGGGGAAGTCGACGATCCAGCAGAACTTGAAATCGCCCTCCTTGATGAGTCCCAGTTCGCGGCCGATGCGCGTCCGCGCGGCACCTGCAAGGGCGGCGGCCCGGTCGGTCTTGTCGGCGGCGAAGAAGAGCGCATCGCCCGCCTTCACATTCGCCTTTGCCGCCATCTGCGCCAGGGCGTCGGCGGGGATGAACTTCGCGATCGGCCCCTTGCCGGAGAGCTTGCCGCCGTCCTCTTCAAACACAATGTAGCCGAGGCCGGGCGCGTTCATTTCCGTGCGCGCCCAGTCGTTTAGTTTGTCGAAGAAGGAGCGCGGCTGCGTACCGGCGCCCGGCGCCGGAATGCCGCGAACGGTCTTTCCCTTGAACGCCTTGAATTCGACGTCGGTGCGCGCAAACACATTGCTGATATCGGCGATCACGATCGGATTGCGCAAATCCGGCTTGTCGCTCCCGTATTTCAGCATGGACTCGTCGTAGGCGATGCGCGGAAACGGCGTCGGCGAGACCGCGCGGCCTGCGGCGAATTCCGTGAACACGCCGTGCAGCACCGGCTCGACCGCCGCGAACACATCGTCCTGGGTGACGAAGCTCATCTCGAGGTCGAGCTGGTAGAACTCGCCGGGGCTCCGGTCGGCGCGCGCATCCTCGTCGCGGAAACAGGGCGCGATCTGGAAATAGCGGTCGAAGCCGGCGACCATGATGAGCTGCTTGAACTGCTGCGGGGCCTGCGGCAGCGCGTAGAACTTACCCGGATGCATTCGCGACGGCACCAGGAAGTCGCGCGCGCCTTCCGGCGAAGATGCGGTAAGGATCGGGGTCTGGAACTCGGTGAAGCCCTGATCGATCATCCGTCTACGGATGGATGGTATCACTTTCGAGCGCAGCGTGATATTGCGATGAAGCCTTTCGCGCCGCAGATCGAGAAAGCGGTATTTGAGACGCGTCTCCTCGGGGTAGTCGAGTTCGCCGAACACCGGCAGCGGCAGCTCCTGCGCCACGGACTGGATCGCGATGTCCTCGATGCGGATCTCGATGTCGCCCGTCGGCAGGTCCTTGTTCACGGTGTCCGCCATGCGCGCCACGACCGGACCCGTCACGGTGACGACCCATTCGGCCCGGCACGTGTCGGCCTCCGCAAAAACCTTCGAATCCGGCTCGATGACGCATTGCGTGACGCCATAGTGGTCGCGAAGGTCGATGAACAGCAGCCCGCCATGGTCGCGCCGGCGATTGACCCAGCCCGACAGCCTCACGCGTTGGCCGACGGCCTCCTTGCGCAATTCGCCGCAGGTGTGGGTTCGATAGGCGTGCATCACGGATCCTTCAAAAAGTGGCCGTATGTGGCGGGTAATGGACTAGGGGTCAAGTCCGGCTGCCGCGCCGGCAAAATGCCAATATGGCCCCTCCCAATTCCAGCCCGCGGACGAGGATAACCAGGATGCACCGATCCCAGATCGCCGCCGCGCTCGTCGCCCTGCTGGTGAGTTCGGCAGCTTCGGCCGCGCCGGCGCGAAATATCGTGATCTTCGTCGCCGACGGACTGCGCTACGACAGCGTCACGCCCGAAAACGCGCCGACGATGTGGCGCATCCGCCATGAGGGCGTCGACTTCACGAACTCACACGCCGTCTATCCGACGCTGACGACGGCGAATGCGTCGGCGATTGCGACGGGTCATTACCTGGGCGATACCGGAGACTACGCGAACACGCTGTATGTCGGGTTTCCCGTCGCCGCCCATCAGGGCACTCAGGTCGTTTTCCTGGAACAGGACGCCATCCTTCACGAAATGAAGGAGCATTTTGGCGCCGACTATGTCGGTCAGACCACGCTACTGCAGGCCGCAAAGGCCGCCGGCATGACCACCGCCGTGGTCGGCAAGGTCGGACCCGCGGCCATCCAGGACCTGAATGCGCTCAACGGCGATGGCGTGCTGGTCGATGATTCGACCAATTCGCTGCGCGGCCCAGACGGGTTGCCAACGGGAGGCGCGCCGCTCGATCCCGCCCTTGCGGCCAGCATCGCGCGCGTCACCGGCCAGGATCAGCCCCCCCTGGTAGCGGTTCCGAATACGGCGCAGCAGACCTACCTCCGCGAAGCCGCGGCCGACGCCGTGCTGCCTTATCTCAAGAGCAAGGGGAAACCCTTTGCGCTTCTGTTCTGGTCACGCGACCCCGACTCCACCCAGCATGCGCAGCTCGACAGCCTCGGTTCGCTCGGACCCGGCATCAACGGGCCGACGAGCAATGCGGCCATCGCCAATGCCGATGCGTCGTTGAAAGCCATCACCGACGCTCTCACCAAGCTCGGCCTGGCGAAGAACACCGACATCTTCGTCACCGCCGACCACGGCTTCACGACCATCGCGAAGGCCGCACCGACGCCGGCCGGCAAGTCCGGCGGCGCGCATGCCCCGCAGGGCTTCGTCGCCGTCGCGGTCTCGGGCTGGCTGGGCCAGAAGCTCTTCGATCCCGACGCGTCGAATGCCGAGGTCTACCTCGACAATGGCGATCACCCCTCGCGCGGCGATGGCGTAATCGGCCCCAATGCCGGACTCCCCGGTGGCCGTCGTGGCCGCCAATGGCGGCTCGGATCTGCTTTGGTTTCCGGGCCCAAACGGACGCGCGAACGCGAAGATCGTCTTCGATCACCTGATGGCGCAGGATTATGTCAGCGGCCTCTTCGTAGAAGACGCGCTTATGGATGCGGGGGATCCCAAGGATTTTGCCGGCGCGCTCCGCCTCAGCGACATCAACCTAATCGGGTCCTCGCATGTTCCCGCGCCCGCGATTGTCGTGAACTTCCGATCTTTCGTCATCAAAGGCTGCGCGGCGGGCCCGCTAATGTGCACGGCCGAAGTGGCGGACACGACTTTGACCATCGGCCAGGGCATGCATGGCAGCCTGAGCCGGGCCGAGACCCGGAATTTCATGGCCGCCATCGGTCCCGATTTCAAAACCGGCTATGCAGATTCCGCCCCGGTCGGGAACTTCGACATTGCGCCGACCCTCGCCCGCGTAATGGGGCTGAGGATCGCCCCGGTCGGACGGCTGACAGGCCGCGTGATCGCCGAGGCACTCAAGGGCGGCAAGGCGCCTGTCGTGAGCGTCAAGACTCTGTCATCCCAGCCGGGGCCGGGCGGGGTTCGGACGGTCCTCGACGAGCAGCTCGTGGGCGGCACACGCTACTTCGACGCCGCGGGATTTCCGGGACGGACGGTGGGCTTGTCGGCTCATTAGGCCGGGCGGAAGCGGGCTCGGGTCGAAAAAGCCCTGAACGCGGCCAAAATGCGCGGGGCGAGACCGCAGCGAATCCGCTATCACGGTTCGCATGCGGATCGTTGAGACTGCCGAAGACCTGAAGGCGCTGATCGTCGACCTCGAAGGCGCGCCCTATCTCGCGCTCGATACAGAGTTCATGCGCGACCAAACCTATTGGCCGCGGCTTTGCCTGTTGCAGGTCGCCTCGCCCACCGCTCAGGCGGTCATCGATCCGATTTCGCACGAGCTCGACCTCGCGCCGTTCTACGAGCTGCTCAAGTCGCCCGGCATCGTGAAGGTGCTGCATGCGGCCCGGCAGGACATCGAAATATTCTCTCAACAAGGTGGCGTCATTCCCGATCCGCTGTTCGACACACAGATCGCGGCCATGGTGTGCGGCTTCGGCGACGCAGCCTCCTACGAGACGCTGACCCGCAAGCTCGCGCATGCCGAGGTCGACAAATCGGCGCGGTTCACCGACTGGAGCCGCCGTCCGCTATCGCCGCGCCAGCTCGAATACGCGCTGGCGGATGTGACTCATCTGCGCACGATCTACGACGCGCTGAAGAAGCAGCTCGACCGCGCCGGTCGCGCAAGCTGGGTGGAAGAAGAAATCGCGGCGCTCAAGGATCCGGCGCTCTATCGCCTCGATCCGGAATTGGCGTGGAAGCGACTGAAGCCGCGAACTGCGAACAAGCGCTTCCTCGCGATGCTGGCGGCGATCGCGGCATGGCGCGAACGCGAAGCACAGGCGCGCGACCTACCCCGCAATCGCGTGCTAAAGGACGAAGCGCTGATGGAGATCGCGGCGCACCCCCCCGACACAGCCGAAGGCCTCGAGCGCATCCGCGCCGTGCCGCGCGGCTTTGCGACCTCGCGGCTGGCAAAGCCGCTGATGGACGCGATCGAGCACGGCCGCCATGGTTCCGTGCCCGAAGGCGCTGCCGACCTGGAGCGTCCGCGCCGCAAACGCGAACCGTCGCCCGGCGCGGTCGATCTCTTGAAGACGCTTCTGCGCCTGCGCGCCGAGAAAGCAGGTGTCGCCCCGCGCCTGATCGCCAATGCGGAAGACATAGAGCGGCTTGCCGCGCACGAGGACAATGGCGTAGCGGCCCTGCATGGCTGGCGCGCCGACGTCTTCGGCAAGGATGCGCTGGCGCTGCGCAAGGGCGAACTCGCGATTGCGCTAGAAGATGGCGACGCTGTGGTGGTCGAACTCGACGACTGAACGTTTAATCCGATCCCATCGGATCGGCGCCGCCGGTCGCGAGTTCGCCTTCTTCCTCGCCCTCATACGGATCTTCGTCGGGACCGAGCCCATCACTCGGCGACGGCACGTCGAAGCCCGATGGCGGCAACGCTTCGAGGAAGCCCGCGGCCTTAAGTTCGTCGACTCCCGGCAGATGGCTCACGCTCTCAAGACCGAACTGCACCAGGAACGCCTCTGTCGTGCCGTACGTCACCGGACGGCCCGGCGTGCGCTTGCGGCCGCGAATCTTCACCCAGCCCACTTCCATCAAAAGGTCGACCGTACCCTTGGACAGGGCCACGCCGCGGATGTCCTCGATCTCGGCCCGGGTTACGGGCTGGTGATAGGCGATTATGGCGAGCGTCTCAATGGCGGCGCGCGACAGCCGGCGCTGCTCAGGCTGCTCCTTGCGCAACAGGAAGGCCAGATCCGGCGCTGTGCGGAACTGCCATTTTTCCGCGACCGAGACGAGGCTTACGCCGCGACCCTGATAAAGCCTCTGAAGTTCGGCGAGGATCGCCGGCACGTCCGCGCCTTCCGGAAGCGTAGTTGCCAACGCCCGGGAATTCAGTGGTTCGGAGGCCGCGAATAACAGCGCCTCGGCCATGCGGACATGTTCCGGATTGAGGGCCGGGCCTTCGTCTTCGCTCTCGGCTGCAGCGGACATGGCCTCGCTCTCGGCTCCCATTTCATCTTCGATTTTTTCGATAAGTCGGGCGACGCGGCTCATGCCACGGCCTCTTCAGGCGACACGGTGCGGTCTCTCACATATACCTCATCAAAAGCCTTCAGCTGGCGAATCTCGACCTTGCCGTCCCGGGCCAGTTCTAGGCAGGCAAGCAGTGTGCTCGCAAGCGCCGAACGGCGCCTGGTCCCGCCCGACCACTCGAAGGGCAGGAGGTGGGACAGCGTGTCCCAGTCGGGCAATTTGCCCAGCATGCGCTCCAGCCGCTCGCGGGCCTCCTCGATGAGGAGTACCGGCGCGTGGACGGGCCGGTAAGCCTTGCCGCCCAACCGCTTCGCCCGCTCCGTCGCATAGGCCGTCAGGAGATCGAACAGCGTGTCCTTGTACGTGCGCAACCGGATCACGTTGATCGGCTCCGGCGCCCCGCGCGCGAACACGTCGCGGCCGAGCCGGTCGCGCGCGATGAGCCGCGACGAGGCCTCGCGCATCGCCTCCAGCCGCTGCAGGCGCCAGCGCAGGCGGGCCGCCATCTCGTCCGCCGTCGGCTCCCCTTCGGCGCCCGGCGGCCGAGGCAGAATCATCTTCGATTTCAGATAGGCGAGCCACGCCGCCATCACGAGATAGTCGGCCGCCAGCTCGAGGTTCATCCGCTTCGCGGATTCGATAAATTCCAGATACTGGTCGGCGAGCTTGAGGACCGAGATCTTGGCGATATCGACCTTCTGGTTGCGTGCGAGCGTCAGCAGAAGATCGAGGGGGCCTTCGAAGCCATCCACGGTGATGACCAGCGCCTCGTCCGCCGTCGCCGTGATCTCGAATTCCTCGAACGTCTCCAAAGGCTCACTCATGCTGCAAGTCCCATTAACCCTGACAATCTCGCTTCGGCCGCCGCGGGATCGAATTCGTCGGGAACGGACAGATGCAAGAGCGCGTGATCCGCACGCCGCGACGCCTCCCCTTCCATCGGCTTCGCCTCCGTTGCCACGTCTTTCATCTCGTCCATCTTGCCGTTGCAATGAAGCACGACATCGCAGCCCGCGAACAGCGACGCCTTGACCCGGGCCGCGATCGGTCCGGACAGCGCACTCATCGACACGTCGTCGCTGAGCAGAAGCCCGTCGAATCCGATCTCGCCGCGAATCACATCTCGAATCACTTTCGGGCTGGTCGTCGCCGGGCGCTGCGCATCGATGTCGTCATAGACGACATGCGCGGTCATCGCCATGGGACACTGGCTGAGGCTGCGAAAGGTCACGAAATCCGTGGCGCTTAGCTCCTCCGCCTCTGCGACCACGTGCGGCAGCGCCAGATGCGAATCCGCCATCGCCCGCCCGTGTCCGGGGATGTGCTTCATCACCGGAAGGACGCCGCCTTCGGTAAGCCCCTCGATTACGGCGCGGCCCAGATCGATGATCACACTGGGGTCATGCGAGAAGGCGCGATCGCCGATGACGTTGTCCGCACCGCTCGTTGGAACGTCGAGAAGCGGGAGGCAATCGACGTTGATGCCGATCTCGGCGAGATCATGCGCGATCAGCCGCGCATTCAGATAGGCCGCCTCCCGGGCCGCTTCCGGAGCCGTCTCATAGAGGACGCCAAACCTTCCCTGGGGCGGGCGCTCCTTCCAGATGGGCGGCTTTAGCCTGGCGACGCGGCCGCCTTCTTGATCGACGAAAACGGGTGCCCGCTCATCCTCGACCGTTTCGCGCAGGGCATCGACGAGGGCGCGCGCCTGCGCGCGATCCTTGATGTTGCGCGCAAAAAGGATGAATCCCCACGGCTGCGTTGCGCGAAAGAACGTACGCTCGCCGTCCGCAAGCTCGGTTCCGGCGCAGCCATAGATCGCACGCGTACGCATGGCTCACCCCTGATACACGCTGGCGCGCGTTTCGCTACTTATTTCGCCAGGAAGCAATTACCGCCGTCGGCCTTCAGCTTGTCGCACAAAGCGCTCGCCGCGTCTTTGTCGGCGAAGGCGCCGACGCGAAGCCGGTACCATACGCCCTTGTCACCCAGATCGACCTGTTTGACGTTGGATGAAAATCCCGACAGCAGCGAGCTGTGCTTAGCCTGGAAGGCTTTCCAGGAATTGTCGGCCTCAGCCTGCGATTTGTAGGCGCCGATCTGCAGCACATAGCTTCCCGTCGCCGCGGGCGCCGCCGGCATGACAGGAGCCGCAAGCGGCGCGTCGACCGGAAGCTTCGGCACGGCCGCGGACGGCGGCGCCGCAACCACTGTGGTTGCCGCCGGTTTCGCCGCTGGCTTCGTGGCGATCGTCGGAGCCAGTTTGGCAACGGGTTTCACTGCGGGTTCGGATGCGTGAGGGGTTTTCGCCTGGGCCACGGTCGCAGGGGTCATCCGGGGAGTCGGTTTTGTGGCAGCCCGCTTTACCGGGGCCGGCGCCGGCGGCTTTGCAACCGCAGTATCTTCGCTGTCGGATTCCTCGTCGTTCGGTGCCGGCTGGTCGTAGATCTTCAGTCCCTTGTAGGGGGACTCGGTTCCGCCTGGATTGGACGGCGCCACCTTCGCGGGCCCCTCTTCCGCCGCGAGGATCCGCGGCTCAGTGCGCCCGCTCGCGACGCCGCGCTCATAGGCAAGCCAGACCACGCCGCCGAAAGCTGCGAGCACAAGCAGTGCCATGACGATCAGAAGCGGTAGGCGCGAGCCTTCCTCGTCTTCTTCATCCTCCGCGCCGTCGAACACACGGACTTCGTCGGATGGTTCGTACGCGCCCCGTTCGTAGTTGGGCATGGTCTGACCCCAAATCTTGCCAAACTGAAATCTAGCACCCGGCTGCGCATGAATCTTGGCGGCGGCAACGCCTAAAGTGCGATTTCGGTGTGGAATATGCGCCCGTACTCGCCGAGCGCGAAGCGGTCGGTCATGCCCGCGATGTAATCGCGCACCACGCCGGCGGTCGTAGGGTCGCCGGACGCACCGCATAGTGCCGCCCAGTCCGGGGGCAGCCGGGCGGGATCGGTGACGAATGCCTCGAACAGCGACGCGACGACCTTCTTGGCCTCGACCATCGGCGCCATGACACGCGGATGACGGTACATCCTCGCGAACAGAAACGCCTTGAGCGCGGTTAGATCGGCCAGGACGCCGTCCGAGAAGCCCGCGAGCGCGCGCGACTGGCGCCGCACGTCGGCCGCATCGACGGGCGCCGCCTCGGCGATCCTCCCCCGGGTCGCGGACAGCAGGTCGTCGATCAGCGTACTCATCAGTGTACGGACTAGTTCGCCGATGAACCGGCCGAGCTCCAGAGTGCCGTAACGCTCGAAAATGGCCCGCTCGTGCGACCCCACGAGGGGGGCGTCGGCCAGATCGGCCACCACAAACAAGCCGGCGCGCAGCCCGTCATCGATGTCGTGGTTCACGTAAGCGACATCGTCTGCAAGGGCGGCGACCTGGGCCTCGAGCCCGGACCACAGCTCAAGTTCGAGCGGCCAGCGTGCATCGAAGCTCGCGATCGGCTGGGCGACCGGCGGCCTGAAGGGACCGTTGTGCTTGATCACGCCCTCGAGCGTTTCCCAGGTGAGGTTCAATCCGTCGAAATCGGCATAGCGGTGCTCGAGCTTGGTCATGAGTCGCAGCGCATGGGCGTTGTGATCGAAGCCGCCGATGTCGGCGGTCACGGCGTTCAGCGCTTCCTCGCCTGCATGGCCGAACGGCGTATGCCCGAGGTCGTGGGCTAGCGCGACCGCTTCCGCCAAGTCCTCGTCCAGCGCCAAAACGCGGGCGAGAGACCGCGCAATCTGCGCCACTTCGAGGGAATGGGTCAGGCGCGTGCGGTAATAGTCGCCCTCGTGCTGCACGAAGACCTGCGTCTTGTGCTTCAGGCGTCGGAAAGCGGCGGAATGGATGATGCGGTCGCGGTCGCGCTGGTAGGCCGTGCGCGTGGCACTCTCGGTCTCGGGGTAGAGCCTGCCACGGCTCGACTGGGGTATGGCCGCGTAGGGCGCGACCACCGAGGGTGGCACGAACAAAGTCCCCAGCAGCCGGCCTGCTGGATGGATAGGGGTCTGGGGACGGCCCTCGAGAATAGGGGCCTTTGCTCCGGCCATGGTGAGGACTACATAAGGCTCGATACCGGTTTATACCAACCATGGACCAGATATGAGCGTGGATACTGCCTTGCCCGTCACAGTCTCTGCGCGCGCCGCCAGGCGCATCGCGGCGATATTAAAGGCTGAACCTCAGCCTTCGATGCTGCGGCTGGCCGTGACCGGCGGCGGCTGCTCGGGCTTCCAGTATAATTTTGCGATCGACGACGCGCGCACGGATGACGACCTCGTGGTCGAGCGCGAAGGGGCGGTCATCCTGATCGACCCAATGTCGCTCGATTTCCTCAGAGGCGCGGAAATCGACTTCACCGACGACATGATCGGCCAAGCCTTCAAGGTGATCAACCCGAACGCCACCTCGTCCTGCGG
Source organism: uncultured Alphaproteobacteria bacterium (assembly GCA_963802815.1). Lineage (GTDB taxonomy): Bacteria > Pseudomonadota > Alphaproteobacteria > Micropepsales > Micropepsaceae > Rhizomicrobium. Next base: position 118,809 of record CAWDKN010000039.1, read on the forward strand.
CTGCGGGACGAGCTTTTCCGTTTGATTTTTTTTTCGGGGAGCGGATGCAATGACGGCTAGGGCACTGTTCGCCGTCTTGTTGGCGGCGCTGTTGGCTGGCATTCCCGCGAGGGCCGCGGACGTCTCCGAACGTGCCGTCAACCTGGAGACGCCCACCGGCACGCTCTCGGGCACACTCAAGTCTCCGGTCGCGGGACCGACGACCACTGCCGTGCTGATTCTTGCCGGTTCCGGACCGACCGACCGCGACGGCAATTCGGAGCAGTTCGGGCTTCACCCCGATACGCTGAAGCTGATTGCCCAAAGCCTCGCCGCGCACGACATCACGAGTTTGCGCGCCGACAAACGTGGCATCGGACAAAGCGCCGGCGCCATGCGTACGGAAAGCGATGTGCGTGTCAAGACTTACGCCGACGACGCGAATGCCTGGGTGACCGAATTGAAGCGAGCTACCGGCGCGCAATGCGTCTGGCTTCTCGGTCACAGCGAAGGCGCGCTCGCAGCCGAAATCGCCGCGCAGGACAATCCCGACATATGCGGATTGATCCTGATCGCCGGCGCAGGACGCAGGCTCGGCGACGTGATCCGCGCGCAGCTGACGGCGAGCCCCAATCTTCCCGATCCTCTGCGGCAGACCGCGCTTGCGATACTCGCTGAGCTCGAAGCCGGCCGCACTGTTGCGTCACCGCCGCCCGAGCTGATGTCCCTGTTCCGTCCCAGTGTGCAGCCTTACATGATTTCGCTGCTCGCGATCGATCCGGCCGCCCTGTTGTCGCAGATCAAGGTCCCGGTGCTCATTCTCCAGGGAACCAATGACCTGCAGATATCCGTCGACGACGCCCGGCTTCTGAAGAAAGCCGAGCCGAACGCAAAGCTCGTCCTGTTTGACGGCGTCAATCATGTCCTCAAGTCCGCGCCCACGGATCGGGCGGGCAACATTGCGACCTACAAGGATGCTTCGCTTCCGCTGGCCCCCGGCGTCTCGGACGCCATCGTGGCTTTCATCGCGCACCCCGCCACGCCATGAAGCTCGCCACCTGGAACGTGAACTCAGTCAAGGCGAGGCTGGAGACGGCCACGACCTGGCTTAAGGAGGCGTCGCCCGACGTCGTGTGTTTCCAGGAGATCAAGACCACCGACGACACCTTTCCGAAGCAGGCGTTCGAGGATCTCGGCTACAATTGCGCCGTACACGGACAAAAAACCTATAACGGCGTCGCCATACTCTCCAAGCGCCCGCTCGAGGACGTGACCCCGCGCCTGCCCGGTGGCGACGGTGACGATCATGCGCGCTATCTCGAGGCCCTCGTGCGCGGCGACAAAGGCATGGTGCGTGTCGCGTCCATCTACGCACCGAACGGCAATCCGATCGGAACCGAAAAGTTTACCTACAAGCTCGCTTGGCTCGAACGCCTGACGGCGCGCGCGAAGGAGCTTCTGGCCTTCGAGGAACCGCTGGCGCTGATGGGCGACTACAACGTCATCCCGACGCCAGGGGACGTCTATGACCCGAAGGCATGGCTCCAGGACGCGCTCTACCAACCGGAATCGCGCGCCGCATTGCGGCGGCTCGAATATCTTGGCTTTGCCGACGCGTTCCGCATCTGCCACGCCGAGACGCACCAGTACACGTTCTGGGACTACCAGGCCGGCTCCTGGCAGAAGGATCACGGCATCCGCATCGACCACATCCTGCTCTCGCCGCAAGCAACGGACCGGCTGAAAGCCTGCGGGATCGACAAGCAGGTGCGCGGCCGCGACAAGCCGTCGGACCATGTGCCGGTGTGGTGCGAACTCGCGGTCTAGCGCTGCCGCTCACCGATCATCCCGCCAGTGCGTAAAGTTTACCGTCCATGCTGCCGAAGAAGATCGTACCGTTCTCGACAACGGGAGACGACAGCACCGCGCCTACACTCATCATCCGGGCATCACCGGCCACCATCTCGTCGTAGAATGGGCCTTCAAAAGCCGCCTGGTAGTTCGGTGTTCCGTCTGGATTGGTGAGCGAGGGGCCGAATGTCTTAGCCGCATCCGTCGCGAACTGCCAGGCAACGCGCCCATCGTCGAGATCGACGGCGATCAGCTTGCCCGAATGCGAACCAATATAGGCGAATTTCCCCGCGATCGCCGGAGATGAAAACATCGGCCATTGCTTGAAGGAAAGCGAGAAAATCTGAACGCCCGTCTTTGCGTCGAGCGCAAAGAACAAGCCGCTGTCCGACGTTGCGGCATAGACTTTGCCGTCGCGCACGGCGGGCGAGGCGATCACCCACGAACCTTTGGTGTCGAATGCCCACAACTGACGTCCGGTCCATTCGTCCAGCGCGTAAAGATGCAAGTCGCGGCAGCCGAAATAAACGATGCCGGCGGCGACTGCCGCTGAGGACTGGATGCCGATCTGATTGTGATTGACAGGGTCTTCGCCAGTCTTAAACCGCCACTTCAACGCACCGGTCAACGCGTCGAGCGCATAGAAATAGCTGTCCCAGCTGCCGATAAAGAGCATGCCATCGCTGAAAGCCGGCGATGCGTGAACGACGTCGCCCGTCTCGAATTTCCATTTGAGGCCGCCCGACGCCGCATCGAGGGCGTACACATTGCCGTCCCCGCTGCCAAAATAGACGTCTCCATCGGCGACGGCCGGTGAGGAAAGGAACGTGTCGAAGGGATCGGGCATGGTCTCATCAACCGGCAGCGAGCCGTGCAGATGCTTGGCAGCGTATCGCCGCTCGCCGCCGGTCGCGAAGCTCCATTTCAGCGCGCCGCTCACGGCATCGACCGCGTAGAGTTTCCCGTCGTAGCTTTCGAAGAACACGACCCCGTTGGAGATGGCAGGCGACGAAGCGATGCGCGCTCCCGTGGCGAAAGCCCATTTCTGAGCACCGGTGCCGGCATCGATCGCATAGAGTTTGCCGTCCGTGCTGCCGACATAGGCTACGCCACCGGCAATTGCTGGTGACGCGATGATCTTACCGCCGGTGCGGAACTCCCACTTGACGGCGGGGACCGTTGCGATTGCTGCCCCCGCATAAACGCCGCTGTGCGCGAGGTCGCTTCGGAATTGCGCCGCGTCTTGTGCGTGCAGCGGTGGGGTGGCACTGGCAAGCGCAATGCACGATGCGACAATGACTGGACAGAATCTTCTCGTCACAGCGTATCCCCGTATTGGCGCTTCCCAGCGATTCTACAGTTTCGCCACGTCAATTCAGATCACGGTTGCGTCATCACTTGCGAAATAAGCGTGTATCGGCCTGCGTACATAAGCTATCAGACGAGCACATCCTTCACGTCACGTTCGAAGATGGCTTCCAGGCTCGTCATGTTCATGCCGTGCTTAAGATAGTTGTAAGGTGTGAGATTGACCGCCTTGATCAGGGGTCTCTCGATCCTCGTGCCGTCCATGTCGAAGTCGAGCACGTTGATGCAGCCGGTGTCCTGTTCGAAAGAACCCATGGCGTGAAGACCCGCGCCCGACGCCCAGCTCAGCACGAGCCTGTTGATGCCTTCATGCGCCGCGATCAGCATCTGCCGCCAGCCGGGCTCGGACAGCAGCGTCTCGATCGCCTTTACCGCGCGCGACTGCGCCGACGCGAAAACCTCGCCGCCTTCGTGGTTCGTGGCGCCGGCATTGCCCGCATTCCTGAAAGTCGCGTTCATACGCGCGATCATCTCGTCTCGGCTCGACACCGGCTGGATCTTGCCGCCCTGGATCTCGACGAGATCGGGAACGATTTCGAGCGTCGGCGGCTTCTGCTGGAACGACAGCACGATCTCGGCCGTCTGGCGGGTGCGCGGCAGGCCGGAGCAGGCCGCCCTGTCGAATGGCAAATGCTGGAACGCGCGACCGGCCGCTTCGGCCTGGCTGCGGCCGCGCGGTGTCAGCGGCACCGAATGGATGTCGCCCGACGCAACGACGCTGCGGTCCAGATAATCGACATGTCCGTGCCGCATCAGATAGATGCGCCGGCGCGAATTTGTGTCTTCGAGCGTGGACATGCGCGATTAGATAACGCCCGCAGCTTGCAGTTTCGCGACATCGGCGTCGGAGAAGCCCCAATCCTTGAGAGCAATGCCGCCATCCGCACCGCGAGGCGGGCCCTGCACTTCGGGCACGGTCCGCGAGAAGCGCGGCGCCGGCGCTGGCTGCACGACGCCATCGACCTCGACGAATGTCTTGCGCGCGACATTGTGCGGATGCTTGGGCGCCTCGGCGAGCGAAAGCACCGGCGCGTAGCACACGTCGCTGCCCAGCATCGCGGCGTCCCATTCGTTGCGCGTCTTCGTCTTGATGACCGCGGCGAGCTTTTCCTTCAGCGAAGGCCACGCATTGCGGTCCATCTGTGCCGTGAACGCCTCGTCGACGATGCCCGCGCGCTCGATCAACTCGCGATAAAATTGCGGCTCGATCGAGCCGAGTGCGATCCACTTGCCGTCCTTGGTCTCGTAAGTGTCGTAGAAATGCGCACCGGAATCGAGAAGGTTGTGGCCGCGCTTGTCCTGCCAAAACTCCATGGCATTCATGCCGTAGAACATGGCCATCAGCGAGGCGGCGCCGTCGGTCATGGCGGCGTCGACCACCTGGCCTTTGCCGGAGCGCTTCGCCTCGAGAAGCCCACAGACGAGACCGAATGCGAGATACAGGGCGCCGCCGCCGAAATCGCCGACGAGGTTGAGCGGCGGGACGGGCTTGCCGGTCGCACCGCCGATGCCGTGCAGCGCGCCGGTTAGCGCGATATAGTTGATGTCGTGTCCGGCCGCGTTCGCGAGCGGTCCGAACTGGCCCCACCCCGTCATGCGTCCATAGACGAGCTTCGGATTGCGCTCGAGGCAGACGTCAGGACCCACGCCGAGACGTTCCATCACGCCAGGTCGGAATCCCTCGATCAGGGCATCGGTCTTGTCGATCAATTTGAGCGCCGCCTCGACGCCTTCCGACTTTTTCATGTCGAGAGCGACGGCGCCGCGCCCGCGATAGGTCACCTCGCCCTTCGACGGCGACCGCCCGCCTTTGCGATCGATGCGGATCACCTCGGCGCCCATGTCTGACAGGAGCATTGCGGCAAACGGGCCCGGCCCGATGCCAGCGAACTCCACCACGCGAATGCCCTCTAACGGTCCCATCGCCTCACCTCATCCAAATTGCGCCGCAATCTTCTTCTAGCAGACCCGCGACGTTAACAGACATGGACGCACAGGCAATGCGCAGCGGGGCAGCGCTCCTGGCGGTATTTCTTGCGCTGATCGCGACGAATGGAATGGCCCGGCCGGCTGCACCGCAACTCGTCTATCGCGTCGATACCGTCACAGCAGTTATAGAAAACAGAAAGCTCGTCGTCGACGCCAACGGCGCGGTGCAGAGCGGCGGTTGGCTGCATCCCCGGTTGCGCGCCAAACATTCCCCTCGGGAAGCTCCCGTCCTGGTGCTTGAGTTCGTAGCCGATCCACCGCGGCCAAAACAGGTCGTGATCGAAGCGCTGTTGCCGGTAAAAGTGCATCTGGCGACCGGACTGCCGCATTACGGAACCGTGGCGGTCGAGATCGTCTCGCGTTCCAACGAGATCACGACGCAGATCATCCCCTGAGCGGACTAAAGCGACTGTGCGTCGTCGATCGTCAGCAACGAACCCGTGATCGCGCGCGACGCGTCGGACGCGAGCAATAGCAGCATGCCGTCGAGATCGGACTCGGCGGCGAGCCTGCGGCGGGGAAACGTCTTGATCTGCGCCTGTCCCTTTTCGCCATTGAACCACTCGTCATTCAACTCGGTCTCGATATAGCCGGGACACAGTGCATTGACGTTGATGCCATGCCGCGCCCACTCGCGCGCGAGGCTCTGCGTCATCATCCCGATCGCCGCCTTGGACGTGCAATAGGCCGTGAGCCCCGGCAACACGCGGAACGTTCCCATGGAGCCCATATTGATGATCCGTCCGCCCTTGCCGCGCGCGATCATCCGCCGTGCCATCTGGGTCGCCATGAGAAACGGCCCGCGCACGTTCGTGTTCATCACGCGGTCGAAATCCTCGGCGGAGATTTCGGTCGCGAGCCCGAGCACGCTCATCCCGGCATTGTTGACGAGGATATCGACCGGACCGAGTTCCGGCTTCCGCCTGGTCGATGGCGGGCCCGATCTGCTTGGCGTCGGTAACGTCGAGCGCGATGGCGATGGCTTTGCCGCCGTTGGCCTCAACCTCCGCCACGAGATCGCGCAGGCGCTCGGTCCTGCGGCCGGTCACCGCGACCGCCGCGCCGCGGCTGGCGAGAAGCTTGGCGAAATGCCGGCCCAGACCACTTGACGCACCGGTGATGAACGCCACTTTTCCCGTCAAATCGAAATCCATTCCCGCACCTGTCCACGCCGATTCTGCGCCTGCCATATCACAGGACGCGGCCTTTGCTGTAGAATGGCGCCATGCAGATCGACGTGGTCTCGGATACGGTTTGTCCCTGGTGCTTTATCGGCAAGAGGCGGCTCGCGCGCGCCATTGCCCTGCGGCCCCATATCGCGTTCGAAGTTCACTGGCGGCCCTACCGGCTCGACCCTACGATCCCGCCGGAAGGCGTCGACCGCCGCGAATATCTCCGCGCGAAATTCGGAGACACTCCGCGCTCGCAGGCGATGGGCGACGCCATCCGTAGCGAGGGCGCGGGCGAAGGCATCGCTTTCGCCTTCGACAAGATCGAACGCTCGCCCAATACGCTCGACTCCCACCGCGTCATCCGATGGGCCGACGGCACCGGCGTGCAGGACGCGCTGGTCGAGCGATTGTTCGCCGCCTACTTCGAGCAGGGCCGCAATATCGGCGATCGCAACGTGCTGACGGAGATTGCTGCGGATGCCGGCATGCATCCGGCACGAGTTCGGCGAGCTGCTTTCGCAGGATGCCGACAAGGACGCCGTCGAGCACGAAGACCATCTCGCACACGAGATGGGGATCTCGGGCGTGCCGACCTTCATCTTCGAGAACCGCTACATGATCTCCGGCGCGCGCGAGCCTGAAGTCCTCGTACGGGTGATCGACAAGGCGATCGAGCTGGCAAAGCCGGAAAACGCTAGCTAAGCCGCGTCGGCCACGACGCGGTTGCGGCCGGCGCGCTTGGCGCTGTAGAGGGCCTGATCGGCGCGATGAAGTAGCGCTTCGGCGGTGTCCGTGCTGCCGTCCGACGACGCGATGCCGATGCTGATGGTGATGTTGACCTTGCCAGGTTGGCGGCTGATCTCGACCGGTGTCGAACTCGATGCTCTTGCGCAACCGCTCGGCGACGGAATAGGCGAACGCCATATCGGTGTCGGGCATCACGACGACAAACTCTTCGCCGCCGTAGCGGCACGCGAGATCGATGCCGCGGACATTCGCCGCGATGCGATTGGCGAATTCCTTCAGCACCTCGTCGCCGATGTCGTGGCCGTAACCGTCATTGACCGACTTGAAGTAGTCGATGTCGAGAATGAGGAACGCAAGAGGCTTGGCCGTACGCTTGGCCGACGAAATCAGATTGTCGAGATGCCGGCTCATGTAGCGTCGGTTGTGCAGCCCGGTGAGCTGGTCCGTAATCGCCATCTCGAGGCTGAGCTGGACGTTGTGGCGCAGGCGGTCGGCATACCGCTTCTTGCGCAGCTGCGTGCGCACGCGGGCGACCAGCTCGTTCTTGTCGACGGGCCGGGCAAGGTAGTCGTTGACGCCCATTTCGAGAGCCTGGTTGAGCTTCCTGCGATCGCCATCGCTGACGACGACGAGGATCGGCACGTTGCGGCCTTCCGGCAGCGAGCGGAGCTGCGAACAAAGCCTGAGCCCGTCGAAGCCGCGCATGCCGAGGCTGACGATGACGAGGTCGTAGTCGCCGCCGCGAACGCGCACAAGCGCCTCCTCGAACGTGTCGACGGTCGAGACTTCGTGCTGGGGCTGCAGGGCGCCCGCGAGCCATGTCGCGGATTCCGGCCTGTCTTCGATCGCCAGGATACGGCCCGAGGGTGCCGCGTCGATCAGCGTCTGGGCCGGGTCCACGAGACCCATGCTCTGGCCCGTCGCCTCGCGCATGCGAAGCTCGTCGGTCATCATCTTCAGGCGCACAAGGCTGCGCACACGCGCAAACAGGGCCGCGTCGTCAACAGGCTTGGTGAGAAAATCGTCGGCGCCGGCCTCGAGGCCGGCCACACGGTCGCTCGGCTGGTCGAGCGCGGTCACCATCACCACCGGGAGGTGCGCGGTGCGTGGATTGGACTTTATGCGGCGGCAGACTTCGAAGCCGTCCATGCCGGGCATCATCACGTCGAGAAGGACGATATCGGGAATGCCCTCCTCAATTCGCGCAAGGCATTCGGCGCCGTTGAACGCGGTGACCACCTCGAAATATTCGGCCGTCAGCTTGGCTTCGAGAAGCTTTACGTTGGAGAGGATGTCGTCGACGACCAGAACGCGCGCCGTCATGATGCTGACCTATCCGATGAAGCGGCGGACGGTTTCCAGGAAGCTCGTCACGGAGATCGGCTTCGAGATGTACGCCTCACAGCCGCCCTGGCGGATCACTTCCTCGTCGCCCTTCATGGCGAAGGCCGTCACGGCCACCACGGGAATGGACTTCAGCGCATCGTCTTCCTTGAGCCATTTGGTGACTTCCAGACCGGAAACCTCCGGAAGCTGAATATCCATCAGGATCAGGTCCGGGCGATGCTCGCGCGCGATGTCGAGCGCTTCCATTCCATCCTTGGTCTGCAAGATCAGGTAACCGTGCGCATCGAGAAGATCGTGGAAGAGCTTCATGTTGAGCTCGTTGTCCTCGACGATCAGAACTGTTTTCGCTTTGGCATCCATAACCGGCTTCTCCAGTACCCGCGCGCGCCCAATTCAGACCATGGTGGCGGCTATGCCCCGGTCCGATATGGCTAGTATTAGGACGGATGTCTTAACGCTCCCTTGACGTTTTCCGCCCTTTCCTCCGCTCCGGCGCGCGATTAAGCCGCCCCATCGTTAACGCGCAAGGCGCAGGAAGGCCGAAATCGGCGGGGAAGCCGGGAATCCGAATCGGAGGGCGGCCGCCGCTAGGCTGAGAATCGCGTCACGACATAGAGCGTGGCCGCCCCCAAAAGGGTCGCGAAGGTTGTGAAAAAACGCGGATGGGCATGGTGGCTCTCGGGCAATAGGTCGCTGGCGCCTATGTAGAGAAAGAAGCCCGCGAACACGGCGAGGATCTGCGCCAGGGCGCTGGCCGGAAAGGTGACCAAGAGACTGACCGCGGCGCCGGCAACTGGCGCAATGGCATCGGCCGCGAGCCACCTGAGCGCGGTCCCGCGGCTGCCGCCGTTCTTCAGCACGACGTTGACGGTGTTCAACCCGTCGGAGAAATCGTGCACCAGGACCGCGACCGCGACTACGACGCCGGTCGCACGTGAAGCCTGGAACGCAACTCCGATCGCAAAACCGTCCAGGAAGCTGTGTGTCGACAGGCTGCCCGCCCCAAGCCACCCGCGCGTAATGAGGTCCCCTTCTTCGCCGTGCCCGTGCAACGTCATCAGACGGTCGAGCAGCATGTAGGCGAAAAATCCGCACGCCGTGACGGCAAGCAGCAGGCGCGGGTCGAAGAACGGCCGGCCCACCTCGAGCAACTCCGGCAGCAGGTCGAAGAAGGCGACGGCGATGACGGCGCCGGCGCTGTACCCGAGCACGAGGTGAAGCCGGCCGCGCAGACCGATGGCGAGCAAGCCGCCGACCGTCGTGGCAAGGCAGGCGCCAAGCGCGATGGGCATCACGATCATGGCCTGCGTCATTCGGGCGTCCTGTCCTGGAATTTGAGCAGCCGACCTGCGTTGCCCATCACGGCGAGGGTTCCGGCATTGTGCAGGACCGCTGCGACGAGCGCGCCGCTTACGCCGAGCAGTCCCGTCGCCGCGGCGGCAATGATCATCACTGTCCACCCAGTCCCAGCCCGACATTGACATAGATCGTCCTCCGGCAGCGCCGGCTCAGGCGGACGCACGTGCCAAGCCGGCGCAGGTCGTTGGTCATCAGCACCAGATCGGCGGAGGCGAGTGCGACATCGGTGCCTCGCGCTCCCATCGCGACACCCACGGCGCCGGCCTTGAGCGCAAGAGCGTCGTTGATGCCGTCGCCGACGACGAGCGGCCTGTGGCCCATTGCGATCTCATCGAGGACGAATTCCATCTTCTGCGCCGGCAGCGCTGCGGCACGGACCTCGGCGATATCGACCAGCTTTGCGATCCGCTCAGCCTCGGGCGCGCGATCGCCAGTGATCAGAATGAAGCGCTTTAGGCCGAGCGCCTTCAGTTCGGCTATGGCCGCGCCTGCTTCCGGTCGCGGCTCGTCGGCCAGCAGAAACCAGCCCAGAAACTGCGATCCCTGGGCGAGCCCGGCCACCGGACCATTGTGGTCCGGTGGCGGCGGCGCGGTCACGCCGAGCTCCCGGAACAGTTCCGCACGGCCAAGCAGCACGCGCTCGCCGGCGACGCGCCCGACGACACCGAAACCCCTGGTCTCCTTGACCTCGTCCACACGATAGCGCTCGCCCTCGGGCACGAGTTGGCTCAGCGCCCGGCTGACCGGATGGCTGCTTGCCGCGCCAAGGCTGCTCGCGAGCCTTTCGAGATTGTTGCGGTCGACACCGCGCTGCGCACGCACGCTGGCAAGACGCAATTGCCCGACGGTGAGCGTCCCTGTCTTGTCAAAAACAACCGTGTCTACGGTGCCAAGATGTTCAAGGAAAGCTGCGCCCTTGACCAGGATGCCATGGCGGCTGGCGACGGCAATTGCCGCAACCGATGTCGCCGGCGCCGCCAGGACCAGCGCGCAGGGACAGGCCGCAACCAGAACGGCCAGCATCGCGGTGGTGCTACCCGACAAAAACCAAACCGCCGCCGTCAACAGAAGCACGAACAGCATGTAGCGCTGCGCATAACGCTCCAGCAAGCGCGTAACGGCGGGTTTGGCGCGCTCGGCGTCCTGCATCAACGCGATCACACGCCCGAGCGCGGCTTCGGCTCCGACGCGCGTGACGCGCACCATGAGCAACCCATCGAGATTGATCGCGCCGCCGAGCACGAGTTCGCCCTGCCCGACGTCCTGCGGCACCAACTCCCCGGTGATCGAGGCGGTATCGATGCTCGACGCGCCGGACTCGACGAGGCCATCGGCGGGAACGCGGTCGCCGGCCCGCAGCTCGATCAAGTCTCCCGCGCGCAGATCGCGCGCTGGAATCTCGACGACCGCGCCGCCGGCCCCGATGCATCGCGCATTCGTTTCGGTGAGCTTGGTCAGGGCACGAATCGCTTCCTGCGATCCGAGCAGCGAGCGCTCCTCGAGCACATGACCAATCATCATCACCAGTGGCAGCAGCGTCGCCGTGATCAGGTCGCCGGCCGCCCAGGCCGCGATCAGGGCCAGGGCGATGAGCTGATCGGTGATGCCATGCAGGTCAGGATAGCGAAGACTGTGCCAGGCAGCCTGTATGGCCGGCACACCGACCAGAATCGCAGCAACTCCCGCGACCAGCTCACCCACGTCGCGCTGCGCCGGATAGAAGTATTCGATGATACAGGAGACAATCAAACAGCCGCCGGCTATCAGCGACAGGGTCAGGCGAAGGCCGAGCGAGCGCTGCTCCGCGCCGCTCAACAGCGCGACGGGCGGGACCTCGGCTGCATCGACCGTGCTCATGGCGCGTCTCCCGGCAGGATCACGCGAACATTGTCGCTGGAATCCAACGCTTCCACGTGTCCGGCTTTCCTGAGCAAGGACGACGCGCGATCATAGTAGAGACGTGTGAGCAGCATCGTGCGCGACGGGCCCTGCGCCTGTTGCGCCAGCGCCGCAATCGGCGCCGCGCGCGTCGTGGCGTCGGTAACGGTTTCTTCCGCACGCGCGGTCGCGTCCGTGAGGACGCGATCCTTCTCGCGGTTGGACTGCTGATTGCTGATCTGGGCCTTCGTGCGCGAGACGGCGATATCGGTCTCGGCGTTCTGTGTTGCCGTAAGCACGTCGTCAAAGGCGGTCCTGGCGCCGATCGGCAGCGCGGCGGCGAGATCGACGCGGCCGACGCGGATACCGAGCCCGACACCCTGCGCCGCCAGATCGTCGAGGCGTCGGTTCACGGCGTTGAGAAGATCGGAGCGCAGCCGCTCGCGCTTCGCCGCCTCTTCCGCCTGCGCGGCGACTTCGGGGCGCGCGACGAGGATGCTGTCGAGGTCGCGGCCGGCGCAGACGACGACAGCGCTCGCGATGAACAGCCGCTGCAACGCCGGAGCGACGTGCGGGCCGGACACGAAATATGCGACCGGATCCGTGATCTGGTAAAACAGCGTCGCCTGCAGATGCACGATGCTGGAATCGCCGGTGAGCAGGAAACCCGCATTCTGGCGGGGATCGGTGCTGACGTCGAAACTCGACGCGTCGTCACCCGCCTGCTGGACGGCATCGAGCGCGCGCACCCGGAACTCGATCTGCCGCGCGGCCGACGGTAAAATCACCACCTGCTCCACCGGCTGGGGCCAGGCGAGCAGAAGGCCCGCACCCTGCACGCGCACGACGCTGCCGAAACGCATCACGATCGCCTGGCTGTCCGGCGGCACCTTGCGGAAGTTGGAAACGCTCCAGGCCGCGGCAATTGCGCAGACGACAAGGAACAGGAAACGGAATGTAATTTCGACTGACTGAGCCCATGGTCCGGTCGCCAGAGGTACGTCCGTTCGGGTGACGTCGTTCATCGCGGTTTTCCACTGGCGGTCGCCCCCGGTCCCTGGACCAGCACCCGGAAGGGCGCCGCGTCGGTCCGGAGGATAATGCGCGTATTGCTCCCGATCACCGTATCGAGCGAGTCGAAGGAGCGCAGCATCGTGTAGAGCTCGGGATCGTCGGTATAGGCCTGCTTGTAGATGCCGGCAGCCGCAATGCGCGATTTCGCGTCGATATCCGCTGCATCGGCCTTTGCCTTCGCCACGAGCACACGGGAATCGCGATCCGCATCGGATTCGATCTGTGCCGCCGCGCGCTGTCCCTCCGCCGAGCGCTCGGCCGCGACCGTCTCGCGCTCAGCTTTCATCCGTTCGATGGTCGCGGTCAGCGTCTCCGCCGGCAGCGTCAGCCTTTCGATGCCCACTTGTCGCACCGTCAGCCCGTAGACGCGTTGCGCCTGAGCATCGATGCGGGCGCGCAGCCGGCCTTCGAGATCGTCCAGCTTGATCTTGCCCGGATCGGTGTTGACGAGGCTGGCGAGGTCGAAGCTGCTGGCGGCGATCTCGAGCGAGGAGCCGATGAAGCTGCGAAGCTGGTTCGCGGCGATGTCCGGCTGGTTCTGCACGGCGCGCAGGAATTGGCGAATATGGTCCGGATCGCCGGGCACCTGCCAGGCAACATAGGCCTGGACGAGGATGCGCAATCCGTCGCGCGTGCCGACGTCGTGAAGCCCGCTCGAGGTCGTGCGAAGGCGCAGATCGACGAGCGTCACGCTGTCGATCGGCGCCGGAAATTTGAGCGCGAGGCCGGGCTCGGTGATGACGCGCACCGGATTGCCGAAGCGCGTGATGACGACCGCTTCGCCGGGCCTCACAAGCACCAGGCACGCCGCAAGCACAATGGCGCCGACCACGATGCCGGCAACGATGAAGCGCAGATTGCGCACGGCCCAGCGTTCGTCGCCGGGCATGTTGCCGTGGCTGTGCCCATGTCCGTCGTGATCGTGGTGATGGGTCATGCGGTTCGTCCTTCAATGCGCGGATCGAGTGGAATCAACTCAGTCGTTGTCGTTCAGGGCCGCCGCCGCCGGCGCGCCTAGTTTGCGCAGGTCGACCGTCGGAGCATTGGTGCCACCGAGCCGGTTGTCGATGATCACGAGTGGCGCGAGGCTCAGGCCCTTGTCGAGATGCTCGATCCAGCGTTCGAACAGGAAGGCCTTGCCGCCGTCGGCATAGGCCTGGCGGTCGCCCGCGAACAGCGTGCTGTCGGCCTGCGCCTGATCCACACGTTCGGCTGCGGCGGCGAGCGCATCGTCGGCGAGCACGACCGACGTCTGCTCGGCTGCCTTCATCTTGCGCACCGCATCGGCGCGGCTCACCGCGACCTGGGCAATCGAGGAAATCTGCGCCGCTTGAACGCCATGATAGGCGCTGGCGGCCTCGGGCGGCGGATGGATCGCTTCTACGACGACGGCGATGACGTCGATGCCGGCCGCCAGGGCGTCGAGCCGCTGCTGAAGCTCGGTCTGGAACGCCGCGACGAAGGCGGCGCGGTTTTGTCCTAGAACGTCGAGCAAGGTGTAGCGGGCGAAATGGCGCACCAGCATCCGCCCGGCTGCCGCGCGGATGAGGCCTTCTGGATCGGCGACCTGATAGGCGGCCGTGCGCGCCGCCGCGTCGGAGAGGCCGATGCGGTAGACGATACGAAGATCGATGTTGACGATCTGGAAATTCTGCCGGCCGTCCGAATTGGCGGCGACCAGATAGCTCGCCTCCGACGGATGCGAGGAATCCCAGAGCCTGTCGGCGCTCGGCGGCGGCGCGTCTTCGGCGCCCGGCGTCTCCGCGGCGTTGGGCGCGGGCGTCGCCCCGGCTCCGCCATTCGCGGAGAACACAATGGGCATCTCGTGCACAATTCCGTACTCGACGTTGCGCAGGATTCCGAAAGGCCACGGAAGATGGACGTGCAAGCCCGGGCCGAAGACTGCAACAGGCACGCCGAACTGCTCGTAGACGGCGCGTTGGCTGAGGCCGAGCGCAGTCACGCCGGTGAGCAGCCAGCTGAACACGATCATGCCGCCGAGGACAGGTGATGCGGCGCGCTGCACGAAGGCGATGGCCCAGCTTCGCGACAGATCGATGCCAAGCTGACGCCGGACCACGAAGTTGATCGCGCGCCAGCTCGGCCGCTCGAGCCGGATCAGGGCCGCCAGCGAGCTCCTGGCCGGGATCGTGCGCGCGGCGACCGGCGGCAGCGGCATGAACACGAAAGCGGCGCAACGCAACGCGATTTCGGCCGCTACGAGACCGACGACAAGGGCGACGGCCTGGCCGACGACGATAGGCCAATCATAGCCAAGCGAGCGGAAGATAGCGGCAATGCACAAAGCCACGGAGGCGAACAGCGGCAGGCGTGCCAGTCGCGCCAGTTGCGGCGCGTCTGCCTGCGCTACGGGGTCCAGGGCGGCATAGGTGCGCTCCAGGACCAGAAGCGGGAAGGCAGCAAGGATCAGGAACCCTGCGAGAAACTGGAAGGACAGCGCTGGCGTCGCCGTTTGGCCGCGCGCCGGCCAGAGGCGGACAAGCGCCGCTATCGCGATCGCCGCCAGCACGAAGGGAACCACGACGGGTGCCCAGTCTCCCAACCAGTCGACATTGGCCAGACGGTCACGCAGCAGGGCTGCCTGCGCCCTCACCCAGGCTTTGGGCGACGCGGCCGGCGGCAACGCCTGCCGCGTCCGCCCCTTGCCGCTGGCCTCGCCTTCCGCCGCTCGGACGCGGGCTTGGCCAAGGAAGCTCGCCGACAGGAAACCGGCCGCCAGCACAAGCAGTGACGCGCCGAAATAACCGATCAATTGGGCTATCGGTGAGCGCCCGCCGGGCTCGGATGCGGAACCGCCCAGCAGCGGCACCGAAACGATAAAGCTCGCCATGCCCACAATCAGTTCGATGCGCCGAGGAGACGCGTTCGCGCGCGCAAAATCCGACGGCGGCAAGCGACAACCCTCCTCGGCCGCGCGCTGCTGGCGCGGGCGGCCGTTTTCGAGGAGTAGCACAGAGTCCGGAAGCCAAAAAACGAGGCTCGGGCCGGACCGGCGGCGCCGGAACGGCCGCGCGCGAACACACAATCGTGAGGGGACGGACCGTCGGCGCCGGCAGCTTTCTTGTCCGCGCGGCATCGAAGACGCATCGGTCTTTCGCGGGCGGCATCCTGACTGCTGGCAGGCCGGGCCGGGCATGGGCATAGTCAGGCGTCAACCGCCATCCTTCCTTCCCGCGCGTCCGGCGCGACCACCCTGAGGACCAACGATGAATTCCTTCGCCCGCAATCTGTGGACCGGCGCCCTCGTGCTCTTCGCGGCCGTGATCCTGGCTGCGACAGGCATGTACGCCTTCGCCGACGACGCCCAGCAGAACAAGACCGACTCCACTTCGGTGAAGAGCAAATATTTCAAGCCGAGCGAGTCCGACGACCTCCGGCTCCGTCACGGCGGGCGGCGTCCTGGTCACTTACAAAGCCGTCGTCGGAACCATCGTGGTCCATCCGAAGGACTGGGACGATGCTGCGCCCGCGGCAGACGACAAGAACAAGTCCGACGACGACGCCGACGGAAATCCGACTGCGGAAGCGGCGATGTCCTTCGTTGCCTACTTCAAGGACGGCGCGCCGGCCCCGAACCGGCCGATCACATTCTTGTATAATGGCGGACCCGGCTCCTCGACGGTATGGCTGCACATGGGGGCGTTCGGCCCCAAGCGTGTTGTGACGCTTGACGACACGCATACGCCGGCTGCGCCCTACTCGCTGGTGGACAACCAGTACAGCCTGCTCGACGCAAGCGATCTGGTCTTTGTCGATGCGCCCGGGACCGGCTTCGGGCGCATCGCCGGCAAGGACAAGGAAAAGCAGTTCTGGGGTGTTGATCCCGATGCGCACGCCTTTGCTGAGTTCATCAAAGCGTTCCTGTCGAAATACGGTCGCTGGAACTCGCCGAAATACCTCTTCGGCGAAAGCTACGGCACGCCTCGTTCATCCGTTCTCGTAAACGAGCTCGAAACCGATGACGAGATCGACTTCAATGGTGTCATTCTGCTTTCCCAGATCCTGAACTTCGACCTGAGCCCGGACGGCCCCGAGCTCAATCCGGGCATGGACCTGCCTTATGCGCTCGCGCTGCCCACCTACGCGGCGACGGCCTGGTATCATCGCAAGCTTGCGAACCGGCCCAAGGATCTCGTGGCGTTTGTCCACAGGTCGAGCGCTTCGCGATGACGGACTACATGCAGGCGCTTTTGGCGGGCGCCGGACTTCCGCAGCAGCGGCGCGACGCCGTCGTTCAGAGATTGCATGCCTACACCGGCCTGTCGGTGGCCTACATCCTTAAGGCCAATCTGCGTATCGACGGCGGCGAGTTCGAGAAGAACCTGCAGGACGATGCGGACATGACGACCGGTCGTCTCGACACCCGCTTCTCCGGTCCGACCATCGATCCGCTGAGCAAGGAAGCGGACTACGACCCCCAGTCGGCCTCGATCAGCTCGGCCTATGTGTCCGCGTTCAACGACTACGTCCGCAACCAGCTGAAATACGGACAGGATCAGACCTACAAGCCCGATATCGATGTGTCGAAATACTGGAACTTCCAGCACCAGCCGCCAACGTCTTCGAGCCCCGTGCCCGGTCCGCTGAACGTAATGCCGGACCTCGCGAACGCGATGAAATACAATCCGAATCTCAAAATTCTTGTGAACGGCGGCTACTTCGACCTCGCGACGCCCTACTATGAGGGCTGGTACGAGATGCACCACCTTCCCATTCCGCCAATGCTTCGCGGCAACATCGAGTACCGGTACTACCAGTCCGGCCACATGGTGTACGCGCATGAACAGGCGCTGCAGCAGCTTCACGACAATGTCGCCGATTTCATCCGGCGCACGGACAATCAGTCATCGCACTGACCGGGAACGCGATATGGTGGCCATGGCGCGGCCCGGGTTCCGGTCGCGCCATGGATTCTCCACCTTGTCGCGCAACCTTACACCCACGGCCAAATGACGCCGGACAGCGCTTCGAAACCTCAGGAATAAAATGACCATCATCGGACGGATTGGGACGCGCCTTGCACTGGGCGTGCTGGCGGCGGGGTTTGCTCTCTCAATGTCGGCTGCGGCGGCCCAGCCTGCGCCTGGCGGAAATGACGCCGTTGTGCGCGCGACGCTCAAGAATGGGCTGCGTGTCATCATCGTGCCCAATCGGCTCGCGCCCGTTGTCTCGACTTCGGTCAACTACCTGGTGGGCTCCGACGAGGCGCCGGCCGGATATCCCGGGACGGCGCACGCGCAGGAGCACATGATGTTCCGCGGCAGTCCTGGCCTCACCGCCGACCAGCTCGCCGATATCGGCAGCGTGATGGGCGGCAATTTCAATGCCAATACGCGCGAAAGCCTGACGCAATACCTTTTCACCGTCCCGGCGGAGGACCTCGACGTCGCGCTGCGCATCGAGGCAGTCCGCATGGCAGGCGTCCTCGACACCGATGACGACTGGAACCACGAGCGTGGAGCCATCGAGCAGGAAGTGGCGCAGGACCTTTCCGATCCGGACTACGTCATTTACGAGAAGCTTCGCGCCCAGATGTTCGCCGGCTCGCCTTACGAACACGTGGCGCTCGGAACGAGGCCATCCTTCGACAAGACGACCGCCGCGATGCTTCGCAAGTTCCACGACACGTGGTACGCGCCGAACAACGCGATCCTTGTGGTCGTCGGCGACCTGGATGCGAAAGCGACACTGGCGCAAGATTCGTGCCTTGTTCGAAACGATCAAGGCGAAGCCGTTGCCGCCGCGTCCGAAGATGACGTTCAAGCCGGCCGCGCCCGCATCATTCACGGTTCCGACGGACCGGCCCAACGGCACTGCGATGATCGCGATCCGCGTCCCAGGCCTTGACAGCAAGGACTTCCCGGTTCTCGAGGTCCTTTCCGATGTGCTCAGCAACCATCGTTACGCTCTCTACGGCATGGTGCCGGAGGGCAAGGCGATCGATGCGAGCTTCTCGCTCGTTCCCCTGCCGAAGTCGGGAATGGCCATTGCCGAAGTGTCGTTTCCCGCGGGCGGCGACCCTAAGGCCATCGTGGACGAGGCCCAGGCAATCCTCGCCAAGACCGCGCATGACGGCGTGCCGCCAGACCTGGTGAAGGCCGCAATCGTCCAGGAACAGCGCGAGGCGGAGTTCCAGAAGAATGCGATCCCCGACCTCGCGTCGGTATGGTCCGACGCCGTTGCGCTCTATGGCTTGCGCTCGCCCGACGACGATCTCGTCCGCATCGAAAAGGTGACCGTGGCCGACGTGGACCGCGCGGCGAAAAGATATCTCGACGTCGCACACGCCTCTACTGCCGTGATGCTGCCGCAAGGCTCTGGCGCACCGACAGCCGAATCCCACGGCTTTGGAGGCCAGGGAATCCATCGCGCTCGGCGAGGCCAAGCCGACACCGCTTCCCGATTGGGCGCAAGCAGCGCTCAATCGCCTCGTTGTGCCGCCTTCGACGACCAGTCCGGTTGTAAGCACGCTTTCCAACGGCCTCACCCTGATCGTGCAGCCGGAACGCGTCAGCGACACGGTCAGCGTTTATGGCCACATCCGAAATCGTCCGGAGACGGAAGCCCCGCCGGGCAAGTTCGGCGTCTCGCTTGTGCTCGACCAGCTTTTCCCCTTCGGAACGCAAAGCCTCGATCGCATCGCCTATCAGGAAGCGCTCGACGACGTCGGCGCCAGCGAAGCCGCCGGATCGGATTTCGAGGTGCAGGTGCTCGCGGCCCATTTCGACCGCGGCGCCCAACTCCTCGCCGACAACGAGCTCCATCCCGCCTTGCCGCAGCAGGCCTTCGATATCGCGCGCGAGCAGGTGGCCCAGGTCGTCGACGCGAGGAACAGAGTCCGTCCTATCTCGCCCAACGCTCGCTCCGCGAGGCGCTGTTCAGCAAAGACGACCCGAGCCTCAACGACGCGACGCCTGAGATGGTGCGCTCGCTGACCCGCGATGACGTGCTGTCCTATTACCACTCCACCTTTCGGCCCGACCTGACGACGATTGTCGTCATCGGCAAGATCACGCCGGAGGCGGCGCGCGCGGCGATCGAAAAATATTTCGGCGGGTGGTCTGCAAGCGGCACGAAGCCGAACGTCGATCTTCCGATCGCGCCGCCGAACAAGCCCGGCATTGTCGCGGTGCCGGATGCGAGCCGGGTCCAGGATACCGTCATCCTCACCCAGAACCTCAATGTCAGCCGCGCCAACCCGGACTACTATCCGCTGGCGCTCGGGAGTGCCGTCCTGGGTGGCGGCTTCTATTCCACGCGACTGAGCATCGATTTGCGCAAGAATACCGGTCTTGTTTACGGCGTGAACTCGACCTTCCAGATCGGCCGTGTGCGCGGCGTCTATCTGATCGATTATGCCTGCGACCCGCAAAACGTCGGCAAGGCCGCCGCTATCGCGACGCAGGAGATCCGCACCATGCAAACCAATCCTGTCGCGCCGGATGAGCTTCTTCGTGTCAAGGCATTGCTTCTGCGCCAGATTCCGCTCGGCGAGGCCAGCGTCGATCAGATCGCGCGCGGATTCCTCGAAAGCCGCGAACTGGACCTGCCGCTGGATGAACCAACCCTCGCCGCACAACGCTATATCGCGCTTGGTCCGGCAGACATCCAGGCGGCTTTCCAGAAGTGGATGCGCCCCGACGACCTTGTCCGCATCAGCCAGGGTCCCGACCCGCAAGAGAGTCGGCATCGGCATTCAACCTTCGCCTTGGCCGTTCATCGGCACTCGCGAATGCTCTAGCGTGTCGCGCCAGAGGAGGCTCCATGGCAGGGCGGATGACCGAAGAGACGGCGGCCACGCTGGCGCTCACTGCGCTGGTGTTCATCACGCGCACGCCCGCCAACATGGACCGCTTCCTCGGCGGCTCCGGGCTTGATCCGGCCTCGCTGAAGGCGCGAGCCGACGAGCCGGAATTGCAGGTTGCGGTCCTCGATTTTCTCCTGGCAGATGAACCCCTTCTCGTCGCTTTTTGCGAAGAGGATTTAATTCAACCACGCGACGTCCATATGGCGCGCCACACCCTGGGCGGCGAATGAGCGAAAGTTCGGCCTTCGACCCGGCAGCCGTCGCCAGGAGCCTCACGCCTGGCCGTCCGCTCATAATCGTCGACGCCGACGAGGTGATCCTGCGATTCGTGGACGGCTTCGACCGCTTCCTGCGGGCGCGGCAGCTCTATATAGACCTTGCAACCTACCGTCTGCATGGCAACGTAAAGCGGCTGGACGACGACAGTGTCGTTCTGGACGTCGAGGTGACCGCCCTACTCGACGAGTTCCGGAACGATCTCGACTCGCTCGATATGGTCGAAGGGGCGCGGGAGACGCTGACGCGCCTTTCCCCCCTCGCGGATATCGCCGTGCTCACGAACATCAGTCCGGCGCAGGCACCGGCTCGGCTTCGCAACCTTGCGGTCCACGGCTTCACTTTCCCGCTGGCGGCAAACAGCGGACCGAAAGGACCAGCGGTCAAGCTGCTCGCAGCCCGCGCGGGACAGCCCGTGTTCTTCGTCGACGACATCCCACAGCATCACGCCTCCGTCGCTGCAGCCGCGGGACATGTGCTTCGTATCCATCTCGTCGGCGACGAGCGGCTGAAGGCCATCGTTCCTGCGGCGCCGGCAGCTGATCTCGCAGCGCGTGACTGGGCGGACGCCGAAGCCTTCATGATCCGGCACATCGAGGGGCAAAGGCTGTGAGACTCGGCGTCGATCTCGGTGGGACGAAAATCG
The DNA here is from genome assembly GCA_963802815.1 of uncultured Alphaproteobacteria bacterium. Classification (GTDB taxonomy): domain Bacteria; phylum Pseudomonadota; class Alphaproteobacteria; order Micropepsales; family Micropepsaceae; genus Rhizomicrobium. The sequence goes on from CAWDKN010000039.1 coordinate 140,323, forward strand.
AAGTCATTGCTTTGGGCGATGCCGGTCGCGAGCTGCTGCGCCATCGCGTGCCTACGCCGCAAACCGGCTATGGCGACACAGTCCGAGCCATTCGCGACCTCGTGGTCCACGCGGAAGAAAAGCTTGGGACCCACGGCACGCTTGGCGTCGCCATACCCGGTACGATCAGTCCTCAGGACGGGCTGGTAAAAAACGCGAACTCCACGCGACTGATCGGCCATCCGCTCGACCAGGATCTCTCCGCCGCGCTCGGTCGCGAAGTCCGCCTCGCCAATGACGCGAATTGCTTCGCGCTTTCGGAGGCAACGGACGGTGCTGCAGCGGGTCATGACGTCGTTTTCGGTATCATCGCGGGGACAGGTGTTGGCGGCGGGGTCTGCGTAGGCGGGCGCGTGCTGATCGGCGCCCATGCCATCGCCGGCGAATGGGGCCACAATCCCCTGCCCGCTCTCACCCGCGAAGAGTTCGAAAATCCTCCGCTCTGCTTCTGCGGCAAGCAAGGCTGCATCGAAAGCTGGTGCAGCGGCCCTTCCTTTGCGGCCCAATTCGCGCTGGCGACGGGACGGACGCTCAAGGCTGCCGAAATCATCGCGGCCGCGGGCACGGGCGACGCGGACGCGCTCTCGGCAGTCGAGCGTCTTTACGATCGCTTCGCGAGGGCGATCGCGACGGTCGTCAACCTGCTCGACCCCGACGCGATCGTTATCGGCGGCGGGCTCTCCAATCACGACGCGCTCTATCGTGAGCTCCCGCCGCGCGTCGAGCACTATGCGTTCAAGCCTCAGGGGCGCACACGCATCCTGAAGAACAGGCATGGCGACTCCAGCGGCGTGCGCGGTGCGGCGTGGCTGTGGCGGGAGGGTGAGACGGCCGGCCTGCCCAAATGAGCGCCTTTTGCCGCGACTGCCTGGCCGATCTGCCACAGGGCGCGCAGCGCTGCGGAAAATGCAGAAGCCGTCGTGTGCTGGCTCACGCGGAGCTCGATATGCTGTCGCTCGCGCATATGGATTGCGACGCCTTCTACGCTGCTGTCGAGAAGCGCGACGATCCTTCGCTCCGCGATAAGCCGGTCATCGTCGGCGGTGGCAAGCGCGGCGTGGTCTCGACCGCCTGTTACATCGCGCGCATCTCCGGGGTGCGCTCGGCCATGCCGATGTTCCAGGCGCTCAAGCTGTGTCCTCAGGCCGTCGTCATCACTCCGCGGATGGCGAAATATGTCGACGCAGCGCGCGCGGTGCGCGAGATGTTGCGCGCGCTGACACCGCTCGTAGAGCCGCTTTCGCTCGACGAGGCCTATCTGGACCTTGCCGGGACGGGGCGTCTGCATGGCTTGAGCCCAGCCAAGACCATGGCAGGGTTGGCGAGACGCATAGAAAATGAGGTCGGCATCACCGTCTCCATCGGCCTCAGCTTCAACAAGTTCCTCGCCAAGCTCGCTTCGGAGCTGGACAAGCCGCGCGGCTTCGCGGTCATCGGCCAGGCCGAGGCTACGACATTCCTTCGCGGCAAACCCGTCGGCTTCATCCGCGGCGCCGGCAAAGCCCTACAGGACCGCCTTGCGAAGGACGGCATCACGCGCATCGGCCAGCTCCAGGACGCCGATCCCCGTATGCTCGCGAGCCGCTACGGCTCGACCGGGCTGTGGCTTTCCCGGCTTGCTCACGCACGAGATGGCCGTCGCGTCGATCCCGGCGGAGAACGCAAGAGCATTTCGTCAGAGACGACGTTCGTGCACGACATCGCCGTCTATGAGGACCTGGAAGCGATTCTCTGGCGCCAGGCCGAACGCGTCTCGGCGCATGCGAAATCGTCGGGGCTCGGCGGGCGGACCGTGACGCTCAAGCTGAAGACGGCGGCCTTCAAGATCCGCACGCGCAGCGTTTCGCTCGATACGCCGACGCAGCTCGCGGATCGCATCTTTCGCACGGCCCGCGAGGCGCTCAAGCGCGAGACGACGGGCGTCGCTTACCGCCTACTGGGCGTCGGCATCAGCCAGCTGAGCGAGGCGGAGGATTGCGATCCTGCCGATCTCGTCGACAAGGACGCAGGAAGGCGTGCAGCGGCCGAGCGGGCTATGGACCGCGTGCGCGAGAAGTATGGCGGCGATGCCGTCGGCAAGGGCCGAGCGCTAACGCGTCCCACACTCCGGCGCTAGCTTTTCGAGGCTTGTCAGGTCGGCGCTGAGCGTGAAATTCGAATAGATCAGAGACATCGCACTCACCACGCCGTTGCCGTACAGGCGGTAGGCGACCTCGTAGGCCGGCGCCGGGTCGCGCGAGCCGTAGGCGAAATAGCTGATCAGCACGGTACGCGCGCTCTCATGCGCAATCAGCCCGTCGGGATCGTGCGCACGGTCTCCCGCCATCTCGGCCGCGGTCGCCTGCCGCCCGATCAGCACCGTTGCATCGTAGAGATCGCTTTTGTCACCGCCCTGGAACACGAGCTGGTGAATGTTGTCCGATCCCGACGCGATCGCGCGCAGGACGTCCAGGGTGTGCTCGGTAGGGAGCACGGCCCCGGCCGGCAGGGAAAAACCGGTTCCTCGCGGGACCGTAAGCTGCACCGCGCCGTTTCCGGCTGCTGCGAGCTGCGCGGTGCCTTCAAAATGCTCGGCTGTCTTCCCGTTCAACGCATTCTTCAGCGTGAACTTCATCGCGTGGCCGTCTTTGGCCTCCCAGGATGTGGCGACGAGGTCGCTGCGTACGGAGTTGCCGTCCGAAGTCGTCATATCGGCGACGAAACGCTGCGTCATCGTCCAACCTGTGCAGGCGTCGCGGAATTCCGTGACCGTCCGGCCATGCGCCACGACGGGACCGCCGGGCACCGTGCGCGAGAGGCTGACGTCATAGACAGCACGCGCCGGCACCAGAGTGATCGGCGCGGCCGTCGCGGCACCCGCGAGCGCGATGCTTCCCGCAATGAACGAGAGCGCAGTTCTCATGATTGGACTCCTGTGTGGCCGAGAAGCGCGCCGTAGAGATCGGGACGGCGGTCGCGGAACAATCCCCACGACGCACGTGCCTTCGCGATCGCATCGAGATCGAAGGTCGAGACTGCTACGCCCGGCGTTGCGCGGTCGAGCTCGGCGACGATGGCGCCGGTCGGATCGGCGATGAAGGACGAGCCGTAAAATGTCATCTCCGTTGCGTCTCCCTTCTCCATGCCGACTTCGGTTCGAGGCCATGAGCGGCATGTAATTCGCGGCCGCGTGCCCCTGCATCGTACGCCGCCAATGGTCGCGACTGTCCACTGGCGCAGCGGGCGGCGGTTCCGACCCTATCGCGGTCGGGTAAAGAAGAGCTTCCGCTCCCATCAGTGCCATGGCGCGCGCGCTTTCGGGAAACCACTGATCCCAACAGATCGCTGCGCCAATGCGGCCAAACCGAGTCGACCATACCTTGAACCCGGTGTCGCCGGGCGTGAAGTAGTATTTCTCCTGATAGCCGGGCCCGTCGGGGATATGGGATTTGCGATAAAGGCCAAGGATGGATCCGTCGGCGTCTATCATCGCCAGCGAATTGAAGTACAACTGGTTCGCGCGCTCGAAGAAGCTGACCGGGAGCACGACGCCCAGCGCTTTCGCGAGACTGGCCATCGCGGCGATGAGCGGATGGCCGTCGAAGGGCATCGCCAGCGCGAAGTGGTCCGCGCTCTGATCCTGACAAAAATACGGCGTCTCGAACAGCTCCTGCAGCAGCACGACATTGGCGCCCATGGCCGCCGCCTCGCGCACGAGCGCCTCGGCTTTCCCGACATTGGCCTTCGTGTCCCAGGTGCACGCGAACTGCGTCGCCGCCAAGGTGACGTTTCTCATTCCGGCTCCTGCTGGGTGATGCAGTGGATCCCGCCTCCGCCCTCGACGATATCGAGCGCATCGATCTGGAGGATGTCGCGGCCGGGGAAACAGTCGGCGATGGCCGAGCGCGCGCGCTCGTCGTTGGGATCGTCGAAGGACGGCATCACGACGCCGCCATTGGTCAAGTAGAAGTTCACATAACTTGCCTGCAGCAGGCGTCCGCGCCAGTCGAGGCGGCGCTTCCCCGGCTGAACGATCTCCGCGATCTCGAAGCGCCGCCCGGCCGCATCGCGCGCCCCGCCCAGGATGCGCAGAACCTCCTTTACCGCCTCGTAATCCGGGTGGGATTTCGCAGCCGGCACGCCGACGATCACGCGACCGGGCGCGGCAAAGCATGCGATGTTGTCGACGTGCCCGTCTGTTTCATCGTCGCAGAAACCCGCGCCTAGCCATAGTATGCGCCGCGCGCCGGCATAGAGCGCCAATCGCTCCTCGACTTGCTGGCGGTCGAGATGCGGATTGCGGTTGGCATTGAGCAGGCACTGCTCGGTCGTGATCAGCGTGCCCTCACCGTCGCAATGGATCGCACCGCCCTCGCAGACGAGCGGCGCGCTATAGAGCCTGACGCCGGCCTTGTTCGCGGCGCGCGCGGCGAACTTCGCATCGTCCGTCCACGGATGGTATTTGTTGCCCCAGCCGTTGAATTCCCACTGCACCGCCGCATGCCCGCCATCGGCCCGCATGACGAAAGTCGGTCCGATGTCGCGCGCCCACGAATCGTCGAGCGGAACCTCGAAAAGCTCTACCTTGCTCGACGTCGCGAGCTTCGCCTCCGCCGCATCCTGCGGCCGCACCGCAACGACGACCGGCTCGAAGGTGGATATGGCGCGCGCGACGCGTCCCACCGCCTGCTTGGCGCGCAGCAGGCCTTCCTGGCCGTTCCAGGTATCGGGCCGGCAGGGCCAGCACATCCAGGTTCGCGCGTGTGGCGCCCATTCTGCAGGCATGGCATAGCCGTCGCGCGCAGGGCAGGGATCGTCGGCGTCGAGCCGTTTGGTCATGCTTTTCTATACCCCGCGCCGCACGCGCAGGTGAACCCCTCGCCTTGCCGGGCGAGGTCTCCTAACCTGAACAGAGAAGAGGTCGATTATGTCCGGACGTATCGATGCACGGCTTAAAGAGCTCGGAATTGTGCTGCCCACGCCACCCGCTCCGGTCGCAAGCTATGTGCCTTACGTCATATCGGGCAACCTCGTGTTCACCTCGGGCCAGGTGACGATCGCGGCCGAGGGCCTCAAATATGTCGGCACCGTGGGCAAGGAACTGTCGCTCGAGGACGGCAGGTCGGCGGCGCGGCTTTGCGCCGTCAATGTGATCGCCCAGGTCAAGGCGGCGTGCGGCGGGGATCTCGACCGGGTCAAACGCGTGGTGAAACTCGTCGTTTTCGTCAATGCGGCGCCAGGTTTCGGCCAGCAGCCGGAAGTCGCCAATGGTGCGTCGGATTTGCTGGTTGAAGTGTTCGGCGATGCGGGCAAGCATGCACGCTCGGCGGTGGGCGCGGGATCGCTTCCGCGCAACGTCGCCACCGAAGTGGAAGCCATCGTCGAGATTGCGTGACAGCAAGGGATATCACGGTTCGATTGGCGGCCAGCGCCGCGGAAATCGGGGCTGGCGCCTGGAATTCGTGCGCCAATCCGGATGGCAGCGCGGACCCGCATCCCTTCACGCGCCACGAATTCTTCACAGCCTGCGAGGCCTCCGGTTCGGCGACGGCGCGAACGGGCTGGCAGCCCGTCCATCTCGTCGTGGGTCGCGGGAACACCGTGCAGGGCATCCTGCCGATGTATCTCAAGAACCACTCGCAGGGCGAATATGTGTTCGACAGCGCCTGGGCCGATGCGCTGGAGCGCGCGGGCGGCGACTACTATCCCAAGCTTCAGGCGTCGGTGCCTTTCACGCCGGTAACGGGCCCGCGTTTCCTGATCGCGCCCGGCACCGACGGAGAAGAAACCCGCACGATGCTTCTCGCCGGGAGCGCCGCCGCGGTGAAGGAGCTCAAAGCGTCGTCGCTGCACATTACGTTCCTCACCGAAACGGAATGGCGGGCGGCCGGCGCCGCCGGGTTCCTGCAGCGCACGGACCAGCAATTCCACTGGGTGAATCGCGGGTATTCCAATTTCGATCAATTCCTTACCGAGTTGTCCTCGTCAAAGCGGAAGAACCTGCGCAAGGAACGCGCCTCGGTGCGCGAGGCCGGCATCGAATTCGACTGGCTGACGGGAGACGACCTCGCCGAGGCCCATTGGGACAGCTTCTTCGAATTCTATATGGACACGGGCGGGCGCAAATGGGGACGCCCTTACCTGACGCGCGATTTCTTCAGCCGCATCGGGGCGACCATGGCCGAGCAGGTGCTGCTCATGATGGCGCGGCGGGGATCGCATTACATCGCCGGCGCCCTGAATTTCTTCGGCGGCGGCACGCTCTTCGGACGCAACTGGGGCTGCACGGAATACATCCCGTTCCTCCATTTTGAGACCTGCTACTATCAAGCGATCGACTTCGCGATCGCGCATGGTTGGCGAAGGTCGAGGCGGGCGCGCAGGGCGCGCACAAGCTTCTGCGCGGCTACATGCCGACGCCCACCTACAGCGCCCACTACATCGCCCATCCGGGCCTGAGGCGTGCGGTCTCCGATTATCTAGCCCGCGAACGCCAGGCTGTCGCCGAACACATCGAGGAGCTGAACGAGCACGGCCCCTTCCGGAAGACGGAATAGAGGTCGAGAGCACTCGAAAATTTGGTAGCGGGGCTGCATCAATCGGTGGCCGGATACCTGCGTCGTGACATTCTGCTTTGCCCATCGAGACCGAGCCCATGCCCTACGATCCGAACAATGTTTTCGCAAAGATCCTTCGCGGCGAGCTGCCGAGCGTAAAGGTCTACGAAGACGCATTCACCCTCGCCTTGATGGACATCATGCCGTCTACCGAAGGTCATACGCTGGTCATTACAAAGGAGCCGGCCGAGACGATTTTCGACCTGTCGGCCGACGGCGCCGCGGCAGTGATCAAGACGACCAAGAACGTCGCCGCGGCGGTCAAGAAATCGATGGGCTGTCCGGGCGTGATGCTTCTGCAGCTGAACGGCGCGGCATCGGGCCAGTCCATCGCGCATCTTCACTTCCACATCCTGCCGCGCACGCACGGTCTCGACCTCGCCATCCATGGCCGCAAGATGGTGGATGCGAAGACGCTCGAGCCTATCGCGGCAAGGATCCGAGGCGCGCTATGATCCTCGAACATGCCGTCCTAAACGTCCGCAGCGGCCAGGCGCGCCAATTCGAAGAGGCGATGCGCAAAGCGCGTTACGTCATAGAGGAAGTCCCCGGATTCCAGCGCATGGAAGTGCGCGCATGCGTGGAGACGAAGGAGCGTTATCTGCTGCTGGTCTGGTGGCGCTCGGCTCGAGTCCCACACTCAGGGCTTCCGCGGCACGCCGCGCTACGAGAAATGGCGCGAGTTGCTGCACAATTTTTATGACCCATTTCCGGTCGTGCAACACTACGGCGAGCCGATCTGACGAAGCCCTCGCGTGTCAGGGCGCGTAGCTTGAGCGCGCTTTTCCCAGTGGCCGTTCTCGCATGTCACGACATAATCGAAATCGAAACCGGCGATGACGCTGCCGTCGGCGCGATAGCGCGTGAAGCGCGTGTCGAAGTGAACCTGTCGGAGCCTGCGTGGATCACATTTCGCCGTTCCCAGGCGGAATGATGCCAGTCCTTCAGCGCACCGCGCTCAAACATCTCCGCCTTGTGATAGCCCGGCTCGATGATGACTAAAGTGTTGGACGCGAGCCGCACGCTGGGAAAATTGAACGTTTTCTCCCAGCCTGCCAGGTCACGCGCGTTGAAGGCCGCCATGAAGTCGTCAAGGACCTTGGTGGCGGCCGCGATGGCGTCGGCGTTGAGCATAGGCAAATCTCTCACGATCACATGATGATCGCACCCTTCCCTTTGAGGGGCGCTTGGGAGGATTGAAAAATCCGCGAGCGAAAGCGAGTGAAGTTTCGGGGAGAAAAAGACTGACGCGCGCCCTCCCCGACCCCGCTTCGTCAAGTCTACGGCGGAAGTGGAAGCCATCTCGCACACCGCTGCTTTAGCGAAGGCGGGAGCGCTTCGCGTTTCGACCCTCCCTCCGGGGAGGTCGAGCGGTCAGACGCTTTCTTCCGTCTTCGGCTTCTTCTTCGGCGGCGGGAGCGCTTTCGGCCGGGCGTCAGCATCGGTGATGAACTCGAAGGCGAGCTTGTCGTTCTCGCGATCGAGCAGAACGCGGACCGTACCGCCTTCCTTGAGCTTTCCGAAAAGGATTTCGTCGGCCAGCGGCTTCTTGATGAAGTCCTGGATCACCCGCGTCAGCGGACGCGCGCCGAAATGGTCGTCGTAGCCCTTCTCGCCGAGCCAGCGCGTCGCTTCCGGCGTCAGATCGAAGGTCACGTCGCGGTCGGAGAGCTGTGCTTCCAGCTCGAGCACGAACTTCTCCACCACCCGATCGATCGTGCCGCGGGTAAGCGCCGCGAAAGTGATCGTCGCATCGAGGCGATTGCGGAATTCCGGCGTGAACAGCCGCTTGATAGCTTCCTCGTCCTCGCCCTCGCGCTTGCCCCGGCCGAAACCGATCGCCTCGCGCGCCGCGTCCGACGCGCCCGCATTGGTGGTCATGATGAGCACGACGTTGCGGAAGTCGATCTTCTTGCCGTTGTGGTCGGTCAGCCTTCCATGATCCATCACTTGCAGGAGGATATTGAACAGGTCCGGATGCGCCTTCTCGATTTCGTCGAGCAGCAGCACGCAATGCGGATGCTGATCGATGCCGTCGGTCAAAAGCCCGCCCTGGTCGAAGCCGACATAGCCCGGCGGCGCGCCGATCAGGCGCGAGACCGTGTGCCGCTCCATGTACTCGCTCATGTCGAAGCGAAGCAGCTCGACACCCAGGATGGAAGCGAGCTGGCGCGCGACTTCCGTCTTGCCGACACCCGTCGGACCCGAGAACAGATAACAGCCGATCGGTTTCTCCGGCTGGCGCAATCCCGCGCGCGAAAGCTTGATGGCGGAGGCCAGTGCATGAATTGCGGCGTCCTGCCCGAAGACCACGCGCTTGAGATCGTCCTCGAGATTGCGCAGCTGCTCGGTGTCCGTCTTCGACACGGATTTCGGTGGGATGCGCGCCATCTTGGCGATGACTTCTTCGACCTCTTTGACGCCGATAACCTTTTTGCGCCGCGATTCGGGCAGAAGCATTTGCGAGGCGCCAACCTCGTCGATCACGTCGATCGCCTTGTCGGGCAGCTTGCGGTCGTTGATGTACTTGGCGGAGAGTTCCACGGCGGCCTTAACCGCCTCCGAAGTGTAGCGGACCTTGTGGAACTCTTCGAAGTAGGGCTTCAGCCCTTTCATGATCTTGATTGCGTCCGGCACCGTGGGCTCGTTCACGTCGATCTTCTGGAAGCGTCGGACGAGCGCGCGGTCCTTCTCGAAATACTGGCGGTATTCTTTGTAGGTTGTAGAACCGACGCAGCGCAGCGTGCCGGCCTGAAGTGCCGGCTTGAGCAGGTTGGAGGCATCCATCGCGCCGCCACTCGTGGCGCCGGCGCCGATGACGGTGTGGATCTCGTCAATGAAGAGGATCGCGCCTTTCAGGCCCTCGAGCTCCTTCACGACGGATTTGAGCCTCTCCTCGAAATCGCCGCGATAGCGCGTGCCCGCAATCAGCGAGCCCATGTCGAGCGAGTAGATCGGAGTTCTTGAGAACCTCCGGCACCTCGCCTTTGACAATCTTGCGGGCAAGACCCTCAGCGATCGCCGTCTTTCCGACGCCCGGATCGCCCACGAAAAGCGGGTTGTTCTTCTGCCGGCGGCAAAGGATCTGGATCGTGCGCTCCACCTCGGCTTCGCGCCCAATGAGCGGATCGATGCGGCCCTGCTTGGCCTTCTCGTTCAGGTTCACGCAATAGGCTTCGAGCGCCTCGGTGCCCTGCTTGTTGGCCTTTTCGCCCTCTTCCTCTTCCTCGGCGCCGCGCACGGATTTCTGCTGGCTCATGCCGGGGCGCTTGGCGATGCCGTGGCTGATGTAGCTGACCGCGTCGAGACGCGTCATATTCTGCTCTTGCAGGAAATAGACAGCATGGCTTTCGCGTTCGGTGAACAGCGCCACCAGGACGTTGGCACCCGTCACCTCGTCACGGCCGGAATTCTGTACATGGAGGACCGCGCGCTGGACGACGCGCTGGAAGCCGGTCGTCGGCTTCGCGTCTTCGCCGTCCTCGATGACCAGGGTCATCAATTGTTCGTCGACGTATTTCTGGACGGATTTCTTGAGGGCATCCATGTCGACGTTGCAGGCCTTCATGACCTGGCCGGCGTCCTGGTCGTCCATGAGCGCGAGAAGCAGATGCTCGAGAGTGGCGTATTCGTGATGCCGGTCGCTCGCGAGCTTGATGGCGCGGTGCAGGGCCTGCTCCAGACTACGCGAGAGTGATGGCATCG
>CAWDKN010000040.1:0-12624 GCA_963802815.1 uncultured Alphaproteobacteria bacterium
GCTCGACGACGTCGCAGACGATGGTAAGCGTGGTCGCGGCGAAGAACGGATCGATGACCGCCGATTCGAGATCGGGCACCAGCGTCATGTCCAACTCGTTGATCGCCTTCCAGCCCGCGATCGACGAACCGTCGAACATCGTGCCGGCCGTCAGGAAATCGTCGTCGACCATCGAAGGATCGAATGTGACGTGTTGCCACTTGCCCCGCGGGTCAGTGAAGCGAAGGTCGACGAACTTGACCTCCTTGTCCTTCATCAGCTTATGGATATCGCTTGGAGTCTTGGTTCCGGCCATTTTTGAGTCTTCCCTTCAACGTTGAACTTGAGTTTCACCCCACGCGGGCAAATTAGATCGCGTCTGCGCCGGTTTCCCCGGTACGGATTCGGATTGCTTCTTCGATATTCAGGACGAAAATCTTTCCGTCGCCGATGCGGCCCGTCCGCGCAGCCTTCTGGATCGCATCCACGGACGCGTCGAGGCGGTCTTCGGGCACGACGATTTCGATCTTCACCTTCGGCAGAAAATCGACGACGTATTCGGCACCGCAATAGAGTTCGGTATGACCCTTTTGGCGACCGAAGCCTTTTGCTTCGGTCACTGTGATGCCCTGGACGCCCACTTCCTGAAGGGCTTCCTTCACTTCATCGAGTTTGAATGGCTTGATGATCGCTTCAATTTTTTTCATGTCTGGCGCTCCTCGCGCGGCGCTTCTTGGTACACCGCACCGTTAGCGAGCTAGCAGACCTCGTGCCACTTCGGTTCGGTCCGTCCACAGGGAAAACCGGGTTTTTTCCCGCCGCGCGATCACGACAGCGCAATGGTGTGCACAATAATTCATCAGTCGGGGCATTTTTCAGTCAGTCTGGTTCCCGGCGGCGCTCTGCTGTCGCGTTGTCTTAAGGAGGTCCCGCCTGCAAAGTCCGCCGATGCCCAAGCTCCGTTTCAACCCGGTGTTTTCCGGGCTTCCGACCACGATCTTCACGGTCATGTCCGCACTCGCCGTCGAGCACGGCGCGATCAATCTCGGCCAAGGCTTTCCCGATGAGGACGGGCCGCTTGCGATCAGGGAGGCCGCGGCGCGGGCGCTGATCGAGGGGCCGAATCAGTACCCTCCCATGCGAGGGCGGATCGAACTGCGCCGCGCGATCGCGAACCACGCCAGGCGCTTCTACGATCTCGACTTCGACCCGGACACCGAAGTGCTGGTGACATCGGGGGCGACGGAGGCGCTGACCGCGTCCATCATGGGTCTGGCGGGGCCAGGTGGCGAGGTGGTGCTGCTCGAGCCCGCTTACGATTCCTACCGGCCGATCGCGGAGGCCGTCGGCGCCGCGATACGCACCATCACGCTCGAGCCCCCGCATTGGCGACTGACGGAAGAGGCGCTGCGCGCGGCGATAACGCCGAACTCGCGGGCAATCCTCGTCAACACGCCGCTCAATCCTGTCGGCCGGGTCTTCGACCGCGAGGAGATGGAAGCGCTCGCGCGGGTGCTCCGCCAGTCGAACGCGGTCGCCATCTGCGACGAGGTCTACGAGCATCTCGTGTACGACAATCGCAAGTTCGTTCCGCTCGCGACGTTTCCCGGCATGCGCGAGCGGGTGGTTCGGATTGGTTCGGCGGGAAAGAATTTCTCGCTCACTGGCTGGAAGGTCGGCTGGGTCGCCGGCGACGCGGCGCTGGTTGCCGTGGCCGCAAACGCGCACCAGTTCATCACCTTCACGACGCCGACCGGACTGCAGCTCGGGATCGCACACGGCCTTGAGCATGAGATCGGCTTCACGCTGAACCTCGCGAAGGAATTGCAGGCCAAGCGCGATCTGGTCCGCTCCGGAATCGCCGCGCTTGGCTTCGACGTCCTTTCTTGTGAAGGGACCTATTTTCTCACCGCCGACATCCGCGGGCTGACGAACGAGCCCGATCATGTCTTTTGCCAAAGGCTGGTGCGGGAGGCCGGCGTCGCGCTGATCCCGCTCAGTGTCTTCTTCAGCGGCGCCAAGCCCGACAATTTCGTGCGTTTCGCATTTTGCAAAAGGCGCGCGGTGATCGAAGATGCGCTCGCGCGCTTGCAGACGTATTTTGCAAATCGCTGACGCTAGGGAAGGAAACGCAGTGTCCGACAACGTCGATCCGCGCACGCCCGTTCTCGTCGGCGGCGCGCAGTTCACGCAGCGCACCGCTCGCGAAGGCAAAGTGCGCGAGAGCCTCGATCCCATCGCCATGCTGGCCAAGGCGTCGCAAAGCGCGATCCAAAGCGCGGGAGGGAAGGGCGTCGCGGATTCTGTCGATACGGTCGCGGTCGTGCGCTTCACGGCTGACTCCCCGGGCGACCAGGGACGCCTTCCCAAGCGCATGTTCCGCAACCCGCCGCTCTCATTGGCCAATGCCGCCGAGCTGAAGCCCCAGCGTGCGCTCTACTCCGCGACGGGCGGCAACACGCCGCAATGGCTGGTCAATCGCACGGCTGAAGAGATCGCGCGCGGCGAGTGCGAGGTTGCGCTGCTCGCCGGCGCTGAATATATCGCAAGCTTGCTCGCTGCGATGAAGCAGGGCGTCGATCTGGGCTGGGGCAAGGGTGCAGACGCAGATCCGGGCCGCGATCCCGAAGAGATTGGCGACATGCGTGCGGGCACCACCGCCTATGAACGTACCTACGGCTTGGCCTTTCCGGTCAATGTCTATCCGCTGTTCGAGAACGCAATCCGCGGCCAGAAGGGGCGGACGCCCGAAGAGCATCTGAAGGCGCTGGGGCGTTTCTTCGCGCCGTTCACGAAGGTCGCGTCGGAAAATCCGTATTCCTGGTTCCCCACCTATCGTTCGCCAGAGGAGATCTCGACGCCGTCGGAAAAGAACCGGTTCGTCGGCTATCCGTACACGAAGTATCTGAACGCGGTGATCGAGGTCGACATGGCCGCCGCCGTCGTGATGACGAGCGTCGGCAAAGCGCGCGCCCTCGGCATTCCCGAGAGGAACTGGGTCTACCTGCACGGTTGCGGCGATGCGTCCGACATCTGGAACGTGTCCGAACGCGTGAACTATTACAGCTCGCCCGCGATCCGGACGATCGGCCAGAAGGCTTTTGCGATGGCGGGCAGGACGGTCGCTGACCTGAGCTATATCGACCTCTACTCGTGCTTCCCCTCGGCCGTGGAGATCGGTTGCCGCGAGCTCGGCATCGCCGAAGACGATCCGCGCGGCCTGACGATCACGGGCGGCCTTCCGTATTTCGGCGGCGCGGGAAACAACTACGTCATGCATTCAATCGTCACGATGACCGACAAGCTGCGCGAGGCGCCCGGAAAGTTCGGGCTGTGCACGGGCAATGGCTGGTACGTGACCAAGCACTCCGCCGGAATTTATTCGACGGCGCCCGTCGAGGGCCCGTGGATGCGCGAGGATCCGAAATCCTATCAACGCGACATCGACGCGATGGCGCATCCCCAAGTAATCGAGAAGCCTTTGGGCATGGCGACTGTCGAGACCTATACCGTCGTCACGGATCGCAAAGGCAAGCGCTTCAGCATCATTGTCGGCCGCCAGACGGACGGCAAGCGCTTCCTCGCGACCACCGCGGACGACGAGGGCACGCTTAACGCCATGATGAAGAACGACATGCTCGGACGAGCGGGCGAGGTCGCGAGCGACGGTCCGCAGAATTTGTTCCGCTTTGTATAGAGGAGATTGCCATGGCGCAGGATTGGTCGGCTGTCTCCGACGAGCTGCAGCGCCTGTTGAAGCTGCGCAGCATTCCCTTCGCCATGAAGCTGTTCGAGCGCCGCGCGGACATGGAGGCGATCGAACGTATCCGGCGCCCGAAGGCGGTGCACACGCTCGACCAGGTCGTGGGCCAGGCATCGCGCCTCGGCTGGACGGTCGGGATCACGTCTGAGGACCTCGTCGGCGACCAATGCCGCGCTGTCGTCGGTCTCGGCGGCGCCAAGACCGACCAATGGATGTCTGGGCAGCACATGAAAGGCGTTTGGTTCTCGACCCTCGAGGACGCGAGCGCCCATCAGGCGGCGATGAACTGCGTGCCCGACGGCCAATATGAGGCGCTGGCGGTCGGTCCGTTGGCCGGCGGCAAGCTCGACCCGCCTGACATCGCGCTCTTCTACGCGACGCCCGGCGCGATGATCTATTTCATCAACGGCCTGCAATGGGCTGGCTACAAGCGCTTCGACTGGAGCGTCGTCGGAGAGTTGGCTTGCGCGGATTCGTGGGGACGCGCGCTGACGACACGCACGCCGAGCTTGTCCATTCCCTGCTTTGCCGAACGCCGCTACGGCGGCGTGCTGGACGATGAAATGCTGATGGCGGCGCCGCCCGATTATCTGCTCAAGGCCATCGACGGCATAAAGGCGCTGGCGAAGAACGGGTTCCGCTACCCCTTTCCGCAATACGGCGTCCAGCAGGACGTCCGTGCCGGCATGGCGGTCAGCTATCCCGATCGCAAATAGGGTCTCGCGGTTTCATCCGGACACATGGTTGGGTTACGACGCAGACGGCATGCGCATCGATATCGTAAGCGGCGAGGAAGGCTGGCCTCTGGCGGAACGGCTTGATCGCGAGGTCTACCCGCCGGACGTGATGGCGCGGGTCGTGTGGCGCGACGTCACCTGGGCGCACGCGGACCGTCGCGTTCTCGTTCGCGAGGAGGCCGAGCTGGTTTGCCACGTCGGCATCTACTTTCGGGAAGGATTATATGGCGGGACACCGGCACGTATGATGGGTATCAGTGGAGTAATGACATCGCCGGGCGCACGCGGCCGCGGGCATGCCGGCGACGCGATGCGCGCGGCCGCGTCTATCGTGGCCGAGCGCGGCGATGATTTCGGGCTGCTGTTCTGCGAACCGCACAATGTCGAATTCTACAAGAATCGCGGGTGGTGCATGTTCGAAGGCGACGTGTATTGCGAGCAGCCGGCCGGCCGCATCCGCTTCGACATCATGAACGCGATGACACTGCCGGTGCGCAAGAAAGTCGTAAATGGCGTGATAGATTTGCTGGGCTTGCCTTGGTAGCAAAAAGAAAGAGGAGAGGCTGGTGCCGCGACTTTACATGGTGCGCCACGGACGCGCGGCGTCGGGCGCCGAGACGGCCGATCCCGGCCTCGACGGAGTTGGCCGTTCGCAGGCCGAGGCGGTCGCCAAGGTGTTGGCGCCAAAGGGCCCTTTGCACATCCTCTCAAGCCCGTTGCTGCGCACCCGCGAAACGGCGAAGCCGCTGGCGGCGCTATGGCGCCGTGAGCCGGTGATCGTAGAGGCTGTCGCCGAAATTCCGTCGCCACCTAGTGTGAGCCTGGCCGAACGCGGAGTTTGGCTCCGCCAGTTCATGGCCGGTTCCTGGCGCAATACAGACCGATGGCTTGCCGAATGGCGCGAGCAGGCGATTGCGACTCTCGTCGGCCAGCGCGAAGACGGCGTGATCTTCTCCCACTACGTCGCAATCAACGTCGCGCTGGGTGCCGCGACCGGAGACGACAGGGTCGTCGCTTTTTCTCCCGGGAACTGCTCGGTCACCGTGTTCGACACAGACGGCAAAGCGCTTAAGCTGATTGAACGCGGGTCCGAAGCGTCGCTGACCAAGGTGAACTGATGTCCAAAGAACCTCACGAGATGACGGCGGCGGAGTTGTCGGCGGCCTTTGCTTCGCGTGACCTGTCGCCGGTCGAAGTGACTGAAGCGTGTCTCGGCCGCATCGAGGCGCTCAATTCCCAGATCAACGCCTTTTGCCACGTCGATCCGGGGACCTCGCTTGCGCAGGCCGAAAAATCCGAGGAACGCTGGACGGCTGGCGAGCCTTTGTCTCCGCTGGATGGCGTGCCCGTCGGTGTCAAGGACCTGCTCTGGACCAAGGGCTGGGCGACGCTGCGCGGCTCGCTGACCGTCGATCCGAAGGGACCATGGGAGGAAGACGCCCCGACGGTTGCGCGTCTGCGCGAGGCCGGCGCGGTTCTCATCGGCAAGACGACGACCCCGGAATTCGGCTGGAAGGGCTCGACGGACTCTCCGTTTGCCGGCATCACCCGTAATCCCTGGAACAAGGACAAGACTCCAGGCGGATCGTCGGGCGGCTCGTCGGCCGCGCTGGCTGCACGCTTCTGTCCCCTCGCGCTCGGCACCGACGGTGGGGGCTCGATCCGCATTCCGGCGAGCTTCGCTGGCGTCTACGGCTTGAAGCCGAGCTTCGGGCGCGTGCCGGCCTATCCGCTGTCGCCCTTCGGGACGGTGGCGCATGTGGGTCCGATGAGCCGCACGGTTCTCGACAGCGCGATGCTGTTGAATGTGATCGCGAAACCGGACGCGCGCGACTGGCACTCGCTGCCTTACGTTCCCACCGACTACGCCGCGGAGATCGAGACGCCGATGCGCGGAAAACGCATCGCCTTCAGCCCGCGTCTCGGTTACGCGACGAAGGTCTTGCCCGAGGTCGAGACGCTGGTCGCCGCGGCGGTGAAACGCTTCGAGAAGATGGGCGCCCATGTCGAGCTGGTCGATCCGGCGGACGAGGATCCCAGTCGCATCTTCCAGGTGCTGTGGTGGTCGGGCGCGGCATTCCTGCTCGGTGACCTGCCGGAGGAAAAGAAGAAGCTTCTCGACCCCGGATTGCGGCGGATGGCGGAAGAGGGCGCGCGTTTCACGACGAAGGAATATCTTGCGGCCAGCCTTGCGCGCGGCGCCTATGGCAGCAAATTGCGCCAGTTCATGGAGCGCTACGATTTTCTCCTGACGCCCTCCATCGCCACGGCGGCGTTCGACGTCGGCATGCTGTCGCCGCTCGACGACGACGGCCGCGCCTGGATGCAATGGACGCCGTTCAGCTTCCCCTTCAACTTGACACAGCAGCCGGCGGCGAGCGTCCCCTGCGGCTTTACAAAGGACGGCTTGCCGGTGGGCCTGCAGATCGTCGGCCGCATGTATGACGACGCCGGCGTGCTCGCCGCGTCCTACGCTTACGAGCTCGCGGATTCGCATTATGAAAAGACGCCAAGAGGCTTCTGATCCTGCTTGAAGCGCCGCAGGTTTTGCGTAATGTGCCGCCCATGAGATCGACCCACGCCGCATCCCGACGCCGCACCACCTTCTCGAGGGGTGGATAGGCGCGTCTTTGCCGCGACAATCGTCAAGCCCCGCCGGCTCGCGCGGGGCTTTTTTGTTTGAGGCCTCACGCTGTCCGGCATGGAACCGGAGGACAGCATGGATGCCGAAAGATTGATGACCTCGGTGGAGGAGGCGGGCTTCAATGCCTGGCCTGCGCTCAAGGAGATCATTTACGATGGTTGGCTGATCCGTCTCGCCGAAGGGCAGACGCGACGTACCAACTCGGTCAATGTGATCGGCTGCGGCACATATCCACTGGCGGACAAGATCCGCTATTGCGAGGGTATTTATCGCGCGCACGCTTTGCCGACATATTTCCGCATTTGCTCCATTTCCGATCCGGCGCTGGAACAGGCGCTGGTTGCGCGCGGCTTTCGTGCAGAGGACGAAACGTCGACTCTCTATATGAACTTCGCGCGCAGGCCGCCGCCCGAGCCCGCACCCGGCATTCGTATCGATCTTGTGGAAGGGAAACCGGGTGCGGGGTGGCTTGCCGCCCACGCGCGGTTCACTGGCCATCGCCCCACGGAGCGCATGATCCGCAACCGCCTGCTGGACCTGGTCGCGCTCCCGATCGCCTTCGCGAGCGTGCGCGGCAAAGACGGTGCCATCGCCTCCGTTGCCTACGGCGCCGTGCACGACCGGATCGTCAGCGTGCAATGGGTCGCGACCGATCCGGCACAGCGGCGCAACGGCCTGTCGCGCGCGGCGCTCAGCGTCCTGCTCGGCTGGGCACGGGACGAGGCGGGCGCCGAAGGCGCTTGCCTGCAGGTCGTCGCCGACAATTGGCCGGCGATCAGGCTCTACGAAAGGCTTGGCTTCGATCAGGAGCTTTATCGATATCACTACCGGGTGAAGTGAAGGCCATTTCGTCGGTTCCAGTAGAGGACGGTTGGTTCAAGGGGAGGCGCGGGGGAAGGCCATATTGCCGAGCTGCCCACCCGTTTGAACACGAGTAGCTGCCTGAGTGAGACACGAGAAATGCCGAGGGGCTCCCCTAATTCGCTCCGCGCCTCCGCGGCTACGCGTGAACCACCTTTTCTTGAAACTGGCACGCAGTTGGTTGCCGGGGCTCAGTCGCGGAGAAGTCTGGAACGGCGATGCCGCCAAAGTTTCGTCCTGTCGTGTCGAGTGGTATTGATGCTGCATGTCCAACGAGATCGTCACCGTCGCGGAGATGTACGCGGCCGACAGTTACGCGGTCAGCCACGGCGTGCCCTCGCTCGAGCTGATGGAGACGGCCGGGCGCTCGGTCACGGACGTGATCCTTGAGCGCTGGTCGCCGCGCCCGACCGTTGTGCTTTGCGGACCCGGCAACAATGGCGGCGACGGCTATGTCGTCGCGCGCCTTCTTAAGGCGGGCGGATGGCACGTTCGCGTTGCCCATCTGGGCGCGCTCGAGGGCCTGAAGGGTGACGCCGCCGAGATGGCGAAACGTTGGGACGGCGCCCTCGCGCCGATGGACGTCGACTCAGCCGAGGGCGCGGGTCTTGTGGTGGACGCGATGTTCGGTGCTGGTCTTTCCCGCGCCATCGAAGGCGTCTGCGACGGCGTGACGTCTTCGCTCAACCGGAGCGCCGTTCCCGTCGTCGCGATCGACGTGCCGAGCGGTCTGCACGGCGATCTTGGGCGTCCGCTCGGCGAGCTTTGCGTCGACGCCGATCTGACGGTCACGTTCTTCCGCAAGAAGCCCGCGCATGTGCTGATGCCGGGACGGGCGGCCTGCGGCAAAGTGATCGTGGCCGACATCGGCATTCCCGAATCCGCCCTCGGCTCGGCGAAATTGTTCGAGAACGGACCCGCGCTGTGGGAATTTCCCTGGCCGCAGCCGCTTGCACATAAATATGCGCGCGGCCATTGCGTCGTCGTCAGCGGTCCCGCTCATGCTACGGGGGCGGCGCGTCTGGCGGCTCGCGCGGCGCTGCGAATTGGCGCGGGTCTCGTGAGCGTGGCTAGCCCGCCGGAAGCGGTGCTGGTCAACGCCGGACAGCTTACGGCCGTCATGGTCAAGCCCTTCTCGGGTGCCGGCGGTCTCGCCGACCTTCTCAAGGACAAGCGGATTGACGCGGTCGTCATCGGGCCTGGATGCGGCACCGGGCGTGCGACGCAGGAGATGGTGGCGGCCGTGCTCGCGAGCGGCGCCTCGGTTGTGCTCGACGCCGACGCGCTGACAGCGTTCGCATCCGATCCCAAGGCTCTCATGCTCCTCTTACATGATCGCGTCGTGCTCACGCCTCATGCGGGCGAATTCGAGCGGGTATTCCCGGGACTTCTGGCGCACTCGTTCAAGCAAGATCGAAGCTGCTGGCGCAGCCGCTGCGGCGGCGAAGTGCACGGTTCTGGTCAAGGGACCCGACACGGTAATCGCAACGCCGGACGGTCGGGCCACCGTCAATACCCATGCGCCGCCGACATTGGCGACCGCCGGCTCAGGCGACGTGCTCGCCGGCCTCATCGGTGGTCTGATGGCGCAGGGACTCGGACCCGACAAAGCAGCCGCAGCAGGCACATGGCTGCACGGGGAGGCGGCGTTCGGTTCGGGCCGGGATTGATCGCCGAGGACCTGCCGGACGGCCTGCCGGCGGTTCTCGCAGGTTTGAAGGACGGAGCCGTTGGCGTTGGCGGACATTCTCATAAGGCGGGCTGAGCCGAGCGACCTGCCTGCGCTGCTCGCCATCTACAACCACTATGTCGCGGCAACACCGATCACCTTCGACGTAGAACCGCGAACGCTCGAGCAGCGCAGGGCGTGGCTCGACACGTTTGGGCCTTCCGGTCGCCACCAATGTTTCGTTGCTGTCGACACGGCAGCCCGGTCGGTTGGGCTTGCTCCGGCAAATATCGGGAGAAGTCCGCCTACGACACCTCGGTCGAGATGAGCGTCTATCTGGCACCGGACCGGCACGGCAAGGGACTGGGGCGCCGGCTCTACCAAACGATCATCGACGCGCTGCAAGGGGAGGATATCAATCGGCTTTATGGCGGTATCACGCAACCGAACGAGGCCTCCGTCGCGCTCCATCTCGCGATGGGATTCCAGACTTATCGGCACCTAAACCGGGGTCGGTCGCAAGTTCGGACGGTTCTGGGATGTCGCGCTGTACGAGCGGGCGCTTCGGCTGGCCTCTTAGCCCTAGCCACCCCCCAAATCCCCTGTTATAGGGGCGCCCTTCCGGCGGCCGAGCCTCGACAAATCCGCCCGGAGGCCCGGACGCGGGCGTGGCGGAATTGGTAGACGCGCTGGATTTAGGTTCCAGTGACGCAAGTCGTGGGGGTTCAAATCCCTCCGCCCGCACCACCCTGCGGAGCGGGGCAGGGTGTCAACCGAAGCCTTGGCGCAGGTGGACTGTCGCGATGCCCGCTGCTTCGGGTGGCAGCCACGACAGTCATGGTTTGAAGAGTTAGGAACGACAGATGCAGATCACCGAGACCGTTTCCGAAGGCTTGCGCCGCGAGTTCAAGATCGTCATTCCCGCCAACGATCTCGACCAGCGCCTCATCGGCCGCATCGAGGAGATGAAGCCGCGCGTTCACCTGAAGGGCTTCCGTCCCGGCAAGGCTCCTGTCTCGTTCCTGAAGCGGACATACGGCAAGTCGATGATGGGCGAGATCGTCCAGGACGCCGTCGACGAATTGAGCCAGCAGGCGATCAAGGACAATTCTCTCAAGCCCGCCTTTCCCCCGAAGATCGATCTCGTCAGCACCTTCGAACAGGTCGTCGACGGGAAGTCCGATCTCGAATTCACGGTCAAAGTCGACCTGATGCCGGAATTCGAGGTCACCGACGTCTCCAAGCTCAATGTGGAGCGCCTGACATCGGAAATCAC
This sequence comes from uncultured Alphaproteobacteria bacterium, assembly GCA_963802815.1. GTDB lineage: Bacteria > Pseudomonadota > Alphaproteobacteria > Micropepsales > Micropepsaceae > Rhizomicrobium. Next base: position 10,930 of record CAWDKN010000040.1, read on the forward strand.
GGACGCCGACGTCGATGACGCCGTCTCCCGTATCGCGGAACAGTCGCGCGCCTATTCGGCACGCAGCGATGACGAGATGGCGGAAACCAAGGACGCGGTCGTCATCGACTTCGTCGGCCGTGTGGATGGCGAGGAGTTCACGGGCGGCAAGGCCGATAACTTTAATCTCGTGCTCGGCTCCGGTCAGCTGATCCCCGGCTTCGAGGACCAGTTGGTCGGCGTCAGGAAGGGCGAATTGCGCGACGTGAAAGTCACGTTTCCCGCCGACTACCCCGAGCCCAAGCTCGCAAGCAAGGACGCCGTCTTCGCCGTGACGGTCAAAGAGGTGAAGAAGCCCGACGATCTCGCCATCGACGACGAGCTGGCCAAGAAGGTGGGTCTCGACACGCTCGGCACATTGAAAGATCGCGTCCGCGAACAGCTCAAGGCCGATTTCTCGCGCGCGAGCCGCCTGCACCTGAAGCGCCGGGTGCTCGACGCGCTCGACGCCGCCCATTCCTTCACGCTGCCACCGACGATGGTGGAGGGCGAATTCAACGGCATCTGGAGCCAGGTCGAGGCCGAGCTGAAGCGCGAAGGCAAGACCGCGGCCGACGAGGGGAAGACGGAAGACGAACTCAAGGCCGAATATCACCAGATCGCCGAGCGCCGCGTTCGCCTCGGCCTGGTGCTGGCCAAACTCGGTGAGCAGAATGGCATCACAGTTGCGCCGGACGAGATACAGCGTGCAATCGCCCAGCGCGCGCGCCAGTTCCCCGGACAGGAACAGCAGGTCTTCAATTTCTATACCACCAACCAGCAGGCTGCGGCCGAAATCCGCGCTCCGATCTTCGAAGACAAGGTCGTCGATTTCATCGCGGAACTCGCGGAGGTCACCGATCGTAAGGTCGATCGTGAGACGCTATTTCTCGACCCGGACGAAGCTGCAGAAAAGTTGAAGGAAAAATAACCCTTCGACTGTCAGGGTCGCATTGCCGCGAACCCGTAACTATATCACCGGATTGACAGGGCGTGGTCGCGCCGTACTGTCGAATATCGAGAATCGAAAGGTCGGGACCATGGCGGATCCCCGTGACGTATACATGAACACGCTTGTGCCGATGGTGGTCGAACAGACCGCCCGAGGGGAGCGCGCTTATGACATTTATTCGCGTCTCCTCAAGGAACGCATCATTTTCGTCACAGGTCCGATCGAGGACTACGGTGCAAGCCTGATCACCGCGCAACTTCTTTTCCTGGAGGCCGAAAACCCCAAGAAGGAAGTGCACATGTACATCAACTCGCCGGGCGGGGTGGTGACGTCTGGGCTCGCGATCTACGACACCATGCAGTTTATTCGTCCGGCGGTGCAGACGCTGTGTATCGGACAGGCGGCATCGGCGGCGACGCTCCTGCTGATGGCGGGCAAAAAGGGCGAGCGCTTCGTCCTGCCGAATTCCCGCATCCTTGTGCACCAGCCCAGTGCGTCGTTCTATGGCCAGGCACAGGACATCGCGCGCCACGCCCAGGAGATCGTCAAGCTGAAGCGCCGTCTGAACGAGATTTATGCCCGCCACACCGGCCAGACGGTCGAGGCGATTGAAAAGGCGCTCGACCGCGATACTTATATGACCGCCGACGAGGCCAAGACCTTCGGTTTGGTCGACCAGTTGATGACGCGCCGGCCGGAACTTCCGGACAGCTTGTCGTAAATAT
>CAWDKN010000041.1:0-8865 GCA_963802815.1 uncultured Alphaproteobacteria bacterium
GGTTGCCGGAGACCGGCGCACGGATGACAGTGTGGGCGAGATTTTGCTCGGCCAGCGACAGCGCCGCTTTCGCCTTCATCACGGCGGCGACGAGCTGGCCGCGGGTGCGTGCGACGACGACTTCCTGTTGTTCGCTGGCAGCGTAGGCCGCGCGGCTCTTGTCGGCGTCCGCCGACGCGGTGATCGCGGTCGCGCGTGCCTGATCGGCCTGTTCGCGCGAGACGAACCCGCTCTGCTCCAGTGTGTCGAAGCGCCTGCGATCGGCCGCGGCGCGGTCATTCTCGGCATCGGCCGAACGGATCGCGGCATCGGCCGCGCGCGCATTGGCGACGGCGAGCGCGTCCTGAGCACCGAGTTGGTCGAGGGCTGCCTCGGCCGAAGCGACATCGGCCTCCGCCGCGTCGACAGCCTGCTCGTAATCTTCGGGATCGATGCGGATGAGCGGCTGGCCCGCGACCACATGCTGGTTCTCGCGCACGAGCACCTCTTCGATGAGGCCCTGCACTTTCGGCGCGACGATGGTCGAATCGGCTTTCAGGTAAGCGTCATCGGTCGAGACCGAAGACGGCGGCGATGTGATCCACCAGGTGCCCAAGGCTATCGCGATCGCGGCAGCGCCTGCCACAAGAAGCGCACGGCGCGGAATTCTCCGCACGCGGTCCAGCGGCGAGGCGGGTGCCGCAGTGGTCGTGGCGTCGAAGGTCGTTGTCATGTGTCGAACACCGTGCCGGACGCGCTCATGCGCGCGCGCCCTGGGAGAGGGCGAGATCGGTCACGCCGAGGCGCGCCTTGATTCCCGCGCGCGCGGCGGCGAGAAGCTCGTCGGACAGAAGCGGGTCGGAGACGGCACGCGACAGCGAGACGGCGCCCGACATGGCGGACAGGATCGATGGCGCGAGTCGCTCGGAGTTGGCGATCCCGGCATCGGCGATCCAGACCTTGATCGCGTCGATCAGCACCTTCACGCCCGCATCGAAGGTCGCCTGGAATTTCTTGGACTGGCGCGGCAGGTCGGAGGCCAGCGCCACGATCGGACAGCCATTGGCCGGATCGTCGCGGTGCTTTCGCGACACGTACATGTCGATATAGCTCGCGAGCTTGTGGCGCGGCGGAAGACCGTCGACCCAGGAGCGCGACTTTATCGCCGACTCCGCGAAGATCGCGGCAAGAGTCTCGGCGAGGAAGTCGTCCTTCGACTTGAAATGCGCATAGAAGCCGCCATGGGTGAGGCCCGCGGCCTGCATCACCTCGGCGACGGCGAGCTTTTCCGGCCCCTTCTCGCGCAGTGCCCGCGACGCGATCTTGAGAAGGCGGGCGTGCGTCTGTTCCTTATGGGTTTCGCTGTAGCGCATCCTTGCCGGCCTCCTCTTGGTTCATTATATGATGGTCGACATATTATGTTCAAGGGGCCGCAATGAGCGTCGCCGAAGCCACCGCCGAGCCGGCCCACGTCCCGGTGGCGCAAGGGCTCAGCAACGGCCACAAGCTCGCGATCTTCGGGATCATGGCGTTCGGCCAGTTCATGGCCCTGCTCGACACCCAGATCGTCGCCGCGTCGATGAACTCGATCCAGGGCGGGCCTTTCGGCCGGCCCCGACGAGATCGACTGGGTGCAGACCGCCTACCTGATGGCGGAGATCGTGATGATCCCGCTCGCCGCTTTCCTGAGCTCAGGCGCTGTCGACGCGCTGGCTGTTCGCCGCTTCGGCCGTGCTCTTCACGCTGTCGAGCCTGCTCTGCGGCATCGCCTGGAGCATCGGCTCGATGACCTTTTCCGCGCGATGCAGGGCTTCGTCGGCGGCGCGATGGTGCCCACCGTGTTCGCGACCGGCTTCGCCATGTTCGATCGGGCAAGCAGCGCGCGATGATCCCCGCCATCCTCGGCGTGGTGTCGACGCTGGCGCCGACGCTGGGTCCGACGGTCGGCGGCTGGATCACCGATACGGCGAGCTGGCACTGGCTCTTCTTCATCAACATCATTCCGGGCGCTGCGATCGCGGTGCTGCTGCCGCTGCTGGGCAAGGTGGACGAGGCCCGCCCGGCCCTTCTCAAGAAGATCGACTGGCTGCACGTCGTCTCGCTCGCGACGTTCCTCGGCGCCTTGCAATACGTGCTCGAGGAAGGGCCGCGCTGGCAGTGGTTCGAGGACCCGACCATCGAGACGGTCGCGTGGGTCTCCTTCGTCGGCTTTGTCGTCTTCATCGAGCGCTCCCTCTTCTCGACCATGCCGGTGTTGAAGCTGTCCCCGTTCAAAAGGCCGACCTTCGCGCTCGCCTGCGCCCTCAATCTCGTCATCGGCTTCGGGCTCTACGGCGTGACCTACCTGACGCCCATCTTCCTCGGACGCGTGCGCGGCTATTCGAGCTTCGACATCGGCACGACGGTCTTCGTCTCGGGCGTCTTCATGGCTTTCGGCGCGCCGATCGCGGCCCGGCTTACGACGATCGTCGACCAGCGCATCGTGATCGGCGTCGGCTTCTCGCTGTTTGCGCTCGCCTGCTGGCTGTTCTCCGGCATCACTGCGAACTGGGGATTCTGGGAGCTGTTCCCGGCGCAGGCGATCAGAGGCTTCGCGATCCTCCTCTGCATCGTTCCCTCGGTCGGCATGGCGCTGAATGGCGTTCCGCCGGAGGAGCTCCGCTACGCCTCGGGACTTTTCAACCTGACGCGCAATCTCGGCGGCGCCATCGGCATCGCGACGGTGACGACCTGGCTGCAGGATTTCGGCCGCATCCATGGCGAACGCTTCGGCGAAGCGCTGGGCAGCGCCAACACGAGCCTGCTTGCGCACGCGACCGCGCGGATTTCCGCTTTCACGCCCGACGCGGCTCACGCGCGGATGCTGCTCAGCGGCGAGCTCACCCAGTTCGTGACGCAGCAGGCGCTGACGCAGGCGTTCCAGGACGTGTTCTTCCTGATGGCGATGATGTTCGTGGCGGCGCTGGCGATCGTGCCGTTCTGCAAGACGGAAATATTGAGCGACGCACCGCCGCTGATGATCGAGTGAAGTTTTTTCACGCGGAGCCACGGAGCGCGCGGAGGCGCTCACGCCGGCGCTATGGTTTCGCAGCCGCGAAGAACGACACGATCTCGCGGCGGACGTCCTTGTAGTCGCCCACGAGCGCGTGGCCGCCTGTCGGATAAATCTTGAGCTGACCGTGCGGAACGCCGGCGACGATGAACTTTGCCCGTTCGAAGGTTGCGAACGCGTCGTCCGCGGCACTGATTGCGAGCACGGGGCACGAAATCTTCTCGAGGGCATAAGGTTCGCGAACGGTGGCGCTGCGGATGTCGAGCTGCATGCCGGCTGTTCGCGCGCTCACCGGCAGGAGATGGTCGAGCACCTGTTGTACCCGCGCCTTCTCGCCGGCATCGGCGGCGGCCACCACCGCAGGATCGGTGCCGAGCATCATCTTTGTCATCTGGCCTGGCATGACCGGCATCAGCTTCAACGCCGCCCAGGCGGCGAAGTCATACGTGAACATCGCGCGCACCACGGCGCCGCCGCGCATGGACGTCCCGGGCGGCAAGTAGTTCGCCGGCACAAGAAGCACCAGGGCGCGGCAGCGGTCCGGATGACGGATCGCGAATTGCACCGCCGACCATGCGCCGGCGGAGATGGCGACGACATAGGCTTTGTGGACGCCCAGATGGTCGAGCAAAGCGGCATAGGCGTCGGCCTGCATCGCGTTGGTCGCGTGCACGGGCATCTCCGACCGCAGATAGCCGAACCGCGACGGCGCGACGATCCTGTAGCCGTCGTCCGCGAGCGCGCCAATCATGTCGAGGCCCTGATCGAAGCCGCCGCCCGCGCCGTGCACGACCAGGACGGGGTCGCCCTGTCCCTTCTGCGCATATTCCATCCGGCCATAAGGCGTCGGGATCGTCTGGCTTTGGCCGGCCAGGCGCGCCCGCGCGCGCGACATGTCGTGCAGGAACAGCGCCGCGACCGCGACGACGGCGAGTACGACAAGTGTGGCGGCGATCATCAAGACTTTAGACATGCGGCTTCCAATTGGAGCGCCATGTTCAGGCTGCGCATGCAAATCGTTGTTGATGTGGGTCAACCGAGGCCGATGCAGCAGCTACTCAAGCACCAAATAAATTTATTCGGGCGCGTTTCTGTCCCGCCCGCCCGGTGAAGCGGCAACAAGCGGCTCGCGTTTGCGAGCTATCACAACCGAGGCAGAGGTCGAGAATTCGGGGTTCGGATTTCCTGGTTAAACACGGAATTATCAGGGCGTCCCCCGGTATTATGGCGCAAACGCCACCAGGTGCTTACGGTGACCCGGCGTCATTTTACCGGGACGGCGACGAGTGATCGCTCGCGCGGCGCTGGCCGTTCTAATCGTCGGTCTCATTCCCGTCCGGGCAGAACTCGTAGAGGCCGCCACGCAAGGCGCTTCGGTCACCGCCCCAAGCATCGGGATTTTCGACGCTCCGCATTCTGAAATCTCGTGTAGTGAGTTTTTCCAAAGACATCGCGATAACGGACCTCTCCGAACAGATACAACCGCCTGTCTTTACCCAGCTTAATTTGTTCGAATTCAGTCCGCGAAAAGTCTCGGTCAGATTTCACTGGAGTTATCCACGGAGCCCGCAAGTTCGGGTGCAACACGAACCGCGACTTGGTTTCGTCGTAGACGGGCTTGGGAAAGGGCACCGGGTCTGGATATGGCAGAATGTCCAAGCTACAGGCGTGCATTACATCAAGGGCGGGAGTTTGTCCGGCGTTTTCAAAATTGACCTCGATCCAAATGTCTTCCTTTTTGATGTACGTCGCATCAGGCGCTCCTGCGTCGATCCTAATTTCAGTTTTTGTATCAACGACCATTCCAAAGCGGACGTAAGCGCGCAATTGCCGCTCGGCAGTATCGTCCATCGTTTCAATGGTTCGCTGCAGTTTGCGCGACTGGACGAATCCGACGACCACCAGAGCAATCGTGAGCAAAGCAATCGCAGCCGTGGACAACGCGTTGATGTCGTCCCGGTAGGTGTCGATAAGGCCCATGACCCCCGAGAGGCCGCTGCCGCTATGGGGTGAACACTCGTGGTGTTCGTTTACTTTGGCGCACTCGTATTTTGGCTGGTCCGCTAATGGGATCGTCAGCCCAAGTAGGAAAGCCAGCACAAGCGCAGACCCTACCAGCGCGCCCCAATCCAGACTGCGTATGTATTTCAGCATTTCCCCGCTCCTACCCGCCCGGGAGGGCGGAAATGGGCACGGTATTATGGTGCAAACACACCAAAACCGTGACTCGTGGGTAGCAAGTTCATCATGGCTGTGGCGCAACTATTTCTTCTCTCTGTCCTCTCCAATCTTTGGGTATACGGCACGGGCGTCGGTCCCGTGGCGCTAGATCAGCTTGTCCAGTTTTGTAGCCGTCCATACCGCCATTGGGCATCTCAGCACGGCCCCCTTCGGCGTTGGGTGATTGCACTAATAGCCATTGCGGGCGTCGTTTGGGCCAGCTTTGCAGCGTTCCAAGAACAATACGAAAAGACACAAAGGGCCTTAGATCAACGCAACGACGCGCGTGGGTCATGGAGTTATTGGGCCGGTGTTGCAGCGGCGCGCGATCATGATATCAACGGCCCCGGTGGCCTGCACGACCAGGTCAAACAACTCGAAACCGCACTCATACAGGCGCAGAACAAACCCGTACCGGCGCCAGTCATTCGTTATGTCACGCCACCGACGGTAAAGGTCGAAGTGACCGGAACGGAGTTCCGTGGCTCAACGCCACTTGACGGACGACCAGCGGACCAACCTTCTGAAATCGTGGTCTGTTATCTCCGCGCAGGCATTCCCACCAATAATTTTTTCCTCTGAAGGTGACGAGAGCGGAACGTATGCGGATGATTTTTATGTCGTTGCAAAAAATTCCGGACACGGCACGGTAGCAATGGCATCTGTTCCAGCTATGGAAACCGAGAAGGGTGTTATGGTTGGCGTTCCTGACCCAACTAAACCAACGAAGGAAGCGCAGGTCTTTTTCGCAACGTTACAAGACGCCGGTCTCGATCCGCATTTTGCTTTGTGGCAGCAACCGACGGCACCGACGGCATTCGATCTGTTCATCTGGCCGCCATTTAAAGCTCTTCCAGCCGTACGCCCCAATTCATGCGCCGCCACACACGCTAGCAAGAACGTCGCCGCGAACGTCCCGCGCGCGAGTTTAGACTTGATGGAAGCTCCACCGTCTCGCCCCTTAGCCCGGATCAGGAGCAACGTTTCGCGCCGCGCACCGCGTCGGTAATGGCGCTCCTGTCACGAATTTGCCAATTTGCCTGCTTGGCTGCGCTAAAGGTCGAAGAGGCGCGGTTAGAAGACGTCTAGTCATTCACCCCATGGCCACTGTCTGCCTTTGAAATTTGCTAAACTGCCCGGACAATCGATGAAAGTTCGCATATTGGCGTCGTAGTAGGTGCATCGCTCATTGTAGTACAGCGCGTGCTCGCTTGCGGAAGACTGATCTGCATATTCAAAAACTACGACCGTAAAGAGAACTCTGCTGCCGCTTTCGATCAAATCCATGCCTGGCTTGTTGAGCTTAAGATCAGGCTCTGCCGTCCCAATCGCCGTGCCCGGGTTAATTTTTGCTCTCCCGTTTGACAACACGGCCTGTAGGCTGAGGCGGCTTTGTTTGACGGCCTTTTCGGCTTTCGTGACCATTGTCTCTACGTCGTCCGAAGATATAGGCAATGGTCCGAGACGCTGCTGAATGCTGAAGGAATATCCTAGGACTGCCCCGTGACCGATGTTCGCGATCTCGATGGGAAAGAAATGCGAGCGATCACTCAATTGCTGAGGCTGTTGCGGCTCAATTTCGACGTTAGCCTGCTGCGGTATGGCAGTTGGCGCGTGACCGGCCATGTACGCGGCTTCGTAACTTTGGAGCCATAGCAGTGCACCACCAAGCACCGCAGCTACGAGTAGCGTGACCCCTGTCCGCGCTTGCCATGACAGGTTACGAACTCGGGCTCAAGCAACGTCCCTAGAACGCCGAACGACCACGCCGCCCTGAGACAGTCGCGAACCGCGTCCATACTACTGACGCCGGCGAATGTGAGTGACGCCAAGCAACAAAACCAACGGTCGCGACTGCGGGTGCTCCAAAGAGCAGCCAGCGTGCAACCTTGCTTCCTGTCGCGTCTCTCTGCCGCCCAACCATTCGCCAGATTACTCCCACGAGTTTGCCCGCACGCCAACGCGACTTTCTGACGAAAGCAAAAAGGCAAACCCGCCAGTCCAGATCGAAAGCCGGCCACTTGCTGTCAAATCCGGCAATTGCCCCTCCGACGGAGTTAAGAACAAAAAGTGAACATTTGTTGCGCCATGGGCTATACTGATCCGCACAACGAAGCTTGCGCATTCGGTGTCGGGTTCGGCGCTTGTGACGAATCCTTTGCACGCCGATCGCAAGCTTTGGATGGCGTGGGCGTCACATTGGCGGAGTTTCTGCTGACAGATAACGGCCATCGCGGCCGCTAGTGTGAAGGCATTGCGCGATTGCGATGTCCGATCACGCAAAAGCGAAGGTCGTCCACAGGGTTGTGACTCCTTATATGCCGCGTGTCGGTTCTAGTGCGGTCGCGCAAGGTGGAGGGCAATCATGCGGGCGCTTACGGCTGCGAGCATTCGCAGTCCAGCTGCCGTCGCAGTCGGAGTAGCGGTGACGATCCTGTTCGGGGTCTTCGCGCTCTACAACCTGCCGATTCAGCTGTTCCCCGACATCGACCGCCCGCAGATCGGCATCCAAACCGACTGGCGCACGTCGACGCCGCGCGAGGTGGAAGCGCAGATCGTCGAACCCGAGGAAGAGGTGCTGCAGGGCATTCCGGGCCTGCAGAAGATGGAAGGCTTCGCCAACGAGGGGAACGGCTACATCAACCTCACCTTCGCGATCGGCACGAACATCCAGCAGACGCTGGTCGACGTGATCGGGCGGCTGAACCGCATCCCGTCGCTGCCGCCGGACGCAGAGCGGCCGTTCGTGCAGCTGTCCAGCCAGCAGGATTCCAACGCCACGCTGCTCTACGTCTTCATGCAGGTGCTGCCCGGCAACAAGCGCGATGTGGAGAGCTACGAGCCGTTCATCCGCTACACCGTCCTGCCGCGCATCGAGGCGATCCCGGGCGTGGGCTCGGTGCAGTTCAACGAATCCGGTCCGCCGCAGGAGCTGGACATCGTCTTCGATCCGATGCGCGCGGCGGCCCTGGGCGTGCAGATTCCCAAGATCGCGACGCTGATCGACGCCTCGGACGACGTCTCCGGCGGCTCCGTCGACGCGGGACGGCGCACCTATTCGCTGTCCTATCGCGGCCGCTATTCGGTCGAGGATCTAAGGGCCTGATCCTGGAATGGCGCGACGGCAAGCCCGTGCATCTCGGCGACATCGCCGACGTGCGCATCGGACGCGGCAAGGCCACGAATTTCGCGTTCCAGAACGGCAATGCCGCGCTGGGTTTCCAGGTCGCGCGCCAGGACGGGGCCAACGTGCTCTCCACCGTCAACGCGGTGAAGGAAGAGCTGCAGAAGATCAACGACGGCCCCGCGCGCGAGCAGGGCGTGACGCTGCAATATTCCTTCGATCCGTCGCACTTCATCTATCAGGCGATCGGGATGGTGACGTCCGATCTGCTGTTCGGCATCATCCTGGCCGTCGGCGTGCTGTGGTTCTTCATGCGCGAATGGCGCGCGACGGTCATCATCTCCTCGGCCATCCCGATCTGCCTGTTCGCCGTCGTGGTGCTGCTGCAGCTGTTCGGCCGCACGCTGAACGTCGTCTCGCTCGCCGGCCTCGCCTTCGCCACCGGCATGGTGCTCGACGCGGCGATCGTGGCGCTCGAGAACATCCTGCG
>CAWDKN010000042.1:0-158178 GCA_963802815.1 uncultured Alphaproteobacteria bacterium
CCGCAAGGCCACGGGCAAGGTACTGCTCGTGCCGAACTGAGCGCCCGCGCCGCGGCCGAGCGCCTAGCTGCGGTACTCCGCGAAGGCTTCAAAGTGGAGCACTCGGCCGCACGGGCTCGAACCCACTAAACCCGTCGCTCATCCGTGCCTTGAAAACGGGCCTCGTGCGCGCGAAGCGAACGCATCACGAGCGCAGTGAGATCGTGTTCTCCGTCGACGCACCGCGCATCGCCGCACGGCACGAGGAAAGAGTCATTTAATTTTAATATTTCTTAATTCTTTTAGATAATCAAAGCGGTTTTTTAGGGTTCTACGAGAGCTTTTGCCATCCTGAATATCCTTCCGTGTTTTTTTGTAGAACAACTTGAGCTTATCCAAAAACACACCAAAGTTGTCTTCGGTTCTTGTGAGAAATTCGCCTGGATATCTTTTGCTATAGGGCACTAGCCGTATCTTTGCCTTTGGACGGGTCTTCGCTCTATTATTAGTTTTAGTTTTTGAGCGCTTAACCTTTACTCTTATCTTCCTAGCTTTTTTACGTGCCATATTTGTACTTGTTCCGCATAGAGCAGGTTAATGGTAATCGCTAATAGATTATGTCGGAGCTTTATGCCAATAGTGAGAAAAGCTCTGAGAAATCAGAGCTTTCCTTTGAGTTCGTCGATGTCGCTGTTGAGTTTTTGGACGGCGGCGGGCGTGTCGTTGGATAGGAAGTCTTGATAGTCGTTTGCTAGGGTCTTTTCTTGCACCTGGGCGTTTTTGCTGAGGCAGAGCTTCGCGGTCTCGTTCATGATCTGCAGCGTGCGGTCCATCACATCTTTGTACATCTCTTTCTGTTTCGGAATCTGCGAAGACTGATAGCCGTCTAGGCTCTTTTGAAAGAGATCGACGCTTTTGGCAAAGTCTTGTTTGTAGACGGCGCGTGGATCTTCCGGGCTGCTGCCGCTAATGGGGTCTGTCATAATGGATGCTCCTGTTTAATTTCCATATAATCGGGGGTGGGAGTTTTAGTCTTGTAAAATTTTTTTCGATCCTATACAAGTAGTGGTTCTTGTTAACTCAAAATAGGTGCTCTATGAACTTGAATTATCGCAGCTCGCTTGTGCTTTGTGGAGCATTTGTGTGGGGCTGTACACTGAATGCTGCTGAGCAGACGGAAGCGGAAGCCGAGCCGGTAACGCCCCAGCTTGTAGAAAAACAACTGCGGAGTGCGCAAGCGGAGTTCGACGAAGCGAAGAAGATGTTCAACCCTTGGTATACGGGTCCGCTGCTCACGCCTTCGGCACACGTGCTTCCTCCGGGCGATGTGAACGTTCAGGTCTATTACTTTTTGACCGATAACTTTGCGGCCTATAATCGCCATGGCAGGCCGCAGAAGATCCCTCACTTGATCCAAAATAATCCTCAGGCGTTCGTCCTGGTAGGGATCACCGATTGGCTCGATTTTTTTACGGTTCCAGGATGCCTGTTCAACAACCAGGCCGGACAGCATGCGGTGCACTTCAGCGACTTGCCGGTGGGTTTGGGTTTTCAGCTGATATCGGAAAAACCTTATCGCCCTGCGCTGCTGTTCAGCGTGCAAGAAGTGTTCCCTACAGGAAAATATCAGAAGTTTGATCCGGAAAAGGGCAGCGTCGATTCAACGGGCGGGGGCTCTTATCAGACGAAGTTGAGCTTGAACACGTCTAAAGTGGTCTGGTGGCTCACAAAGCATCCGATGAACATCCGCGGATCGCTCAACTACACGATTCCTGCAAATGCCCACGTGAGAGGATTTAATAGCTACGGCGGGGGATTCGGTACGGCGGGATCTGTAAACCGGGAAAGAATTTGGCCCTGGATATCGGCTATGAATATAGCTTCACACAGCGCTGGGTCGCTGCCTTGGATATCGCGTACACCTATTCTGCGAAGACGACGTTCAAAGGAACGCCGGGTGTCACTGCGTTGGGAACTCCAGCGTCAGTAGGCGGACCCTTTCAACGAACAGCTGAGCTTAGCTCCTGCGTTGGAATATAACCCGAATGGAAACTTGGACTTTCATCGCGGGCTGCTGGTTCTCTGTATGGGGAAAAAATTCTCTCGACTTCGTCTCTGGAGTCGCTAGCTTCACTTACACGTTCTAGTTGTAGGCCCCCATTGTCATGATGGGGGCACTTTTATTCTTTTGGAAATTCTAATTCGAAGCGGGCCGGTCCATAAGTGCCTACATGGTAGTAATGGATCAGCACGGACGCTTGCGCGCTCTCCTCGCTAGTGATGAGGTAGCCGTATTCTGTTCTTTGGATCTCCTTGATGGGAGAATGGTTAGAGCTGGTATGCGGCTGGGGATGCTTCAAGAGGGTTTCAATTTCCGCGCGCGTTGGTAGGAAGGGGCTAAAATCGCCACTTGGGCGTGGTGTTCGGCGGGGGCTTGATCCATTAGTTTATTCTCCTGGTCTCATGATGGGGAAGTAGAGGACGTCGCGGATGGAGACGGCGCCGGTAAAGAGCATCACGAGTCGGTCGATGCCAAAACCGATGCCGCCGGCGGGAGGCATCCCTGACAGATCGATTCGATGAACTCTTCATCCAGCGGGTTCCTCATCATCGCCTGCAGTCTTTTGCTGCTTGGCTCACAAGTAGCTCCCGCTGCAGCTCGGGGTCGTTGAGCTCAGTGTAGGAATTGCAGAACTCTCCCCCAGAATAAAGGTTTCAAAGCGCTCGACAATGCCCTTTGCGCAGTCTTGGGATTGCGATGCGAGTTTGCAGAGGGGCGTCGTTTCAATGCGGATGGTCGATGATGTGGTGCGGCTGGATGAGATGCTTCTCGACAAAGTCTTCAAAGAGGAAAGCGATCAGTGTGCCGCGTGTCGTATTTGCCGCTTCTTTAGGGATCGTGTGTCGGTGAATTTGTGCGCATTTGTCTTCGCTGGAGAGGGCTCGGCATCGATGCCGCCATAGTCTTTGATGCTATCCACCATCGAAATCCGTTTCCAGGGGGCTTTGAGGTCGATGGTCCTGTCGGCACTTCAGAAGTGCAAGGTAATTTTGTGGTTCCGAACAAGTCGAGAGCGATTTCTTCAAACAGATTTTCGGCGAAGGCCATCATGTCGTTGTAGTCCCAATACGCGGCATAAGCCTCGAGCATGGTGAACTCGGGGTTGTGCGTGCGGTCGATCCCTTCGTTGCGGAAGACCTTGCCGATTTCAAAACACGTTGCATGCCGCCGACGATGAGTTTTTTGAGCGGGATCTCGAGCGAGATCCTGAAAAACATCTCTTGGTCAAGGGCATTGAGCGTTGTGGTAAAAGGCCGAGCCTCAGCACCGCCATAGACGTTTTGCAGAACGGGGGTCTCGACTTCAGGAAGCCCAATCTTTCATAGATATTTCCGAATGAGCGGATGATTCGCGAGCGGATCGGAATGAACATGGAAACTTCGGGATTGCAAATCAGGTCGAGCCAGCGTTTGCGGTAGCGGACGCCCTTGTCGGCAAGGCCGCTGTGTTTGTCGGGGAGAGGCAGGAGAGTTTTGCAAAGAAGGGTGACTTGTTTTGCGAAAATAGTGAGCTCCCCCTTCTGCGTGCGGAACAGGTTTCCTTCGATGCCGATGATGTCGCCAAGGTCAAGTTTTTTCTCGATGAACTTGATCGAGGAGAGTTCGGGCTGGGGAGTGAACCCTTCAACTTCAGTTTGGACAAGGACCGTTTCCGCCGCGACATGGGAGGCGTCGTCGAGGCGTATTCCGAGGTCGCAAAACGTCTGGGAATCATGCCGAATTGGTGCAGGGCGAGACCAAGGGACCGATGCTGGTGAAGTGACCTGCGCGAGCAGGTCATCCCCGCGAAAGCGGGGATCCATTGGAAAGAGTTGAGTGAAGTTCGCAATGAAGGCTCGCGTTTTCGTCACGCTGAAGAACGGCGTTCTCGATCCCCAGGGCAAAGCGATCGGACACGCACTGAACGGCCTGGGCTTCGAAGCCGTAGGGGAGGTGCGGCAGGGCAAAGTCATCGACATCGAGCTTGCCGAGCGCGACGAAGCGAAAGCCCGCGCCAGCCTGAAGGCGATGTGCGAGAAGCTTCTCGCGAACACCGTGATCGAGAAGTACGAGATCGAGCTGAAAGCATGAAATCTGCCGTCGTCGTTTTTCCCGCTTCGAACTGCGATCGCGACGCGGCTGTCGCCCTGGAACAGATGACCGGAACCAAGCCGCACATGGTGTGGCATGCGGACAGCGAAGTGCCCGACGTCGACCTGATCGTGCTGCCCGGCGGGTTCTCCTACGGCGACTATCTGCGCTGCGGCGCCATGGCGAACCAGTCCAGCATCATGCGCGACATCAAAGCCAAGGCCGAGAAGGGCACGGCCGTGCTGGGGATCTGCAACGGCTTTCAGATCCTGGCCGAGAGCGGCCTTCTTCCGGGCGTCCTGATGCGCAACGCCAATCTCAAATTCGCCTGCCGCCCGGTCGGCCTCGAGGTCAACGAGACGCAGTCGGCCTTCACGCGCAAATACGACAAGGGCCAGCGCGTCGTGTTCCCCGTCGCCCATGGTGACGGCAATTATTTCGCCGACGAGGAGACCCTCAACCGGCTGGAAGGCGAAGGCCGTGTCGTCTTCCGCTATGCCGAAGGCGAAAACCCGAACGGCTCGGCCCGCAACATCGCGGGCATTCTCAGCGAGAAGCGCAACGTGCTGGGCCTGATGCCGCATCCCGAACGCGTCTGCGACCCACTGCTCGGCGGCACGGACGGACAGGCCCTGTTCGCGAGTCTGATTGAAACGCTGTCGTGACGGTCCTGGTGTTGTCTACGGCACTTCCCGCCTCCGTCATGCTTCGCTTCGCTCGCATGACACCTTCCCCGCAAGCGGGGGAGGATTATTGGCGCCCTCGATCATCCCCCCCCTCTTGCGGGGGAGGGGGACCATTTCCGCGGTACGCGGAAATGGTGGAGGGGGGCCGTTGACCGCCATCACCCCGGAAATCATCCGCGAACACGGTCTCTCCGACGACGAATATGGCCGTATCAAGCGGCTGCTGAATCGCGATCCCAATCTCGTCGAGCTCGGCATCTTCAGCGTGATGTGGAGCGAGCACTGTTCCTACAAATCCACCCGCGTGCATCTGCGCAAGCTGCCGACCAAGGCGCCGTGGGTTCTGCAGGGGCCGGGCGAGAATGCGGGCGTCATCGACATCGGCGACGGCGACGCGGCCATCTTCAAGATGGAGAGCCACAACCACCCGAGCTTCATCGAGCCCTATCAGGGGGCAGCGACCGGCGTCGGCGGCATCATGCGCGACGTCTTCACCATGGGCGCGCGGCCGGTGGCGATGATGAACGCGCTGCGCTTCGGCGAACCCTCGCATCCCAAGACGCGGCACCTCGTGTCGGGCGTCGTCTCCGGCATCGGCGGCTACGGCAATTGCATGGGCGTGCCGACGGTCGGCGGCGAGGTAAATTTCCACCGCTCCTACAACGGCAACATTCTCGTCAACGCGATGTGCGTCGGTCTCGCGCGCACCGACAGGATCTTCCTGTCGGCGGCGAAAGGCGCGGGCAATCCCGTCGTCTATATCGGTTCGAAGACGGGCCGCGACGGCATCCACGGCGCCACCATGGCGAGCGCGGAGTTCAACGAAGATTCCGAGGAGAAGCGCCCGACGGTGCAAGTGGGCGATCCCTTCACCGAGAAGCTGCTGCTCGAAGCCTGCCTCGAACTGATGGCGACAGATGCGATCGTCGCCATCCAGGACATGGGCGCGGCGGGTCTCACCTCTTCGTCGGCCGAGATGGCGGACAAGGGCGGCTCGGGCATCGAGCTCGATCTCGACCGCGTGCCGCAACGCGAAGCGAACATGAGCGCCTACGACATGATGCTGTCGGAAAGCCAGGAGCGCATGCTGGCCGTGCTCAAACCCGGGCGCGAAGCGCAAGCCGAGCGCATCTTCAAGAAGTGGGAGCTCGATTTCGCGGTTATCGGCGTCACGACGGATACGGGCCGGCTGATCGTCAAGCACAAAGGCGGGATCGTCGCCGACATGCCCGTGAAGGCGCTGTCGGACGAAGCCCCGGTTTACGAACGTCCTTACGCGAGGACCGAGACGGCGAAGGCCCCGGTCTCATACGACCGCGCGCGTCCGGTGATGCCGTCGCTCGCGAAAATCCTGTCGGCGCCGGATATGTGCTCGCGGCGCTGGGTGTGGGAGCAATACGACTACTCCGTCATGGCCGACACGGTGCAGTGCCCCGGCGGCGACGCGGCCGTCGTGCGCGTGCACGGCACGAAAAAGGCGCTCGCGATCGCGACGGATGTGAGCCCGCGCTACTGCAAGGCCGATCCCTTCGAAGGCGCGAAACAGGCGGTCGCCGAGACTTGGCGCAACATCACGGCGGTCGGCGGCACGCCGCTCGCGATCACCGACAACCTCAACTACGGCAACCCACAGAAGCCGGAGATCATGGCCGAGATCGTGGCGGGCGTGGACGGCATCGGGGCGGCCTGCCGCGCGCTCGACTATCCCGTCATCTCCGGCAATTGCTCGCTGTACAACGAGACCAATGGCGAGGCGATCCTGCCGACGCCTGCCATCGGTGGCGTGGGCCTGCTCAGGGATGTCTCCCGCATGGCGACGGTCGCGCTGAAGCGCGAGGACGATGCGCTGATCCTGGTCGGCGAGACGAGGGGCCATCTGGGCCAGTCCGTCTATCTGCGTGAGATAGACGGCAAGGAATTGGGTCCCGCGCCTATCGTCGACCTCGCCGTCGAGAAGAAAAATGGCGACTTCGTGCGCCAGCTGATCGAAGCCGGCCGCGCCGACACGGTGCACGATCTGTCGGACGGCGGCTTGCTCGTTGCGATTGCCGAGATGGCGATGGCCGGAAAGATTGGAGCGAATGTCGCGCCGCCGTCCGGCGCCGACGCGATCGCCTTCCTGTTCGGCGAAGACCAGGCGCGTTATCTGCTCGCCGTTCGCAAAGCGGATGCGCCGCGGCTTCTCGACGAGGCAAAAGCTGCGGGCGTTGCAGCCTCGACTATCGGGACAAGCGGAGGCTCCGTCGTCACTGTCGCCGGTCATGGCCAGGCGGCCGTCGCGGATCTCGCCCGCGCACATGAAAGCTGGTTTCCGGCTTACATGCGCGGCGAAGAAATCCCACCCTCGAACTGATAAGGTAACACGATGGGCATGCCCGCGAGCGAAATCGAGAAGCTTATCAAGGAAGCGTTTCCCGACGCTGACGTGACGATCACCGACCTGGCCGGCGACAATGACCATTACGCCGCCATGGTCACGACCAGCGCCTTCAAGGGCAAGAACCGGGTGCAGCAGCACCAGATGGTTTACGCTGCACTCAAGGGCCGGATGGGCGGGGTTTTGCACGCCCTGTCGCTGCAAACCGCGGCTAAGGACTAGGCGGAGCTCGAAACCCTGCGCTGTATTGGGGCTTCGACGGCGCGGCCATTCTGGCGCAGCTGATGGCAGCCTTTGAGCCTTGTTTTTGCTGCGGGGTGTCGCGCTGGACTTGAGTCCCCACACTGCTACTTGCCTTGACGCGCCGCAGCATCGCGCCTATTTCAGATAGGTCCGATCCTTACGAGGGCGCGCGCAAGCGCGAAAGAAAATGTCCGCGACCGCACATGACCGCATTGCCGACGACATCGCGAAGAACGACGTGGTGCTCTACATGAAGGGCACGCCGGTTTTCCCGCAATGCGGATTCTCCGCCGCCGTCGTGCAGAT
The DNA here is from genome assembly GCA_963802815.1 of uncultured Alphaproteobacteria bacterium. GTDB lineage: Bacteria > Pseudomonadota > Alphaproteobacteria > Micropepsales > Micropepsaceae > Rhizomicrobium. The sequence goes on from CAWDKN010000042.1 coordinate 7,723, forward strand.
CCTTTCTGCGACGGGCGTGAAGTACAAGGCGATCGACGTCCTCAAGGACCCCGAGATCCGCCAGGGCATCAAGGAATTCTCGAACTGGCCGACGATCCCGCAACTCTATGTGAAGGGCGAGTTTGCCGGCGGCTGCGACATCATCCGCGAGATGTACGAGGCCGAGGAGCTGAAGCCGTTCCTCGAGGAAAAAGGCATCGCGCTCGAGACGGTCTGAGCCGGATCGGAATGGCGTTGGAAAAAAGGGCGGCCGCGAGGCCGCCCTTTCCATGTGGAGTGCGAGGGTCACTCGATCAGAACGTGATCCAGACGCCGTTGTGATAGTAGCCGCGCCCATCGTGATAATCGCGCCAATGATGGTCGTGGTCGTTGTTCCAGTCGCGGTGGAAATACCAGTCGTCAGGGTGGGATTCGATGCGGACGGAAGGACCGTAATGGTAACGGTGATCGGTGTGCCAGCAATCGCCTTCGGCGTTGCAGACAACGTAAGCGGCTGCACTGCCTGCGGAAACGGCAAGCGCGCCAATGCCTAATGCGACCGCGACGGCGGCCGTGCCCAGAAATTTCTTCATGTATGGATTCTCCCAGTGCAAGCCCCCCGCCGAGAACGGGCGACGCCCGCAATTGTTCCCACCTGACCGGGCTAACCGAAGTGACGCTTCCACACCGGACCGGCCTTGGGTCGTTCACCCAGCGAATCGGCAAGCGCGCAGACTCTGGGAAGATTGGCATCGCGCCAGTCCTTGCCCATAGACCAGCGGCTGAACATCGCCGCATAGATGTCGGCCGCCGAAAAGCCGCTCGCCAGCAACCACGGTCCCGCGATCGCACTCTCGATCACCAGGAAGCGCTCGCGAATGCGATCCCGCGCCTTGCCGCGCAACGCTTTGGCTGGCTCACCTTGTGGCGCAAAACGCTCGGGGTAGTCCACGATCTCGACCATCGGATAGATCTCCGAAGCCATGTAGGCGAGCCAGCGATAGCAGTCGGCGCGCGCCAGCGTTCCCGGCGGGGGTAGCAGGCCGGCTTCTGGATGGCGCTCGGCGACGGTCAGCAGGAGCGCCGCGGACTCCGTTACGACCTCGCCTGTCGGAAAGCGCAGGGCCGGCAGCTTGCCGCTCGGGTTGATCGCGAGAAACGCCGGCGATTTCTGCTCGTTCTTTTCGAGCAAGACGATCTCGAACTTGTAGGGCGCCTCGGCTTCGGCAAGGGCCGCCTCGACCGAGAATGCGCCTGAACGCTTGTCGCCGTAGAGAATGTAGGTCATTCGGATCCTCCGCATCTCGCTGCGCCGTCGCTTTTGCACGCGGAGATCGCGGGAGATGCAACAGCTCCGCGGGCTCGGCGTCTGCGCGCGCCATCGCTTTGGCGATCATGGGTGAGTTGGCGGGAGCAATCCAAAACAAAAAGCCGCGAGTTGCCCCGCGGCTTTTGCATGGATGATGCTGACAGAATTCAGCGCGAATAGAACTCGACGATCAGATGCGGCTGCATCTGGACGGCGTAGGGCACGTCGGCGAGCTTCGGCGTGCGCAGGAACTTCGCCGTCATCTTGTCGTGGTCGGCGATGACATAGTCGGGCACGTCGCGCTCGGCGCTCTTCGACGCCTCGAGGACGAGCGCCATATCGCGCGCCTTCTGGGTGAGCTCGATCGCGTCGCCTTCCTTCACCTGGTAGCTCGCGACCGTGACGCGGCGGCCATTGACCTTCACATGGCCATGGCTGACGAGCTGGCGCGCCGCGAACGGTGTCGGCACGAATTTGGAGCGGTAAACGACGGCGTCGAGACGGCGCTCGAGCAGGCCGATCATGTTCTCGCCGGTGTCGCCAGGACGGCGCGAGGCTTCGGTGTAGTATTTGCGGAACTGCCGCTCGGTGATGTTGCCGTAATAGCCCTTCAGCTTCTGCTTGGCCTGCAGCTGCGTGCCGTAATCGGAGAGCTTCTTGGCGCGGCGCTGGCCATGTTGGCCCGGTCCGTAGGATCGCTTGTTGACGGGGCTCTTGGGACGGCCCCAAACGCTCTCGCCCATGCGGCGGTCGAGCTTGTACTTGGCATTCGCGCGTTTCGTCATTTCGGTTCCGGTTTCTGGCAGGCGGCGGAGGCATGCCCCTCCCCGCGAAAGGCGCGCACTATAGCCACGGCCTTCCCTCTGTCAAACCTTCCCGCACCGGTTGAGCGACCCGGAAATTCCTATGGCGGAAGAAGAGGTTATTCCGACGGCACGCGTGGCTTGACGCGTCCTGCACGCCGCCTCAGTTTCGCCCTAAGGCCCCGTGGCGGAACCGGTAGACGCAACGGACTTAAAATCCGTAGCCAGCGAAAGCGGCGTGTCCGTTCGAGTCGGACCGGGGCCACCAGATCGCGACGCTCACTATTCCGGACCCGCAGCGTTACGCCGCGCCTGCTGCACGGCAGCAAAAGGTTGCATCGCCGCGGTTGTGGAAATCGATTTTTGCGGACGCTACCTTTTCCTCGCTCTCTCGGGGGAGCGGAGGCGCAGGACCGGACTTGCGCGCGAGCAGGGAGTCTCAAGCATGACGACGTTCAGAAAGTCCGTTCTCACCTTTGTCTGCACCGCGCTGACCCTGGGAGTGGGCACAGCAGCGCACGCCTTGAACTGCACGCCCATTTCCGGGCGAGAGGGGCCGCCGCCGGGTTGCCACTTGCCGCCTGAGCAACTGCCGCACAACGTGACCGTGACGTTCAAGAACGACGCCGGCGTGGTCGCCGAAGGAAGCGTGCCGGGCGCCGATACCGGCAACATCACGGTCGGCTTCAGCAAATCGCTGACCTACGATTCCAACAAGGGCGGCACCGTCTATCTCAGTGAGTGGAACACCGCAGCGAACGCTTGGCGCCACGGCGCCGGTTGCGCCGTCACCATCCGCACCACCAACTTCACCGTAACGATACACGGCGCCGAAAACGCGACGCATTGCGACGTATCGTAGGCAAGCGGCCAGCGGAGCGTTCGGAGCCGGCGCGCGACCCGCGCCGGCGGACCGTCAACCCATATCGGAAGCGACGGGACGATACGCGCCTGCGGTCGGCTCACGCGCCATTGCGCGAAGTCGTCCAGCAACTCTTTCAACAGCGCACCCGGATGGTTCACGCGATAGAAGTTGCCGACCAGCGTTGCGATCATGGCGGAATTCTCGGGTGGTACTTTTTTCGCGAGCGCATCGCGCGATATCCGGAACACGTCTACCATTCCGGCCCTGTCCGGCGTGAGCCTGTCGAAGCCCATGCTCCAGTCGCCGAACAGGCGTTCCGTGATTTCTTCGTCGACCAGTTTCAGGATCATTGTGTGCCTGGGGTCACGGAGAATGCGCGCATAGGTCCGCTGGACCGCCTCCCGGCCCCCTTCCAGGATTTGCAGGAAACCGAAATCCATATGCAGCAGCATGCCGGTGATATCGGCGGCGGAATTGTTCCTGCGGGCGGTCGACAGGATGCGCGCCACATCGTCCTCGCACGCGGTCTCGCTTCCGGCGCTGACATAGACGATCCGACGCATATCGATCCCCATGATGACCGTCGATGGTGCTACACGGCGCGCGTAAACCGCCCCTTAAAAAGTGCGGCATGGCGGATGCGTATTTGTACCTAAGCGGCGGCAGCCTCGGGAATCGATTTTTCGGGCCGCCCACGCAGCCGCCGGAGCAACGCCCGCACACGACCGGACTCTATTTCCCCGCCACGGCAAACAGAGGCGTCATCGCGACCACGCCTTTGTCGGTGTCCGCCGCGTGGCCCAGATATTTGTCGATGCCAAAGGCGCTCTCGATCGTGCGCAGCAGGGAGTAGTGATTGTAAGGCGTGGGGTCGGCGAGACCGCGCGGGCCGTGATTGGTGACGACGATGGTGGCGATCCAGCCGCCGCCGGGGCTTCCGGGTTCGCCCGGTCCCTCGCCACAGCAACCGGTGGGATGAGGGTCAAGCCTATCGTCGTCATTCTCGTCGAAGGTGATGACGATGGCCGTATTTCCGGCGCCGGTCCATACGGGCGTCGCCATGATCTCGTCGACGATCTTGCCGACCGCGCGATCGGCGCGGCCGACGAGGCCTGCGCTGTCCTTGCCGGTGCAGTCTTGGGGCACGTCGTGGCCGTGCAGACCGTGCATGTCGTCGCACTGATTGGGAACGATATAGGCGAAACGCGGCAGAGCGCCGGAAGCGATGTCCTGTTCGAGCACATCGAAGCCGACGATCTTCTGCGCGCGGTTCGGATCGTCTTGCACGCTCTTGAACGACATGAAGCCGTTATGCTTGACGGCGTAGAGCGAGTCCGGCTTTCCCGCGACCGGATTGTCGGCCGGCGGCCAGCGATAGATGAGCGAACCGGGCTCGGGGATATCCTCGAAATAGCCTTTCCACCCGATGCCGTGCGCGTCGAGCTGCTGTGCGAGATTGGGCGCATCGACGGTGTGGTCTACGTAGCCGGTGGCCGACGCCTTGGAGCAGCCCCACTGTGTCGACCCGGGCTTGCAATAGAACGCGTCGTCGTCCGCAATGCCGAAGGTGTCGCCGCCCAGCATGGCGACGTAGTTCGGCTCGCTCGGATGGCGGATGGCATAGTAGTTCGTGGCGAGGCCGTATTCTTTCGCAAGCGCGTCGAGCCTCGCAGCGGCGCCTTTTCCCGCGATGATCTCGTCCGAGGAGTGGTTCTCCAGGATGATGAGGACGATGTGGTCGTAATGGGGCATGGGGGCTGGCGCCGCGGCGGCCGGGTTCACCACCGCAACCGCCGCAAAGATTACCGCCAGAGCCAGGAATTTCCGAAGCTGCATGACCGTCCTTGCTCAGAAATGGGCCCGGACACCGAAGAAGATGTCGGGATTGTAGAATTCGCGTTGGACCGGATAGGCGGTGCTCGAGGTCTGCGTGAATTCGAGCTTGGTGTTGGTGATGTTCTTCACGTCGACATACCACTCGAAATTGTCGGTGAATGCATAGCTTCCGCCGAAATCGAGGCGGAATCGCGCCTGCGAGTAGAGGTCTTCGGTGCCGTTGCCGCCAACTTGCCAGAGATTGGTCGACACATAGGAGGCCGCGATTCTTGAGGCTGACGGGGCCTCTCTCGTAGAAAAGCTCCGCGTTGAAGTTGCGTGGCGAGGTTTGCGGTAGCGCATGTTCTTCGCCCGTACGGATCTGACCGCGCGTATCGATATAGGTGAAGTTGCCGTCGAAGCCCAATGCGGCGAACGGGCCCGGCAGGAAGGTGAATTGCTGCACATAGTTGAGCTCGAAGCCCATGGCGCGCGCCGCGCCGATGTTGGAGAAGCTGTCGAGCTGCACGGTCGGGCTGGTAAAGTTGGGATTGGGCGCAGCAATGACGGAGACCGTCGGCACGATGTAGTTGCTGAAGGATTTGTAGAACAGGCCGCCCGATGCAAGGCCGCCGGCCGGCAGGTAGTACTCGGCCGTCAGGTCGACATTGTCCGCGGTCGTCGCCTTCACGCTCGGATTGCCCTGCGTGATGATGTCGTTGCTGAAGTCGTAGGTCTTCGCCGCCGTGATCTGGTTGAAGCCGGGCCGCGCGATGCTGGTGGTAAACGCGGCGCGAACGAGCAATTCGTCGGTCAGCTGATACTTGGCGTTTATGTCCGGAAAGACGTCGGTATAGTTCTGCTTGTTGGTGCTGGGACCGACGAGGTTGTCATTGCCGTCGACAATGTTGGCATTGTAGCTCGCATCGGTCAATTCGATGCGCACGCCGGCGAGCAGGCTAAGCTTGTCGATTGTCGCGGAGTACTGAACGTAGCCTGCATAAACGTTCTCGTTGTCGTGCTCCTGCGTCGAAGGATCGATGACCAGTGGCGCCTCGGGGATCGCGGCCAGCCCATTGAGGTCGGCCATCGGGCCAACGTCGTAGAGACCGTCGTAGAAGATCTGGTCCTTGCCTTCGACGAAGCCCGCGAGCGAGCCGGTCTTGGTGGATGAGAGCTGCTGGGTGCCGAAAGCGCGGCGGATGCGCGCGCGGATGCTGCCGCCGAACTTCAGATCGCCGTCCACGTCGCCGAAGGAGAGCGGCACGGTGAAGTCCGCGACACCGCCGACTTCCTGGTCCTGATTGAGGAGGAGGAGTCGCTGAGCTTGCCTTCGTGTAGTTCGCCGGATCGGCCAGGTTCGTGCCGTCTAGCGTCTGAAACGACGGGTGGTTGGGATCGGTCGTGTCGTTGTATTCGAACAGCACATTGTTGGGATCGGAGAATTTGAAACCGTAGCTCCAGGGGGAGTGATCGTCGCCTTCCGTCCATGACACGCGGAAATCGCCCAGGAGGTTGCCGCCGAAGGTCGTATGCCCGCCGAATTCGGCTAGCTTGTTGGCGACGTGCTCCTTCAAGCTCGGTGAAGCTCTGCAGCGGCGCCGCATCGTCTATGACATATTCGTTGCCGACACTCGGCGTCGGCGTTGCCCCGGAATTCTCGGTGTTGAGGTTGTCGATCTCCAGACGGTGCTTGTGCGCGTATTCGGTGTAGCCCGCATAGAAGCCACGAGCGAATAGCGTCGTGTCGGAATCGACGTCCCAGCTCACGCTGCCGGCCACGCCCTTGACGCCGCCGGTGGTATTCGTACCAGCGATATTCAGGTCGTTCTCGAGATTGCTCGGGAAATTCGGGAAGGCGCCGCCATTTTCGATGTCGTCGATACCGCGCCAGTCCTCGTGATATTCGTAGGAGACGATGGCGGTGACGTTTGTCCGACGCGCCGAACCTGGTATCCGGCCGTGACCTGCCCGTCCCATACCGGGCGAACCGCGCAGGGTTTCGACGCCGCTGCCGGCCGAGACGTCAAGCAATTCGCCGGTTCCCTCGGGCATGTCTTCGGCAAGATATTCACGACGCCGCCGAGGCCTTCCGCGTCGATGTCCGGCGTGAGCGATTTGATCACTTCGACGCCGCCGACGATGCCGGACGGAAACGCGTCGAACGCAACGGCGCGCCCGCCACCCTGCGGCGTAGACGCATTTGAGGCCGTGAGGCGCACGCCATCGAAGGTCGTACGGTTTCAGGTCGGCATCCATGCCGCGAATGTTGACAAAGCGCCCTTCGCCTGTGTCGGTCTCGAGCGAAACGCCCGGGACACGCTGCAGCGCTTCACCGAGCGTGACGTGGGCCGGCTTTACGATATCGGATTCCGGCCGGATGTCGAGGACATAGGGGGCATCCAGTTTAATCATCTCGGCCTGAAGGCGCGCGGTCACGACAACCGTCTCGATCGTGCCTGAGCCCTCGGCCGGGGCGGATTGCGCCAACGCCGGCGGCGCTACCGTCATGAAAACAAGGAGAGAAGCGCCCGTGCCAGAAGACATGCGCCAAGCTTGTGATTTGCCATTGGTTTAGCCCCACCCGCGAATTACGGCAGCGCAGCCCGCGCTGCAATGCGGAATAAGCTGCACCGAAAGATGGCGCTGGGAACCAAGATTGATGAACGTTCGATCACGGCAGATTATAAAATCTCAATCTTCGCGACCATGTGGCTCGGGCATCACGCCGCTGCCGGAAATCTCACGACCACGCGAAGGCCGGGCCGATTGTCGTGCAGCGAAATTTCAGCGTCATGCAAATCCGCTATAGCAGAGACCAACGCGAGACCGAGGCCGCTTCCGGCGTCGTGCGGCTTTGCTCGCAGCGGAAGAAGCGGCGGAATACCTTCTCGCGGTCGCCGGGAGATATTGCCCGGCCCTTCGTCGCCGACGACAAGCATTGGACGGGCGCCGTCCATTGCCGCGGCGAGAGCGATACGCGTGCCCGCAGGCGTGTGATGGATCGCATTGTCGGCAGAAGATTCGCGACGAGCTGTATCAGCAATTGCGGATCGCCGCGTACGCGGGCGCATGGCGACAACAACACGTCGAAAGACCGGCCGCCATCGTCCATCACCGGTTTGTAGAGATCGCCCGCGCGCGCCAGCAGCGGGCCAAGCTGCTACTTCTTCGAATTCCCACGCGGCGAGCGCCCGCCTCGAGCTGCGCGATGCGCAGCAGCGCGGCGAACATGGCGAGCAGCTTGTCAAAGTCCGCGATGCGCCGCAACGATGGTCCTGGCGTAGTCGTCCGTGCTCCTCGCCTCCGTCCGGGCGCGCTCCAGCCGATAGCGCAGATGCGCGAGCGGTGTGCGCAAATCGTGTGCAATGTCGGTCGAGACCTGGCGCAGGCTCTCCATCAGCGTACCGATTTGGTCGAGCATATCGTTGATCGTGGCGGAAAGACGATCCAGCTCGTTGCGGCGTGGAACCGCGCACGGCAATTCTGTCGCCCAGACGACCGGCCATAATCCGCCGGCACGTGTCGGTAATCGCGTCGATCTCGGCGCAGGAAGCTTCGGCCAAGGAGAAGCCCGCAGGCGAGCGCCGTGAAGAAACTCGCCAGCAGCATCCACCCGAACGTGCGAAGGACGGCCGCTTCCGCGGCACTTGCCGCATAAAGATCGCGCCCGACGAAGACATAGAGATTCCTGCGTCAGAAACTCTCCACGGCCAAGGATCGTGTGCCCGTCGCGCGCGCCAGCCCCCGGCAGAAACGGGTCGGCGAACCGCCGAATGCCGGCCTGTGGCGCCATCACCGGGAGATTTCCCGCGATCAGAATCCGCAACCCCTGCTGGAGCAGGAAAGCGTCCGCCGTATCGGTCGCCAGCAGGCGATCGTCGATCATCTCCTTGGCTTCGTGGACAGCCTTGCGGGGCTTTTTTGCGAGTTCGGCGACATAGGCCCGGCGAATCGCGGCAAGGTCGTCATCCGAATTGCGAAGGAGGTCCGCCTCGAAGGCGTTGGCGACGATAAAATATATGAGCGTGCTCAGCAGCGCCATCGAGCCAAGGAATTGCGCGGCATAGATGGCGGCGAGCCGAAAGCTCTCCGTCTGGAAGTATCTAGTCCGCACTGACGATGTACCCGGATCCGCGAACCGTGCGGATGAGCTCCGGGGCAAAGCCCCGGTCGACCTTCGATCTGAGCCTGCTCATATGGGACTCCACGACGTTGGTTCCGGGATCGAAGTTCAGGCCCCAAACCGTCTCGAGCAGCATGGTGCGCGTTACGAACCTTCCGGCGTTCTGCATCAGATATTCAAGCAGCCTGAATTCCTGATGTTGCAGTTCGATGACTTGACCGTTGCGCGACACCGTCCTGGCCAGGAAATCCATTTCGAGGCCGCCGGCGCGCAGCCTGGTTCGAACGCCGGAGTCCTCCGAAATGCTCGCGCGCCTAATGACGGCGTTGGCCCGCGCCAGCAATTCGCTCATGGCGAATGGCTTGGTGAGATAGTCGTCTCCGCCTGCGTTGAGTCCTTCGACGCGCGCATCGAGATCGTCCATTGTGGTGAGGAACAGCACGGGGGTGCGGATATTCTGGTTCCTGAGCTGCCGGACCAGCGAAAGCCCGTCCAGACCCGGCAGCATCCGATCGACGATGATGAGCGCGCAATCGCCGCTCCGTGCCTGCTCCAAACCGTCGGGCCCCGTGGGAGCCCAGCACACGTCGTGCCCCTGCGCACGCATTCCCTCGGTGACGTAAAGCGCCGTCACCGGGTCGTCTTCGACAATCAGCGCTTTCACCTTGCAGCCGCCCGCCGCCAGTTTGCCATGCAAAAATTCAAATTTCGGCCAGACAATCTACCGTGGGTGCGGCGGGTGCGCGCCAACCGCGCGGGCGGGCAGGCGGGCGATCTGCCGGGGGCGGGCCTTTTCATCTGTCCGGTGGAATTGTCGCGGCGGCGTTCCTACATCTGGAGCCTCGCGCTTCTGCTGCGGGCATAGCCGTCGGGTGTGTCGTATGCTCTACTTCCTCGCCATCTTCTGCTCGCCCCTGGCGCTGCTCTTGGCTGGCAAACCGATCCAGGCGATGTTCAATCTCGCGCTCTACGTCCTGTCACTCGCGTTCTGGCTCACAATCATCTTTCATTCCGTGGGCTTCGCGCTGTGGGCGCTGGCATTCCTTCACGCCGTCCTCGCCATCGCCGACAGCAAGGCAGACCGGCGGGCACGCAGGGTCATCGCGGCCACGAGCGCCGCGCGGCGCGCAGGCCCCTAAAGCGATCGGGCCGGATCGGGCCCGATCCCGTGCCGCCGCGCGACGACCGCCCAATGGCGATCGAGGTCAAATCGCAGGCCGACGCGCAGCATCCGCCGGGACGGCAGCTGATCGCAGTCTTCACCGGTTAGCCGTGTTGTTTGCTTGTGCCAAAGCGGGACACGCGCTTTGATCGCGTGGGTCCCCAGCACAGGCACAACATGCGTAGGGCAATCAGTCTCCTGGCATTCCTCTGCCTCGCCGCGCCGGCCTATGGCTGCGATTGCGAACCTCACGCACGCGCGGGGCTCGTGCTCAACGGCCATCTCGATCTGAGCGGGTTCACCGGCGGCGTCGGCAGTTATGACGACGACTATGACGGTGGCGGGGAGGCGGAGGCGGCGCAGTGTACGCGTCGGTGCGGGCAAGCGCATCTGGCATGGCATCGGCCTTCGCGTTTGCGCATGCGCAGGGCTTTTCGCATGGCCATTCCGGCATGGGTCATGGCGGCGGCTGGGGCGGGTCGCATGGCGGCGGCGGACATCACTAGGACCGGCCGAGCACCGCCTGTGTACGTCAGCTGACCCTTGTCGCAGCGCGCAACGGCGCGCCGCATCCGGCCAGCCCTGTGCGGTGAACGTTCGCCCGCGATATGCGTTTCCTCAACCGTCGGAGGAAATACGCCGATGCGCAAACTTTTGGTCCTGGCCGTCGCAGCCCAGCTTTTCGGCACGAGTTCAGCCTTTGCGGCGGCCTTCGAGCTGCGGGAGTTCAGCGCCGGCGCGATGGGTTCGGCCTATGCCGGCGCCGCCGCCAACGACCAGGATCCCGGCTCGCTTTTCTACAATCCCGCCACTCTCGGCGGGGTAAGCGACTGGGACGCGTCGCTCGACGCGACCGGGCTTTTGCTGAATTCCGGCGGCCACTTCACCGGCACGACGGCATTCGGCACGTCTACAGGCGGAACGGCCGGGCCGCACGCCTTCATCGGCGATGCGCTCGTGCCCGCGATTGCCTTACGCTATCGCCTGACGGATCGCTGGGCCGTCGGACTGACGCTGTCGACGCCGTTCGGCGAGAGCACGGATTATCCCGCCACATGGACGGGACGTTACTACGCGCAGAACACCGACCTCGTCGTCTACAACGCAACGCCGATGATTTCCTATCAGCTCCTGCCCGAGCTCACGCTCGCCGCCGGAGCGCAGGTCCAGTATGTGCGCTCCTTCCTTACCGAGGCGGTCGACTTCGGGACGATCGGCGCCGTCTCGGGCATTCCCGGCGCCGCGCCCGGCGCAGACGACGGCCGTGCCGTGTTGCATGGACATGGCTGGGGTGCCGGCTATGTGCTCGGGGCGCTTTGGCAGCCGCTGCCGCCGCTCTCGCTCGGCCTGTCCTACCACTCCGGGATTCCGCAGGGCCTGAAAGGCACGGAGACCTTCGCCTACGATACCGCCGGCATCGGCGCTACGATCAATGCGCTGACGGGCGCCTTTGCGAATTCGCAGGGGAAGGCCGACGTGCCGACTCCCGCGACGCTCACCGGCGGCGCGCGCTGGCGCGTCGCCGATCGATGGACCGCGCTTGCCGGCGTCGAATACACGAATTGGAGCAGCTTCCGGCAATTGCTGATCCGGTCGTCGAATCCGGCCAATCCCGCGGACCTGACGGTTACGAATTGGAAGAACACATGGTTCGGATCGCTCGGCCTCGAATACCGGCCCGACGACACGTGGACGTGGCGCCTCGGCACGGCTTACGACGAAGCCGCCGTTCCCGCCGCCACCGTCACGCCGCGCATACCCGACGCCAATCGTTATTGGCTGTCCGGGGGATTAGGTTACCGCTGGAACGGCGCGACGGAGTTGAACTTCGCCGTGAGCCACCTGTTCGCGCCGCACAGCACGATCGCGCAATCCGACGCGGGCCCGGGCAACACGTTCCGCGGCAGCCTTACGGGCGTAAGCAACACAAATGCGACATTGATCGGCGCCCAGATCGTCCTGCAGTGACGGACGGGTGACGGCAATCGGCCGACCCTCTCTTACGGCAAAGCAGTTTCACTTTGACAATTACTGCCCAGGCAGTCATTGTTGGGGCAGTTGAAACAGCGCCCGGCAGCTGACCCAGATGCATCGAGCCGGCGTGGAGACGGAGGCGTGTTCGTGGCGCGCAAGTCGGTTGCACTCCGGGGTCCGCGCGGGCACTACAGCGTCGAGACCTATAAGGCCTTGAATTCCGCTGGCTATCTGACCAAGCGGCTTTACAATCTCATGCTGCCTGAGATCGAGACGCTTTTCGCCAACGAGGAGCTGACCTTTTCGCAATGGTGCGCGCTGATGGGATTGCGCGACGGCGTCGTGTCGACCTGCGCCGACATTGCGCGCCATCTCGGCCAGGACACCGGCGCGACGACGCGCATGGTCGACCAGCTCGAGGCGCGCGGCTACGTGGTCCGGCGCAGAAGTCGCGACGACCGTCGCGTCATCGATCTGTCGCTGACTTCCTCGGGACGCAAGGTCGTCAATTCGCTCGCACCCCACCTCATCGGTTTCTGGAACGCGATGCTTGCGGACTTCACGTCGGCGGAGTTCACCGTCCTGATTTCCCTTTTGCAGCGTCTTGTCGCGCGCGTCGAACAGCACGCCGAAGCCGATGCGGCTGCGCAAAAGAGCGCCGCGCGATGAGGGCTCAGCTTTGCATCCTGTTCGCGAGTCTCCTGCTGGCGTCCTGTGTTCCCTCGACGACGCCGAGCGAGACGGCGCTCAAGCCCGATGCGCTCGGTCTGGGCACGGACAATTCGCCGCCGATCGCCGCCGATTGGTGGAAGGATTTCAACGATCCGAAGCTCGACGCGCTCGTCGACGCGGCGCTGGCGCAGAACCCGTCCCTGGCTGCGGCGCTCGCCCGCCTGCGCGTGGCGCAGTCGGGCCTTTCGGAGGCGGAGGCCGGCACCTTCCCGCAGGTGACGTTCGATGCGCAGGAGCAGCGCGAGCGCTTCAGCAAGGACTACATCATCCCGCCGCCCTTCGGCGGTACGACGCAATGGATGGGCACGATCCAGGCGAACTTGTCCTGGGAGATCGACCTCTGGGGCCGCCAGGCCGCGCTGGTCGACAAGGCGCGGTCGAGCGCGCAAGCGGCGGGGCTGGACGCCGCCGGCGCGCGGCTGGCGCTGTCGGGCGCGATGGCCGAGGCTTATGTCGGCCTGTCGCGCGCGAACGCACTCGTGTCCATCGCCCGGCAGACGCTTGACGACCGCAATCACGTCCTTGCGCTCACCCGGACCCAATACAACAGCGGCATCGAGAACAACGGCGCCGTGAAGCTGGCCGAGGCGCTTGCCGCGCAGGCGAGCCAGGATCTGACGCGTACCAATGCCGCGCGAGAGCTGCTGATCCACGACATCGCGGCGCTCGCAGGCCGCGGCGCCGACGCCTATCCCGCGATCGAGGCGTCTGCTCCCTCCGAAACGGCGCTCGCCCTGCCGGCGACCTTGCCCGCCGACTTGCTCGCGCGCAGGCCCGACATCCTCGCTGCGCAGGCGCGCATCGACGCCGCCGTCTCCGGCCGCAGGGTCGCGCGCACCGCCTTCTATCCCGACGTGAACCTGCTCGCCTTTGCCGGCTGGCAGGCGATCGGTCTCGGTACGTTGTTCAGCGGCTCGTCGCTCGCCTATGGCGCCGGACCGGCCGTGCATCTGCCGATCTTCGATGCCGGCAAGATCCGCGCGGAATATGCGGGTGCGACGGCCGCGCTCGATGAAGCCGTCGCCGACTACAACCAGACCGTCATCGGCGCCGTGCACCAGACGGCGGATGCGCTGACGCAGGTGCGTGCGCTCGAGAGCGAGCGCGGCGACGAGGAGCATGCGCTCGCCGCCGCGGAGACGAGCTATCGCCTGGCCGAGACGCGCTATCGCAGCGGTCTGTCCGATCTTCTCGTGTTGCTGCAGACCGAAGACACGCTGCTCGCGCGCACGGCAGGACAAGGCCAATCTCGACGCCGATGCCGTGTCGAGCCGCATCACGCTTCTCATTGCGCTGGGCGGCGGCTTCCAATCAGACAAACAGACCGCGAAAGACGCCGCGCCCGCAAGCCAGGACAAGACCCGATGACCGACACCGTTTTCCAAGCCGCTGCCCGTCTCGATGCGCGAAGGTTCTGGCTGCTCGTGCTGGGCTGTGTCGTCGCCGTTTGCGTCGTCGCCTACGGCATCTATTGGCTCACCTATGCGCGCTATTTCGAGTCGACCAACGACGCTTATGTCGGCGGCGACGTGATCAGCGTGACGAGCCGCGAAGTCGGGTACCGTGCTCGCGCTCCATGCCGACAACACGCAAACGGTGCGGCGCGGCCAGCTGCTGATCGAGCTCGATCCCACCACCGCCAATGTCGCCATGCAGTCGGCGGAAGCCGATCTCGCCCGCACGGTGCGCAAGGTCCGCTCGGAGTTCTCGAAAGCCGACGAGCTGCGCGCACAGGTCGCCTCGGCCCGCGTCGCGGTCGAGCAGGCGCAGGCCGACTATGCAAGGCGCGCGCAGTCCGCGCGCGACGGCGCCGTCAGCCGAGAGGAGATCCAGCACGCGGGCGATGCGGTGACAGCGGCAAAGGCCGCGCTCGCCTCCGCGCAAAGCAGCCTGGATCGAGACTCTCGATTCGATCCAGGGTGCGTCAATCGCAAGGAACCCCGATGTGCTGTCCTCGATCGCGCAACTCAGAAACGCGGCGATCGTGCTCGGACACATGCACATTGTCGCGCCGAGCGACGGCGTCATAGCCCAGCGCACGGTGGAGATCGGCCAGCAGATCGCGCCCGGCACGCCGCTGATGGCCGTCGTGCCCCTCAAGAGCGTCTGGATCGACGCGAACTTCAAGGAGGCGCAGCTTCAGCGCATGCGCGTCGGCCAGCCGGTCACGGTCACGGCCGACATCTATGGCGGCAGCGTCACCTATCACGGCCGCATCGACGGTCTCGGCGCCGGAAGTGGCAGCGCCTTCGCGCTTCTGCCGCCGCAGAATGCATCGGGCAACTGGATCAAGATCGTCCAGCGCGTGCCGGTGCGCGTTTCGCTAAATCCGGACGAGCTCGCGCAACATCCGCTGCGGGTCGGCCTCTCCGTCGACGTGACCGCCGACGTGCGCGACGAATCCGGTCCGGTCGCCTCGGACCATGTCGCCGGCGGACCCACCGAAGCTGCCACGAGCGATGCCGGCGGCCGCGGTGTCGATCCCTTGATCGCGCGCATCCTGGCCGAGAACGGCGGCGGATACGCTGGCGCGCCGCGACCGTGAGCGCACCAGGCGCGCCGGCCGCGCTAGCCCCGCTTGCCGGCATCCCGCTCGCGGTCACGGCGCTCGCTCTCGCGCTCGGCACCTTCATGCAGGTGCTGGACAACACGATTGCGAACGTTTCACTGCCGACCATCGCCGGCAATCTCGGCGTCAGCGCCGACCAGGGCACCTGGGTCATCACCTCCTTCGCCGTGTCGAACGGCGTCGCGGTGCCAATGACCGGCTGGCTGATGCAGCGTTACGGCGTGGTGCGCACCTTTGTCGTCTCGGTGCTGGCGTTCACGCTCGCCTCGTTCCTTTGCGGCATCGCCTGGAACCTGGGCGTACTCATCGTGTTCCGCGTGCTGCAGGGCGCGGTCTCGGGCCCGATGGTGCCGGGTTCGCAGGCGTTGCTGATCGCGATTTTTCCGCCGCAGCGCCGCGCGATGGCGTTGGGCATCTGGTCGATCACGACGCTCGTCGCGCCCGTCGTGGGCCCGATCCTCGGCGGCTACATCTCCGACAATTATCACTGGAGCTGGATCTTCCTGATCAATATCCCGGTGGGACTCCTCACCGGCTATCTGTGCTGGAGCAATCTGTCCAAGCGCGATACGCCGACACGCAAGCTGCCGATAGATCGCGTGGGTCTCGGACTCCTGGTCGTCTGGGTTGGCTCGCTGCAGGTCATGCTCGACACCGGCAAGGATGCCGACTGGTTTTCGTCGACCCAGATCGTGATTCTCGCCGTGATCGCCGCCATCGGCTTCGCCGCCTGGGTGATCTGGGAGCTGACCGAAACCTATCCGATCGTCGACCTGACGCTGTTTCGCAAACGAAATTTTGCGCTCGGCACCGTCGCTTATTGTGTCGGCTACGCCGTCTTCTTCGCCAACATCCTGATCCTGCCGCTGTGGTTGCAGACGCAACTCGGCTATACGGCGACCCTGGCCGGGCTCGTCGCCGCGCCCAGCGGCGTCGTGGCCGTGCTGCTGACGCCGCTGGCCGCGCGCCTCATGTCGCGCATGGATGCGCGCTGGCTTGCGACCTTCGCTTATCTCGCCTTCGCGATCTCCTATTTCATGAGGGCGAATTTCACGACGGACGCATCGTTCTGGACCTTCGTGATGCCGCTGCTGGTGCAGGGCGTCGCGATGAGCACCTTCTTTGTCTCGATGTTTACGATCCTGCTCGACGGCATTCCGCCGGCGCGCATTCCGTCGGCGTCGGGCATCGCGAATTTCACGCGCATCACCGCGGGCGGCTTCGCCGCGTCGATCACGACCACGCTGTGGGACCGCCGCGAGGCCCTGCACCAGAGCCGCCTCGCCGACTCGTCGTCCGCTTATTCGCCGCAGATGCAGGCGGCGCTCGCGCGCCTGCACCAATTCCATTTCTCCGATCCGCAGGCTTACACCCTGCTAGCACGCAATCTGTCGGGACAAGCCTATCTGCTCGCGTCGGACGACCTGTTCTGGGTCTCGGGCTGGCTCATGCTGGGTTCGATCGTGCTCATCTGGATCGCGCGGCGCTCGATGAGCGCAGGCCCGACTTTGGCGGCCGATTGACCGTCCTTGAGTGTCGTACGATCTGGGCCGAATTGGTCGCGGGCTCCGCACGCGTATCGAACGGTGGCGCGCAACCCGCGCGGGCACTTCGACGGATCGACCTCCTAGCTAAAGCACGACCTCGATGAGGCGCGGGCCGCGAGCCTTCATCGCACTTTCGAATTGCGCCGCGAATTCGCCGTTCGTCGAGGCACGGCTTGCCTCGACGCCCATCCCCCTTGCGAGCGACACCCAGTCGAGCTCGGGATTATGCAGATCGAGCATCGACAATGTCTTGGGGCCGGGATTGCCGGCGCCGACGCGCGCCAGTTCGACGTTCAGGATCGCATAGGATTTGTTGGCGAAGATCACCGTGGTGACGTCGAGCTTCTCGCGCGCCTGGGTCCACAGCGCCTGGAGCGTGTACATCGCCCCGCCGTCGCCCTGGATCGCGATCACCTTGCGCGACGGCGCGGCGACGGCAGCGCCCGTGGCAACAGGCACGCCCTGCCCGATCGCCCCGCCCATCAGCGACAGATGATCGTGCGGATGCGCGTTCGCGGTGAAGAAGGCGGTGCCGCCGCCGGAGGTCGCCGCCTCGTCGGAAATGATCGCGCCTTCCGGGAGGAAGCGGGCGATGATCTGGCCGACCGTGAACTGGTTGAACTTGTCGGCCGGCACATCAGGTCGCTTGTATTCCGCCCGCACGGGCGACGACTTCGGCGCGCCGACGGCTTCCGCGACGGCTTCGAGCGCCATGCGGCCATCCTCGTGCGGATGCGAGAGATAGAGAATGTCGCGCGCCGTCCGGCAGCGTCCAGGATGGCTTTCCCGGATAGGCGAAGAACGTGACCGGCGGCTTTGCGCCCACGAGCACGAGCTGCTCGACATCCTTGAGGAACTCGACGATCTGCTCGGCGAAATAGGGAATGCGCTCGAGCGCGACGATGCCCGCGCCGCGGGCTATGCGCGGCGTGAACGTATCGCAGAGAATGCGCGCGCCCGACTTTGCGGCAATGCGTCCCGCCGCCTCCAGCCCTTCGCGCGACAATCCGCCGATGTCGCGAATGAGGATCGCGGTCCGCTTGCCGTTGCCGAGCGCTTTCGCGACGTCGTCGATCGCGCGCGACGGCACGGGCGCCGGCCCGAGCACCGCAAGCGCAGGCGCCACGCCTTCCGCCTCGTTCCACGCGGTGTCGGCCGGAAGGATCAGCGTCGCGATCTGACCCGGTGCGTTGCGCGCCGCTTGCACCGCGCGCGCGCCGTCGGCCGCGACGGTCTTCGACGACGGGCTGGAGAAAACCCAACCCGATACCGGCCGCGCGAAGCCGATAATGTCGGAGGTGAGCGGCGCGTCGTATTGCGCGTGATAGGTCGCATGATCGCCCACGATGTTGACGATCGGCGTCGCGGCGCGGCGCGCATTGTGAAGATTGGCCAGGCCGTTCGCGAGGCCGGGACCCAGATGCAGAAGCGTCGCCGCGGGCTTTCCGGCCATGCGTCCATAGCCGTCGGCGGCGCCCGTCGCCACGCCCTCGAACAGGGCGAGGATCGCCCGCATGCCGTCGACCTTGTCGAGCGCGGCGACGAAATGCATTTCCGACGTGCCGGGATTGGAGAAGCAGACCTCGACGCCCAATTCCACCAGCGTCCGCACCAGGCTTTCCGCACCGTTCATGGAAGATCCCGCACCTTTCGATCGATACCAGCGTAGGCCGGGCGCGCAGGAAGCGCCAATCGGGGAGGCTGGCCGTTCAGCTCGCACTGATGGCCAAAACAAAGAAGGGCCGTCCCGCGCTCGGCGAGACGGCCCTTCCATTGTCAGACTACGGAGCCCGGAGGCTGCCGCGCCCGTCGCGCTGATCAGGCGCGGGAAACCCCGTCGGAAACGAGGATCCAGGTCGCGGTCTTCTCCGGCCGCAGGCAATGACAATGAGACACTGGATCACCTCCTTTCATGATTGTTGCACTGCAGAATATAGGGGATGATTTTGTGCCGCGTAAAGGGTCACTTGCGGAAGTTTGCGGCGAGCGCCGTGCCGGAGGCGAGCAGCCCCTCGTCCGAGACGACGGTGACGAGATCGAATCCCTTGGCGATCATGGCCTGCGCGTATTCGGCGGAACGGCAATAGATGCCGCTGTACAGCTTGGCGCGTTTCGCCGCGGCGAGAAATCCGGTCGATCGCCGCGACGACGGTCGGATCGGTCGGATCGCCGCGCGGCGCGATGCCGAGCGAGAGCGCGAGGTCCGCGGGGCCGACATAGAGCATGTCGAGCCCGGGAATGGCGGCGATCTCGTCGACGTTCCCGAGCGCCGTCGCCAATTCGATCTGAACGATGGCAAGCAGCGTCTCGTTGGCTTTTGCGATGTAGTCTGCGCCGGCATAGAGAACCGCGCGCCGCGGGCCGACGCTGCGATAGCCGAGGGGCGCATAGCGGCAGGCGCCGACGAAGCGCTCGCAATCCGCGCGCGTGTCGATATTGGGACAGATGACGCCATAGGCGCCGGCATCGAGCACGCGCATGACCGTGCCCGGCTCGTTCCAGGGCACGCGCACGAGCGGCACGACCTCGGTCGTCGATATCGCGGTCAACGCCGAAAGCACCGACGCGAAATCGGAATAGCCGTGCTGCATGTCGACGGTGAGGCTGTCCCAGCCCTGATGGGCCATTATCTCGGCGGCGGCGGCGTTGCCGAGCGTGAGCCATGCATTGGTGACGGCGCGTCCCTCGCGCCAGGATTCGACGAGACGATTGGACCGCATGCGAAGCCCTCGAGACACGTCGAAGCGTAGCGCAGCTTTGCGCTCATGGCGATTGGACGCCCCCGCGACTACATTGGCGCGACAGGGGATGGGGGAGAAGCGAGATGCAGATCGCGGCTGGCGTGGCATTGACCGTGCTGATAACGGCAGGCTCGGCTTGGGCCGCCGACTCCGCAGTGAAATGCGACGTCCGGCTCGACGTCATCGACAAGGACCCGAACGGGCTGAACGTGCGCTCTTCGCCGTCCATTGCGCCCGGCAACGTCACCGGCGTGCTGAAGCTGGGACCGACAGGCGATTACATCGAGGTCCATGTCACGGCGCAGTCCGGATCTTGGTACGCAATCGACCAGGCCAAGGCCTATGAGGATTCGGCCGAAGGCGAGAGAGTGCTCTTCCAGGGGCACGGCTTCGTGCATGCGTCGAAACTCGGCGCGAGCGAGATGGACAGCCAAGCCGTGGTGCACGAATCGCCGTCGGACGGCAGCAAGATCATTCTCGACCTCGCCGGCGCCGGCGAGACGCCAGTGCAGAGTCTCGGCTGCCAGGGCAGGTTCTACAAAGTGTTCGTGAAGAAGATCACCGGCTGGTCGAAGGACATCTGCACCGACGAAAGAACCACCTGTGTGTGAGCTCAGCGCGCCATGGATCGCGATCGGTATCCGTTGAGCCCATCCCCAGTGTCATGGCGTAAAGTGAGGCGGTTCACGGTACCACAGCATTGCTTTGGGCCCCCGTTCCTTCGCAAGCTCCGTCTTGTAGCTTGCCTGCGCCGCATCGAGATAGGCCTTGCAGCCCGCCGGATCGATGAACGGGTTCGTCGCCGGATGGCCGTCCATCAGCGAGCGCTTACGCACGAGATCAAAGAAGACTCCATGCGCACCCAAAAACACGTCGCACGGGAGTGCGCGGAGCTTTTTGAACGAAGCCGCGAAATCGTCGGCCATCATGGGGTAGCCGGGTTCGCTCAACAGGCGGTAGCTCGGCAGCACCGACAGGCTGCAGATGAACAGGACACTCTCGGGCGCGCGTCCGATCGTCGTCGTCATCGTCCAGCTGGTGCAGCCTTTGGTGTGCCCGGGCGTCAGATGGATGGTCAGGGCCGTGTGGCCGAGCCGGATCGTCTGGCCGTCGGAGACGAAGCGGTCGACCTTCACCGGCGCGTAGCGGCCGATATCGCCGAAACTGGCGAAGTCCTTCAGGCCGCCGCTTTCGAGAACCGGCGAATCCGCGCGGCTCGCGAACAGCGCGGCGCCGCTCGCCGCCTTCAACGAGGCGAGACCGCCCGCATGATCGAAATGAGCGTGGCTATTCAGGAGGACTTTCACGTCATGGATGTCGAAGCCCAGCGTCGCGATGTTGGCCTCGATCTGGGGTGCCGTCTCCTCAAAGCCGCCATCGGTAAGGATGAGGCCGGCATCGGTGACGATCAGAAACGAGGTCACGTCACGGGCGCCGACATAGTAGATGTCGTCGCTGATGCGGAAGGGCGCCATCGGCGCGTTCATGGCGTCGTAGGGCGGGGGAAGGGAGCGCGCCAGCGAACCGAACGGCAGCAGCACCATGGCAAGGACCGCAGGAATCAGCGCTTTCATGGAAGCCTCCGCAATGCGGCCGTGATAAGCATCATCGCAATTCGGTGCAACAATGGCGGCCTGTTCCGATGGAAACGCTCACTACGACCTGCGTGATCGCGGGCGGCGGACCGGCCGGGATGATGGCCGGGCTGCTTCTGGCGCGCGCCGGCGTCGAGGTGATCGTGCTGGAGAAGCACGGCGACTTCCTGCGCGATTTCCGCGGCGACACAATTCATCCCTCGACGCTCGAGCTGATGTGGGAGCTCGGCATTCTCGACAAATTCCTGGAGCGGCCGCACCAGGAAGTGCGCGAGGTCACCGCGCAGATCGGCAAGGATACCTTCGTCGTAGCAGATTTTTCGCGCCTGCCGACGCACAGCAAATTCCTCGCCTTCATGCCGCAATGGGACTTCCTGGATTTCCTGGCCGGCGAAGCCAGGCGCTATCCCACGTTTCGTCTCATGATGGAGGCCGAGACGGTCGAGCTGCTTGCGCGCGGCAAGCGTATCGTCGGCGTGGTCGCCAGAACTCGCGACGGCTCGCGCGCGATCAACGCGAAGCTGGTGATCGGCGCCGACGGCAGGGGCTCGACCGTTCGGACCAAGGCGAAGCTCGCCGTCAAGGATTTCGGCGCGCCCTTCGATGTCCTCTGGCTTAGGTTGCCAGCCGAGCCGGACGATCCCGCGGAGCCCGTGTTCCGGTTCCAGGGCGGCCAGTTCTTCATCATGTTGCGCCGAAGCGACTATTGGCAGTGTGCGATGATCATTCCCAAAGGCGGCTTCGAGACCCTGAAGGCGGAGGGGCTGAGCGGCTTTCGCGCGCGTCTGCGCACGGCGGCCGGTTTTGCGCGCGAGCGCGTCGAGACCATCAGGGGCTTTCAGGATGTGTCGCTGCTGACGGTGAAGATCGATCAACTCGCACGCTGGGCGCGGCCGGGCCTTCTCTGCATCGGCGACGCGGCGCACGCGATGAGTCCGGTCGGCGGCGTCGGCATCAATCTCGCGATCCAGGATGCCGTGGCGGTGGCGAACCTGCTTGCGCCCGTGCTGCGCCGGCGCGAGCCGTCGCTCGAGGACCTGAACAGAGTTCAGCGGCGGCGCGAGTGGCCCACAAAGGTGACGCAATGGTTTCAGCTCCAGGCGCAGGCGCGCGTGGTGGCGCCGTCCTTCCGGCGCCAGACCACGCCGCGCGCGCCGCTGCTGCTGCAGGTCCTGAACGCGTGGCCGTGGCTCAGGCGATTTCCGGCGATCATGGTCGGCCTCGGCGCACGGCCCGAACATATCCGCACGCGGGAGCGTCCTGCACCTGCGGCCGCTGGAGCGCGATCCGCCGAAGTGCCCGCGGCGTCTAGTCCAGCCGATAGCGCTGCCAGCTGACACCGGCGTCGTCGATGCCGGTGTCGTCGGGTCCGGTGAGGCGTTTCCAGCCCGTCGCTTCGTAGAACGCGATCGCCGGTTCGTTCGGCACGTCGAGCTTGAGCGTGAGTGGGCCCGCGATCTCGGCGCGCACGCGGTCGACGAGCGCGCGGCCAACTCCGAGCCGCTGCGCGTCTGGATCGACGTAGAGCGAATGGACGAAACCCTCGCTGCGATACAGCGACAGCACGCCCACGGCGCTGCCGCCGAAAAAGGCGAGCCAGACGTCTTCTTCCCTGGCGAACCGCTTGAAGTCCGCCGCCCGGAAATGCGCCTTCGGGCGCCAGACAAAGGTGGCGCGGCCCGATCTTTCGTAAAGCGCGGCGCCGGCATCCACGTCGGCAGACGACCGCGCCTTTCGGATCGTAAGGGTCAGGGTGTTGCAGACGGAAGCGCTCAGGCCGGGTCCTCGCCTTTGGTCACAAGAATAAACGCGCCAATCACATTTGGGTTGTCCAGCCCTCGACGCCCATGGCTGCCTGGCGGACCGCCTCGCTGAGCGTGGGGTGGGGATGGCTGGTTCGCGCGATGTCCTCGGACGAGGCACCGAATTCGATGGCGAGGACCCCTTCCGCAATCATTTCGCCGGCCGCCGCCCCCAGGATGTGAACTCCAAGAACGCGATCGGTCTTTGCGTCCGCGATCATCTTCACGAAGCCGTCCGTCGCGGCAATCGTCTTGGCGCGCGCATTCGCGGTGAAGGGGAATTTCCCGACCTTATAGGCGACGCCGGCGGCCTTCAGCTCTTCCTCGGTTTTGCCGACGGAGGCCACTTCCGGCGCCGTGTAGACAACCGCCGGAATCGCGTCGTAGTTCACGTGACCTGCACGGCCGGCGATGCGTTCGGCACAGGCGACCGCCTCGTCCTCGGCCTTGTGCGCGAGCATCGGGCCTTCGCGGCAATCGCCGATGGCCCAGATTCCCCCGACGTTGGTCTGATAGCGGTCGTCGGTGACGACACGGCCGCGCGCGTCGAGCTTCACGCCCGCCTTGTCGAGACCCAGATCGTCCGTATACGGACGGCGTCCGATCGACACGAGCATGACCTCCGTCTCGACCACCTGGCGCTCGCCGCCCTGCGCCGGCTCCGTCGTGACGCGCAGCACATCGCCCTTCTTCTCCACGCCAACGACCTTGGTCGACAGCTGGAACTTCATGCCCTGCTTTTGCAGGATGCGCTGGAACTGCTTGCCGATCTCTCCGTCGAGACCGGGCGTGATGCGGTCGAGAAATTCCACGACCAGCACTTCACTGCCGAGCCGGCGCCAGACCGAGCCGAGCTCGAGTCCGATATAGCCGCCGCCGACGACCAGGAGCCGCTTGGGGACCGCCTTGAGCGAAAGCGCACCGGTCGACGAGACGATCTGCTGTTCGTCGATCGTGACGCCCGGCAGGGCGGCCACGTCGGAGCCGGTGGCGACGACGATATGTTTGGTCTCGAGCGTGCGCAGCCCGCCGTCTTTCGTCTTCACCGTGACGCGACCGGCGCCGTCGATCCGCGCCTCCCCGACGATCGCCTCGGACTTGTTCTTCTTGAGCAGGAACTCGACACCACGCGTGAGCTCGCCGACGACCTTGTCTTTGTGCGCCATCATGCCGGGGAGCTCGAGGCTCACCTCGGCCTTTATCCCGAGCTTGCCGAAGTCCTTCTTCGCTTCCTCATAGCGCTCGCTCGTGTGCAGCAGCGCCTTGGACGGAATGCAGCCGATGTTGAGGCAGGTGCCGCCGAACGTGCCGCGCTTGTCGACGCAAGCGGTCTTAAGGCCCAGCTGGCCCAGACGGATCGCGGCGTTATAGCCGCCCGGCCCCCCACCGATGACGACAACGTCGAAACTATCGGCCATGGCGCTCCATCCGGCTGCGAGAGGAAGGGGTTATGCCTTCAGGCGCATGCCGTTGCAATCGGCCGTCCACGACATCAGTCGGCGCTGACGGCGTCCGCGCGCGGTCCGTCGTTGCGCAGATCCGGATCGGGGAAGATCAACTCGACCGTCGTGCCCGCACCCTCGTTGGAGCGGACCGACGAGACCCCGCCGACCTGCTGGCCGAAGGTCTGGATCAGTCGCGAGCCAATGCTGCGGCCTGCGAACCTCGCATCGAACCCGACACCGTCGTCGTTCACGGCCAGGCGGAGCCTTCCATCCCCCGTTTCCCGAAGAGAAACCTCGATGTGCCCCGGGGGACGTCCGTTCGGATAGGCGTGCTTGAAGATGTTGGTCAGCGCCTCGACCGTAAAGAGCGCGAGAGGTACGGCCAGATCGCCCGAGACCTCGCGCGCCACGATATTGGTTTCGACGGTCAGCTTGTCGCCCTCGCCGCTCAGGCCGCCCGTCACCTGATGTGCGAGCTCGTCCAGCAGGCGCTTCAGGTCGACGGTGGCCTGGTCCTCGATCTCATGCAGGATGCGATGCACCAGTGCGAGCGCGTTGATGCGCACCTGCGCCTGCATCAGCGCGTCGCGGGCCGCAGGGTCGCGCAGCTGGTTCGCCTGCAGGCTGAGCAGGCTCATGACGATCTGCAGATTGTTCTTCACGCGATGATGGATCTCGCGGATGAGCACCGTCTTCTGCGTGACTGCCTCGCGCAGCCGATTGTCGCGGTCCTGAATTCCCGCCGCCATCTCCGCCAACGCCTCGCCCAACGAGCGGAATTCCGCAGGCGCCGAATCGAGGACCGGCCGAATGGAATAGTGACCACGACGATAAGCGGCCGCGATACGGCGCAGATAGAGAATCCATTGCGTCACTTGCCTGTCAGTCGCGATCCAGATCGCCACCCAGGCTGCCGCGATCATCAGGATGGGCATGAGGAAGTCCGTACCCGCATGCAAATAGGTCGGGCCGAAAAGGTGCGCTTCCTTCATCGCAAAGCCGACGAAGACCGATTGGCCGACCAGCGCCGAGGTCGCAAAGGCCCAGGACTCCCCTTGGGGACCGCGGCCTGACTCGAGCTTGTGCTGCGCCGCAAGGCTTGTCGACGCGTGCGCGAACACCGACTTGGCGAGCGCCGTGTCGTTGGAAGCCATGACTGTGCCGGCGCGATCGAATACGGCGACGACAGAGCCTTCCGGGAGGTTGCGCACGGTCAGCATCTCGTTGAGCCATTGGACATCGAGCACGATCGAGACGACACCGGCAAACCTATGCGCGGAGTCGTGTAAAGGAAGCATCGCGACGATGACCGGGCGTTCGAGTACGGTGCTGAAGGTCTGGCCGCTGACCACGAAGGTATCCTGGGTCCTCGCTTCGTTGAAGATCGGCGAGCTTGCGATGTTGCGTTGCTTGGCAGCCTGCAGAGCCGAGCAGACAACCGTGCCGCGTGCATCGACGCGCGCGAGATTGGTGAAGTACCGGACGCCGATCAGCGCATCGCTCAATGCGCGGTCGCAGCCCCGCGTCATCTGCCGCACTTCCGTGAAATTCCCCACGGCGCGCAGAATCTGGTCCGCCGATGCCAGCATGTTCTCTTCATTCGTCGCGGCGGCGCGGGCGGATTCGATCAGACGCTCGTGCACGTTGACGACGTCGTCGCGCGCACGCTCGAAGCCCTGCAGCACATTAACGACAGCTATGGGAAGGAGTGCGAGCGTGACGGTCAGGAAAAGCCGGAGCCGGAGCGACCAGCCGCGCTCAGCTGTCTGATCCCTTGTCGCGGCGGGGTCGTTGGGCGGGCTCTGCGTCGCGGGGTGGCGAGAGCCGATCCAGTTGCGCCATGATCTCACGTGCCGCGTCTCCTTCGTCCGGTCGCGGAACCGACGGCAGCTTATCCTGACCTTCGAGAATTGCGATGAGGGCTTTGCGCGCGCGCGCGACGCGGCTTTTCACCGTGCCTACCGCACAATGGCAGATCGCTGCCGCATCTTCGTAGGAGAATCCGCCTGCACCGACGAGAATGAGCGCTTCTCGCTGCTCGTCCGAAAGCGTGCGCAGCGCGCGCGCCGTGTCGGACAATTCCGCCGCCCAGGATTGGTCGCTGCTGCTGCCGGGAATGCGTTCCGCCGCTTCCTGGTCCCAAGGCGCCTGGCGCCATGCGCGGCGACGGTCGGAATAGAACTGGTTGCGCAGGATCGTGAACAGCCACGCCTTCAGGTTCGTACCCGGAATGAAGCTGTCGCGCGACTGCCACGCCTTGACGAGCGCTTCTTGCGCGAGATCGTCGGCCATCTCCTGATTGCCGCAAAGCGAGCGCGCGAAGGCGCGCAGGAACGGGATGAGGGAAAGAAGCTCCGTCTTGAAATCGGATGGCGCATGGTTGTCCGCGCCGTGCGGAAGTGCGTCGCTGGCCCGCATCATCACGAGCTCTGCTTCTTGGCCGCGTCCCCGGATTCGTCGATCTGCTTCAGCAGATCGAGAAACTCGTCGGGCACGGGCTCTTGTGCGACATCATCGTACATACGACGCAACTCGCGGCCGATCGCGCGCTGCCGCGCCCGGGTGGCGCGGGATTTCTCGCGGTTAGGGTTCTGTTCCTTCGACAAGTTCCAGTCCCGATGTTTTGACGCGCCTGACAAGCCATTCTCCGACGATCGGTTCGTTAAGCAAGACGGCCTGGTGGGCCGGTGGCGTACGCCCCTTGAGGGCATAAACGGGTCCCGATTGGAAAAGTTCCTTGGGTAAGGAAACTTTTCCGCTGGCATGCGTTCACAGAGGGCGCTTTGCTTGCTGGCGGAGCGTAGTCGAAGGAGCATACTCATGAGCGTGACGCAGACCCTTGCGCCCCATTTGCCCTACCTGCGCCGGTATGCGCGGGCCTTAACCGGATCCCAGTCAAGCGGAGACGCCTACGTCAGGGCGGCCCTGTCGGCCCTCCTGACGGGCGATAACATCCTGACCGAGGGCGTTTCCCCGCGTGTCGGACTTTACCGGCTTTTCCATGCCGTTTGGTCCAGTGCCTCGCACCGGCTGGAAGACCGTGCCGTCGAGGCCGAGGTCGGTCTCGGGACGCCGGAAGGCCGCCTGCGCTCGCTCGATGCCGAGCGGCGCGCCGCCCTGCTTTTGACCGCCGTCGAAGCGTTCAGCCTTGAGGAAACGGGCTTTATCCTGGACAAAAGCGCCACCGAGATCGAGCGGGCCATCCTGGACGCCCAGACCACGATCGATCGCCAACTGGCCTCGCGCGTCCTGATCATCGAGGACGAACCGATCATTGCCCTTGACCTGGAAAACCTCGTCACCGAGCTCGGCCACAAGGTCGTAGCGACCGCCGCGACCCGGGACGAGGCCGTCGCCAAGGCCTTGGCGGAGCGGCCGGGGCTGGTGCTCGCGGATATCAATCTGGGCGAGGGCGGCTCGGGCATCGATGCGGTGACGGAAATCCTCTCGAGCTTCGACATCCCCGTGATCTTCATCACGGCCTATCCCGAGAAGCTCCTGACGGGAGAGCGACCGGAGCCGACTTACCTCATCGCCAAGCCGTTCCTGCCCGAGACGGTCCAGGCGACCGTCGGCCAGGCGCTGTTCTTCCACCCGGCGACCCGCAAGGCGGCCTAGCGTCGGATCTGGAACCGATGATCCGCCCAAAAATCCGTTCAGATTTTTTCAACCTGAAGGAACGGTTTTTCGAGTCGGTGCGTTAATCCATGTGAGCGGACGTCTGATCCGGTACGCCCCAGCCCCTTCGACAGCCCGCATCGGGTGTCCGCTCGCACTTTCTCCCAACAATCCAAACTCTTAGCGCCATAGGCCCTCGCCGGCCGGCACACGGTCGCCCCGATAGCCCCAATCAGGGCGCCCAACCGGCAAGGGCAGCGCGAGGCCCGCTGACCCGATAAAGGTCATAAATCGCCACCGCAGCGGTTCCGTGCTTTCGAACAACAGGTCCCAGTGGTGTGATCTCGGCGAACCGGGCCGCGATCAGGTCACGCCTGTCGTTGCGCTTTTCCACTACGTAAAGAAGAGGCCGCTGGAACAGGGCGGGCGGGACGGCTGGCGCCATCGACCAGCGTTCGGCTTCGTCGATGGGGACGACCCGATCCTGTCTTGGCAGGTAGAACGCAAGCCAAGCCGTCGAGGCATAGTCAGTCGTGATGATCGCCGCGGCGCCGATACGAGTCCGATCGGTGTCGACCGCGTAGGCGACATCGCCAAAGCCCACCGCCAGAAGCCGCGACAGGGGATCGGCGCGGCCCATCGGGACGATCCCGAACAGGGCTTGAGCATATCCAAGCAGCAGCATCGCGGCGGCCGCAGGCACCGCGAGCAAGCGCGCGACGCGCAAGCCGGGCGCTGCCGCGCCGCGCCAATCGGCCCGCCATGCCGCTGCGGCGGCGATCGCAAAAGCGGGAAACAGAAAAGACGGCCAGTTGCCCTGCACGCGGTCGTGCAGCGAATGGACGATGAAGTAGATGGCCGACGGTGCGATCACCGCCGCAAGCAACTGCCGACGCCCGGTTCTTGCGGCAAGGACCATGCCGGCGACGCCGAGCACGAAGATGAAGGGCGTCGCCAACGCCAGTTGCGCGCCCAGAAATTCGGCGAGATAGCGCAAGGTGAAACCGCCGGCGCCGACACGGCGGAACTGAAAGACAAACGTCTCCCAGCCATGCGCCGCGTTCCACATCAGGTTGGGAAGAAAGACCAATCCGGCAAGCGCGCCACCGCAATACGTCCAGGGCGATAGAAGCCATCGCCGCGCGGTGGGCACAAAAACCAGCCAGGCCAACGCGCCCGCGCCGAGGAAGAACGCCGTGTATTTCGAAAGCAGGGCGAGGCCCGCGGACAGGCCGGCGGCGATCCACCAGCGACCGTCTTGCGTCTGATCCAATTTCGCAAGGCAGAAGAGGAATGCGGCCGAAGCGGCGACTGCCGGCGCGTCGGGCGTGGCCGCCAGCGTCTCGACGCCGATCATCAGCGTGAGATTGAACAACAGCGCGGACAGTGCGCCACCCTCTTCGTCGCCGATCAGGATCGCGCCGGTCCGCCAGACGAACCAGCTCGCCGCCGACGACAGCAGGACGGACGCAAAGCGCACGCCGAGCGGCGTGTCGCCGAAGATCACCGTTCCGAAGCGGATGCACCACGCGATCGCCGGCGGGTGATCGAAATAGCCGGCGCCGAGGTGCCGCGACCACAGCCAGTAATAGGCCTCGTCGGCGGAGAGCGGCAGGATCGCGGCCGCGACGAGGCGCAACGCGACGAGCCCGCAGATGGCAATCGCGAAGACTCGCGTACGCCCCGCTGCAATGCCCATCAACGCGCGCGCCAGACAAAAAGCGTGGACATCGCGTAATTCCACAGCGCGCCCATGATCGCGCCGGCGGCGCCAGCGACCCACCAAACCTCGCGTTGCGAATAGAGCCACGAGGCGAGGCCCACATTGGTGAGCGCGCCGACCGCGCCGATGGCGCAGAAGCCGAAGAAGCCGCGCAGCATGGCGAAGCCGCGCAGCCGCCTGTCGCGATAGGTCAGCATGTTGTTGAGCAGGAAATTGCTGGTGAGCGCCACGAAGGTGGCGACGCTCTGGGCGACGGGAAAGGACAACGAGAAGCCGACGAGCGCGATCTTCAGCGCAACGAGGTTCACCACGAGGCCCGTCGAACCGACGATGGCGAAGAAGATGAAGCGCGGATCGACGAGGTCGCCGGTGAGCTTGGCGATCAGGAGGCCGAGGAATTCCAGCCCGACACTGATGTCGAATTTGCTTTCGCCCGCTTCGCGCTCGCCGAAGCTGTAAGGCTGTTCGGCGATGCGCAGCGACGGCCCCGCCGTCGTCGCGATATCGAGAAGGATCTTGAAGCCGACCGGCGACAGGCGGTCGGCGATTGCGTCGAAGCGGTCGCGGCGCATCATGAAGAAGCCGCTCATCGGATCGCTGAGCCGCGTGCCCAGAAGCCGCTGGGTCAGCCGGGTGGCGATGCGACTGATCGCACCGCGCCCGGCGCCGAAGGATTCGGCGCTGCCGCCCTCGACGTAGCGCGTGGCAGCGACGAGATCGGCGCGCCCCGATGACAATGTATCGAGCATCTTCGGCAGGACGCGCTCGTCATGCTGCAGGTCGGCGTCGATCACCGCCACATAAGGGGCGCTCGAGGAGAGAATGCCTTCGATGCATGCCCCCGCGAGCCCGCGTCGGCCGACGCGGCGCAGGCAACGCACCCGGATGTCCTCCGCGGCGATGGCCTTCACGGCCTCTGCGGTCCCGTCCGGGGAATTGTCGTCGACGAAGATCGCTTCCCAACCTATGCCGTCGAGCGCAAGGCCAAGCCGGCGGGCGAGTTCGGCGACGTTGCCGCGCTCCTTGAATGTCGGGATCACGACCGACAGCGCGAGCGCTAGCTTGCCTCCCGGCGATGGACGCCTTTCTTCCGCTTGGACCGACATGCCGCGACTCCCTGGGCCCGCTCTTGGTGGCGTCAGAGAGAGGGTCCGTCAAGCGCCGGCCGCCGAATGGCCAGAAACCGGGACCCGGCGATCAGTGGAACATGAAGAAAATGACGAAGGCGGCCCCCGCAATGACGCACATGGCGAGGCTGATGCCCAGGACGTAACGCATATGTCCAAGCGTGACGGCCTGACGCGCGTCCTGCGCAGTCACGTGCTCGCGTGTCTGGTCGTGGACCGGCAATTCCTGCTGAGACGGCGTCATGTCACCTTGCCTTCTAATCGATCGAACCGCCGCCGAACTTGGTGGGCTCGGCATGGGTGGTGTGGCTGGAGGCCGGAACGCGTTTTGCGATTTCCGCGCGCGCTTCCGCTACTTCGCGCAGCCGGGCCTGTTCGCCGCCCGACATGCCTTCGTCTTCCGCGACCGAGAGGGCGCGAGCGTCGCGCTCCCACGCGTCGAGAATTTGAAGGCGTTCCAGGTCGCTGAAGCGGCGGTCGCGGCCGACATCGCTGGGCGCCCTGTAGAAGCGCGCCGGATTGAGCATGATGTCCTGGATGAGCTTGTCTTTTGCCATCGGCTCACCTCATGGGCCAGAAAAAGAACGCCTCGCCGCGCACAAGTGTTCCGCGGCAAGGCGATCCACATTGGGACTGATCAGACTCGGCCCAGCAGCACGAGCACGAGAACGATCACGAGGACGAGACCCAGCCCGCCGCTCGGGTAGTAACCCCAGCCGCGGCTGTACGGCCAAGCGGGCCACGCGCCGAGCAACAGAAGAATGAGCACGATAAGAAGAATTGTACCGAGCATCGCTGAAAATCCCTGAGACGCATCCTGTCGTGAACACGGCAGTCGACGGAGAGTTCCGCTCAGGCGGACCGGGGTTTGCGCCGTTTGCGCGTCGCGGCGGCCTTTTTGGCGGAGGCCGAACGCGCGGGGGCCGGACGTCGCGACGATGCCGCGCCACCGAGCTTTCCGCCTTTGCGCGAAGGTGCCGTATTCATCTTCTTGCCGCGGCCGGATCCGCTTTTCTTTCCGCCGCGCGTCTCCTTGTTCACCGTGGCCCAGGCGCGACGCTCGGATTCTCCCTTCGATACGCCGCGATGCTCATATCCTTCTTCGATGTGTTCGGCCTGACACTTCTGCTTGTTCGTATAGCTCGACTTGTCGCCGCGGGGCATGTGTTTCCTCCATTTCCACTGCCAACGCACGCGCTGGAGGCAGAGTTCCCGCGCGCCCAAATGAAGCCCCAATTCCGCCTGCTGGGAACCGGAACCGCGCCAACTGGCATTCGTTTTACAAGCCAGGGATGCGGTGAGTGCCGCGCCCGGATTCCAGAGGAGTGAACTATGACAAAGACCTTCGCACGAAGCGGCGTGGCCATCGTGGCATTCGCCGGCCTTCTCGTCGCAGCACCCGCGATGGCGTTCACACACCATCCCTCGACGCCCGCCGAGCGGGAACAGACCAAGGAACTGAATTTGCAGGCGCTGTCGTCCGCGCAGGGACAGGCGCCCGCCAACCAGATGGCGAACGCGAGCGTTGCACCTTCCGACATGTCGGGCGCGCCGCAGCAGCAGACACCGGCAACGACCGCGCCCGCGGACCAGCAGCCGGCGCCGTCGGCACATCCGGCCCAGCCGAGCGACAGCAACAACACGCAGGCCCCGTCGCCGCAGTAACAGTCATGCGGACGACGGAATGGAGAGGGCTCGCGTCCATGGCGCGGGCTCTTTTTCTTTCCCCTCACTGCGAAGCGGCGCGCTCGCGGTCGCCCGGCGCGTAGTCGGCCTCTACATGGCCTTTCAATTCCGCGTCGGTAAAAAGCACGGGCTTCGTCTTCATCGCAACGAACAGTGGTGTCTGGTCGGCATAGTGCGGCGAGGACGTGTCGAGCGTCGCGGAGCCGAATTGGTGGATGCTCTCCGAAGAGAGCTTCCCCGACCTGTCCCAGGTCACGAACATGATGAACGTGTCGCCGTCGACTGCCGTCAGCGTTCCGTCGTCCTGCTGTACGCCATAGACGGCGCGATAGATGTCCGGTCCGCCGTCGATGGCCAAATCGAGCGCACCGCGGCGGATACGGTTGACCTCGCCCCATTCGGGATCGATGCGGCCGAAATGGGCCTTCAGGATCGTGATCGCGTCCCTGAGCGCGTCGATCGGCTTTTCCTTCCACGGCCCTCCCGGTTCTTCCGGCGCCGCACGCATCCCCGTCAGCACGCCAAGGGCCGCGCCACGGCTGTGGCGGTCGGTGCTGCGGTTCCAGCGTCCGAGAATTTTCTGGGCGCGCTTGAGATCCGCGTCGCCGCCGGGATTGACCGCCAGAATTTCGCCGATCATGCGCGCGACCAGCGAATGCGCGCTGTAGAAGAGGTCGAATTTGTAGGCCCGAAATTTCGCCGCAGTGATCGACGGATCGGCGCCGAAGGTCTCCAGCGCCCGCATCGCGCGGTTGGTCATGTTGGTCTGGATGCCGAGCGTGGGCGAGAAATCCTGCGGCTGCAGATCGTCTTGCGGTGCCGTCGCCTGGAACGGCGTGTTGTTGGAGTTGAAGACGAAGTCGGACCCCGGATTCCAGATCTGCGGAATTTTGTCGAACGGCAGGTAGCCGTGCCAGATGAGGTCGGAGCGATCGCCCGGGAGCACATGCTGCCAGTTCACACCTTCCTTCCGGACCGGAAACTGGCCGTTGTAGACGTAGCCGATATTTCCCTTCTCGTCGGCATAGACGTAGTTGATGCTCGGCAGTGCGCCGATCCGCATCGCGTCCTTCCATTCGGAGAGGTTGCGCGCCTTGTCGAGGCGGAAATATTGCAGCGCCTGGCGGATCTCGCCCATGCCGGCATAGCGGATCGCATAGACCCCGTGATCGGTCTTCAGGACGGGTCCCTGCGCGGCATAGAGCACGTCGCGATGAAAGGTCCAGATCAGGGGCCCCCACAGCTTCACGCGGATCGCGGCATCGGATCTGACGAAATCGCGCCACCTTCCGTCGAGACGATACTGGTTGTCGTTCGCGGGATTGATCGTGAGCTTGTAGATATCGACGAGGTCGGGATCGTTGACGGTGCAGGCCCAGCCGAGATGCTCGTTATGGCCGTGCAGCATGAAGGGCGAGCCTGGAAAAAATCCGCCCGCAACATGCCAGCCCTGCCCGCTCTCCAGGACGGCTTCGTACCAGGAGACGGGGCCTACGTAAGGCTGGTGCGAATTCACGAGCAGGCGCGTCGCGCCGTCCGCCGATCGCCGCGGTCCGACTGCGAGCCCATTCGAGCCGATTTCCGGCATCGGCTTGCCTGCCGTATCCTTGGTC
This sequence comes from uncultured Alphaproteobacteria bacterium, assembly GCA_963802815.1. GTDB lineage: Bacteria > Pseudomonadota > Alphaproteobacteria > Micropepsales > Micropepsaceae > Rhizomicrobium. The sequence continues at coordinate 41,954 of CAWDKN010000042.1, forward strand.
AGCTTCCGAAGCTTGTCGTCGAGGCCGTAGAAGAAGGGCGTCTTGAAGACGAACCCCGCCGCGATGTCCTTGCCGGTCAGCGGCAACAATCCGTCTTTCACCCGGTCGGGATGAAGGGTCGCGTAATAGTTTACCCCGTCTGCGTAAGCCTGGAGCACGTGACGAACGTCGGGCGGCAGCGTGGCGTATTTGGCGTTCACCGTTTCCCATACGCGCATCAGGTGCACGATGTAGTCGGTCGCCGCGGCCTTGAACCCGGCGCTCGCGGCAAGCTCGCCACGCGTCGCCAGCGCGGCGTCCTGGATCGTCGCGAAATCGTCCTCGGAATGGGCGAAGCCGAGGCCGAACGCGACGTCGGGGTCTGTCGGGCCGACGATGTGCGGGACGCCATAGCGATCGCGCTTGATGCGCACATGGTAGGCCTGCGCCTTGGCGATGAGCGTTGCCGGATCTGGCGGCGACGGGCGGCCCAGCTTGTCGCTGACGACGACGACCAGCAGTCCCGCAACGAGCACCCCCGCCAGTGCGAGCGCGATCCACTTCACGATCCGCATTGCCCCCCCAAAGATGAACGATGGTCTTGCGGACCGAGCAGTCCGGAGCGCCCGTACTACAGGACGGTTGCGCCGGGCCGCAAGCGTCCGCAACATGGCGCGGGTGCCGCGCGGCGGAGCGTCGTTGCGGCAACGGCGATCCGAGGTTTCTCCACGCCTTGCGATAATTTACGGTGCACGCCATGGCCAATGATCGCGACGACCACAACGCACGACCGATCGTCAAGACGATGATGGGGCCCGTGCGGGGCCGCACGGAAGACGGCCTCCATGTCTTTCGTGGGATCCGCTATGGCGCACCGCCGGTCGGCGCGGAGCGATTTCGCCCCTCGCGACGTCCTGCGGCGTGGAGCGAACCGGCCGACGCCATCTCTTTCGGCGCGTCGGCCATGCAGATGGAAATGGGGCTTGCCGACAGCGGCGCGCCATCGCCGCTCAAGACCGCGCTCGGCCCGATCCTGCCCCCACCCGAAGACAAGGCGACCCAGAGCGAGGATTGCCTGTTCCTGAATGTCTGGACACCCGGCCTCGGCGACGGAAAGAACCGCGCAGTGATGGTCTGGCTGCACGGCGGCGGCTATGCGGCAGGATCGGGATCGTGGCCCGTCTATGACGGCGCAGCGCTCGCCAAAGCAGGCGACGTCGTCGTGGTGTCGATCAATCACCGGCTCAATGTCTTCGGCTACCTCTATCTCGGCCAGCTTGCCGGCGTCGAACATGTGCAGTCCGGCAACGCCGGGATGCTCGATATCGTGCTCGCGCTCATGTGGGTGCGCGATCACGTCGGCGCTTTCGGCGGCGACCGCGCAAACGTCACGGTCTTCGGCGAGTTCGGGCGGAGGATTGAAGGTCTCGACGCTGCTCGGCATGCTGGCGGCGAAGAACTTGTTCCACAAGGCGATCATCCAGAGCGGTCCCGGTGTGCGCTGCATGACGCGCGAGGCCGCGACCGATACGGCGAAGGCCATACTCGGCGAGCTCGGCCTGACATTGCCCGGCGATATCGCGCGATTGCGCGAGGTGCCGGCGACGGCGCTGATCGCCGCGGCGGCCACGGCGCAGCAGAAAGCCGGATCTGCCGTCCGGGGGCCTTTTCTGTCGCCGGTGACGGACGGCATCACCGTCATGGCGCAACCCTTCGACCCGGTTGCTTCGGCTTCCGCGGCCAAGGTCCCGCTTCTGATCGGGCATACGAAAGACGAAGGGACATTCTTCCTTTCGACGGATCCGAAGTTCCGGCAATTCACCGAAGACGATCTGACGGCGCGCGCGCGCTTGCTGGTGCGCGACAAAGCCGACGCGCTCATCGCGGCCCTGCGGGCGGAAAACCCACATGCGACGCCATCCGAGCTCATGTCCGATCTCGTGACCGCGTGCTACATGTTCGCCGGCAGCGTCACCATCGCGGAGCGCAAATCGGCGCAACCGCCGCCTGTCTATGCTTACCGCTTCGACTGGGAGACGCCGGTCGCCGGCGGTGCGCTCGGGGCCACGCACGCCCTCGATCTGCCGATGATGTTCAACACGGTCGACAAGGCGCGGGTCTTCGTCGGCGACGGTCCGGCGCCACAGGCGATGGCCGACAAGATGAGCCAAGCCTGGATCGCCTTCGCAAAGACCGGCAATCCCCAGACCCCGGCTCTGCCTCCATGGCCCGCCTACGACATGCAAACGCGTGCGACTATGTTGTTCGACCGCCACTGTAGGATCGCGAACGATCCTGGAGCGGCCGTGCGTCTTGCCCTGCAGGGTGACGGCTTCTAGCGGAGGCGAAGCAGTCCCAGCGCCGCGAAAGCGAATGTCGCCGACAAGCTTGTGACAAGGGTTCCCCACGCCATGTCGATCAGCGACACGCGCAGCGACCACACCTTGAGGGTCGCAAGATTGGTGAGATCGTAGGTCGCATACGCAAAGAAGCCGAACAGCGCGCCGTGGAGCAAAACCGTGAACCAGCTGCCGCTCTTCAGCGCCGGCACGACGCCGAACCAGACGATGCCCGCGATATAGACCAAATAGAACGCGACCGCCGCTGCGACATTGGGTTTTTCGGCGAGCATGGCGCCCAGCGCCGGATGATACAGCCTGTCCGTCATCAGGCGAAGCCAGACGACGTCCATACCGGCCATCGCGACGGCGGCGGCAACATAGGCAACGACAATGGCCATATCGGCCTCCCGTGACACAGGGTATACGCGCTGGCCGGCGCACCGGATCACGAGGTTTTTCTGATCCGTCTGCGCCCTGCCCGCGTAACTACTCCAGTCACCGGGAGTTGCGCATGGCAAAGATCGCGATCGTCGGAACGGGAATTTCAGGACTGGCCGCCGGTTATCTGCTTCACCCAAGGCACGAGATCACGGTCTACGAGAAGGCCTGCCGGATCGGCGGACACACGCGCACGGTGACGGTCGACTACGACGGCGTGCGGATTCCCGTTGACACCGGATTTATCGTCTTCAACGAGAAGAACTATCCGCATCTGAGCGCGATGTTCCGCCATCTCGACGTCGCCGCGCACAAGAGCAGCATGACGTTCGCCGCGACGATCCGCGACGGCTGGCTGGAATGGAGTGCCAAGGATATCGATTCGATCGTCGGGCAGCGCCGCAACCTGTTGCGTCCGCGGTTCGGGCTTCTGCTGCGGGACGTGTTGCGCTTCAACGCCGAGGCGGTCGACGCGGTGGAACGCCATCCCGACCTGACGCTCGACGAACTGATGACGACGCTGCGTCTCGGCGAATGGTTCCGGCGCTATTACCTTCTGCCGATGAGCGGCGCGATCTGGAGTTGCCCGCCGCGCGAAATGCTGGCTTTCCCGGCGCGCACGCTGGTGCAGTTCTTCGCCAACCATCACCTGCTCAACGCCCGCGGCCAGCCGCAATGGTACACGGTGACGGGCGGCTCTCAGGAGTACGTCTCACGCCTCACGGCGGACTATGCGCATCGCATCCGCATCGGTTGCGGCGCGGCCGATATCCGGCGCAGCGGTGCGCGCGCGACCGTCACCGATACGCAGGGAAATTCGGAGGTCTACGACCATGTCGTGCTCGCCTGCCATGCCAATGAGGCGTTGGCCCTGCTGGGCGACGCCGATGCGCGCGAGCGCGAGGCGCTCGGCGCCTTCCGCTATCAGAAGAATATTGCCGTGCTGCACGGCGACACGGGCGTTATGCCGAAGCGCAAACGCTGCTGGGCGAGCTGGGTGTACACCTCCGACGACCGTGATGACGATCCGGCGATCTCGGTGACCTATTGGATGAACAGGCTGCAGGCGATCCGGGCGGACCGCCCGCTGTTCGTAACGCTCAATCCGATCCACGAGATCGAGCCAAAGCGCGTCTTCGACACGCACAGCTTCGACCATCCCGTTTTCGATCGCGCGGCCGTCGCGGCGCAACCAAAGGTTCAGGCCCTGCAAGGCACCCGCAACACCTGGTTCTGCGGCGCCCACCTGCGTCACGGTTTTCATGAGGACGGGCTGGCGAGTGCCGTTCATGTGGCTCGCCTGTTCGGCATTGAACCGCCGTGGCAGACCGCATCGTCCGCGCACGAAGCTTTTCCCGTTTTCGTCCGCAACGCCGGCACCGAACCCCTGCCCCTCGCCGCGGCATGATGGCGGAACGACAGCCTGCCACGGGTGTTTCCCTATGTTATAAAGCAAGGCCTATCTAAACGGGGGCGGGGATAGCGATGGGATTGATACCGGATTCTTTCGTTGAACGGCGCTGGCGCGAGGCGTTGTCGCAACTGTCCTACGGCACGCTCGATTTCGTGGCGCCCAATGGCGAGTTGACGACGGCACGGGGCGCCCAGCCCGGTCCTCATGCGCGTTTCGCCATCAAGGACTGGGACGTGTTGCGGCGCATCATTGCGCTCGGCGATATCGGGCTCGGCGAGGAGTACATCTCCGGCAGCTGGGAGTCCGACGATATCGAGCGGCTGGTGGCCCTGTTCCTGCTCAACATCGACGAGCTCGACAGCTTTGCCAACGGCACGTTCCTCAATCGCGTGGCGCTGTCCCTGCACAACCGTGTCGTCCGCCGCAACAGCCTGAGCGGCAGCAAACGCAACATCCAGGAACACTACGACGTCGGCAACGACTTCTACTCGCTCTGGCTCGACAGCAGCATGACCTATTCCTCCGCGCTGTTCGGCGGCGATCAGACCGGCCTCGAACAGGCCCAGCAGCGCAAGTACGAAAGAATCCGAGCAAATTTCCCGGCGCCGGCGCATCGGTCCTGGAAATCGGCTGCGGCTGGGGCGGCTTCGCCGAGCGCGCAGCGCAGGACAAGCACCAGGTGACGGGCCTCACCATTTCTCCGTCGCAGTATCGTTACGCGACGGAGCGGCTCAAGGGCGCCGCCGATATCCGGCTCGAGGATTACCGAATGTCTCGCGGCCTATACGATATGATCGTTTCGATCGAAATGTTCGAGGCCGTCGGAGAGCAATACTGGCCGCAATATTTCCGCACGATCGCCGAGCGGCTGCGCCGCGGCGGCCGCGCAGTCATCCAGACGATCACGATCCGCGACGAGCTGTTCGCGGGATACCGCACGCGCAGCGACTTCATTCGTCACTATGTGTTCCCCGGCGGCATGCTCCCATCGCTGAAGCGCTTTCGCGAGGAAGCCGAACGCGCCGGCCTCAAGGTCGCCGGCGCGTTCTCCTTCGGCACGGATTATGCGCGCACGCTCCGCGAATGGTCGGCGCGCATGCAGGCGCGCAAGGACGACGTGATTGCGCTCGGCCACGATCAGAGATTCCTGCGCAACTGGGAATTCTATCTCGGTATCTGCGCTGCCGCGTTCAGCGTGGCGCGCACCGACGTCGCCCAGATCGAGCTCGTGAACAGCTGAACGCGCGCTCAGAAAAGATGGGGGGCGTGCTCGGTGCCGGGGCCCATGGCGGAATCCGGGATATGGGCCCGACGCATGAACGGCAACGCCAGAAGCGATAGCGCGAACAGCACCGCGATGGTGATCCAGGCATCGTTGAACGACATGACCAGCGCCGCCTTCGTCACCATGGGCTCGACGATAGCCTTCATGATGGGATCGACAGGCCCCATCGGCTTGTTGTGAAACATCGCCACCGGCAGGCCGACGAGGCGGGCGGCGCCTGGATCTCCGGCCTGGAGCCGCGTGGCGAGGTCGGCGACATGACCGGGCGTGCGCTGCTCGAGGATGGTGTCGATCAGAGCGATGCCGATGGCTCCGCCCAGGTTGCGCATCAGGTTGAACAGCGCGCTCGCTTCCGACACCTCGAGCGGCGGGCAGTTGTCGAGAGCGAGCCGCGTCGCGGGCAGGATGCACATCAGGACGCTGACGCCGCGCAGCACCTGCGGCCAGAACAGGCCGGCGAAGTCCGTCTGCATGGTTGCAAGGCCGTTCGTGAGCAACCCCGCCCCGAACAGCCCGAATCCGATTCCGGTCAGCAGGCGCGGATCCATGCGGGTTTCGAGCCACGCCGCCAGCGGAGCGGCAAGCAGCTGCGCCGCCCCCGAGACCATCATGATCTCGCCGATGACAAGCGGCGTGTGCCCGCGCACGGCGCCGAGAAAGATCGCGAGCAGATAGACGGACCCGTAAAGCCCCGCGCCGAAGATGAAGCTCAGCGCGCAGCCCAGAGTAAAGGAGAGGTTGCGAAAGCGCCTGAGATCGACGAGCGGACGCTGGGTGTTCAGGCAGTGATAGAGCGTGAGAACGCCGGAGACGATGCAGGTGCCGGCTACGATGTCGACGAAGCCTCCATGCCAGTCACGCCGGGGTGTCTTCCTTGAGCAGCAACTCCAGCGCGGCCAGGAAGATCGCGCCGAGAACGATCGTCGCATAGTCGATCTGCCGAAATTCGCTCCAGCGCGGCTTTTCGGCTTGCACGTAGCGCACCACGAGGAGCGTGACGACAATGCCCGGCACGACGTTGACGAGGAAGATCCAGTGCCAGGACAATGTTTCGGTGAGGTAGCCCCCGACCGCGGGCCCGATCGTGGGGGCGATCATCGCGAAGCTGCCCGCCATCGTCGTGGCGATCACGCGATCCTTCTCCGGCATGACCGAGAAGATGGACGTGAAGACGACGGGAATGAGCATGCCGCCGCAGAAGCCCTGCACGACGCGAAAAACGAGCAAAGGCTCGGCGCCCCAGGATGCGGCGCAGGCGAGGCTTGCGATCGTGAATCCGAACGTCGCGGCGGCGAAAAGCCAGCGCAGCGAGAGCGCGCGAGTGAGCCAGCCGGTCAGGGGAATGGCGATCACTTCCGCGATCAGATAGGCCGTCTGGATCCAGCTGATCTTGTCCGCCGGTATCTTGAGCGCGGACTCGATGGTCGTCAGCGAGCTTGCAACCACCTGGATGTCCAGGATGGCCATAAACATGCCCAGGCACATGGCCACGAACCCGATCCAGGTCCTGGTATTCTCGGACATCCTTTCCCCCGAAAGGCCGCTCATGCAGCGGCGCGCCCCGCCCCTTCGGCTTTCAACCGGCGAATTTCGGGATCCATGACGCGTCGCCACAATGGCGGAACGAGGGCGAGAATAATACTGCCCGCGTAGCCCGCGGGGAGCTCCGGCGCAACCGCAACGCGGGTCAGGTCCTGGTACGGCGCCGCCGGCGCGCGATGGTGGTCGCTATGCCGGCCCATGTTGAAGATCAGGGCGTTGGCCAGCACGTTGCTCGAGTTCCAGCTGTGACGATCGCCGAGCGGTTCGTGCCGACCGTTCCCGCCGGCCTCCCGCACGAGGCCGTAATGCGCGATGTAGTTGAACAGTTCCAGCACGACAATTCCGACGACGCTTTCGCCGGCGAAGAACAAGGTGCCGCGCCAGCCCAATGCAAGCCCGATGGTCGCGAAGACGAGGGCCGTTACGATCGCATCCAGCAAGACGCGATTGGCCAGAAGGGGGCGCCCGCGCACGGCGCGTCGCCGCTCCTCGAAACGCCAGGCTTCGACGAACTGGCCGGCAACGGTCCGAAACAGGAAAGTATAGAACCCCTCGCCCCCTCTCGCGGTCGCTGCGTCGTGCTCGGTCCCGGCCCAGCGGTGATGCCCGTAGATATGCGCGATGCGAAACTGGCGATAGGTCATGGCGGTCAGCATCGCCGCACCCAGCGCGCGATGGCGACGATTGGCGCTGTGCGCCATCTCATGGGCGGCGAGCACGCCGAACACGCCGCTGGTTACCCCGACGGACAGGACGAGGCTCGCGAAGACGACAGGAGGGAGATGCGGGTCCGCTGCAACGACGAGCGCCCAGGCGGTGACGGCGATCTGCAGCGGTATGTAGAGGAGCGGCAGCAGCCGGAAGCGCTCCGGCGGGATCGCCTCGCGCACCGTATCGCCGCGCGGCGCGAGCCACTCCGCCGCGATCAATGCGACCAGAAGAAGTGCTACCGTCGCGAACGGCGAGCAGCCGCCGAGGGCATAGAAGAACACGGGAATCGATGCGAGGAACGCGAACGGGCCGCAGTAGCGCAACATCTGCCCTCGTCCTTCTTCGCCGGCGCCGAAAATCTAAGCCTTCACGTCAAGCGGGCGCCATCGCCGGCCCGCGCGATCGTGCGCCGGGGACGCAGAGCCGTCTCCTCCTGGCGGATGCGCCAGGCGAGAACGCCGGCGTTCAGGATCGAGAAGGCGAGCGCGACCCAGATCTCGCCGAATGCGAGCGGCAGCGCCGCGATCTCACCGGCCACTACGAGATAGTTCGGGTGGCGGACGAAGCGATAGGGGCCGCGGCGAACGAGGGGCGCATCCTTGAGCGTGATGATGCGCGTCGTCCAGTACGGGCCCAGAGTGGCGATCACCCAGACGCGTGCGGCCTGCAGCAGAACGAAGATCGCGAGCCACGCCCAGTTGATGTGCGGATCGCGCGGCACAAAGACAGCAATCGCAATCAGCCACGTGGCGTGCAGCCCCACGATAAGAGGGTAATGCGACCTGCCGATCTCGCGCGCACCGCGCACGAGCAGCGCCCTGGTGTTGCGCTCCGCGTAACGAACCTCGACGAGCCGCTGCAAGGCGACGAGCGCGATGATGACGTAGATCGCGACGGTCATCTGCCTTCGAGCATCAGGAAGGCGGCGGTGAAGCCGGGCCCGAGCGCCGTCATCAGCGTGCGCGCGCCCTTGCGGCGCCAGTCCATCCGCTCGAGCACGAACATGACCGTCACGGCCGACATGTTGCCGAAATCGCGCAGGACCTCGCGACTGTCGACGAGCGCGCCGCGCGCCTGGCCGAAGACGTCCTCGAGAGCATCGAGCACCTTTGCGCCGCCCGGGTGACAGGCAAATGAGTCGATGTCGCGCAGGCGCAGATCGTTGCGTTGCAGGAAGCCGTTCAGGATCGTGCCGAAATCGCCGGCCACGAGCGCGGGAATGCTCGTCGAGAACCGAGCCTTCAATCCGTCCTCTTCGATGTCCCAGCCCATTACGTCGAGCGAATTGGGCCAGGTATACTCGCCCGCAGCTCCGAACTCCGGCCCTTCGCCGGTGGTAGACACGATCGCGCCCGCCGCGCCGTCACCGAACAGGGCCGTGGCCACGATGTTGCTCTTCGACACGTCGTCCTTGCGAAAGGTGAGCGCGCATAGCTCGACGGTGAGAAACAGCACGTTGGCGCCGGGTTGCGCTTTTGCGATCTGGACGGAGCGCGAAAGTCCAATGATACCGCCGGCACAACCGAGGCCGAAGATCGGCAGGCGCTGGATGTCCCGCCTGAGCTTGAGCCGCTCGATGATCAGCGCGTCGAGGCTCGGTGTCGCAATGCCCGTGGTGGAAGAAACGACGATTGCGTCGATGTCTTCGCGCGCCAGCTTTGCTTCGGCGAGCAGATCCAGCGTGAGCTTCTCGAAAAGGTCGACGGCGCTCTCGATGTAGAGCGCGTTGCGATCGGTCCAGCCATGGGGCTCGCTGTACCAGTCGATCGGGACGCAGGAATAGCGGCGCTCGATCCCGGTATTGACGAAGACCGGCATCAGACGCTCGATGTCCTTGCGGCCCTGGAAAAGGTGGCCGACACGGGTGGCGACATCTGTCTGATCGAGAACGAAAGGCGGAACGGCAGTTTTCAACGCGAGGAGACGCGGACGCATTCAGCCTGCTTTCGTTGGCACATTACAGCCCTTCCAAGTGACGACTATGACAGCGACGCTTTCGAAGCGCCACGCACAATACGGCGCCTGCGGCACATTCGTACACCGCTGGCGTACACCCCTTGGGATATGCCGCGAAATGCGAAAGTGATCAATTCAGCACATCGCCGAACGTCAGATGGCTGTTAAACAACGCGCGAACGACGAGTTGGATGCGCGTGGGAACACGGTAGCGACGCTTCAATTCTTCGATGTGCTTGTGCACGGTCTGGTCGCTGATGCCGAGCAGGCGCGCGATATCCCAGTCGCTCTTGCCCTTCGCAACCAGAACGAGGCAGTCGAACTGGCGCTGCGTGAGCCTTTGGGCGCTGTTCTCGTCTTTCGACTTTGCGGGCTTGCGGGCGAGGCGGCGGGCCGCTTCGAAGGCGAAGCACCCGACATATTGCGCCGCCGGAAAGACCGCCGTCGGCAAATCCCGCCCCGTGCGGACGGCGAAGCGGCATGAGCCCGTGTATTCGCCGGGAATATGAACCGGGATGAAGAATCCGTCGCCGAGGCCGGCCGTCCGCGCCGCCTCGAGGATCTCGAGATGGCGCGGGGTCAGCTCGATGATGTCGCCGAGATCGTCCCACGCGAACGCGGCGACCGATTTCTCCGATGCTGCGAAGACGGGGTCGTCGGTGAAATAGCCCCGTGCGGTGATCACGTCCGTCCACAACTCGGGATAGTCCAGGATGCGGATCGGATCCGGTCCCGCCGCGAAACGCGAGGCGTGATGGACAAGTGCGTAATAGTCGAAGCCCAGCATCGTCGTCGCGCTTCCGAGCAGATCGTGCAGTTCGGCCGTGCTCTTCACCCGGTTCGCGCCGCGCACGAAGTCCTGAACGTCGTGGAACATGCCCATTTGCTTTCCTTCGCCTCCGCCACCTGTACGAGCGCCCGCTGCATTCCGGATCCCGGAACAGAGGCGCTCATGGCACACGGCTATCCCTATCATCGGGGTCCGCCGATCGGAAATATTCATTTTGTACAATGGGTTAAGGTGCCAGTATGGCACGCCGCCACGTCCCGATCCGGCACCTTTTGGTCGCTTTTGAAACACCCCTGGCGAGCAAAGAGATGAGCCGGTCAACGCAAGGATCGGTCAGGGGATGAGAAGCACGCGACCGACTGCCTGGCGGCTTTCGATATAGGCGTGAGCCGCCGCGGCTTCCTTGAGCGGGAAGGTGCGATCGATCAGCGCCTTCAGCTTTCCCTCCGCCACTTCGTCGACCAGCTTCTGGATGTTGTCGTGCACGCGATCGGTTGCGATCTCGGCGCCGAGAAAGACGCCCGACAGCGATCTGTTGCCGCCCATCAGAGTGGAAACGTCGACGTTCATCGCCTCGCGGCCGGCGGCACCCACCATCGATACGCGTCCGCGATAGCCGAGCGAAAGGATGCTTCCCTGCAGCGTCGAGCCACCGACGGAATCGACCACGAGATTGACGCCCGCATTGTCGGTGAGCTTCATCACCGAGGACACGACATCGGACGTCTTGTAATTGATGCCGTGATCGAGACCGAGCGGCTTCAATTTCTCGAGCCGAGAGTCGCTCGAGGCCGTCGCGAGCACCCGCGCACCCGCGCGCTTGGCAAGCTGGATCGCCGCGACGCCGACGCCGCTCGCGCCGGCTTGCACCAAGACCGTCTCGCCGGATTTGAGGTGGCCGAATTCGAACAGGCAGTCATGCGCGGTGCCGAAGGGAACCGGCACGGCCGCCGCGGCGCGGACATCGCCGCCCTTCGGTATGACCCAGGCCATGCGTGCCGGCACCGACCTCAGCTCGGCGTGCGAGCCGTCGGCGCTGACGGTCACGACTTTCTGGCCGACCTTGAGGTCGCGCACGTCGCTGCCAATTTCGACAATCTCGCCCGCCGCCTGATAGCCCACGATATGCGGCCGCGAGGTCAGCGCGCCGCGCCAGCGGTTGAGCGTGTCGCCGCCCTCGATGCTGACCGCCTCGACGCGGATCACGATCCCACCCGGATAGCAGGTGACGTCGGGGACATCCTCGTATTTCAGGACGCCCGGTTCGCCATTTTCGTAATAGACCGCTGCTTTCATGGTTTCCTCTGCCCTCTTGCCGTTGCCGGCGTTTCAGTACCCGAGCAGCGTCGCGTAACGGTCGCGGTGATAGGACGAGCCGCCGAAAGTGGCTTCCTGCGCCCGGGCGCGCTTGAGATACAGGCCTGCATCATGGGCATCGGTCATGCCGATGCCGCCATGCATCTGGACCATCTCGTTCGACACCAGGTGCACCGCGTCGCCGACCTTGGCTTTGGCGAGCGAAGCGAGCTGTGCGATGTCGTTGGCCTCGCGGTCGATCGCGGCAAGCGCGCCTTCCACGCAGGAGCGCGCAAGCTCGAGATCGGTGAACATCTTGGCGGCGCGGTGTTGCAGCGCCTGGAACGTGCCGATCGGCTGGCCGAACTGCACGCGCGTTTTCAGATAATCGAGCGTCACCTCGAAGGATTGCACCGCCTGGCCGAGCATCTCGGCGGCGAGACCGGCGCGGGCGCGATCGAGCGTGGCTTCGAGGATGCCGAAGCCATTGTCGACGGGGCCGAGCACGGCATCGGCGCCTGCAGCGACGGAGCTGAACGTCAGGTTGGCGACGCCGCGGCTGTCGACGGTCTTCAGCTTCTCGCGCGCGAGACCCTGCGCCTTGCCGTCGACGAGGAAGAGCGTGATGCCGTTCTTGTCGCCGGGCTTGCCGCCGGTGCGCGCTGCGACAATGATGAAGTCCGCCGCGCCGCCGTCGAGCACGAAGCTCTTCTTGCCGTTGAGCGTGTAGCCCGAAGTCGATTTCTCCGCCCTGAGCGCGATCTTTTCCGGTGCATGATGGGCGCCTTCGTCGACCGCGAGCGCGCCGATCGCCTTGCCTTCCGCGATCTTGGGCAGCCACGTCTTCTTCTGCGCGTCATTGCCGCCGAGCAGGAGCGCGGTGGTGGCCACAAGAGCGGTCGAGATCAGCGGCGACGCCGTCAGCGTGCGACCGGTCTCCTCGAGCACCAGTCCGAGCGTCAAATAGCCCAGTCCCGTGCCGCCGTAATTTTCCGGAATGAGGATGCCGGCCCAGCCGAGCTCGGCCATTTCCGCCCAGGCCGCGCGATCGAAGCCATCGACATTGCCGCTGTCGCGCATCCTACGGAAGGCGGTGACGGGGGACTTCTCCTGCACCCACGTCTTTGCCTGGTCGCGTATCATCGTCTGTTCTTCGTTCAAGACTGCCATGTTTGCACCGTGCGTTGGTTGATGTTTGCGTCAGCCGAATAGCGGGTGGGGAATTGCGAATAGGGCCCAGGTTTTTCCATTCCCTGCTCGCTACTCGCTATTCGCTCCGTCATTGATGGTCCAAGAGGCCCAAAATCCTCTTCGCGATAATGTTGTTCTGGATCTCGTAGGAACCGCCGTAGATCGTCGTCGCCTTGCCGCCGAGCCAGCCGCGGACGCTCTCGAGCTCGCCGCGCGTGAAGCCCTCGCCTTCCCAGCCGAGGCCCTGGTTGCCCATGATCTCGATGAGCAGCTCGGCGCGCTCCTGTCCGATCTTCGAGCCCGCGTTCTTCATGATGGACGTGGTCGCGCTCGGCCCCTGGTTGCCCTTCGCCTCGCCCATCGCGCGCTGCACCGTCAGCATGAAGGCGCGCGTGTCCATCAGGTGGTTGGTGACGCGCGCGCGGATCTCCTTGTCGGCAATGCGGCCGTTCCCGTCGGTGCCGACATATTGCTTGGCCACCTCGTCGAGCGAGCGCGACTCGCCGCCGCGGTTGAGGCCGCCGCCCGCGACACCGCCGCCAAGCCCCTGGCGTTCGAACTGCAGCAGGCGCTTGCCGATCGTCCAGCCTCCATTGAGCGGGCCCATCAGGTTTTCCTTCGGCACCTTTACGTCGGTGAAGAAGGTCTCGCAGAACGGCGAATTGCCGGAGATCAGCTGAATCGGGCGCACTTCGACGCCTGGGGATTTCATGTCGATCAGGAGAAAGCTGATGCCTTCGTGCTTCTTGCTGTTGTCGGTGCGCACGAGGCAGAAGCACCAATCAGCGAATTGCGCGCCGCTGGTCCAGACCTTCTGGCCGTTGACGAGGAAGTGGTCGCCCTTGTCGACGCATTGCGTGCGCAGGCTCGCGAGATCGGAGCCGGCACCGGGCTCGGAATAGCCCTGGCACCACCACACCTGGCCGGTGACGATGCCGGGAACGTGCCGCGCCTTCTGCTCTTCGCTGCCGTATTCCAGGAGGGTCGGGCCGAACATCATCACGCCCATGCCGCCGATCGGGCTCCAGGCGCCGATCCGGTTCATCTCCTGCTGCAGGACGCGGGCCTGCTCGCGCGTGAGCCCGCCGCCGCCATATTGCGCGGGCCAGGTCGGCGTGCCCCAACCTTTCTCGCCCATCGCTTTTTTCCAGCGGCCGAAATCGCCGCCCGTGGCGAGGCTGGCTTCGCCCATCATCATCCCGGCCTTGCCCTTCAGCCACGGCGGGAAATTCTTCTCGAGCCAGCTGCGCGCTTCGGCGCGGAACGCTTCCAGGTCGGTGTCGACTTTCTCAGCCGCGCTCATAATCCGTCTCCGTTTTTCCTGCTTGATGGAAAGCGAATGGCGAACAGTGAGGAGCCAATTTCGCCAATCGCCATTCGCATCCTATTGATGGTCCAAGAGACCCAGGATCCTCTTGGCGATAATGTTGTTCTGGATCTCGTTCGAGCCGCCATAGATCGACATGGCCTTGCCTGCGAGCCAGTTGCGAGCGGCGTTGATCTCGTCCTGCGCATAACCGTCGCCGTCCCAGCCGAGGCCCTGGTGGCCCATGATCTCGACGATGAGCTCTGCACGATCCTGCGCCACCTTCACATTGGCGTTCTTCATGATGGAGGTGACCGCGCCTGGGCCCTGGTTCGACCGTGCATCATCCGCCATGCGCTGCACGGTCAGCCCCATCGCGGCCTGGTCCATCATGTGGGCCGCGACGCGCGCGCGCAGGTCGGGATCGGCGATGCGGCCCTTGTCGTCGACGCCGATGTAGTGTTTGGCGATCTCTTCGACCGAGCGCGTGTCGCTGCCGCGGAAATTCGCGCCGCGCGTGTTGCCGCCCTGGCCCTCGCGCTCGAACTGCAAGAGGCGCTTGCCGACCGTCCAGCCGCCATTGAGCGGTCCGAGGAGATTCTCCTTGGGCACCTTCACGTCGGTGAAGAAGGTCTCGCAAAAGGGCGAATTGCCGGAGATGAGCCTGATCGGCCGCGTCTCCACGCCCGGCGTGCGCATGTCGATCAGCAGGAAGCTGATGCCTTCATGTTTGCGCGAATTGTCGGTGCGCACGAGACAGAAGCACCAATCGGCATATTGCGCGCCGCTGGTCCAGATCTTCTGGCCGTTGACGAGGAAGTGGTCGCCCTTGTCGACGGCCTGCGTGCGCAACGAAGCGAGGTCGGAACCCGCACCCGGCTCCGAATAGCCCTGGCACCAGCGCCGCTCGCCGCGCGTAATGTAAGGCGTGTGCTCGGCCTTCTGCTTTTCGGTGCCGTACTCGAGCAGCGTGGGGCCGAACATCGCCGGCACCCATGCCGCCGATCGGATTCCAGGCGCCGATGCGCGCCATCTCCTGCATCAGCACGCGGGCCTGCTCGCGGCTGAGACCGCCGCCGCCATATTGGGGGGGCCAGGTCGGCGTGCCCCAGCCCTCTGCGCCCATGGCTTTTTTCCGGAGAGGAAATCGGGATCGCTCGGGCCAGCGCCTTCCGCGAACATACCGCGCCCTTGCCCTTAAGCGATTGCGGGAAATTGCGGGCGAGCCAGTCGCGAGCCTCGGCGCGGAATCCGTCCAGCCCGGATTCGGTGGCGGCAGCAGCGGACATCGTTTCCTCCGGACGTCTATCTGATGATCCATCAGGCCGAGCACGCGCTTGGAGATCACATTGAGGTTGACCTCGCTGGTGCCGCCTTCGATCGAGTTGCCCTTGGCCCTGAGCCAGCCGCGCGTCGCGGCGATTTCGTTCGGCGTGTAGGCGTCGCCATCCCAGCCGAGACCCTGATGGCCCATCGCCTCCACCATCAGCTCCGTGCGGTCCTGGTTAACTTCGCCGCCGCGTACTTGATGATCGAGGTCGCGGCGCTGGGCCTTTGCTGCTTGGCTTCTTCCTCGGCGCGGCGGACGGTCAGCGCGAAAGCGCGGGATTCCATCTTGTGCGCGTGATGCGGGCGCGCAGGTCGGCATCCGCGACCTGCCGGTCGTCGCTGCCGATCGAGCGCTGCATGCTCCAGATCGAGCCGCCGCCACCGCCGCCGCCGAAGCCGCGCGGAGATGTTCTGGCGCTCGTACTGAAGCAGCCGCTTGGCGATATCCCAGCCGCCGTTCAGGCGTCCGACGAGATTTTCCTTCGGACCTTCACGTCGGTGAAGAAGGTCTCGCAGAATGGCACACGCCGGAGATCAGCTTGATCGGCCGCGCTTCGACGCCGGCGTCGTCATGTCGAAGAGCATGAAGGAGATGCCTTCGTGCTTTTTGGCGTTGTCCGTGCGCACGAGGCAGAAGATCCAGTCCGCCTTGTCGGCGTAGAGGTCCAGATCCTCTGGCCGTTGACGAGATAGTGGTCGCCCTGGTCGACCGCCTGGGTGCGAAGGCCGGCGAGGTCGAGCCGGCGCCCGGCTCGGAATAGCCCTGGCACCAGCGGATCTCGCCGCGAACGATCCTGGGAAATGCTCCTTCTTCTGCTCCTCGTTTGCATATTCGAGGAGCACCGGCCCCAGCATCCAGATGCCGAACGACATCAGCGCCGAACACGCGCGACCGGCCAGCTCCTGCTGCAGCACGCGACCTTCCGCGTTCGAGAGCCCGGCGCCGCCATACTCCTTGGGCCAGGTCGGGGCGGTGAACCCCTTCTCGGCCATGCGATCGAGCCAGAGCTTGGCTTCGGGATTCGCCCATTTGGCGCGCCTGCCGCGCCAGATGGAGGTGTCGTCGTCGGCGACGGCGGGATTGTCCGCATGGAAGCCGGACAATTGGCCTCCAGCCAGCTTCGCGTTTCGGCCCCAAATGCCTCGAGATCGCTCATGATATGGCCTGCTGATCCTTACGTTCGCGCCTGCTCGCGGGCTCTTCGGGGCCCGCAGGCCCGCATTGTTGCGACTGCCATGGGGCCACGCAAGCTCATCCATACCGGAAATTTGAAATCGCAAGGCGGTAGGATTGGCGGCCGCGCGGAGCTCGCGCATGCGACGCCATGTGTTTCGGAGCGTCAGCCGGGTTTTGCTTCCGTCCGTCCATAGGTGTCCTGGAAGCGCACGATGTCGTCCTCGCCCAGATAGGTGCCGGACTGCACTTCGATCAGGTTCAGCGGGACCTTGCCGGGATTTTCCAGCCGGTGCGGGTGCCGATCGGAATGTAGGTCGACTCGTTCTCGTGCAGCGGGGATTCCTTCTCGCCGCAGGTCACGCGCGCCGTGCCCGAAACGACGATCCAGTGCTCCGCCCGGTGATGGTGCATCTGCAGGCTGAGCTTCGCGCCGGGCTGGACGACGATGCGCTTCACCTGGAAACGCTCGCCGCTGTCGATGCTCTCGTAGGAGCCCCATGGGCGGTAGACCTTGCGGTGCTGGACATGCTGGTCGCGTCCCTGCCGCTCGAGCTGGTCGACGATGCGCTTGACGTCCTGGGCCGCGTCGCGATGCGAGACCAGGACTGCGTCCGCCGTCGCGACCACGAGAGGTCGTCGACGCCCACGGCCGCGAGCAGCGGCCCGTCGCTGCGCAGATAGGAATCGGCACGCGTCGGTCACCACATCGCCTTGCACGGCAGTTGCCGTCGCCGTCTTCCCGGCGATGTCCCACAGCGACTGCCACGAGCCGACATCGCTCCAGGCCAGTCGACGGGAACGACGACCGCGCGGTCGGTGTGCTCCATGATCGCGTAGTCGATCGATTGCGACGGACAACCCGCGAAAGAGGTTCGTCGAGGCGGAAGAAATCCATGTCGCGGCGGCCCTTGGCGACCGACGCCGTGCAGGCTTCCAGCATCACCGGTCGAGACGGCGCATCTCGGCCAGCAATGTCGAGGCCTTGAACAGGAACATCCCGCTGTTCCAGAAAAAGTCGCCGGAGCCAGACATTTCTCCGCCGTCGACTGGTCGGGCTTCTCGATGAAGCGCGCGACGCGAAGCAGCCGGGCGCTTTGACGAGCGCATCGCCGCGCGCGATATAGCCATAACCCGTTTCCGCCGCGCTCGGCTTGATCCCGAAGGTGACCAGCGCGCCGTCGCGTGCGGCGGCGGCGACGGCGGCGTTCGCTGCCTCCCGGAACGCGCGGCGCGTCCACGAATCGATGTGAATCGGACGGCACCAGCAGGACGATCGCGTCTTCGTCTTTTTTCGCCACCATCGTCGCGGCAATTGCTGCGACCGGGGCGGGGTTGCGCCCGGCGGGGTCGAGCACGATCGCCTCGGGAACGAGGCCCAGCTTGCGCATCTGCTCGGCGATGAAAGCGATGCTCCTCGTTGCAGATGAGGATGGGCGGCGCAAATTCGGCCCCGGCGAAGCGCGCCACCGTGTCTGGATCAGGCTCTGCGTCCCGGCGAGCGGCAGGAGCTGCTTGGGATAGAAGCCGGCGCGACAGCGGCCATAGCCGCGAACCAGCGCCGCCGGACATGACGACGGGGTGAATGGTGGCCACGTCTTGTTTCATTCGGAGGATGCGCTCGCGATTGTTGCGACGGCCGGGATTATCGCCCGTCGACCCAGCTTCGCAAACAAGGGGTAACGCGACAATTAATGCCGGTGCGGCCGGAGAACGGTTCAAAAATCTTCCCTGCTTCTCCCTGATCATCAGGGAGCGGACGAAACCGAGAAGGCATTCGGAGAGATCCCCCTTCCACCGCCCACCACTCGCGCCATGCGCGAGCGTTCGCTCCCTTTCCTCCACCATCGCGATGCGCTCGGAAAAGAGGGGGCCCGCGCGCGTCGCGCTCCCTGTTATCTCCCTGTTTAACAGGGAGACTTCTTTCGGTGGAACTCTGCGTCGATCGCTTCACGCGAATTCCAAAAATCGCTCACGCAGGGCGAAACTTTTCCCGACCGTGAGGTCAGCCCGCATTCAACAGCACGCAATGGACCTCAGCGCCATCGCAGCTGGCGCAAAACTGTCCGGGACGGCCCCGGCGAGCAGGCATGCGCCGCCGCTCGCCGGGGTGGCCCGGCTGCCACCGGATTGCGCCGGCGGCCTGTAGTCCTATTCACTTTTCAAACAGCGGTCTAAACCTATGATGGCCGCTGCCGAAAGTCAAGAACGGGAAAAATCTGAGATACCCAGACCCCGGACGCATCACGAGGTCCGGCCCCAGGCATCGGCGATGAGTTCGAAGGAGCGCAGCCGTGTGGCGTGATCGTAGACATCCGACACGATCATCAGTCATCGGCTCCCGTTTCCGCGACGAGCGCGTCGATGCCGGCGCGAACCGTGGCGGGCGAGCCGTAGATCGAGCGGGTGAGCATCCGCTTCGCCTGCGCCTTTTCCGCCGGCGACCAGTAGGTTTCGATGTCGTCGATCGGCGGCTGGCTGAGGCCGCGCGCGCCGCGGAAGATGTTGGCGAAGGACATCTGCTGCGTCGTCGCCAACCGGCGCGCTTCGGCATCGGTTTCGGCCGCGATGACGTTGACGCCGACCATTGCATAGGGGCGCGCCAGCTGTTCGGACGGCTTGAAGCGGCTGCGATAGATCTGCAGCGCGGATCAGCAAATCGGGCGCGAAATGCGAGGCGAACGCATAGGGCAGGCCGAGTTCGGCCGCGAGCATCGCGCCGAAGTGACTCGATCCGAGAATCCACAGCGGCACCTTCGTTCCCGCCGCCGGCACGGCCTGGATGCGCTGGTTGGGACCGGCGGGCGCCAGGAACGCCTGCAGCTCCAGAATGTCCTGCGGAAAATTCTCGGCCGCTTCCGGCGTGCGGCGGAGCGCGCGCAACGTCATCTGGTCGGTGCCCGGCGCGCGGCCGAGCCCCAGATCGATGCGACCGGGGAACAGCCGCGCCAGCGTGCCGAACTGCTCGGCGATGACATAGGGCGCGTGGTTGGGCAGCATGATACCGCCCGCACCGACGCGGATGGTTTTGGACCCGGCGGCGATGTGCGCGATGACGATCGACGTCGCGGCGCTGGCGATGCCCGCCATATTGTGATGCTCGGCCACCCACAGCCGTCGATAGCCCCAGGTCTCGGCGTGGGCCGCGAGATCGCGGGCATTGTCGAGCGCCCCCCGCGCGTCGGTTTCCTCGGTGACGCGGACGAGCTCGAGAATGGACAAGGGGATCATTGGGTCGATGGCTCGCTCTGGTCCCGGCCGGGCCGGTAGCTATGGCACGTCGCATCGCGTGCTCGAAACGCTTTTTGCACAGGGCGCTCGGGTGCAGGATTGGGCATTTCCAAATTCCCCCTCGTTTGGAATTGCCGCGTGCCCCCGCTATTTTCCCCTTGGCCCGCGTTCGTTTCGACAATTGGGCGGGGCAATCCTCATGCGCGTCTTCGATTTCAACCACGCCATCATGCGCGAACCGGGCGAGAGCGTCGTCAGGGGCATCCGCGCCGATCCTCATGCCGTGCCGAATTTTCACGGAATTCGGAAGGAACATGCCGCTTACGTCGCGGCCCTGAAGGCTGCCGGTCTGTCGGTCGAAATCCTGCCGCCGCTCGAGCTCTATGCGGACGCGGTCTTCGTCGAGGATCCCGCGCTGGTTCTGCCGGAAGGCGCCATTCTCTTGCGTTCGGGTGCACCGGCACGGCGGGGCGAGAGCGCGGAAATGCGCAGTGCCCTGCGATGCCATTTCGAGCAGGTGCTGGAGCTGCAGGATGACGAATTCGCCGACGGCGGCGACGTGCTCGTCACGCCGTCGCTGATCTTCATCGGGATGTCCCGGCGCACCAATCGAGCCGGCGCGCAAGCGCTGGCGGCAAAGCTCGACCAACTTGGCCGCAGAGCGCGCATCGTCGAGACCCCCGACTTCGTTCTGCATTTCAAGACAGCGGTCTCGTTGCTGAGCGAAGACACGGTTCTCGCAACGCGGACGATGGAAGCGAGCGGCATTTTCGCCGGATTCAGAATTGTCGTCGTGGCTCCCGGCGAAGAACAAGCCGCCAACGCCTTGCGGATCAACGACCGCGTATTCTTAGTCGCCGGCTTTCCCCGCACCTTCGAGCAGATCACCCATGAAGGCTTCGACGTCGAAGCGCTTCCGGCGACCGAGATCGGCAAGCTCGATGCCGGACTTTCCTGCATGTCGCTTCGCTGGTTCGAGCGGACTTGACGAGCCATCGACGGGGGCCCGTTGCGCCTGATACCGATTTCGCGCCGCACGCTCCCCTATTTTTCGGTCCCCACAGCTCGATCTTCGTGCCGTCCGGATCCATGATCCAGGCGAAGCGGCCGTCCGGGTCGGTGTCGCTGGTCCCGAGGATCGTCACACCCTTGCCCTTCAGCTTCGCGAGAAACGCGTCGAGATCGTCGACCGCGAAATCCAGCATGAATTCGCGCCGCGACGGCGCCATGTAAGGGTCGCTTTGCCGAAGCACGTTCCACACGAGGACCGGCGGATGGCCCGGCGCGTCGTAACGCAGCGCCGCCCCGCCCCACGCCTCGATCTTCACGCCCAGCACGTCGCGATACCACGCGACCAGGGCCTTGGGATCCTTGCTCTGCACGAAAATGCCGCCGACGCCGGTGATGTGTCCCGCACCCGAATCGCCGCTTGCCGCGTCGGCAGCTGCGGCGTGTTGCCAAAGCACAAGGCCGAGCGCGAGCGCCAGCCAGGCTGAATGTCTTGCGGTCATTGTTGCCCCCGATCCGTCGGCGCAACCCTATCAAAATCCGACGGCTTCGTTAAACACGCGCAGCGCATGTCACGAGAATCCGCTGACCGGATCGGCGGGCGCAGGCGCAGGACTTCCTGCTTGTCGCTTCGCGGGTTCAGGTAGAAAATTGGTCTTCACCAGACCTGGAGCGGACATGCGAATTCACAACATCTACGCCGACGCGAACGGCGACTCGCACATTCGCGACGTCGACATCGACTGGGCCAAGAGCAGCGCCATGGGCAAGATCTCCAACCCCGTGAACGTGTCGAGCGTGGCGTTCCGCGTGACCGACGGAGACTACGATCTCGATTGGCACAACGCGCCCCGCCGGCAGTACATCGTCAATCTCGAGGGTTCGGTGGAGATCCTGACGAGCGACGGACAATCCCGCGTCATCGGGCCCGGCGAGATCATCCTGGCGGAAGACACGACGGGGAAAGGACACCGCTCGAGGGCGGTCGCGAAGGGGACGAGACGATCTCTCGTCATACCGCTGGTCTAGAGGCTAGCAATTCTGGCGCCCGCGGCAACCGGCGCAATCATTTCGCCACCGGCATGATTGCTGCCCGAGAGAGGTTTTTACACTGACCCTAAACCCGAACCCGTGCAAGCAGGCTCCAATGCAGGCTTCAACGTCGCAACACTTCCGGTGACCGAGATCGGCAAGCTCGACGCAGGACTTTCCTGCATGTCACTTCGCTGGTTCAAGAGGAACAGGATTCCGGTGAACGGAAAAAGTGGCGAGACGTCCGAAATTTTTTGCGCGCGGGGGGAATTTGGTCTTTCTTCTCCCTTTTTCTGGCCGTCTTTGCGATTTTCCGGTCGCAAGTATCGGTAGCGGCCGGAGAAGATCGCGGGTTCCGCTGAAAAAAATAGGCACCGGACGCGCTATCGCGCGCCGGGTGATGACGGCGGGAAAGAGAGTGGTTCTATTGCGCCACCCAACTAAAGCGCGCGCCGCGCCCGGAACGCCGCCGACAGGGTGCCTTCGTCGAGATAGTCGAGCTCGCCGCCGACCGGCACGCCATGGGCCAGCCTCGTCACCTTGACGCCCGACGGCGTCAACGCGTCCATGAGGTAGTGGGCCGTGGTCTGGCCCTCGACGGTCGCGTTCATGGCGAGGATCACTTCGTCGATGCCGCTGCGGACGCGGTCGACCAGCGAGACGAGATTGAGCTTCTCGGGCGTCGTGCCGTCGAGCGCCGACAGGGCGCCGCCCAGCACGTGATAGCGTCCCTTGAACACGGTCGCGCGCTCGAGAGCCCACAGATCGGCGATGTCCTCCACCACGCAGAGCACATGGGCGTCGCGGCGCGGGTCGCGGCAGATCGAGCACGGGCTCGTGGTATCGAGATTGCCGCAGATCTCGCAGACGCGGATCGCGGCCGCGGCCTCGCGCAGCGCCAGCGACAGCGGCTCGAGCAAAGTCTCGCGCTTCTTGAGCAATGCGAGCGCCGCGCGCCGCGCCGAGCGCGGGCCGAGGCCGGGCAATTTCGACAGCAGCTGGATCAGGCGCTCGATCTCCGGACCTGCGGGAAGCGACGCCATTAAGGCGTGGTCCTGGGGCGGGCTGCCCGACGCGGATTTTCTCTCAATGGGCATTGCGCGCGTTGCCCCCGCCCCCCAGCCCCCGCCCGCAAGGGGCGGGGGAGTGACGTGAATTGAGGTGGCGAAGGATTGGCGATGCGTGACGACGCGTGCGCGATCTTCATCCGAGCCCCAGTCCCGGCGGAAGCCCGAGCGAGCTTGCAAGCGTCTTCATCTCTTCCGCCACGCGACGTTCGACTTTGGCCTTGGCGTCGGCATGGGCCGCCACCAGGAGATCCTGGACGACCTGTGCGTCTTCGGGCTTGAGCAGCGAGGGATCCAGCGCCACGCGCTTGAGCTCGCCCTTGCCGTTGAGCACGACGCGCACCATGCCCGCGCCGGAGAGGCCGTCGATCTCGATGGCGGCGAGTTGCGCCTGCATCGCTTCGGCACGCGCCTGCACGTCCTTCGCCTGCTTGAAGAGATCGCCGAGATTCATTCGCCGTCCTCGCGCGCGGGTGCGGCGATCTCTTCTTCGGCAGCGAGATCGCGCACATGGACGACTTCGGCGCCGGGGAAACGGTCGAGGACGGCGCGCACCATCGGCTCCTGCGTCACGCTCTCGAAGCGCGCAACCTTGGCCGCCTTCTTCTGTTCGGCGATCGTGGGATGTCCGCCTTCGCGCGCCACTGTCACGACCCAGCGCTCGCCGGTCCATTCCTTGAGCTTCTGCGCGAGGTCGCCGGCGAGCGTGCGCGGCGCCCGCTCGCTCGGGCGGAACTCGAGCTTGCCCGGTTCCATCGATACGAGATGCACGCTGTTTTCGATGTGGACCTTCAGCATCGGCGCGTTGTTCGCCTGGGCCATGGCCGCAATATCCTCGAGCGAGCGCAAGACCGGCGCGTTCTGCTCAGCCGGCATCGGTGCCGGCGCGCTCAATGTCCGCGGTGACGCGCTGCCGTTGCCGGAACGCGGGCCTTGCGGCGAAGGGGGCGCCGGCGGACGCGGCGCAGCCGCCCTCGCGTCATTGCCGCCTTCGAGAAGATCGCGCACCAGCTTGTCGGCCGGCGGCAGGTCGGCCGCGTAGGCGAGCCGGATCAGCGCCATCTCGGCTGCCGCGATCGGACGCGTGGCGTCGCGCGTCTCGATCAGGCCCTTGAGCAGCATCTGCCAGGCGCGCGTGAGCGACGGCACCGAGAGCGCGCCCGCCATCTCGGCCGCGCGTTTGGCTTCGCCGCTGCCGCCGTCGAAAAATCCTTCCGCGCCCGGCGCGATCTTCACCCGGGTGAGGAAATGCACCGTCTCAAGCAGGTCCTGCACGATCGCCAGCGGATCGGCGCCGCGGTCGTAGAGGGCGTTCAGCTCCGTCAGCGCGTCGGCGATCTTGCCGCCCATCACCTTCTCGAAGAGATCGAGAACACGGCCGCGGTCGGCGAGGCCGAGCATGTCGCGCACGCGCTTCGGCGCCGATCTCGCCCGCATCGCCCTGGGCGATGGCCTGGTCGAGCAGCGAAAGCGCGTCGCGCACCGAACCCTCTGCCGCGCGCGCGATCAGCGCCAGCGCGGGCCGCGCGATCTTCACGTTCTCCTTCCCGGCAATGCCTTCGAGATGGGCGACGAGCTCGCCGGTCTCGATGCGCCTCAGGTCGAAGCGCTGGCAGCGCGACAGGACGGTCACCGGGACCTTGCGGATCTCGGTCGTCGCAAAAATGAACTTCACATGCGGCGGCGGCTCTTCGAGCGTCTTCAGGAGGCCGTTGAAGGCCTGCTTCGACAGCATGTGCACTTCGTCGATGATGTAGACCTTGTAGCGCGCCGAGGCCGGCGCATAACGCACGCCCTCGATGATTTCGCGAACGTCGTCGATGCCGGTGCGCGAGGCGGCGTCCATCTCCTGCACGTCGACATGGCGGGACTTCCGCGATCGCGACGCAGGGCTCGCAGACTCCGCAGGGATGGATCGTCGGCTCGCGCCGAGTCCCGTCTGGCCCGATGCAGTTGAGCGCGCGCGCGATGATACGGGCCGTCGTCGTCTTGCCCACGCCGCGCACGCCGGTGAGCATGAAGGCATGCGCGATGCGCCCCGTGGCGAAGGCGTTGGACAGCGTGCGAACGAGCGCGTCCTGCCCGATCAGGCCCGTGAAGTCCTGCGGGCGGTATTTGCGGGCCAGCACGCGATAGGCGTCGTCTTTCGACGGCGCGGGCGTGGCAAGTCCGAGGGAGGGTTCGTCTGTCTGATCCATGTGGGGGCAACTATAGCAAGGGGCTGTCGCGCGGGCAGAAGATTCCGGGATGGCCGGGGACGGCTGTGAATAAGTTCACTGGCAAATTTCGCCCCGGTCAAAGGCCGTCATGGCCCGGCCGGCGGACAGCCGGTCCGGGCGACCACTTTTCTTTTGCCATGCGAAGAAAAGGTGGGTCGCCCGGACGCGCTGCGCCGCGCGCCGGGTGATGACGACATTGGTTATCTCGAGGGAATGTAAAGGTGGGAGCTGGCAACGACCCGAGCCGAATTCGTTACGGCTGCTTCCTTCCGGACCTGACCGGGTTGGCGACTGGTTCGTCCGCCGCCAACTCCCGGAGCCAATATAGCAATTCTTTTCGCCGTTGCGACCAGGGCACGGCCATCGCCGGGCTGCCCCTGTAGATTGCATCTCGCCGGTTGCGTTTGCGGCAGGGCGCTCTAGTTTCCGCAGTTTCCGCCCGATCCCCGAAGGACGTCCATCCATGATCCCCTTCTCCGGAAGTCCGCTCGACCGCGCCAGCGACAAGCGCTCCGACACGGCCTGGCTCGAGGCGCGGCAGCGGGATTCCTCGTCCTTCATCCTGCCGATGTGGCGGCTGCAGCCGTTCCTGTTCGGCCCCGAAAAGGGCGCGGGAACGGTCGAGGCGGGCTTCATGAAACCCGGTCTCTGCGAAACGCTCGCGGCGCCCGGCGCGCCGATGATCTTCCTCGGTCTCGAGAAGGACCAGGCACTGTTCGCGCTCGACATCTCCGCCGCCCCGGATCCCGCAAACGAAGGCCCGCTCGCGGGCCTTGGGCATTTCCGCGACATGCGCGCGGCGGCTGCCATCCTGCCGGCCAAGGATGTTGCCATCCTGGGCCAGGCCAAGGCGATGATCGACTGGCACGAGCGCCACGGATTCTGCCCGCGTTGCGGCGCCCCGACCATTCTCGCCGAGGCCGGCTACAAGCGAATTTGCGAGGCCTGCAACACCGAACATTTCCCGCGCACCGATCCCGTCGTGATCATGCTGGGCACGCATGGCGATTCCTGCCTGGTCGGGCGCAACAATCGGTTTCCGGGAAATTTCTATTCGGCGCTGGCGGGCTTCATGGAGCCCGGCGAGAGCATCGAGGAAGCCGTGCGGCGCGAATTGATGGAGGAAGTGAATCTCAAGGTCGGAAAGGTCCGCTACGTCGCCACCCAGCCCTGGCCGTTTCCCTCCTCGCTGATGATCGGATGCCTGGCGGAAGCGGAAAGCCGCGACTTCAAGCCGGACGGAACGGAAATCTCCGACGCCCGCTGGCTCGATCGCGAAACGGCACGCCGGCTGATCGCGGGCGAAAAGATGGCCGATATCTCCGTCCCGCCCTCGATCGCGATCGCCCATCATCTGATCAAGGCGTTCGCGGAAGGGAGCTAGTCCCTCTGCACCGGGATTTCGACAGTCTGGATCCTTTCCTGCCGTCATCACCCGGCGTCGGAGTGATGACGGCAGAGGAATATGTCGCAAAAATATTCGGCAGCTGGCGCAAGGCTTGGCGAAGGCTACTCCGCCCGCGCCGCGTCGGCGAGCAATTGCTCCACTGCGGTCTGGCGCGTGGCGCGAATCTCGATGATCGTTGTCCAGGTCTGCTCGCCGTCGTTCGCAATCCCTTTCTCGGCCCGGGCTTCGAACGAGTTCCGTTCGACGGCGCTGAACGTCCAGCGCAGATGGGTCGCGTCCCCGTTTTCGACGACGCCGGATTCCGCGCGCGACGCGGTGAGCGTGTAGAGCTCTCCGTCGACGGGATTGCACCAATAGACGTGCCAGCGGCGATCGGCGAGCGAGAAGGCGCGAAGCGACGTTCCGTAGCGATTGAACCGCGTGGAGACGCGCGGACCGCGATGCTCGCGCGCCGGAACGATCAGGACATCCTGCACGCCGCGCCCTTCGAGAACGCGCGCGAAATGCCATTCGCCGTTCGAGACGCGCTTGGAAAGGTCACCTTCCGTATCGAAGACCTCGACGCTCCACGATCCGATCAACCCCGAATAAAAATCGTTGTCGCCCGCGACGTCGCGCGCCGGGGCACGCGCCAGCAACGCCGCCGCGAATACGCTTGAAGAATTCTCGACCATCGATACCTCCTCTTTGTCGCACCGGGGCACGCATCACGAAACGCAAGCGGTGGGCTGCGCGAACGCGACCGTCGTGCCGGCGATGTTCGTGAGGGCGAACCCCGATCACGCCTCGAGCAGGCACCGCCGAAGCCGGTGCCGTGAGGCGCATCCCATGATCACTGCGGCCGAAGGGCCGTTGCCGTCATGCCTAGTGAAAACGGGAACTGCCGCGCCAATGTTCCCGCCGCAATTTGGGCAATATCGGGGGCGCTGCCCCAATTCCGCCCTAAGGAGAAACGCATGGCAGTCACACTTCTCGAACAGCCGTCATGGCGGTTCGGTAGTGCAATTGCAGAAGCGAAATACCCAAGGTCGTCATCGCCCGGCCGGCGGACAGCCGGTCCGGGAGACCCAATTATATTTCCTGCGAGGAGAAAAATGGGTCGCCCGGACGCGCTAGTTTACACTCCGACCGCGCTCTCGCGCGGATCGGGGTGCGCGCCGGGCGATGACGACCTTCAGATCGGCGAATTGTCTGTGGGTCGCGTTGAGCAGAAACTGCCGTCGAGGATCAGGGCATCTCGGCGCGAAAGGCGTGGGCTGGATATACGCCTAGGACCGTGAGCTTGCTGGTAAAGAACTGAAGCTCCTCGAGCGCGAGGCGCACATTGCGTTCCTCGGGATGGCCTTCGATGTCGGCGTAGAACTGCGTCGCGTTGAAAGACCCGCCGAGCTGGTAGCTCTCGAGCTTCGTCATGTTGACGCCATTGGTGGCGAAACCGCCCATCGCCTTGTAGAGCGCGGCGGGAACGTTGCGCACGCGGAACACGAACGTCGTCACGATCCTCTTCCCGTCGTTCGGCGCGTCGTCCGGCTCGCGCGACATGATCAGGAAGCGCGTCATGTTGTGCGGCTCGTCCTCGACGTCGGCGCGCAGGATCTGGAGTCCGTAAATCTCGGCCGCAAGCCCGGAGGCGATCGCCGCCACCGTCGGGTCCTTCAGTTCCGCGACGTGCCGCGCAGAGCCGGCCGTGTCATGCCAGTTGTGCGCGGCAAGCTTCAGCTCCTTGATGATCTTGCGGCACTGGCCGAGCGCGGGGCTCTGGCTGAACACGCTCTTCACTTTGGCGAGATCGGCACCCCTGATCCCCAGCAGCTGGTGGCGCACGCGATGGAAATGTTCGCCGACGATGTAAAGGCCGGCGTCGGGCAGCAGGTGATGGATGTCGGCGATGCGGCCATGCAGGGAATTCTCGACCGGAATGATGCAGAGATCGGTCTCGCCGGTGCGGACGGCATCGACGGCGTCGTCGAAGGTCGGACACGGCACGGCCGCAACATGCGGCAGCGCCTCGCGCGCGGCGAGGTTGGCATAGGCGCCGGGCTCGCCCTGGAAGGCGACGCGCTTGGCGCGGGAGATGAGGGGCTGATGCGTCATGTCGGTTCGTCGTCGCTCGCGCCGGTTTTCTATTGTGTCTTGTAGTTATCGGGAAATTATCGCGGGTTCGCGAGCAGCCGGCGCGCCTTTTCAAGATCGGCCGGAGTATCGACGCTCAGCGGCACGCTGTCCACGCGCGCGACCGCGATATGCATTCCGGCCTCGAGCGCACGAAGCTGCTCGAGCTTCTCGCGGCGTTCCAGCGGCGACGGCGGCAGGGCGACGAAGCGCGTCAGAGCGGCGCGGGTGTAGGCATAGATGCCGACATGGAAGAAGAGCGGGCCGTCTCCGGCGGGCGCCCGCGCGCGCGTGAAATAGAGCGCGCGTCCGAGCCTGCCGTCCGGCTGCCACGCCACGACCGGCTTCGGGACCGATGGGTTGTCGCCATCGGCCGGATCGTCGATCTCGGCCGCCAATGTCGCGATATCGGCGCCCGTCACGGCCAGCGCGTCGATCACCGCACGCACATAGGCCGGATCGAGCGCGGGCAAGTCGCCCTGCAGGTTCACGATGACGTCGTGCACCTGGCCCGGATCGACCGACTCGAGGGCCGCGAAGATCCGATCCGATCCGGAGGGCAGGCCGGGATCGGTGAGGACAGCATGTCCTCCGGCCCTGATGATCGCCTCGACGATCGGTGCATCGCCGGCCGCCACCACGACCGGGCCCGCCTTCGCCGCCATCGCCTGGCGCCAGACGCGCACGATCATCGCTTCGCCGGCGATGTCCGCGAGCGGCTTGTTCGGCAGCCGCGTCGCGGCGAGGCGCGCGGGAATGAGCACGATTGGATTCATGGGAGACAAAAAACGCGTGGTTTTCCTTGCATTTATGCGACGCTTCGCCGCAATGACGCCCCTCGATGGCCGGGTAATGTCCCCGCGATCCTCGGGATGGGCAATCGGATTCGAACGCTCGCGCTTCCCCAACCCGAAAAGCGACGCGGCCCGCCAACTCGGAGCGAGACCATATGAATTCCTGGGATTGGAACAAGATCATCGGCGCGGTTCTGGGAACAGCCCTGTTCGTCATGATCATCGGCACCGTTACGGATGTCGTTTACGACGCGCCGATGCCGGCCAAGCCGGGCTACGTCGTCGAAGGCGTACAGGAAGCTCCGGCCGGCGGCAGTGCCGCGGCCGCGACAGCGCCGGCCGCCGAGGCGATCCCGGATTTCGGAATCGTGCTGGCGAAAGCCGACACCGGCGCCGGCCAGCAGGTCGCGCAGCGTTGCGCGCAATGCCACGACTGGTCGAAGGGGGGCCCGAACAAGATTGGTCCCAATCTGTGGGGCGTGATCGGCCGCGCCCGCGCCACACATCCCGGCTTCGATTATTCGAGCGCCATGAATTCGAGCCACGACCCGTGGACCTTCGAGAGGCTGTTCGTCTATTTGAAGTCGCCGGCCGCCATGGTTCCGGGCACGAAGATGTCCTTCGCCGGCCTGCGCAGCGCGCAGGATCGCATCAACCTGATCGCCTATCTGCGCACGCAGTCCGACAATCCGGTTCCGATCCCGCCGCCTGCGGCTCCGGCTGCTGCGGCGAAGAAGGCCTGAGCGACGAGAAGAAGAAGAAAAGATCTTAACGCAGAGGCCGCGGAGGAACACGCGGGGGCGGCAGGGGCGTTTGGTCATTTTTCGTCGACAGGCGCGTTCGTTCCGAGAATTTGATTGGCGCGCAGAGCGCGCCGTGATCCGGCGTGTTGGATCGCCCTCCTCCCGCCGTCATCACCCGGCGCGCGATAACGCGTCCGGGTGATGACGGTGGAGGGGAGATGTCGCGAAAAAATTTGGCGCCGGTCGCAAAGCTTGGCGGAGACTATGGGAACAGCAACGAAATCAGACCCACTTGGCAGACGCCCTAGAGTTTTTTCACCGACGTCACGGGGCCGAGCGCTGTCTGGATGCGCGGGATCGCCTCGCGCAGCGTCTCGATGGCGACATCCATGGTGAATGCGTTGGCGTGAACGTATGCGCTGGGCGTCGAGCATCACGCCGACGTGCCCCTCCCAGAACACGAGGTCGCCGCGCCTTGCATCGGCGAGCTCTATCTTCGATCCGAGCGCGCTTTCCTGCATGTCGGTGTCGCGCGGGCAGACGATGCCTCCGGCTTCCAGCGCCGTCTGCAGCAGGCCGGAACAATCGAGGCCCGCATGCGTCTTGCCGCCCCAGACATAAGGCGTGCCGAGGAACCGTTCGGCCACGGCCACCCAATCGGCCGCGTGCGCCGTAAGCGGTGCGATGTGAACCTCCCGTACGAAGCCCGCCGGCGCGATGCGCGCGAAGCCTTTTTCACGCGAGAGCACCTGCACCTTCGCGTTCATCGGCAGCATGTCGAGCGCCGGGCGCTTGATGTCGGGCGCGGGCAGAAGCGGCGTCGCCAACGCGGTCACGCGTCCGTCGGCCTGGAACGCGACATCCTGGCAGGCAATTGTGTGGACGTAGCCGACATAGCGGTCGAGCGTCGCCTGTCCCCAGGCCCAGCCATTCGCCGACTCGTAGATCGTGAACGTCTCGCCGTAGAGGAGCTCGGTCTCCTGGATCGAATTCGCGGTGGGCTTGGCGCGCAGCGCCATGCGCCCGCGGACGATGGTGTGCGGTTTTCCCGCGGCGTAGCGAGGCGCTGCGATCGTGCCCTTCAGCGCTTCGGCGGCGAGATCGTCGCGGACGGGCGTGATGCGCCGGTCGATATCGGTCACGATGCCCGACCATAGCGCGCCGTGAGCAGCGCAAAGAGCGCACGTGCGGTGTTGGCTTCGGCGCCGCGCCGGCGTCCCGGACGCGGCCGGTCGACCCAGGCCGCGATGTCGATATGCATCCAGGATTTCGCGCGCGTGACAAAGCGATTGAGGAAAAGCGCGGCGGTGATGGCGCCGGCGAAGCCGTAGTCGGGATTGTTGTTGAGGTCGGCGACGCTGCTCGAAAGGGTCGGCTCATAGCCGCGCCATAGCGGAAGCCGCCACACGGGGTCATGCGTTTCGGCCGCGAATTTCGCGAGATCTGCTGCCAGCGTTTCGTCATCGGTAAAGAACGGCGGCAACTCGAACCCGGTCGCCACGCGCGCGGCCCCGGTGAGCGTCGCGATATCGATGAGCAGCTCGGGCGTCTCGCTGTCGGCCTCGGCGAGCGCGTCGGCGAGCACCAGCCTGCCCTCGGCGTCGGTGTTGCCGATCTCGACGGTCAGGCCCTTGCGGCTGGGGAACACGTCGCTCGGACGATAGGCGTTGCCGGAGACGGAGTTCTCCGCGGCGGGGATGAGAACGCGAAGGCGCAGATCGAGCTTCGCGCCCATCACCATGTTGGCGACGGCGAGCACGGTCGCCGCGCCGCCCATGTCCTTCTTCATGCCCGCCATGCCGGAGGCAGGCTTCAGGTCGTAACCGCCTGTGTCAAAGCACACGCCCTTGCCGACGAGCGTGACCTTTGGCGCTGCGGCGCGGCCCCAGGTGAAATCGATCAGCCGCGGCGCCCGCGCCGAGCCTTTGCCGACGGCATGGATGAGCGGATAGTTCTGCCTGACGAGCGCATCGCCGGCGATGACGGAGAATTTCGCGCCGTGCCGCCTGGCGACATCGCGCGCGGCGGCGGCGAGCTCTTCGGGCCCCATGTCGTTGGGCGGCGTGTTGATGAGATCGCGCGCCAGCGCCACGCTGTCGGCGATGCGCGCAACCCCTTCGCCATCGACTCCCTTGGGCAGGACAAGCTTCGCGGCCGAAGACTTGGCTTTCTTGTAGCGGGTGAAGGCGTAGGTCCCGAGCGCCCAGGCGAGGGCGCCCATTGCGCCACCGAGTTGTTCGGGCACGGATTCGAAGCGATACGTCCCAGCGGGCAATTGCTCGGAGAAGGCCGCGAGCGCAAGGGGATCGTCGGCCTTGCCCAGGCCCAGCACCGCGAAAGCGATGCCGCCGGAGGCGTTTGGGACCAGACGCAGGTCGCCGTCCCCCGCCTCAAATCCTGCGTTCTTCAGGAATGCGGCGTCCCGCTTGCCGCGCTTGGCAAGCCAGGGCTTGAGCTCGGATGCGGGCACCGCGTGAAGCGCGACCGCGCCCCCTGCTGCCCTGGCAAAGCTCGAATGCATGGATGACCCTTCTGGCGATGCGCGCGCGACTTTATGAATTGTGGACGCAACCCGCAACCAGGCCCCCGTCACATGACCGCGAAATACACCCTTGTCCTCGGCACCAAGGACTGGTCGAGCTGGTCGCTGCGTCCCTACATGGCGATGCGCTGGGTGGGCGCGCCCTTCACGGAGGTGGTCATCCGCTTGCGCCAGGCGGAGAGCCCGTCGACGAAGGAGCAGATCCTGAAGCACTCGCCGGCCGGCCGCGTGCCGGTCCTGAAGATCGAGGATCAGGGGCGCATCGTGACGGTGTGGGACAGTCTCGCGATCTGCGAAACGCTGGCCGACCGCCATCCCGAAGCGAAATTGTGGCCCAACGATTTGCTGGCGCGCGCGGTTGCGCGCTCCTACGCCGCCGAAATGCATTCCGGCTTTCCGGATCTCCGCGACCAGCTCAGCATGGACTTCGCGCGGACGCGTCCCGCACCCGAGCTGCGCGCCGAGACCAGGGACCAGGTCGCACGCGTCATTGCAGCCTGGTCCGAAGCGCTCTCGCAGCACGGCGCCGATGGCGGCTTCCTGTTCGGCACGTTTTCCGTAGCCGACTGCATGTACGCGCCGGTGGTCTCGCGTTTCCGCACCTATGGGATCGCGCTGCCCGCGCCGGTACAGGCCTATGCCGACAGGGTGTTGGCGCTGCCGGCGATGTGCGACTGGGGAGCGGCGGCGCAAGAGGAAGTCGAAGCGGGGATCGCCTAGCTTTTGTCGACGCGCGGGAGCTTGCCCACCTCGCGATAGAAGCGCAGGGCGCCTTGATGCAACAGGCCCGGAGGCGCCAGGACGGCGTCATCGATGCGGATCGCCCTGGTCGACGGCATGGCTGCGTCGAGCTGGGCGCGGTTGGAAGTATTGAACAGCGCCTTGACGATTCCGTAGACCAGCGGTGCGGGCGTCGAGTCGCGGACGATCCAGAGCGCGCGAACGCGCACCGTCTCAACCGCCGCCACGCCCCGATAGGTTCCCGCAGCGATCGTGTCGCGCGCGAGGGCGGGGTCGGATTTCAGCAGCCGGTCGCGGCCGGCTCCGTCGATCGGCACGAGCCGCGCAATCCCGCGCGACACCAGGTCGTCGAGGAGCGGCACCGGCGCGCCGCCGACGAAGAAGAACGCATCGAGCTTGCCCGTCTCCAGAAGCTGCGCGCTTTGGTCGGCGGCGACATGACGTGCCTTCATGGCATGTTCCGGGAGATCGTAGGCCGCCAGCACCGCGCGAGCCGTGACGATGGTACCGGAATCGTCGGCGCCGATCGAAACTCTCTTGCCGCGCAGATCGCGCAGCGCCGCGATCTGCGCGTGCGCGGCGACGACGAGGTGCAGTTCTTCGGGAAACAGGACCGCGAGCACGCGGATGTGGGTTTGCCTGCCGAAGCGGCGAAATGCGCCGGAGCCCTTCTCGGCACTGGCCACCACGTCGGCCTGCGCCAACCCGGAATCGACTCGGCCCGCGTTCACGTCGAGGACGTTGGCGACCGCGCCGTCACTCGTGCGCGCGCTCATGACGAGGCCCGAAGGGCCGCAGACGTCGGCGATCTGGCATCTGTCCACGCCTGGCGGATTGGAGACGAGGCCGGCAATCAGCTGGCCGACAGGAAAATACGTCCCGCCGGTCGGGCCCGTTGCGATATCGAAGGAAAGGCGCTGGGTCGCGGACTGGGCTTCGCCGAAGCCGACGGCCATGAGCAGGCCGAGTGCCATCGCAGCCGATGCGCCGATCGCCGTGAACGCGGTTACGCGTGATCCCATTGCAAGACAATCCCACCCCATCATTGCGTCAGGATTAGGACGCGCCGATGTAACTGCCGGTCCTGCCGGTTTTGCTTATTTGTGCACCGATATGCTTAAGGGTTTGTTGACCCGCCGCGATACATGCTGGGAGCCGGATCCACTCGCGCGGAAAAGACAATGTCTCGTTTGTTGCCCCGGATCGCCGTCGTGCTGCTGGGCGGCGCCTCGCTCGCCGCCTGTTCGACCTTCGACATCAGCAACGACACGACCGCGCAGGCATCAGCGCAGGCGGAAGCCGCAAATGCGAATGCCGAAGCGTCGGCCGGCGTCGACGGCATGCCGACCGATCTCGGCGGAGAAATCCGCCGCGCGCAGCTGCTGCGCGCGCAGGGCGACTATGCCGACGCGACGAAGGCCCTCGGCCAGCTGATGATGGTGGCGCCCGACGACGCCCGCATCGTGGCCGAATACGGCAAGGTGCTGGCCCAGCAGGGCCGCGCGAAGGACGCCATCGCGTTCCTGAGCCGCGCCACGCAGCTTTCGCCGTCCGACTGGTCGGTGTTCTCCGCGCTCGGCGTCGCCTATGACCAGTCCGGCGATCCCGAGAACGCCAGGATCGCCTATCAGCGCGCCCTCGCGATCAAGCCCGGCGATGCCGTGGTGCTCAACAATTTCGCGCTGTCGCGCATGATGGCCGGCGACCTGCCGGAGGCGCGCGCGCTGATCGCCCAGGCCTCGGCGGCGGACAACGCCGATCCCAAGATCGCAAAGAACGCAGCTCTCATCCAAAGCTACGGCACCAAGCCCGGCGCGCCGGCGGCCGGCTCCGTCGCTATCGCCTCTACCGCCGCGCCCGTCACGTCCCTGCATACGGCGCCTGCCTCTTCCGCGCCGCGCCAGCTGCCCGGCGTGATGATGGAGCAGGTGCCCGTCGATCCGCTCGCCGGTCCCGTCGCCGCCAAGCCGGCTCACGCGTCCACGGGCCGTCATCTGGCCGCGCGCAAGGCGAAGCCCGCCGCCGTCGCCGAAAAGAAGGCGAAGACCCCGGCGCTGCGCATGAGCGCGGACGCGACATAAATCCTGCACGCGCGAAACGTCATTCCGGGCGCGCACGCGCAACAGCGCGTGCGCGGTAAAGGGAGCCCGGCACTGGCGCCAGCGAGCAACACGAGCCATGCAGCGCGCCGGTGCGCGCCGGCCAGGTCCCTTTAGCAACGCCGGGCCTTGCGCGGCACGCGCCGGGGATGACGGTGTGGTGCGACGCGGAGCGAAGAGCGCTCCTCAATGCACGATATGCATGATCTTCATGATCGCCGGGCCCAGGATCACGACGAAGAGGCACGGCAGGAAGAAAATGATCATCGGCACGGTGAGCTTTGCGGGCAAGGCGGCGGCCTTCTTCTCCGCTTCCGACATGCGCATCTCGCGATTCTCGAGCGCCGCCACGCGCAGTGCCTGGCCGAGCGGCGTGCCGTACTTCTCGGCCTGATTGAGCGACACCGCGACGGACTTCACGCCGGGATGGCCGCAGCGCTTGCCGAGATTCTCGAAGGCGATGCGGCGCTCGGGAAGATAAGACAGCTCGGCCGTGGTCAGGGCGAGCTCCTCGGCGAGCTCGGGCGATTGCTGTCCGATCTCGGAGGCCACGCGCGAGAACGCCGATTCCACCGCCATGCCCGATTCCACGCTGATCAGCAGAAGGTCGAGCGCGTCGGGGAACGCCTTCATGATCGAGACCTGGCGGCGCGAGATCAGGTTGGAGACGAACATGTCCGGCAGATAGAAGCCGAGCAGCGCGCCGGCAAAAGAGGCCGTGACCTTGATCATCGGCGCCCAGTGGAAATGCGTCACGACGAACAGATAAAACAGCGCCACGAGAAAGACGGCGCCGGGCATCATGAACCGGAAGAACATGAAGGCGACGAGCGGGCCCTGGCCGCGCAGGCCGGCGCGCGCGAGCTTTTCGCGCGTGTCTTCGGATTCGAGCAGGTTCGCGACCTTGAATTGATCGAGCGTCTGCTTCATGAAGCCCGTCGATTCGGTCCTGAGCGTGCTGCGCTTGTTCAGCGCCGCATGATGCTTGGCGCGCAGTTCTTCGCGCCGGTCGGCGACCGATTTGAGGCGCTGGCCCAGCGTGTCGCTCTCCATCAACGGCATTCCGAGCGTGACGATCGCCGCGAAGGCGAAGACCGCCGCCGCGACGGTCGCGAGGAACGTCTTGTCGAAGAGGATATCGAGAAAGCCGATGTCGAGCATGGCCCCCTCAGTGCTTGAAGTTGATCATTTTGCGCATCACGAAGATTCCGGTGCCCATCCAGACGACGACGCCGGCCAGCATCAGGTTGCCGAGGCGCTCGCTGAAGAGCAGCGAGATGTAATCGGGCGTCGTCAGGTAGACGATGCCCATCACGCCGGGGGGCAGCGCGCCGATGATCATCGCCGACGCCTTCGCCTCCGACGACATCGCCTTGATCTTGCCCTGCAGGCGCTTGCGGTCGCGCAACACGCCGGAAAGATTGCCCAGCGCTTCGGACAGATTGCCGCCCGATTTCTGCTGGATCGACATGACGATACCGAAGAAGCTCACCTCGGCGGTCGGCATGCTGTCGAACATCTTCTTCAGGCCCTGCTCGAGCGACACGCCGACCTTCAGGCCCTCGACAAGCTTGTTGAACTCGGCGCCGACGGGATCGGGGATCTCCCTGGCGACGATCTTGAGCGCTTCGTTGGTCGGGAGGCCCGACTTGACGCTGCGCACGATGACGTCGATCGCGTTGGCGAATTCGGCGGTGAAGGCCTTCTCGCGGCGGTTCTTGAGGAAGTTGAGCACCCAGCGCGGCAGGCCGAGCGACGCCCCGAACGCAGCGAGTGCGGTCACGATCAGCGTCTGTCCGGCGAGGAAGCAGGCAAGAGCAACGACAAGGGCGATGCCGCCCGAGACCAGCCAGAAGGTGCGAACCGTAACGGACACGCCGGCCATCTCGAGACGGCGCCGCAGCGTGATCTTCTCCTTCTTTTTCTCGGCCTGCTTGGCCTCGATGTCCTTGAGCAACGCCTGAACGCTCTTGCGCCGCTGTGCACCGGCGTCGGGACCGCCGCGCGGCGCGCGCGCCGCGCCCTGGGATTTCCCGACGGCAGCGACGCGCTTCTGCGACGGCGCATTGCCGTCGCCCGCAAAGGCGAAGGCCGCCCCACCGAGAGCCATGACGATCAATGCGGCGGCAATGGCAAAGATCACCGGCGCCTCATTGCTGCTGCAACTGGTCCAGGGCTTCGGCGAGCTCGCGTTCCATGTTGTAGTACGTCGCGCGATCCCAGAATTTCGGCCGGACGATCCCCGTGCCCACATGCTTGCCGCGCAGCCGGCCGGTCTCGTCCTCGCCCTGGATCTCGTAGGTCATCAGGTCCTGGGTGATGACGACGTCGCCTTCGGTGCCGACCACTTCGGTGATCCGGGTGATGCGGCGCGAGCCGTCGCGCAGGCGTTCGGCCTGGATGATGATGTCGATCGAGCCCACGATCATCTCGCGGATGGTGCGCAACGGGAGCGAGAAGCCGCCCATGGTGATCATCAATTCCAGGCGGCCCATCGCTTCGCGCGG
Source organism: uncultured Alphaproteobacteria bacterium (assembly GCA_963802815.1). Taxonomy (GTDB): domain Bacteria; phylum Pseudomonadota; class Alphaproteobacteria; order Micropepsales; family Micropepsaceae; genus Rhizomicrobium. Next base: position 80,210 of record CAWDKN010000042.1, read on the forward strand.
GCTGTTGGCGTGGAGCGTGCCCATCGAGCCGTCATGGCCCGTGTTCATCGCCTGCAGCAGGTCGAACGCCTCCGGTCCGCGCACCTCGCCCACGATGATGCGTTCGGGACGCATGCGCAGACAGTTGCGCACGAGGTCACGCATCGTGATCTGACCCTGGCCTTCCAGGTTGGGCGGGCGCGTCTCGAGGCGCACGACATGCGGCTGCTGCAATTGGAGCTCGGCCGCGTCCTCGCAGGTGATGATGCGTTCTTCGACGTCGATGAAGGCGGTGAGCGTGTTCAGAAGCGTCGTCTTGCCCGAGCCGGTGCCGCCGGAAATGAGCACGTTGCAGCGCGAGCGGCCGATGACCTGCAGCACTTTTCCGCCAGCCGGCGAGATCGAGCCGAACTTGACGAGGTCTTCGAGCTTGAGCTTGTCCTTGCGGAATTTTCGGATGGTGAGCGTAGGCCCGTCGAGGGAGAGCGGCGGCCCGATCACGTTGACGCGGGAGCCGTCGAGCAGGCGCGCGTCGCAGATGGGCGAGCTCTCGTCGACGCGGCGGCCGACCTGGCTGACGATGCGCTGGCAGATGTTCATCAGCTGCGCGTTGTCGCGGAAGCGGATGTTGGTGAGCTGGACCTTGCCGCCGACTTCGATGAAGACGCGGTTGGCGCCGTTGACCATGATGTCGGCGATATCGTCGCGCGCCAGCAGCGGTTCGAGCGGGCCGTAGCCGAGCACGTCGTTGCAGATGTCCTGCAGCAGGTGCTCCTGCTCGGCGATGGACATCACGACCGCCTTGATCGAGATGATTTCGTTGACGATGTCGCGGATTTCCTCGCGCGCGGAATCCGGATCGAGCTGCGCGAGCTGGGCGAGATCGATGGTGTCGATCAGCGCGTTGAAGATCGTCGTCTTGATCTGGTAGTAATCTTCCGACCGGTTGTCGATGACGGCCTTGGCCATCGGCGGCGTCGCCGTCTTGACCACGGGCTTCGGAAGCGGCGCGGCGCTGCGCGCGGAATCCGCAGGCGCGGCTGCGTCGGCCGGTGGCGAAGGCGACTTCGCCTGTGCCGGCCCCGGCGCCTCGTTCGTCGCGGTGTTGCGCTTGCCGAACATCTATCAGGCCCGCTTCTTCCCTTTGAGGAACGCGAGGAACGGAATGGGAGCCTTCTGGTTGCTCTGGACGGTGCGGCCGGTAACGAGCTCCGACAGGCGGCGCACCGCGTCCGAAGAGGGCGCCTTGGGGCTGACTTCCATCAGCATCTGGCCGTTGTTGGCGGCGGCACCGAACAGGGCCGGATCGTAGGGCAGCAGCGCTGCGACCTCGAAGCCCATCGTCTCGGCGAAGTCCTTCACCGGAATCTCGGGGCGCTTGGGCTGGCCGACCTGGTTCAGCACCAGCCGCGGCGGCGTATCGTTCGGGCGCTGCTGGCGCACCAGCTCGATGATGTTCTTGGCGTTGCGCAGTGAAGCCAGATCGGGGCTCGCCACGATCACGATCTCGTCGGCAGCGACGAGCGTCGCCTTGATCCAGGGCGACCAGGAATGCGGCAGATCGACGATCACGCACGGCGTCGTGGCGCGGACGATGTCGACGACCGCCTCGTAGGCTTCCGGTCCCGCAGCCGCTTCGCGGTCGAGCGTCGCCGGCGTGGTGAGCAAGGACAATCTTTCGCCGCGCTTGATGAGAAGGCGGTCGAGGAGGACGTCGTCGAGACGTTCCGGCGCCGACAGCGCGTCGGCGACGCCCTGGTTGGCTTCCTCGTTGAAGTCGAGGCCGGCGGTGCCGAACGGCAGGTCGAAATCGACGATCGTCGTGTTGATGTCCATCTGCTCGGAAATCTGCCAGCCGACATTGTGCGCCAGCGTGGACGAACCGACGCCACCGCGCGCGCCGATGAAGGCGATGACGCGGCCGATCGGCACCGCCTCGGGATCGAGATAGAGGCCCGAGATCGTCTCGATGAGATGAAGCGGGGTCAGAGGCGCCACGAGGTATTCGCTGGCGCCGCGCCGCATCAGCTCGCGATAGAGCTCGACGTCGTTGACGCGGCCGATGATGACGACCTTGGTCGACGGATCACAAACCTCCGCAAGCCGATCGAGCTCGTCGAGGGCAGCCTGGCCGTTGAGACGCGTCTCGACCATGAGGAGGTTCGGCGTGACCTGGCCCTGATAGTGGTCGACGGCCGCCTGGATGCCGCCGAGCTGGACGGTCATGTTCGCTTTCGACAGCCGGCGATCGGCGCCGGCGCGCTGAAGCGCTGCACCCGTATCGGGAAATTCGCAGAAGGCGTGAATCGAGATGCGCGGAACCGGCCGCTCATGCGGCGCCGCCCCGAACTCGGCGCTCTTCTCGTTACCGCTCGACTTCACCATCGACGTCTCCAGATCGCGCTAATTCGTGACGTCAGAGACGGAGGATTTCTGATCCGGCCCCAGCGCTGCGGGTGTTGGCTGACCTTTTTCGTAATTGCCCAGCACCGTGCCCCGGCGCGTGGCGTCCTCGGCATCCATGGTGCGGGGCTGCACGAGATCGCGCGGATCGGCGACCATGGCGGCGATATTGTGCTGAACCGAACAGCCGAAATTCGGCATGGTCTGGTTCGCATAGGTGCTGTCGGCGTCCTTGCTCCAGTCGCCGCAGGGATCGGTCTTCGCCTCATAGGCGACGTAACCGATTTCGATGCGCTGGTCGCTTCCGTCATGCTGGCCGACGAGAATGCGCGACGGCGGCACCCCCATCGCGGAAAGCCGGTCGCCGAAATAGCCGAGCGCGGCCTGGCCGTCGGGTCCTTCCGGCGCGGTCACGGAGATCGCGCCATTGCCGTGGGCGAGGTAGTCGCTCACGAACGCCTGGAGCTTGGCCGCGTCGTCGGGCATCAGCCCCGCGTCACGCGCCGAGAAGGGAAGCTTGAGGCTCGTATAGCTGGGCTCGACCGTGATCGGATGATTCGTGGCGCCGTCCGACGTTATCGGCAGGCCGTTGTCGCCGGTCGGGGAGGCACAGCTTCCGACAGCAGGATTGCCGCGAGCGATGCCAGCCTTAGAATGTCTCTCATGGGCATGGGACGCGTCCTCTACTGCACGATGAAGCCGACCGTATTCGGCGGCGGCGCTTTGGCGGGCTGGTCCGTCGGCTTGTAGACGGCGTTCAGCTTGCCCATCAGGATCGTTTCGGGATCGGTCGGCGGCGAGAAGCCGTCGGTCGGCAAGTCGAATTTCGCTTCCGCGCCGGGATTGACGAGATAGGCGGTGACGAGCACCACGAGCTCGCTTTCGTCGTTTTCGAAATCGCGGCTGCGGAACAGGGCGCCGAGCACCGGCATATCCTTCAGGCCCGGAAATGACTGAAGCACTTGCGAGGTGCTGTGCTGCATCAGGCCCGCAATCGCGAAGCTGCCGCCGGACGGAAGCTCGATCGTCGTCTCCGCGCGCCGCACGTCGAGGCCCGGGATGGTGAGGCCGTTGGACGTGCCTGCCGCGCCCTGGAGCGTGAACGAGCCCGTGTTCGTCAGCTCGCTGACCTCCGTGGAGATCTGCAGCGAGATGCGACCGGAGCTCAGCACGACGGGCGTGAAGGAGAGCCCGACGCCGAACTGCTTGAACTCGACGGTGACGTTGCCCTGCTGGTCCTTCGCGACGGGAACGGGGAATTCGCCGCCGGCGAGGAACTTGGCGGTCTCGCCTGAAACCGCCGTCAAGTTCGGCTCCGCGAGCGTGTGGATGAGACCGACCTGCTCGAGGGCCTTCAGCGTGCCCTGCAGGTTGTTGGGACCGCCCGTGCATGTCGTGGGACCGCTGGCCCCGACGGGTGTCGAGGGCGTACAGACCGAGCCGATCTGTCCGCCGGAAATGTCGCTCAGCGCGCGACCGACGAGACCGAACTGGTCGTCGGTTGCGATCGACATCGGCACGGCACCCTCGACCGCCGCGGCCGCGAGATTGACGCCGAACTGCTTGGCGATCGTGCGCTGCATCTCGGCCACGCGGACCTTCAGCATCACCTGCTGGCTGTCGGCGACCGTCAGCATGTTCACGACTTTCGTCGGATCGCCCGCGAATCGTGCCGCCAGATCCTGCGCGCGCGTCGCCTGCTGCGCGCTCAGCACGGAACCCGAAAGTACGACGTTGTCGTTGAGCGCTTCGACATGCACGTTCGAGCCGGGCATCGTCGAATGGATCATGCCCGACAGGTCGGCCACGTCCTTCTCGACGCGGATGTCGATCGACAGCAGCTGGCGTCCCGTGGCGTCGAAGAAGAATGCGTTGGTTTGGCCCGTCTTCATCGCGAGCAGGAAGATGCGGCGCGGCGTGCGCACGACCGCGTCGACGATCTCGGGATTGGAGACAAGGACGTCGCGCGCGTCGGCGTCGAGCTCGACCACCGCCGCCTTGTCGAGCGACAAGGTCAGATGCTGGTGCACCGGTCCGCCGTCGCGCGTCGCGATGTGGAGAATGCGCTGCGAGCCGTCGTCGTCGGCCATCTGCGCCGGAGACCTCGCGTCGACGGCGCCGGCAAACAAGAAGATCGCCGCAATGGCGCCTGCAATAATTCCGCTGCGCATCGCGCTACTCTCCTACCGCCGGGCCGCTGTTGTGGCCGAGCCCGTACCGGATGACGGCGACCGAAGCGCCGCTTGCGCGCGCATTCGCATTGGCGACCGACGTCCCCACGGCGGTTGCTGCGAGCGACGAGGCGGTGGAGTCGGCGAGCCCGCGAAGCGACAGCGTCAGCGTGCCCGACGATTGCGCCCATGCGAGGATCTCGGCCTGCTGCGGCGCCACTTCCAGCGTCGCCGTCTTGGCAACGATGGCCTTCTGGCCCGCGACTTCGCCGGGCGTCTGGTCCATCGCGAGCACTCGGATATTGGCGAGGATTGTAACCGTGTGATTGATGCCGTCGCCGCCATGGCCCGTCAGGATCACGTCGACGCGGTCGTTCGGAAGTATGAACCCGCCGGCGCTCGAATCCGCCGTGACGTTGATCGACAGCGCGCGCATGCCAGGCGTCACCGACGCGGCCATCATGCCGTCGGCATCCGTGCGAACGATCTTGGTATCGGTGATCGGCTCGCCCGCGACGATCGGCTGGCGCACGACCGTGCCCTGCACCGCCGCGTCGGAGCTCCGAACCTTGTCGTGGGTGATCAGGCTCGCGTCGATGCCGGAATGCGGCCACGCCTGCCAGCGCACCTGCGCGGCCGTCAGGTGATCGCCCGGCTGCAGGTCGCTTGCGGCGACCAGCACTTCGCTCGTCGTGATCTGCGGCATGACCGCCGCGACGACTTTGGGCGTGCCGCCGCCCAGCAGCCCGCGCGCGAGAAGAGCAGCTCCTCCTGCGGCGATGGCGGCCACACCCAGGATGAGAAGACGTGGCGTGTTCATGATACCCGGCTCCTTGTAGCCGGATCGGACCACGAAACCCTTTAGGGAATGCTTAACGAGATGCTGCGCAAATTATCCAACGGCCGATGGCGTAAGCCTTTTTCGACGCGGCTCAGCCCGCGGCGGCGAGCCGGAAGATCTCCGTCTGCGGAAGAACGAGGCACGCGCCGGCAGCGAGCGCGACGCCGTAGGGGATGCCGGCGCCGCGGCTGTGAAGCCGCGCGATCCACGGATGTCGCGTCAGCAATTCGGGAAGCGGCACGCTGCGCAAGGCGACGAGCCCGACCGCGAAAGCGCCGCCCAGGATCGTCGCGACCAGCGCGTATTTGCTAAAGTCGGAAAAACCGAACCACAGCGCCGTGCCGGCAAACAGCTTTGCGTCCCCGCCGCCGACATAGCCGAGTGCGAACAGCGCGAACCCCATCGCAAGGCCGAGGACGCCGGCGAGGAGATGGCTGCCGACCTGCGCCGGCGAAAAGCCGGCGACGAAGACGAAGACGACGAAGCCGCCGAGAAGCGCGGCCTGGAGCACATTGGGAATCGTGTAGCTGGCGATATCCCATCCGGCCGCCGCCGCAAGCAGCGCCGGCAACACGCCGATAACGAGGATCTCGGTCATCATTGGCGGAACGCTCCGTCGACCCAGAAGCGCGAACGGCCGCCTCGCGGGCGGCCGTTGCGCGCAACAGAATCGACCCCAAGCTCAGAGCTTGGTCGCGACCGTGTTGAAGACCGAGGACAGGTTCGTCCCCAGCGTCGTGACTGCCGTGATGATCACGACCGAGATGAGAGCGGCAATCAGACCGTATTCGATGGCCGTCGCGCCGAACTCGTCGCGCACAAAGCGTGCAATGAGATTCATAGAAGCCTCCACCAATTGATGACACCCTTGGAACGTCCGGCCCGGCTCGGCTTTTGTCCGCTCCACTGCCTGACACGACCGCGACAGTATGCGTTGCTCGCTTAACAAGCTCTTAAACGAAATCGGACTGCGGCAGCGGCACTGTTCCAGGATGAAACGGAATCGTCGTTCTTGAACACCGATCGTCGTGAATATACACCGCGCGTTCACCACGATCGACGATCGTCCTATGCGCGTCGCGTCCGGCGCACCCTTTCTGCAAAGGGCGACGAAATGCATGGCGAAGTTTTCCGCGAGACAGGCGCGGTTGAGCGATTAAAGCTTCCTTTACGCGCGAACTCCTAGCTTGGGCCCGGAAAACCCACGTGGAAACCGTCATGCGCCTGCCCATCGCAACGCTCGTTCTGCTGCTGACCGCAGTCGCGCCGCCGGCGTTGGCCGGCGACATCTCCGTCCCGATGGACGAGGTTCGCACAATCTCGTTCGATCATCCGATTGCGACCGTCTATGTCGGCAATCCTTCCGTCGCCGACGTCACGATGATCGATGCGACGCACGCCTTCATCCTCGGCAAATCGTTCGGCGCGACGAATCTTCTCGCGCTCGATGCCAAGGGCGCGCAAGTCGCCGACCGGCACATCACCGTGCTGGATCGCGGCGAAGCGATCGTGACGCTGAACCGCGGCTCGTCGCAGATCACCTATGCCTGCGCCACGACGCGTTGCGAAAGCGCCCCGATCCCGGGCGACGACAAGGACGCGTTCAGCACGACGATGGGCCAGATTTCGACGCACCAGGATCTCGGCGCGAAAGCCGCAACCGTCGCGCATTGAGCGTCGCGCGCCCGGCCATGAGCCGGGCGGGGCAGCGGCTTAAGCGTTTGTGCAACACTTGCCTGCGACGCTCGGCGTATGGCGGAGAATCCGATGCCATCCAGGGACAAGACGCTCGCCGCGGTCGGCACCGGTTGCGCCATCCTCGCGATCGCGGCATGGGCGTTCTACGTGCGCGCCTTTGCCGGGCTGCACGGCGACGACTGGATGGTATTCTACAGCGCGGCACGCGCCACGCTCGATGGCAAGCTCGCGCTCGTCTATGACGGCGACTGGCTCACGGCGACGATCAATGCGCGGTTCGCGCACTGGCTGACGCACCCGCTCGAGCTGCATCCCTTTCTCTATCCGCCGCACTATCTCCTGATGCTCGTGCCGTTCGGTCTGCTGCCGCCGGCGATTTCGGACGCGGTCTTCCTCTGCCTCAGCTTTGCCGGGCTGGTCGCCGCGCTGTGGCCCTTCGCAAAGACCAGTGAGGAGCGCTGGCTGTTCGTCCTCGCGGCGCTGCTGTGCCCGGCGGCGGCGATCACCGTGTGCGCCGGGCAAAATACGTTCCTCACCCTCTCGCTCATCGTCGGCGGATTCTGGCTGGCGCCGCGGCGTCCGTTGCTCGCGGGCGTTCTGTTCGGGCTTCTGACCTACAAGCCGCAGCTCGGATTGATGATCCCGGTCGCGCTGATCGCCATGAGGCAATGGAAGGTCATCGCGTCGGCCGCAGCCACCACCCTCTGCCTCGTTGCGGCGAGCATGGCCGTGTTCGGCCTGCAGCCCTGGCATACCTGGTTCGCCCTCATGGCGTCGCACAACGATCTGTATGTGCGCTGGGATACGATGACGCGGGTCTACCGGCTGAGCGTCGCCTCCTATGCGCTGTTCTTCGGCGCCACGCCGCAACTCGCCAACTTCGTTCAGCTTCTCTCCGCCGTCGCGTCCGGCGCCGCGGTCTACTGGTTCCACCGCCGTCCCACGCCGCCGGATCTCCGCCTCGCGGTCGTCCTTGCCGCCACGATGCTGGCATCGCCGCATGTCCTGCTTTACGACGCGATGACGGCCGAGATCGCCGCCGCGCTCTTTTTCGTCTATGCGCTGCGCAATGGAACGCCAGTCATCGACACGGTGATTGCGGTGCCGACCTGGCTCGTGACGATGGCCAATCCGCCGGCGCTCTTCGTCATCGGCGCGGCGACACCTTTTCTGGTCGCCGCCTTTCTCGCGCTCGTCCTCTGGCGTGGCACCGCCCCGCATGGCGGGGGCGTGCGATCCGACGCCCTCCTCGGGGGCTCGGCCGCCTGATCGCCGCCGCGCCGCGCCACCGGGATATTCGGTCAGTGCGTCAGATGCGCCGTCTGCACGGCGGCCTGGAACAGCGCGTTCATCGCGGCCGAGATGTCCTGGCCGGTCTGCACTTCGAAATAGAGTCCCGAAGATGCGCAGGATTGCAGCGTCGGTCCGATATTCGGCTGGAACGGCGAGATCCAGGTGTTGTACCAGGAGTTCGTCGGCAGCGGCAGGTACTCGGTGTAGAGGATCGCGATGCGGATACCGCGGTTCTTGATTGTCGTGCACCACGACGTGTTCATCACCGATTGCTGGCGGCTGCCGCTGACGAGTTCGTCCTCGACGCCGTCGGTCACGAAGAACAGCACTTCCTGCGGCGTGTCGCCATTGGCGTTGGAGCCATTTCCCGGATTGGGCATCGTCGCGTTGATGCTGTTCATGGCGTTGTCGATGTTGGTGTCGGCGTCGTTGTTGTTGTTCGACGAGGTCAGCCAGTTGTTGGCGTAGACCTCCAGCATCGTTATGTTCCTGGCCGAGTTCTGGGCCGTCGTCAGATTGGACGTCAGCGCCTGGATGCTGTTGAAGCCGACGTCGAAGGTGTAGATCGCCATGCGGTATGTCGCGTTGTCGGAGTTTTCCTCCGACTGCGCCGTCGTCATCAGGTTGGCCGCGGCGGACGCGAGCACGTCGATGCGCATCGTGACGCCGAGATTGCGCGCGAGCTGATAATTGTCCTCGCCGTTCGGATTGCCGAGATTGTCCCTGCTGGGATTGCTCTGATGGCAGCCGAAGGCGCAGCCGCCCTGGCTCGACGTGTTGGAGACCATCGTATTGATGCCGGCCTGCGTCGACGCGATCGCCATGGACGGCGACAAATCCAGCAGCAGATAGAAGTCGACGTTCGGCGCGGACTGCGACGTGGCCGTCGAGGAGCCCGACAGCGCGATCGTCGGCGTTCCGAGAACGCCGAGAAACGCGTTCTGCGACAGCGCCGTGTAAGTGACCGTGACCGTGCGGTTGGTGGCGCTGTCGACAATGGAGACGTTCAGGTTGGCCGGATTGTAGGTGACGCCCGCAATCGTGCTCGCCTGCGCGTTGAACGTGTTCGTCGCCGCGGTGACGGACGCGGTGTCGGATTCGGCCGAGACCGTGTTCGTCACCGCGGCAAGCGCGGCCGCGTCGGCGTCGGCATTGAGCTACGCCTGCCTGTCGGCCGCGCTCGTGTAGTCGACGCCCATGCCCGTCACGAAGACGAGAGGAAGCGCCGCGAGTGCGAACATGATCGAGATGTTCGCGCGCTTGTCGCGCAGGAACTGACGAACGTCCGGAAGCTTCATCTTGCGCACACGCCCTCCCCCATGCCCACGCCGAGGGTGACGCCCGATCCGTTGTCAAAGCGTGAATTGGTGTATCGGACCTTTAAGGATCGCGGACGGTGGCGGACGGTTCATGAAGGCAGCGTTAAGCACCGACCCGTATAATTAGCGAAATCTCAACCAGGCGCGGACAATCGCAGCAACTCACGCAACATTTCCTCTATGCGTAGATGATAGAAACTGCTGCGAGTGCAAAAGGCGCCGGCACATGGCGGCTTGTTCTGCCAGCAACTCTCTCCTCGCAAAGCTTAAGGGCGCGTTTCGTCGCGGCGTTTCGTTCAGGCGCGTGCGCCGTTTCGCGCGTGCCGAGGACGGCGCGACGGCGGTGGAATTCGCTCTCGTCGCAACGCCGTTCGTCGCGCTTCTGATCGCGATCCTGGAGACGGCGCTCGTGTTCTTCGCGCAGCAGGTCCTGCAGACGGCGGCGACGCAGTCTGCGCGCCTGATCATGACCGGGCAGGCCCAGACGGCGAACATGACGCGGCGCAGTTCCAGCAGCAGGTCTGCAACGACGCCGGCTCGATGTTCAACTGCGGTCAGATCTACGTGAACGTGCAGACCTTCTCGTCGTTCGGCAGCGTCTCGATGCTCAATCCCGTCTCGAACGGAAGTTTCCAGGCCGGCCAGATGAACTACAACACCGGCAATCCGGGCGACATCGTCGTGGTCCAGGTCTTTTACCAATGGGCGGTATTTCCCGCGCCGCTGGGCTTCAATCTTTCCAATCTCGGCGGCAACCTGCGCCTGCTTGTCGGCACCGCCGCCTTCCGCAACGAACCGTACAGATAGGAGCGCCGAGCCATGATCGCGCGCACGCTGTTTCGGCGCCTTGGAGCGGTTCTCGCGGATTTCGGCGCGGCCCGTGGCGGCATCGCCGCCGTCGAATTCGCGCTTATCCTGCCCGTGATGCTGGTGCTTTATCTGGGCGGCATCGAGATCTCGCAGGAAGTGTCCGTGGCGCGCCTGACCTCGCTCACGGCTTCGACCGTCGCCAACCTGGTCCGCAATACACGGTGGTCAGCGCAAGCCAGACCCTGCCCGACATCCTCAACGCCTCCTCGGCGGTGCTGACGCCTTATCCGCAGGCCAACGCGGTCGTGACGGTGTCCTGCATCTCCATCAACTCGCACGGCAACGCGACCGTCGCGTGGAGCCAGTCGCTCAACGGCACGGCGCGTCCGACAGGACAATCCGTCACCGTGCCCGCCGCGCTCGACACGCCGAACACCCAGCTCGTCTTCGGCGAGACGACCTATGCCTACACGCCGTGGATCGACTTCCTGCAAATCGGAACGCGCAGCATCTACTCGTCGATCTACATGCTGCCCCGCGCCTCGACGACGATCGCGCTGATCTCGTGAGCTGAGGCCGTTCAGCCCTTCTTCGGCTCGCGCGGACGCATGAGCCCTTCCTGCACGACCGAGGCGGCGAGCTTGCCGTCGCGCGTATAGATCGCGCCGCGGTTGAAGCCGCGCGCGCCCGACGCACTGGGGCTGTCCTGCGCATAGAGAAGCCAGTCGTCGACCCGGAAGGGGCGGTGGAACCACATCGCGTGATCGAGGCTCGCCATCTGGACTCCGGAATTCCAGGAACGGCCGTGCGGCAGCAGCGCCGTGTCGAGCAGCGACATGTCGGAGGCGTAGGCGAGAAGCGCCTGTTGCGTCGGCGCGTCGGCCGGCACCGGTCCCGTGGCGCGGATCCAGACATTGTCGTAAGGCGCGCGCGGCTCGCGATGCAGCCAGTTGTCGATCACGACGGGGCGCATCTCGATCGGCCGCGGCCGGCTGATCCACTCGCGCGCCTCCGGCGGCATCTGGTCGAGATATTTGGCGCGGTGCGCGTGCTCGTCCTCGAGCGTCTCCGGATCGGGAACGTCGGGCATGTCGAACTGATGCTCGAAGCCCTTCTCTTCCGTCTGGAACGATGCGGCCATCGTGAAGATCTGCTGGCCGTGCTGGATCGCGACGACGCGGCGCGCGGTGAAGCTCGCCCCGTCACGGCTGCGATCCACTTCGTAGAGGATCGGAATCTTGGGATCGCCGCCGCGCAGGAAGTAGGCATGGAACGAATGACAATGGCGACCCTCGACCGTACGGCCCGCGGCCACGAGCGCCTGTCCCAGCACCTGGCCGCCGAACACGCGCTGCATCCGGTCCAGGGGGCTCTGGCCGCGGAAGATGTTCACTTCGATCTGTTCGAGATTGAGCAGGTCGAGGACATCATCGACCGGCGTTTTTGCGGGAGCGCTCATCCGCGCTGCTTAGAGGCCGGCCGGTTGCGGCGCAAGATGGGACCTGCCCGGCACGAAACCCTTTGATCGGACGCGCGAATTCCGTCCTAGAAGGTGTCCATCCTCTAGGACACCCCATGGCAAACCTGCTTTTGGAGAAGGCCGCCCATCAGCGGCCTGCGCGCACGAAAAGGGGCGCCCTTGAACGCCTTTTTACTCTTATGTTTCAAGGGTTCGTCTACAATCAGATCTGGGAAGACCCCGACGTCGATCTCGATGCCCTCAAGCTGGAGCCCCACCACCGGCTCGTCACCATCGCCTCGGGCGGCTGCAACGTCCTCAACTATCTGGCGGCCGACCCGGCGAAGATCGTCGCGGTAGACCTCAACGAGAACCACATCGCTCTCACCCGTCTCAAGCTCTCCGCGCTCACCAATCTGCCGAGCTACGAGGCGTTCTTCCGTTTCTTCGGCAATGCCGACGACAAGGCCAACCGCCGCGCTTATGACGATTTCCTGTCGCGCCGGCTCGACGCCAAGACCCGCCGCTATTGGGAGAAGCACATCCCGATGCACGGCCGGCGCATCAACATGTTCGCGCGCAACCTCTACCGCTACGGGCTGCTCGGCCGCTTCATCGGCGTGCTGCACGCCGTCGCCCGGCTGCACGGCAAGCGGCTCGAGGACGTTCTCGGCGCGCGCACGCAGGAAGAGCAGCGCCGCGCCTTCGACCGCCAGATCGCGCCGCTCTTCGACTACAAGTCGATCAGCTTCTGTCGAAGAGTCCGGTCTCGCTTTATGCGCTGGGAATCCCACCGGCGCAATATGACGAACTCGTCTCCTCGCCGAACGGCGATGCGATCGCGGTCCTGCGCCAGCGGGTCGAACGGCTCGCCTGCGATTTTCCGATAAGCGAGAACTATTTCGCGTGGCAGGCATTCGGCCGCGGCTATGACGTCGAGAACCGCGCCGCCGTGCCGGCCTATTTGCGCCGCGAAACCTACGAGATCATCCGCAAGCGGACGGCTCGCGTCGAGGTGCATCACGCCTCGCTCACCGACTTCCTGCATGACGCAGCCGGCGCACTCGATGCACCGCTACGTGCTTCTCGACGCGCAGGACTGGATGAACGCCGAGCAAATGACCGCGCTCTGGACCGAGATCGACCGCACCGCCGATACGCGCGACGCGCGCGTGATCTTCCGCACGGCAGGCGACGGACTCTCCGCTGGCGCGAAAATTGCCGGCCGACCTCCTGGCGCCGTGGGACTACCTGGAGAATGAGAGCCGCGCCTGGCACACGCCAGGATCGCTCATCGATCTATGGCGGATTCCATGTTTATGCCGCCGGCCGCTGTCCTGACGACGATGCCCGACACGGCCGATCACGCGGCGTTGATGGACGACGTTTATCGGCACCAGCGTTTCATCTACAACCTGACCCGAAAGTACTATCTTTCGGCCGCGACCGGCTGATCGCCGCGCTCTCGCTCGCGCCGGGCGCCCGGGTGATCGAGGTCGGTTCGGGTACCGGGCGCAATCTCATCCAGATCGCGCGGCGCTATCCGACGGCCAGGCTTTATGGGCTCGACGCCTCGGCCGAGATGCTCAAGACCGCGTCCCAGTCGCTCCGGCATGCCGGGGTTGAGGGACGCGTCGCACTGGCCCATGGCTATGCCGAGAACCTCACGCCGGCGCTTTTCGGCGAGGCGGCGCCCTTCGACGCCGCCATCTTCTCCTATTCCCTCTCGATGATCCCGGACTGGCGCCTGGCGCTGGCGGCCGCAGCCAGGTCCGTGGCGCCGGACGGACTTGTCCATATCGTCGATTTCGGAGACCTCAAGGGCTTGGGCTCATTGGCAAATCCGTTCTCAAAGGGTGGCTGGGGCTGTTCCATGTCGCGCCCCGCGCGGAGCTTCTTCATGCGGTCGAGACAGCCATGTTCGGTGAACGAAGCGTAAATTTGAGGGTGCTCCCCGGTCGTTACGCATTTCTACTGACCTGTCCGGCTAACATATTGAACCGATTGGATGGCGCTGTTGCAGTCGCGTCACAGCAATCAGGTAAATCGAAGGGGTCACCGTCCTAGAAAGTCCAAATGATGGACAGTGCTGGGAGACTTTCTCCATTATTGCCGTTATAGGTCCGTTGTCGTCCTGACGTTCTGGTGGGGGGTCCCTGCCCGTCGGTATTTTAAGCGAGGGAAAAAATGAAATCTTCGTACGATCGCCTTGGCGGGCGTGGCCGCGGTTGCGCTGAGCAGCACTTCCGCGTTCGCGGACACCACCGGCTGGTACCTGGGGCTTGGCGTCGGCTACGACCATCTCGACCCCACTCACATGACGTCCACCTTTCCGTTCTCGATCAACGTGAAGAACAAGGACGGCTACATCGTCGCGGGTAGCGTCGGCTACAAGTTGAACTCCGGTCTGCGGATCGAAGACGAAATCGGCTACGACACGCATAATGTCAGCAAGACGACGGGTTTGACCGGAAGCCAGGACATCAAGTCCGACCTGGTCAACTTCATCTACGACATCCCGTTGGATGACATGTGGAGCCTGTCGCTCGGTGCGGGCGTCGGTGCCGGCAATGTCGGTGAGCATACCCACCAGCTCGGCTTCTTCTTCACCCACGGTTCGCATGTCGAGTTCGAGTGGCAGGCCATCGCGGGGCTGAACTATCAGCTCTCCGACGATCTGCAGCTCTTCGCCGACTACCGTTTCCGTTCCGCGGAAGCCGATCACGACTACTTCTCGGCCTTCCTGGCCTTCAATCCGATCCACGTTTATCAGCTGCAAGAGCATGTGGGCATGATCGGCATCCGGTGGTACCTGTCGCCGCCTCCGCCGCCCCCGCCGCCGCCGCCGCCGCCGCCTCCGCCCCCCCCGCCGCCGCCAGTGGTGAAGACGTTCATCGTCTTCTTCGACTTCGACAAGTCGAACCTGACCGCCGAAGCGCAGTCGGTGGTGACGGAAGCCGTCAAGACGGCCAAGGAGAACGGCTTCGTGAAGGTGCTGGTCACCGGCCACACCGACACCGTCGGCTCCGACAGCTACAACCAGGGTCTCTCGGTGCGCCGCGCCGATGCCGTGAAGGACGAAATGGTCCGTCAGGGTATGGACGGCGGCTCGATCTCGATCGAAGGCAAGAGCTTCCACGATCCGCTCGTGCCGACCGGACCTGGCGTGCGCGAACCGCAGAACCGTCGCGCCGTCATCGACCTGGGCGGCTGATCCTTCGGACGCCTCGCGAAAGTGGAAAGGGCGGGCCTCTGGCCCGCCCTTTTCTTTTTACGCCTCGCGCGGCGATTTCCTGCCGCGCCGGCACTCTCAGGTTTGCGGCTCGAATTTCAGCGAGATCACGCCGACACCGGCCGAAACGTTGAGTCCGGTGTCGCCGGAGACGCTCACCGGTTGCAACGCGATGGACTTGTCCAATCCGCCGATCAGGACGTTTGCGCCCAAGCCCACGCCAACCGTGGCACCCGCTGTCGCGCCCGCATAGTCGCCCTGCAGGGCGCCGCTTCCGACCGAGGACGTCGGCGCGACAACGGTCCAGACCAGCACCGATTTGTCGGCATAGCCGATGTCGACGCCGTATTTCGAGAAGGTGCCGGAGTAATGCTCCTGTGTGCCCGTCGAGGCATAGGTGCATTCCAACCCTTTCGAGGAGCCGAAGATGAAGCCCATGCCGCTCGACACGTCGCAGGTGAGCGTCCCGATCTTGATGCCGCCCTGCTGCTGCGGCGGCGTCGGCAGAGTGGCGACGGCGTTCACATCCTGGAACTCGGAAGGCTTCGGGATCGGCACGACGTTGGGCGCAACCTGAAGGCCCTGCAGTCCCATGGCGACCTGGATCTGGCAGGAATCGACAGGGCTCGGGTCTTCCACGGTCACGCCGCCGACGAAATCGGTCAGCGACGGCTTGTTGGCAGCGAGCGCTGCGGCAAAGACCTGCCCTGTTACCGCACAATATTGCTGATTGCCGTGGATGCTGCGCATTTCCGAGTTGTTGGCGAGGCGCGTCTTGAAGGCGTGATATTCGGCCTGTCCCTTCGACCCGCCGTAAAGCCGCACGAACATGCGCATCAGGGTGGAATCGGACGATCGTAACTCCGGCCCGAAGTTGGTCTGGAAGGCGTTGAAGTTCGCTATCTGGTTGCAGGTCAACGCCGCCACCATCAGCTCCTGCTGAACCGAGGCGGTTTGAATGGCGCTGACTTCGGAAGGATTGGCGCACCGGCTCGGTACTGCGCCGTGGTGCCTGGCCTCCGCGCCGGAAGCGTAAAAGCCTGTCACCGCGAGCGCGCACAAGCCAAGTTTGAACGTTCGTCCCATAGCCCTTTTTTTCCGTGGTCTGGCCGCGAGTTGCGAGCCTAGAGCAAAAAACCTCTCTATAGAATTACGATTTTTGCTCTAGGCCTTTGATTCGGCGCGCAATCTTCCGGCAGGTGGCCATAGTCAGGCCGCTATGGACCGCCTCACCGACTTGGGCTTTAGCTTGGGGTGCAGCAGGCCATGACCCGCAGAAGAGCTCCCCCAAAGCCGCACCGCACCCTCACGCCGTCGACCTGACCGGCGAAAACGTCCATTGGGACCTCAAAGGCGGCATGTCCTATGGCGACTATCTCGGGCTCAACGACCTGCTCGCCTGCCAGCGGCCGCGCACGGGCGAACATGACGAGATGCTGTTCGTCGTCATCCACCAGTCGAGCGAGCTCTGGATCAAGTTGTGCCTGCACGAGATCGACGGCGCCGTGCGCGCCATCCGCAGCGGCGAATTGGGCGCCGCCTTCAAGATGCTGGCGCGCGTCGCCCGCGTGCAGGTGAATCTGATCCAGTCCTGGGAGATCCTTTCGACCATGACGCCGTTCGACTATGCGAGCTTTCGCGCGGCGCTCGGCAAGTCATCGGGCTTTCAGTCGTTCCAATATCGCATGCTGGAGTTCCGGCTCGGCAACAAGAACGCGGCGATGGCGCGCGTCTTCAACTCCGATCCCGAGATCGCGCACGTCGTTCGTGCGGCACTGGTCGAGCCGAGCCTTTACGACGAATCGCTCGCACTTCTGGCGCGGCGCGGTTTCGCCGTTCCCAAAGCGCTGCTCAAGCGCGATTTCGCGCAGCCTTACGTGCCCGATTCCCGCGTGACGGAAGTCTGGCGACAGGTCTATCGCGACGTGGAAACCCACTGGGATCTCTACGAGCTCGCCGAAAAGCTCGTCGACCTCGAATATCGGTTTCATCTCTGGCGTTTCAGCCATATGAAAACGATCGAACGCATCATCGGCGCCAAGCCGGGCACGGGCGGCACATCCGGCGTCGCCTACCTGAAGAAGGCGCTGGACCTGACATTCTATCCGGAGCTCTGGCAGGTCCGTACGGAGATATAGGAGCGCGCCCCCGCGAAGTGTGAAGCGGTTCGCGTCAGGGCGCGCGGCAACAAAGGGAGCGCCCCCGCGAAGTGTGAAGCGGTTGGCGTCAGGGCGCGCGACAACAAAGGGAGCGCCCCCACGAAGTGTGAAGCGGTTCGCGTCAGGGTGCGCGTCCATGAGAAGGAATTTCATGGGAGCGCTTTCGCATATCCGCGTGCTCGATCTGAGCCGCGTCCTCGCCGCGCCTTGGGCAACGCAAATCCTGGGCGACCTCGGCGCCGAGGTGATCAAGATCGAAAAACCCGGCGAGGGCGACGAGACTCGCTTCTTCGGGCCGCCCTTCCTGACCAATACGGATGGGTCACGTGGCGATGCGACCTATTTCCTGACCGCGAACCGCAACAAGAAATCGGTGACCGTCGATCTGGCGAAGCCCGAAGGCGCCGCGCTCGTCAAAAGGCTGGCGCGTCGCGCGCATGTCGTCGTCGAGAACTTCAAGACGGGAGGCCTCGCGCGCTACGGGCTCGACGCCAAATCCCTGACCGCCGAGAATCCCGCGCTGATCTATTGCTCGCTCACAGGATTCGGCCATGACGGGCCGTACAAGGACAAGGCCGGCTACGACTACCTGATCCAGGGTATGGGCGGGCTGATGAGCGTGACGGGCCAGCCCGACGGCGCGCCCGGTGGTGAGCCGATGAAGGTCGGCGTTGCGGTCTCCGATCTCGTGACCGGACTCTATACCGCCGTCGCCATCCTGGCCGCCGTGATCCACCAGTCGCGCACGGGCGACGGCCAGACCATCGACATGGCGCTGTTCGATTGCCAGGTGGCGGCGCTCGCGAACCAGGCGACGAACTATCTCACCGGAAAGATGGTTCCGGGCCGCCTCGGGAACGCACATCCCAACATCGTGCCCTATCAGGTCTTCGCAACGTCCGACGGCCACCTGATCCTGGCCGTCGCCAATGACGGGCAATTCCGGCGCTTCGCCACGGCCGCGGGCCTGGGCCATCTCGCCGACGATGCGCGGTTCGGCACCAATGCCGACCGCGTCGCCCATCGTCCGCTCCTGGTCGATCAGTTGACGCCGCTTTTTGCCGGCCGCTCGACAGACGGCTGGATCACCCTCCTCGAAGCCGCGAACGTGCCTTGCGGGCCGATCAATCGCGTCGATCAGGTCTTCGCCGATCCGCAGGCCATCGCCCGTGGTCTGACCGTCGCGATGAGCCATGCCGCGGCCGGAAGGATCGACCTGGCGGCGAGCCCGCTGAAGCTGTCGAAGACGCCGCCAGAATATCGCAGCGCGCCGCCGATACTGGGCGAGCACACCGACGCGGTCTTAACCGAGACGCTGGGGATCGCGGGCCCGGAACTAGCCCGATTGCGCGCGGCGGGCGTGATTTAGCCTTAAGGGTGGCCGAAAAACGGCACTTAATTCGCAATGGAGCGTTGCATTCCCGGGAGCATTGTTCGGGTGGGAGGCAAGTGCTTTGCGCACGGTCCTCGTGAATGCCGTCTTTATCATTATCGCGACGACCGCAAACGCCGCTGCACAAGACTGGTCGCTGCACCACGGCGACACGCCGCTGCAGATCCGTTTCGCCCCGCCACCACCGACCGATGCCGATCTCGTTCGCTCCGAGCGCGAGGAAAAGTCGGAGCGCGCCCAGGACAGCGACGCCGACGCCATCGTTGCCGGCCTGGGCGTGACGGACGGCCGCGAGGAACTGTTCCGGGTCAGGCCCGACGGTCCCGCGCCGGACAACGCCGGCTGGAACGGTTTCATCGACGGCGACGGCGCCCAGCTCCGATATAGCTGGTAGAAAGCCCGCCTTTCCCGCGAAGGAGCGTTTGCTATACTGGTGCCCGCCCCTTTTCCGGGGTGCGGAAGGACACACAAATCATGGCGTATAAGGTCGCCGTCGTCGGCGCGACGGGCAATGTCGGACGCGAGATGCTGGGCGTTCTCCACGAACGCGCCTTTCCCTGCAGCGAGGTCGTGGCGCTCGCCTCGACGAGCTCGATCGGGACGGAGATTTCGTTCGGCGACGGCACGGTCAAGGTCAAGGCGCTCGACTATTACGACTTCAAAGGCACAGACATCGTGCTGATGAGCGCGGGCGGCGCCGTCTCGAAGCAATGGTCGCCCAAGATCGCGGCGCAGGGCGCCATCGTCATCGACAATTCGAGCGCCTGGCGCATGGATCGCGATGTGCCGCTGATCGTTCCGGAAGTGAACGCGTCCGCGCTCGACGCCGGCATCAAGAAGGGCATCATCGCCAATCCGAATTGCTCGACCGCCCAGCTCGTCGTGGCGCTGAAGCCGTTGCACGACGAAGCCAAGATCAAGCGGGTCGTGGTCTCGACCTATCAATCCGTCTCCGGCGCCGGCAAGGACGCGATGGACGAACTGTTCCGCCAGACGCGTTCGGTTTTCGTCGCCGATCCGATCGAATCGCACAACTTCTTCAAGCAAATCGCCTTCAACGTGATTCCGCAGATCGACGATTTTCTCGATTCCGGCGTGACCAAGGAAGAATGGAAGATGATGGTCGAGATCCAGAAGATCCTCGACCCCGACATCCTGCTGACCGCGACCTGCGTGCGCGTGCCCGTCTTCATCGGCCATTCCGAAGCCGTGAATGTCGAGTTCGAACGGCATATCACGGCGGAACGCGCGCGCCAGATCCTGCGTTCCGCGCCCGGCATCCTCGTCGTCGACAAGCGCGAGGACGGCGGCTACGTCACGCCCATCGAGGTCGCTGGCGAAGACGCGACCTATGTCAGCAGGATCCGCAAGGACCCGACAGTAGAGCACGGCCTGTCGCTCTGGATCGTCGCCGACAACCTGCGCAAGGGCGCCGCTCTCAACGCCGTCCAGATCGCCGAATGCCTCATCAACAGGAAGCTGCTGAAGAAGGCAGCGTAGGTATCTTCTTCTTAAGCCAAAAACGGTGTCATCCCCGGCCTCGCGATGCGGCAGCATCGCGAGGGGAAGGGGACCCGGAATCGCGAGCACCGCGGTGCTTCAATTCCTGGGTTCCTTTCCCCTCACGTCGCTACGCGGCGCTCGGCCGGGAATGACACCTTTGGATGAATCATCGACTACCGACCAGACGTCGCGGGTTATTGGCGACTTTTGACGGATGACGTAAGTCTTCTTCGGATTTCGACGAATTCGGGGATTCTCATGACCACCATCCGACCGCGCCGCAGCGTCCTTTACATGCCCGGCTCCAACGCCCGGGCGCTCGAGAAGGCGCAGACCCTGCCGGCCGACACCCTGATCCTCGACCTCGAGGATGCCGTGGCGCCCGATGCGAAGGAGCTCGCGCGCCAGCAGGTGTGCGACGCCGTGACGGCGCGCGGCTTCGGCAAGCGTGAGATCGTGGTGCGCATCAACGCCCTGTCGACGCCGTGGGGCGACGCCGATCTGGCGGCCGCTGCAGGAGCCAAACCCGACGCCATCCTCGTGCCGAAGATCTCCTCGCCGCGGGACCTTCACGAGATCGACGCGCGCCTGATGCGCGCCGGCGCGCAGGACGCCATCGCGGTGTGGGCGATGGTGGAGACGCCACGCGCCATCCTCGACATCGCCGCCATCGCCGCAGCCGGAGGGCGGCTCGCCTGCTTCGTCATGGGCACCAACGACCTGATCAAGGAGATCCGCGGGCATCACACCGCCGACCGGCTCAATCTTTCGGCCGCGCTCGGCCTGTCGGTCCTGGCCGCGCGCGCCAACGACCTCGCCGTCATCGACGGGGTCTACAACGACATCCAGGACGCGAACGGCTTTCTTGCCACCTGCATCCAGGCCAAGAGCTTCGGCTTCGACGGCAAGACGCTCATCCATCCGAGTCAGGTCGAGCCCTGCAACGCAGTCTTCGCTCCGTCCGGCGAAGAGGTTGTGGCCGCGCGCCGCGTGATCGAGGCCTTCGACCTTCCCGAGAACAAGGGCAAGGGCGCGATCAAGCTCGACGGCCGCATGGTCGAATTGTTGCACGCCGAGATCGCGCGCCGCACCGTGGCGCTGGCCGACGCGATCGCAGCGCTCGGCTAGCCGCAGCGATGGTTACGGCGCTCATCCTCGTCATCCCAGAGGCCGATCCGCTGGTGTCGAAATGGCGTGCGCTTTACGATCCCTCGGCACGCGAGGGCGTGCCGCCGCATGTCACGGTGCTATTCCCGTTCAAGCCGCACGACGAAATCGACACCGTCTGCACCAGCGAGCTCGCCGCCATCTTTGCGCGCGAGCCGGCCTTCGACATCGCCTTCCGTTCGCTCGATCGTTTTTCCGACACAGTGTTTCTCGTGCCCGAACCGGCGGGTCCCGTGAAGCGGCTCATAGCCGCGCTGGGCGCGGGCTTCCCGGATTATCCTCCCTACGGCGGAATCCACGCAGAGGTCGTGCCGCATCTGACGGTCGCACAGGGTACTGAGCGCGTGCTAGAGGACGTGGCAGGCGAGTTGCGACGCGCGATGACCGCGCCGATCCGCTCGCGTGTGGAATTTTGTGCGCTCTATTCCAGCGACGGCGCGGATTGGCGCGAAAAAACACGGTTTCCCCTGGGGGCATGATGTCGAAAACTGTTGCGGGAAATTTCTTTGAGGACTTCCGCCTCCATCAGAAGATCGTGCACGCAACACCGCGCACGCTGAACCACGGAGACGCGGCGCTCTACACCGCGCTCTACGGCTCGCGCTTCGCATTGCAGTCGGCGGATTCCTTCGCCGCAACCGTCGGGCTGCCCAAGAGCCCGCTGGACGACCTTCTCGTATTTCACACGGTGTTCGGGAAATCGGTGCCGGATATCTCGCTCAACGCGGTCGCCAATCTCGGCTACGCCGAGGGTGTGTTCGAGAAGCATGTCTTTCCTGGCGCGAGCCTGACCGCGCGTTCCGAGATCATCGGGCTTAAGGAAAACTCCAACCGGCAGACGGGCGTCGTCTACGTCCGCACCAACGGCTTCGACGAGAAGGACGAGCGCATCCTCACCTATGTGCGCTGGGTCATGGTGCGAAAGCGCGATCCGGAAGCGGCGGTTGCCGACCAGGTCGTGCCCGCGCTCGCCGACGCCGTCACTGTGGATCGCCTGCGGGTGCCCGCCCGGCTGAACTTCGACACGCTGTTCGATCACGTGCTTTCCGGCAGCGCACATCTGTGGAACGACTATGCCGTGGGCGAGAAGATCGACCATGTCGACGGCATCACGGTCGAAGAGGCCGAGCACATGATGGCGACGCGCCTCTACCAGAACACTGCTCGCGTGCATTTCAACCAGTTCAGCGAGGGCCAGGGCCGGTTCGGGCGGCGTCTCGTCTATGGCGGCCATGCGATCAGCCTGGCGCGCGCGATCTCCTATAACGGCCTCGCCAACGCGCTTGCGATCGCCGCGATCAATGGCGGCCGGCATGTCAATCCGCTGTTCGCGGGCGACACGGTCTTTGCCTGGAGCCAGGTGCTCGACAAGGCCGAGATTCATGGCCGCAAGGACTGCGCGGCGCTCAGACTGAGGCTTGTCGCCACCAAGAATCTTCCCTGCGCGGAGTTTCCGGACAAGAACGACGCCGGCAAGTATCCGGAGAACGTCATCCTCGACTTTGACTATTGGGCGATCCTGCCGCGCCGCTGATGCCGCTTCTCAAACGCTATCGCGATGCCGTCGCGCGCGGCGAGCTGAAATCGGACGCGGCGCAGGAAGCGGCGGCGAAGCGCCTGCAAGCGCTTTCCGACGCGCTGAAGCGCTACAGGCCGGGCCGTTTTTCGCTTTTCGGCGCGGCGAAGCCGCCGCGCGGCCTTTACATCTGGGGCGATGTTGGCCGCGGCAAGTCCATGCTGATGGACCTTCTGTTCGATGCGGCGCCGCTGAAAGCGAAGCGCCGCGTGCACTTCAACGCCTTCATGGTCGAGGTCCACGCGCGCATCCACGACGAGCGCAAGTCGGGCAAGAGCGACGACCCGATTCCGCCCGTGGCGCGCGCGCTCGCCGACGCCGCGTCGCTTCTCTGTTTCGACGAATTTCAGGTGACGGACGTCGCCGACGCCATGATCCTGGGCCGGCTGTTCGAGCAGATGTTCGAGCGAGGTGTCGTCGTCGTGGCGACCTCGAACACGGCACCGGAGCGGCTCTACGAAGGGGGCCTCAACCGCCAGCTGTTCCTGCCCTTCATCGCCCTGCTCAAGGCCACGCTTGACGTGCTCCCTCTCAACGGACCCACGGATTATCGCCTGCATCGCCTCGCAGGCCTGGATGTCTACCTGACGCCTCTGTCGCGCGAAGCCGATGCGGCGATGGACGCGGCATGGCTCAAGCTCACCGACGATCGCGCGCCGGCGGCAATGACGCTGACCGTGCTCGGCCGCGCCTTGCGCGTGCCCCGCGCGGCCAAGGGTGTCGCGCGTTTCTCCTTCGACGAGCTTTGCGCCCAGCCTCTGGCCGCCGTCGACTATCTCGCCATCGCGCGCACCTTCCACACGGTCATGATCGACAGGATTCCGGTTCTTGGACCGGCCCAGCGCAACGAGGCCCGCCGTTTCGTCGTCCTCATCGACACCCTGTATGACGAAGGCGTGAAACTGATCTGCTCGGCTGCGGCGGAGCCAAACCGGCTCTACCCCGAAGGCGACGGCGCCGACGCGTTCCGGCGTACGGCCTCGCGCCTCATGGAAATGCAGAGTGAAGACTACCTGAAGCGCGGCCACGGCATCCGCGGCCGCGCCGATGCCGCCGATTGAAACGCCGACCGCGTCCCGCGCATAATGCGCGCGTGATCGACCGTTTCATCGTGACCGGCGGCATCGTCCTGGCCGGAATCCTGCTCTATCGCTTCCGCCAGCCGATCCTCGACAGGTTGAGCCGGTTCGATGCGGAGAATCGCGCGCGCATCGAGGAGGAAGAGCGCGACCGCGGCGATACCCTCGCCCACTACCGGCACACGCTGAAACGCGCCGAAGAGCAGGTGGACCGGATCGAGGAAACGACGGTGCACGATCCGCGCACGGGACTGCCGGTCCCGCGCTTCCTCTTCGAGGGCGAAACCTTCGCCACGCGCAAAGACGCCGAACAAGTCCGCTCCGACAAGGTGCGTGCCGTGGCGAGGGCGTTCTACATGGAACTACCGGCGGCGCTGGCATCGCGTGGCGATGGGAAGCTGCGGTAGCCTGAGCGTGGCTCTTTTAGTGGCGCGGCCGAGCGCTTCACCATCTATCGGTGCATGCTTCAGCCACATTTTGGCGCGCGAAGCGCGCCGATTCGGTTCGTCGTTGAGACTGCGGACTTCGCGCGGCACAGCGGTTCAGCGCCCCCGGCGCACCCTCCGGGTCCTCTGCGCTTAGAATGCCACCGCCCTAGGCCATCTCGCCCTTCATCAGCCTGGGCAATTTCCCCACATCCCCGCCCGCATGCCGCATGAAGAACCGCCGCACCGGACCGATGCTGTCGACCAGCCCCAGGCCCAGGTCGCGCGCGAGACGCAGCGGGGCGAAGTCGTTCGAGAACAGCCGGTTCAATCCGTCCGTCGCCGCCGCCAGCGCGAAAAAGTCGAAGCGCCGCCAGCGTTCGTAGCGCTGCAGGATATTGAGCGCGCCGATATCGAGGCCGAGCCGGGCGGCGTCGAGAACGACGTCGGCCAGCGCGGCGGCGTCTTTCAGCCCGAGATTAACCCCTGGCCCGCAAGCGGATGGATTCCGTGCGCCGCGTCGCCCGCGAGCGCGAAACGCGGTTTCACATAGGCGCGGGCGAGATGGAATTTCAGCGGGTAGGACCAGCGCGGACCCGCGGCTCGCGTGGCGCCCAAATGGTTTCCGAAGCGGCGCGCGATCTCCGCATCGAAATCATCGTCCGACAGCTTCATCATCGCGGGCGCGATCGTTTCGCGCTCCGTCCACACCAGCGAAGAGCGGTTGCCCGTCATCGGCAGGATCGCAAAGGGTCCCGACGGCAGGAAGTGTTCGTAGGCGACTCCGTTGTGCGGCTTTTCGTGCTCGACGGTCGCCACGATTCCCCACTGCGCGTAGGACCAGCCGACGACGCCGATGCCCATGCGCGCGCGCATCGCCAATTCGCGGCCGTCGGCGGCGACGGCAAGTCTCGCGCGCACGACGTCGCCATTCGACAGCGCTGCCTCGATTGCATGCGAACCGTGTTCGAGCGCGGTGAGCGAAGCCGGCGCGACCAGCGTCAAATTCGGCACGCTCTCGGCGGCGGCGAAGAGGGCCGCGCGGATGTGACGGTTTTCGGCGATATGGCCCAGCGGACTGCCCTGCTCGCACGAATTGAAATGCAGCGAGAAGGGCGAGGCCGGATGTCCGGGCTGCGCGTCGGTTACCAGGATATTCCCGATCGGCTGTGCTAGGGCCGAAAGATGCGCCCAAACCCCGAGCGCCTCGAACATCCTGACGCTGGCGAAGGCCAGCGCGCTGACCCGGCCGTCGAATTTGGCGTCGAGGGCGGTGCTCTGCGGGACCGGATCGGCCACCACCACATCGACCCCGGCCTTGGCGAGGGCGAGCGCAAGGGTGAGGCCGACCATGCCTCCGCCGCCGATGATGATGTCCGCCTGGCGCGCCGTTCTCACCCCTACCTAATACGCCATGTGGGCGCTGTTGCGCAGCCCGGCTAGAATCCGCAGGCCATGGACCTGCGCCGGCGCGACCGGCCGCTATCGGGGAGTTTCGAATGTCCAGATTGCGAATTGTCCTGCTCACCTCTTGCGCGCTTGCCGCAACGATTGCCGGGGCCGACGCGGTATCGATCTCGCTGCATATGAACACCGGCCTATGGGAGACCACGAGCGCCGTCACCATGAGCGGCATCGAAGCCGCCGGAAACCTGTCCCAGGACCAGCTCGCGCACATGCCGCCGGGCGCGAAGGCCCAGATGGAGGCGATGATGGCGTCGATGAACGGCGTGCACAAAAACACCCAGAAAAGCTGTGTCACGCAGAAGGAGCTGGATCACCCGTTCAAGACCAACATGAACGACCCGGGCATGACCTGCCAGGACACTGTCGTGTATGCGACGCCTACGGATGAGAAGATCCATGTCACCTGCACGGGCGAGCGCACGGCCGAAGGCAGCTTCCATTTCATGATGGACAGCCCGACAACGATGCATGGTCATATGGAGCTCGTCTCCACGGCGCACGGTCACGTGGTCACTTTCAAGAACGACATGACCGGCCGCTGGCTTGGCTCGGACTGCGGCACGATCAAAGCGGCTGACGAATAAGCGCAAACCGCCCGCGCGACTGACTAAATTACAGGCATTTCTTCGACATCGCACATATTTTGTGCGGTAACGATGTTGCTCGCTTGGGGGCCACGAGCGCATCAAGACGAATGTCTATGGTGAATCAACGCCTTAGAGGTTTCCGCACAACCGGCATGGTTCTTGATGAAGGGGTTAAGGCTCAGCGGTGTGGGCATAACAACGGAAGGATCAGCGATGAAGCTCATTACGGCGATCATCAAGCCCTTCAAGCTCGACGAAGTGCGGGAACAGCTTTCCGCCCTCGGCGTGCAGGGCATGACCGTGACGGAGGTTAAGGGCTACGGCCGGCAGAAGGGGCACACGGAAATCTATCGCGGCGCGGAATACGCCGTGAGCTTCCTGCCCAAACTGAAGATCGAAGTCGCCGTCAAAAGCGAGATGTCGGAAGCCGTGATCGAAGCGATCACGTCGAAGGCGAAAACGGGGCAAATCGGCGACGGAAAGATTTTCGTCACGCCGCTCGAGCAGGTCGTCCGCATCCGGACGGGCGAGACGGACGGCGATGCGCTCTAGGGCTTGGGCTCGAGGGGTGTTTCAGCGCAATTGCGGCAATTAGGGGAGCTAATGATGACTTTGGATAAGTTCAAACGACTAGGGCTTGGCGCGCTCGCAGGGTTAGGGGCGCTCGGCTTGTCAACGGGGACCGCCTTCGCGGCGGCGCCCAAGATCGATAGCGGCGACACCGCGTGGATGATCACCTCCAGCGCCCTGGTGCTGATGATGACCATCCCAGGCCTTGCGTTGTTCTATGGCGGCATGGTGCGCAAGAAGAATGTGCTGGCGACGCTGGCGCAAAGCTTCGGCGCGACCTGCATCATCACAGTACTGTGGATGGTCATCGGCTACAGCATCGCCTTCACAAACAACCCGAACACGAACCTAAATCAGTATATCGGCGGCTTCGCCTACCTGTTCCTGAAGCCGATGGGATTGAATGCGGTGAGCTCGCTCGCGCCGACCATCCCTGAGTCGGTCTACATGTTCTTCCAGATGACGTTTGCGATCATTACGCCGGCGCTCATCGCCGGTTCGCTCGCCGACCGCATGAAATTCTCGGCGTTCATGTGGTTCATGGCGCTCTGGCTGCTTCTCGTCTACTGCCCGATCGCGCATTGGGTGTGGGGCGGCGGCTGGCTCGGCACCTATGGCGCGCTCGACTATGCCGGCGGCACCGTCGTGCATCTGAACGCGGGTACTGCGGGTCTCGTCACCTGTCTCGTGCTGGGCAAGCGTATCGGGCTCGGCACCGAAAACATGGCGCCTCACAATCTGGTACTCAGCGTCATCGGCGCCTCGCTCTTGTGGGTCGGCTGGTTCGGCTTCAACGCCGGTTCGGCGGTCACCGCAAACGTCAACGCCGGCATGGCGGCTGCGGCGACGCAGATCGCCACCGCGGCTGCGGCACTCGCCTGGATGTTCGCGGAATGGATCATCGCGCGCAAACCGTCCGTGCTCGGCATGATCTCCGGCGCGGTCGCGGGTCTTGTCGCGATCACGCCGGCATCGGGCTTCGTCGATCCGACGGGCGCGCTGATCATCGGCCTGTCGGTCGGCGTCCTCTGCTACTTCTCCTCGGTCTGGGTGAAGAAGTGGATCGGCTACGACGATGCGCTCGACGCCTGGGGCGTGCACGGCGTCGGCGGCGCATGGGGCGCCATGATGACCGGCGTCTTCGCGTCCAACGCGATCAACTCTTCGGCGAAGGGCTGGCTCATCGATGGCAACTTCCATCAGATGTGGATCCAGTTCGTCGACGTGGCGGCCGTATTCGTCTACTGCGGCATAGGCACCTTCATCATCCTGAAGGTGATCGACATGATCATCGGGCTGCGTGTCTCTCCGGAGGTCGAAGTCGAGGGTCTCGACATCAATCTCCACGGAGAAACGGTACACGGTTGATCCCCCGTTACCGTCTTCTACTGGAACTTGGGGCGCCCTCTCGGGCGCCCCTTTTCTTTTTGGGGGCATCTCCCCGTTGTGGGGCGGTACGTGCTTTACGCGGCGGAGCGCGACGTCCAGGTCAGTCGATGCGCGCGCAGCTTCTCGTAGAAGGCGGATTCCACTGCCGCCAGCGAACCCTTCCCGTAGCGCGACAGCGTGATCGCGAGATGGGTCAGCGTCGACACCGGAATGTCGGCGTGCGGCCGGGTGAACAGCGCATGCGGCCACTGATCGTCGGTCAGCCGGCCATAGAGACAGTCGACGGCCGGCAAAAGGCCGCCATCCGCGCGCGTCGCGGCACGCCAGCGCTCGACACCGTCATAGGGGGGGCCGACCTTGAGACCGGACAGGCTGGTCCAGTCGGCGTTGGGGTTCAGATGACTGGGGACGAAGATGAGGTCGCCGGTGCGTCCGCAATCGATATGGAAACCCGTCCAGAGAATCCACGCGTTGGCGAGGATCAGGTGCCAGAAGAACGGATCGTTCAGCAGCAACGGGATCAGCGTCCGCCGGTACGCGATGTCGTTGGGAAAGCCGCGATACTCCTCGAGATAGCGCGCGAGGATAGGAAATTGTGGCAAAAACACCGACGCCCAGCGCAGCACATGGGCGAATGTCCCGTAGACATTCTCATCCAGGACCCCGAGCTTGTTGCGCACCCCCGGCGTTACCAGCAGCGCGAGATCGCATTTGAGGCCCATGAATGCCGCATCCTCGAAGAAGCAAGGCTGGTTGGCGTCGGCCCAAGGCACCCAGACCTTTTTGCGGAACGGCACGCGCGGCAGCTTCATGCCGAAGGCGCGCGCTTCGGGCTCGATGGTACAGAGCGCGTCGAAGTTCTCGATCTTGTCGCGCAGAAAGTCGGCCCGGAACACGAAATCGGGGCGAAGCTTGACGACGAGCGCGTCATCTTCGCGAATTTGCGCCAGCGCGGCGCCGAGATTGTTGACCTGGTAGACGACGCCTTTTTGTATCGCGTTGCCGACTGCGCCGGGCATCGGCACGCGCACGACGTTGACGTCGTCCATCGCCTCCGTCGGCGCCACGAATGCGTCGATATCGGGGCTCGTCCATGTCACATAGTGGATGTTGCGGATGGTGCCGTCGCGCTTTAGCTGCCGGAGCGGCTCAAACGCGTGCACGCTCAACTCCCCATTGCGGGTAAAGCCGGTAACGATCGCGTCGACGGGACGGGCCATGGCGCTCAGGATTGCGCGCGCGTGGGCGCGGGCAATATCAGAGTGGCACCGGCTGCAACCGGCGTCGGTGATTTGCGGAACGTCGTCATCCGGAGATTTTTGTTGTGGCTTCGACGCGCCCAGACATAGGCTCAATTTCTTAATTCGCGATCACCTTTGGACAACGGCAAAGGGGATCACGGGGATGCGACAAGGGCTGCGAGGCCGTAAGCGGCCATCCATGGACCAGGCAGCAGGCGCAATTTACGATTGGCTAAGCAACAGGACCATTTTTCGAGACAGGATTTTTCGCCGGTGCTGCCAGGCAGACTATCCGCGCTTCCGCCCTCGTCCTTCGCAAGGCTTGCCACGCTTCTGGATTCGGTGAGGCCGGGATTGCCGCCGATCAACCTTGCCGTTGGCGACCCGCAGGGAACGCCGCCTGCGTTTATTGCGGAGACGCTGGCGCGGCACAACAAGGAGTTCGGCGTCTACCCGCCCATCAACGGCACCGAAGACTGGCGCGGCGCTGCGTCGGCGTGGCTCAACCGCCGCTTCGCGCTGTCGCAAGGGGCGATTGACCCCGAGCGCCACCTCTTGCCGCTGAACGGCTCGCGCGAGGGCCTGTTCCTCGCGCTGTTCACGGTCATGCCGGAAACGAAAGCGGGCGCACGTCCTGCGGTCCTCCTCCCGAATCCGTTCTACCAATGCTATGCGGCGGCGGCGCTTGCAGCCGGCGGCGAAGCCGTCTTCGTGCCGGCGCGCGCCGAGACCGAATTTCTTCCGGACTACGCCTCGCTGCCGACGTCGATTCTCGAAAGGACCGCCGCGGTCTATCTCTGCTCGCCGTCCAATCCCGAAGGCGCCTGCGCCAGCGCAGCCTATTGGCGCGAGCTCTTCGCGCTGGCAGATCGCCATGACTTCGCGGTCTTCGCCGACGAGTGTTACGCCGACATCTATCTCGACAAGCAGCCGCTCGGCGCCTTGACCGCGCGCCTGCAGCAGACGGGCGGCTTCGAGCGGCTTCTTACCTTTCACTCGCTGTCGAAACGCTCGGGCTTGCCGGGCCTGCGTTCCGGGATCGTCGCGGGCGACCCCGCGTTGATGACGAAGTTCCGCGCCTTGCGGAATTACGCGGGACCGCAGGTGCCGCAACCGATCCTGGCCGCATCGGCCGCGGCATGGCGCGACGAAGCTCATGTGGATGCGAGCCGCGAGACCTACCGCGAGAAGTTCCGCCTGGCACAATCGCGAACTCGGCAACCGCGCGGGCTTTCGCTTGCCCGATGGCGGGTTCTTCCTCTGGCTGGACGTCGGTGACGGCGAGACGGCCGCTCTGCGGCTGTGGAAGGAGGCTGGCATTCGCGTGCTGCCGGGTGCCTATATGGGGCGGGAGACCGAGCCGGGAAAACACCGGTCAAATCCGGGCTTTTCCTACCTGCGCATCGCGCTCGTTAATGACTTATCAACCATAATGACGGCACTCGAAAGAATGGTCGAAGCTCTCTAGTGGCAGCGCGCATGAACGGTGCATCCAGACGAATGGCGGGCGGCGTCTATCAGCCGCGTTCGCGCGGCGCGGCCATGGCGGATGCGCTCGCCGACGCGCGCCGTGCGTTGGCCAACCTTCTCCGCCTCGCCCTCATGCGCGGCGCGGGCGGGCTTCTCTTTCTGGGCGGACTTGCCGCGCTCGTAGCGCTGGCGAGCTACAGCGCCGACGACTCAAGCCTCAACAACGCGACGGGCCACCAGGACTCGAACTGGCTCGGGCCGTTGGGCGCGACAGCGGCCGACATTCTCCTGCAATCCTTCGGCATCGCAGCGCTCGCAGCCTTGGCGCCGCCGATGGTGTGGGGATTCCGCGCCCTGCTCGGCCGCTCATTGAAGCACGCGATGTGGCGCGCGCTGGCCTGGCCGCTCGGCTGCGTGTTCCTCGCAGCGGGCCTCGGCGTGATGCCGCGGCCCGAGATGCTGCCCGCCGGTGCGGGCGGCCTGATCGGGATCGCCGTCGCCGCGCTCTCCGCCCATGTGGCGCAGGTCTATGCCACGCCCTGGATCGCCACCGCGATGCCGGCACTTCTCTTCGTCGCCGGCCTGCCGCTCGCTTTCGTCGCCACCGGTTTGAAGCTGACGCCGATCCTGCGCGGCATTGCAAACGTGCCGGCGTTCCTCTTCTGGATCGGCTCGATGGCGAAGATGCCGACGACGTCGTTCCGCCCCATCCAGCGTGCGGATCCCGGTCCTCAATTCGACGAGGAGGAGGACTACGACGCTGAACCCGACTCCGAAGAGCCGAAGGAAGACGATTCGGACGGCTATCGCCTCGACGTCCGGCCCGAACTGATCGCCGCCGCCAAGCTCGCCGAGCGTCGCGAGAACCGCATCAAGCGCGAGGCGGCGCGCAAATCGTCTGCTGTCCCAAAGCGCGACCGCCAGCCCGCGCTCAATCTCGAGTCGAGCGAATACCAGCTTCCGGCTCTCGGCCTGCTGACCGAACCGGTGCAGACGCACGACACGCCCATGCTCTCGGACGAGGCCCTGGAAGAAAACGCCAGGATGCTCGAGGCAGTCCTTGCCGATTTCGGCGTGAAGGGCCGCATCGTCGCGGTGCGACCGGGCCCAGTCGTGACGCTCTACGAATTCGAGCCGGCCGCCGGGGTCAAGTCCTCGCGCGTGATATCCCTCGCCGACGACGTCGCCCGCTCCATGAGCGCCGTGGCCGCGCGCATCGCCGTCATTCCGGGGCGCAACGTGCTCGGCATCGAGCTTCCCAATCATCAGCGCGAGACCGTTTTCCTGCGCGAGCTTCTGGCCGCCAACGAGTTCGAGAAGGCGCGCGCGCCGCTTATCCTTGCGCTCGGCAAGACCATCGGCGGCGAACCGGTGATGGCCGACCTCGCAAAGATGCCTCACCTGCTCATCGCCGGCACCACCGGTTCGGGCAAGTCCGTGGCGCTGAACACCATGATCCTTTCGCTGCTCTATCGCATGCCGCCGGATCAGTGCCGCATGATCATGATCGATCCGAAGATGCTCGAGCTTTCCGTCTATGAAGGCATCCCGCATCTGCTGCCGCCCGTCGTCACCGATCCGCGCAAGGCCGTCGTCGCGCTCAAATGGACCGTGCGCGAGATGGAAGAGCGCTATCGCAAGATGTCCAAGCTGGGCGTGCGCGGCGTCGAAGCGTTCAACGACCGCGTGCGCAAGGCGAAGGAAAAAGGCGAGGCCCTCAAACGCACGGTGCAGACAGGCTTCGACCGCGAAACCGGAAAGCCGATCTACGAAGACGAAATTCTCGAGCTCGAGCCCATGCCCTATATCGTGGTCGTGGTCGACGAGGTCGCCGACTTGATGATGGTCTCCGGCAAGGAGATCGAAGGCGCCGTGCAGCGTCTCGCCCAGATGGCGCGCGCGGCCGGCATCCATCTGATCGCGGCCACGCAGCGTCCTTCCGTCGACGTCATCACCGGCACGATCAAGGCCAATTTTCCGACGCGCATCTCCTTCCAGGTGACGTCGAAGATCGACAGCCGCACCATCCTGGGCGAACAGGGCGCCGAGCAGCTGCTCGGCCAGGGCGACATGCTCTACATGATGGCCGGCGGACGCATCCGCCGCATCCACGGGCCGCTTGTCACCGATCACGAGGTCGAGGACGTCGTGCGTTTCCTGAAGACCCAGGGCACGCCCGAATATCTCGACGCCGTGACCGAGGAGCCGGACGAAGAGTCGGACGATCCCTATGCGCTGCTGGGCGGCGGCAATGCCGAGGCTGGCGACGACCTTTACGATAAGGCGCTCGCCATAGTCGCGCGCGAGCGCAAGGCCACGACGAGCTATATCCAGCGTCGGCTGCAGATCGGCTACAACCGCGCCGCGCGCCTCATCGAACGCATGGAGCACGATGGCGTCGTCTCCAAGCCCAACCACAAAGGGATGCGCGAAGTCCTCCTCCCCGATCATGGGGAGGAGTAGCGCAAGCGGCTCGCGCCGGCATTTCTCGTTCGTTACCTAGCGATCGTCATGGCGGGCTCGCGAGGCCGCGGCATGGCGGAGAAATCCATCCGTGGCCCGCGCAAGGCGCATCAATCCACAACCGAGTTCATGGGTGGTCGCCACGAGGGCGACCATGACGAACCTCGAAGATTTCGAGCGCGCAGCTGGCATGCGATCAGATCTTCCACTCCGTGCCCTTGACGAGCGCGTCATAGAATTCGGGACCGTAAGCCGTCTCCGGCGCCGCCCGGACGCTCTTGTCGAGAAACTCCGCATCCTTGCCGACCAGAATGCGCCAGCGCTCCGCCCTCACGCCGTCGAGAATGATCTTCGCGGCCTCGGCGGCGCTTGTCGGCGCGTCGTCATGGAAGCGGCGCGCCTGCTCGTCGATGAAAGCGCGGACCTGCTCGTCGGAAAACTTGGCCACGTCGATACCCATGGCCGCCATCGCCTTGCGCGTGCCCCCGAGCTCCTGGCCGCCCAGGATCTTGCGCGAATTGGCGACGATTTCCGTACCGATATGCCCCGGCATGACGACCGAGCATTTGACATGCGGCGCGTTGATCGCAAGGTCCGTGATGAGCGCCTCGGTGAATCCCTTCACGGCGAATTTCGCGGCGCTGTAGGCGGTGTGGGGACGGCCCGGTCCGATCGAGGCCCAGAAGCCGTTCACGCTGCTGGTGTTGACGATGTGGCCTTCACTGGCCTTCAGCAGCATCGGCATGAAGGCGCGGACGCTGTAGTAGACGCCGTACCAGCAGACATCGAAGGTCTTGTCCCAGGGCGCACGCTCGCCATTGACGACGCTTCCGCCGCCGCCAATGCCGGCATTGTTGAAGAGCAGGTGGATGTGATCACTGTCGTGCATGCGCATGACGGCGTCGCGGAACGCGACGATCTGCGTCTCGTCGGACACGTCCGCCTTGTGGGTGGTCACGCGCGTGCCCTGCGGGGCGCCGGCGAGGCAAAGCCTGCGCGTCTCGGCCATGTTCTCTTCGATTACGTCGCACATGGCGACGTTGCAGCCCTCGGCGACGAGCTGCAGCGCAAGTTCCCGTCCCATGCCCGTGCCGCCGCCCGTGATGACGGCGAGCTTTCCGTTGAAGTCCTTCATTGTCGTTCTCTCCCTGTGCTGTCCGGATTATGGGACGGCTCCCGCGAGCCCTTCAATCGGCGCCGTCATTCCGTGAAGGAGGAGCCCAAACGAAAAGTAGCGCATTGGATTGAGGGGGGATGAACCGATAAGCTTCGCCGCGTCTCTCGGAGGGGTTCATGTCCTATATCGATAAGTCTCTCGGCAACGGCGAACGGGTCATCGCACGTGCGCATTTCCATTGGTCCTACAGCCTGCAGGCGTGGCTGGCGCTCATCTTTCTCGGCTGGCTTATCATCGGCATCATCATTTTCTTCTCGCTAATGATCCCGAAATGGACGACGGAAATCGGCATCACCACGCACCGCTTCATCAAGAAGACGGGCCTGTTCACCATTCGGACCGACGAGTTGGCCATTCACAACATCGAAGGCGTGAAGCTGACCCAGGAATTCTCGGGACAGATGCTGGGCTATGGCCACATCCGCATCGAGGGCACGGGCGTCGACGCCATTGAGCTGCCCAACATCGCCGACCCCGTCGCCTTTCGCCGCGCCATCGAGACCGCGAAGGAGAGTTCCGACGGCCTGACACGCTGCGTCGCTGCGCGCATTTGATCGTGGCGTTTTGTCCGGGATAAAAAAGCGGCGCGCTGCCGAGGGGATCGACGAATGCACTGCGGAACAAAATGCAATTTCGCCCTGGCGGCGATGATGGGCGTGCTCCTGGCGACGGGGGCGCAGGCTGCCGGCGACCCGAAAAAGGGCGCGCAGACCGTCGTTCTCTGCCAAGCCTGCCACACCTTCGACAAGGGCGGCGACAACGGCATCGGGCCGAACCTGTTCGGCGTGGTAGGGCGCAAGCCGGCCTCGCGCCCGAACTTCTCCTACTCGGCCGCCCTCAAGGCGGTGACCTTCAAATGGACCAACGACAAGCTGAAGACCTGGGTCATGGGACCCGCCCGGCTTGTCCCCGGCACCAAGATGACCTTCGCGGGGCTCAACAGTGCCGCGAAGGCGGATGACGTCGTCGCCTATCTCGACACGCTCAAATGAGCCGCCGGTCGCGGCCGGCTGCAGTCTGTGCGGCGGAATGACGCAATTTCCCAAAATGCTGCGCCGCACCTAAACTCCGTCGCCTCGCCGGCTCTGCGGCACACCGTCAAACAAGCGGTTAAGTTTCGTTGACAGGCGGTCAATGCCCCGCCTAGTTTTTGCGCCGCACAACAGACCGGGCGGCCAAAACAGAAGCGGTTTCGTTATCAAGGGACTGCGCGGAAATAAAACGCCGCCTTTAGGGGACCCAGAGAAGCGATGAAGGTTCTAGTGCCCGTGAAGCGGGTGATCGACTACAACGTGAAAGTTCGCGTGAAGGCGGACCAGACGGGCGTGGATCTCGCGAACGTCAAGATGTCCATGAACCCGTTTGACGAGATTTCGGTCGAAGAAGCCGTCCGCCTGAAGGAAAAGGGGAAGGCGACCGAAGTGATCGCCGTCTCCATCGGGCCGCAACAGGCCAGCGAGACCATCCGCACGGCGCTCGCGATGGGTGCCGACCGCGGCATCCTCGTGAAGACCGACGCCGAGGTCGAGCCGCTCGCCGTCGCCAAGATCCTCAAGGCGATCTGCGAAGCCGAGAAGCCGACGCTCGTCATCACGGGCAAGCAGGCGATCGACGATGACTGCAGCCAGACCGGCCAGATGCTGGCCGCGCTGCTCGGCTGGCCACAGGCGACGTTCGCCCACAAGCTGGAGCTCGGCGACACGACGGCGCAGATCGAACGCGAGATCGACGGCGGACTGCAGACCGTCGAAGTGAAATTGCCCGCGGTCATCACCACCGACCTGCGGCTCAACGAACCGCGCTACGCCTCGCTGCCGAACATCATGAAGGCGAAGAAGAAGCCGATCGACGAGAAGACGCCGGCCGATTACGGGGTCGATAGCGTGCCCAAGCTCAAGGTGCTCAAGGTCACCGAACCGCCGAAGCGCCAGGCCGGCATCAAGGTCAAGACCGTCGCCGAGTTGCTGGACAAGCTCAAGAACGAGGCGGGAGTGATCTGACATGGCAAGCCTCGTTATCGCCGAACACGACAACGTCAATCTGAAGGACACGACGGCCAAGGCCGTCACCGCGGCCGTGCAGTTGGGCCAGCCCGTGCACGTGCTCGTCGCGGGCCACGGTGCGCAGGCTGTCGCCGATGCTGCCGCCAAGCTCGTCGGCGTGGAGAAGGTGCTGCTCGCCGACGACCCGCTCTACAAAAAGATGGTCGCCGAGACGATGGAGACGCTGATCCTGTCGCTCGCGGGCAATTACGAGGCGATCCTCGCGCCGGCCACGACCAACGGCAAGAACTACATGCCGCGCGTGGCGGCGAAGCTCGACGTCGCGCAGATCTCCGAGATCATCGCGGTGGAATCGCCCGACACGTTCCGCCGCCCGATCTACGCGGGCAATGCGATCCAGACGGTTCAGGCGCCCGCCGGCAAGAAGGTCATCACGGTGCGGACATCGACGTTCAAGGCCGCCGAAGCCGATGGCTCCGCGACGGTCGAGACGATTCCGGCCGCCGCCGATCCGGGCAACTCCAAATTCGTGGGCGAAGAGCTTTCCAAGTCGGAACGTCCCGAGCTCACCTCCGCCAAGATCATCATCTCGGGCGGCCGCGGCATGCAGTCGGGCGACAACTTCCACATGCTCGACAAGATCGCCGACAAGCTGCACGCCGCCGTCGGCGCCAGCCGCGCGGCCGTCGATGCCGGCTTCGTGCCCAACGACTATCAGGTCGGACAGACCGGCAAGATCGTGGCGCCGGATCTGTATATTGCCGTAGGTATTTCCGGCGCGATCCAGCATCTGGCTGGCATGAAGGATTCCAAGGTCATCGCCGCCATCAACAAAGACGAAGAAGCGCCGATCTTCCAGGTTGCCGATTACGGTCTCGTGGCCGACCTTTTCAAGGCACTCCCGGAGATGGACGAGGAATTAACCAAGCTCGGCTACTAAAGTGAACAACCCTGCGGGTCGATCATGAGTATTGAGCGTATCGGAGTTATCGGAGCGGGGCAGATGGGCAACGGTATCGCCCATGTGCTTTCGCTGGCCGGATTCGACGTCCTCCTCGACGACGTCAACGAAGACGCGCTTCACAAAGCGCTCGAGCGCATCGACAAGAACATGCACCGCCAGGCGGCGCGCGGCCTGATCAAGGACGAGCAGATCGCGCCGGCGATGAAGCGCATCCGCACGACAAAATCGCTCGACGAGATGAAAGACCGCGACCTCGTCATCGAGGCAGCGACCGAAGACGAATCGGTCAAGCGCAAGATCTTCCAGGACCTCTGTCCGCGCCTTTCCGACAAGACGCTGATCGCCACCAACACTTCGTCGATCTCGGTCACGCGGCTTGCGGCCTCGACCGACCGGCCAGAGCATTTCATCGGCCTGCACTTCATGAATCCCGTGCCGATGATGCAGCTGGTCGAGGTGATCCGCGGCATCGCGACGGACGACCCGACGTTCCAGGCGGCGCTCGACGTGGTCAAGCGCGTCGGCAAGACTGCGGCCTATGCCGAGGACTTCCCGGCCTTCATCGTCAACCGCATCCTGCTGCCGATGATCAACGAGGCGGTCTACACGCTCTATGAGGGCGTCGGAAACGTCGAGGCGATCGACACCGCCATGCGGCTCGGCGCCAACCACCCGATGGGCCCGCTGCAGCTGGCCGACTTCATCGGCCTCGACACCTGCCTCTCGGTGATGCAGGTGCTGTACGAAGGCCTCGCCGATTCCAAATACCGCCCGTGCCCGCTGCTCGTGAAGTATGTCGAGGCGGGCTGGCTCGGACAGAAGACCGGCCGCGGCTTCTACGACTATCGCGGCGATCATCCGGTTCCGACGCGGTAGACGACAGGGACCGGCGGGATGGGCGCCAAGGCCGTCCTCCGCTCGCTGGGTCTCGCGATTCTCGTCGCACTAATTCTCGCCGGCGCGCTGAGCGCTGCCCTCGCATTCCCGGCGCCGCTGTTTTCCTACCATGCCGAACGCGGCAGGCTGTCGCTCTACTCCGACAGGCCGTTCGATCAGGCGAAGGCACAAGAATCCTGGCGAACATAGACGCGCGAATCTCGACCTCGCCGTTCGATCGGGGCGAGCATCAGAGCATATACGTCGCCAATGCGGACTGGCGACAACGCCTGTTCATGAACGTCGCTTATGGCGCCGGAGGCGTGAATTTCTATCCCCTGACGCGGAATGTCTTTCTGCGCGACAGCGAGATCGACGCCGACCGGCTGGTGGGACCAAATGGCAGGCCGGTGGCTTTGCCGCGAAGCTTCACCTATTTCGCCGCGCATGAAATCGGGCACAGCCTGACAGGCGAATTTCTTGGCGCGGCCAATTTGTGGAACTGGCGGCTGCCGCAATGGATACGGGAAGGCTATGCCGACTATGTCGGCTTCGGCGGCCACATCGATATCAAATCCCTTTACGCGCAATATCGCGCCGGCGATCCCATCATGGACTATGCGAAGTCCGGCCAATACGCGCGGTTCCGTCTGCTCGTCGCCTATATGATTCAGCGCGGGCATTGGTCCGCGCAACGCCTCCTCCTCAGCGACATGCCCCAATCCGCCGCCGAGACACTGCTCGTGGCCGGGATGAACCAGCGTACCTCAACAGGTCTGGAGATGTTTCCGGAACCGGCTGGAAAACTCCGAAAGGCGCAAGCCCGACCGCCGACTGACGCCAGCCCGTGAACCGCGCCAGCACATTGCTGAGCGAGCGAGCCTACCTTTCGACAAGGCGTCTGATATCCTCCAACAGACGTTCTCCTTGGCTGGTGCGGGCGATGAGCTACGACCTAATGGTGTTC
This sequence comes from uncultured Alphaproteobacteria bacterium, assembly GCA_963802815.1. Lineage (GTDB taxonomy): Bacteria > Pseudomonadota > Alphaproteobacteria > Micropepsales > Micropepsaceae > Rhizomicrobium. The sequence goes on from CAWDKN010000042.1 coordinate 119,891, forward strand.
GATCCCGACACAGCACCGTCAGATCGCGCTGGCTTCCTCGTTTGGTATGAAAAACAGACCGAATGGGTTGAAACGCACAGCTACGATGACCCAGCGGTCAGCTCGCCGGCGCTGAAGTCATGGTTCCTCGAATGATTCGAACTTTTCCCGCAATGAATGGACCCTACGCGTCTGATGATACCGACCACTCGAAAGTGACCGACTACAGCATCGGAAAATCCATCATCTATGCGGGTTTTGCTTGGTCGCAGGCCAAGGGTGCTTATCGGACAATGTTTGACCTGGCAGCCAATCACAAGCTGGGCTTCTACGACGTCAGCGCCGCCGATGGCGAAGTTTGGATGCCCACGAGCGACGGCGGTTTTGCGTGTGCGCACGGACGTTCGCTGACCGGCACTCCACGAGAAATCCGCATATTGAAATTCACGAAGGGGCCATAAACCGCTTCAGCACGTTGCGCGTGATCTGCGCGACGAAGGGATCGCCGGCGGCGAGCCCATGCGCCCATTCGGTCGTGCCGCAGTTGAAGACCTCGCCCTTGCCGCGCGTGAACGACGCCATCACTGCGTGGCCGCGTAGCACCCGCGCCTGCGTCTCGGACTTGTCGTTGCCATAGGCGACGCGGGCGACGACATCGAGTTGTTCGGGCGGGATGAGCGGGCGATAGGGATTGCCCTCCGGCTCGCCGAACATGCTCGGCACCGAGGCGATGACCTCCAGAATTCGCGGGCACGCCGACGCCGCCCGCCGGCGCGGGAAGGCCGTCGCGGCCGAACGTCAGCGGACAGCCGTCGTTTTCGTACCCTACAAGCGGCACGTCGTCGCCAAACACGTCCCCGTAGTAGAGGTCGGCGCCTTCCAGCGCCCAATGCTCTGTCGCGCCAGACGGTGTAGCCCCCCTGTCCGCGCGCGGCGCACATGCCGAGGCGATGATAGCCGCCATAGACGAAACTCAGGCCGGTGATCGCGGCTTCCGGCCGCGCGAACATCGGATGCGACCACAAATGCGTCGCGTCGACCGGCGCCACGCGCTCAGCCGTTTCACCGTTCCATTTGTGGCAGACGAGCGTCTTGCCGCCGTCCTCCCACCGCACTTTCCAGAACGCCGTGTTGCCCGAGAAGATCGCGAGCCTGCCGCCGCGATCGACGAACGCCTCGAGGCAATCGCGCTGAGGACCGGACCAGTATTCACTGTGGCCGACGAGCACGACCGTGCCGTAGTCGTCGAGCGCCGCCGAATCCTGGTCGAGATCGAAGTCGGTCAGATAATCGAACGCGACGCCTTCATTCTCCGCCCAGCGAACGAAGGCATGCTCCCATTTGTGGAGATAGCCTGCGGAATTGTCGTATGGCGATGGGCGGTGCGCGCGCGACCAGTCGTGATCGCCGGCCCAGCTTCTTTCCTCAAAGCCGCGCTTCCTGAGATTGACCAGTCGCGGCACGCCCTCCGGCGCCGCCAGCAGCGACTGCGCAAAAGGCCGCTCGGCAGAGAGCACGCCGATGGCGCCTTTCATCGCGTCGGAAAGCGGCACGCGCCTTTTCATCAGCGCATCGACGTCGCAATAGGCGCTGGCGCCGCCCCAGTAATTGTAGGCGTGCAGCGTGTTGGTCGCGAGCACGAGGACGGCGCGGGCGCGCGGGCCGTCGGCCGGAGCCTTGACGCAGACAAAATGATGCGTGGTCTCACCGGCGGCATCAGAGAGGACGATATCGTAGTAACCCGGGCGCCAGTCCGCGCCGATGTCGAAGGCAAAGCCTTCCAGGCCAGGCGCAGCCGTTGCGATCGGCGTGCGGCGGAACCGGGTGCGCGCCTATCGCGATGCCGTCACGCTCGAACGTCACCTCGCGCCTGGCGCCGACGCGCGCGATCTCGATCCGGCTAGGACCCTTGTCCGCGACCCAAACAGCCGCACGCGCTCGCCAGGGCGCGCGCTCAGTCGATCCGTGTAACAGGCGAGCAAAGATGAACCTCCGGCGCCCTTGTATATTGACCGCGTCGCGCGAAAGAATGGCGCAACACGGATCGGGAGAGCCAGCTTGAACGCTACGCGGATCGCCGTCATCGGCCTCGGCCAGCGCATCGCCCATGTTCTTCTCGCCATGCAGGACACGGGGTGGAAATTCACCATCGCGGGCTATGCCGATCCCGCCCCCGTCGGGCTGTCGATCCTGGAGCCGCGCGACGTTGATCGGGCCGCCCCTACAAGGACGCGAACGCGCTGCTCGCCGATGGTCCGTTCGATCTCGTCATGATCGGCTCGCCCAATCATCTGCATTACGAGCATCTGCTCGTCGCTTTCGAGTCGGGCTATCCGATCTTCGCGGAGAAGCCGATCGTGCGCACCGAAGAAGAGACCTTCGCGCTGGCGCGAGACCTCGCTTCGACGAAAACGCCGTCGCTTTATATCGGCCTCGTCATGCGCTCGATGCCCATCGTGCGCGAAGTGATCGCGCGGGTGGATTCCGGCCAGCTCGGCGACCTCGTCTCGTTCGATGCGACCGAGCACCTGCCGCCCGAACATGGCGGCTATCTCGCGCGCAACTGGCGGCGCAAGCAGGAATGGGGCGGTTCGTTCATGCTGGACAAGGTCTGCCACGATTTCGATATTTTCGGCCGGCTTGCGCGTTCGCGCGCCGGCCATGTCGCCAGCTTCGGCGGAAAGGCCATCTTCGATTCGGCGCGCAAGGACGTGCCGCGAACCTATGAGGACGGCACGCAAGCCTATGCGCTGCGCGATGCCGGCTGGGCCGGCGCAAACAATTCCTTCCATTCCGACATGGACGTGGCCGATCACCAGACCGCGCTCGTCGAATACGAGAACGGACTCCGTCTCTCATTCCACTCCAACAGCCATGTCGCGTTGCAGGAGCGGCGCTGGTACATCGCCGGCACCAACGGCACGCTGCTCGCCGACCTGGTACGCAACAAGATGATGGTTCGTCGAGCGCTCGACCGCCGCAAACCCGAGCGCATCGAATAGGGCGACCTCACCGACGATAATCACAACGGCGCCGACCAGGCGATGGCGACCGACCTGCGAGCGGCGCTCGAGGGACGCGCGGAATTTCCCGTGACGCCCTACGAGTCAATGGAAGCCGGCCTCACCGTGATGGCGATCGACAAGGCGATGGCCGAGAGCCGCGTCGTCGATTGCGCGCCGATGTGGGAGGCGTACGACGCGGCACGTTCGCCCTCCCCTTGAGGACCCCTTGAGGGAGGGTAATGCAGTTTGTGATGCCAAATTCATGCTCGTGGAGGCGACGCGTAGGCCGCCCGCAATGTGTGAATCGCGTAGCCCTCAAGGGGAGTGTCGATCCGCGACCACACCCCGCAAATACGCTACCGCACCCGGCGCATCCCATTCGGCCGCGCCCTCGGCGCGGGCGACCTCGCGGCCTTGCGGATCGATCAGGACGCTGAGCGGCAGGCCGTAGGCGCGGAACTTGCGCACCAGCTCGATGTCGGAGTCGACATAGAGTGCGAGCGCGCCGGCACCGTGGCGGACGAGGAAGGCGCGCGCGTCGGGCGCCGTGTCGCGGCCGACATCGACGGCGACGACCGCGAACTGCTTCGCCGGCATTGCCTGGGCGAGACCGGCGAGCGCGGGAAGCTCCCGCACGCAAGGCGCACACCACGTCGCCCACAGATTGAGCAGCACGGTGCGGCCCCTGAAGGCGGAAAGCGTGTGGCGCGCGCCGGCGGTGTCCGAAAAGGAGACCGCCGGCACGGGCAGCCGATTTGGGGCTAAAACCAGCCCGGCAAGAGAGGAAGGCGGCCTGCCCGGCGCGTGGACAGGGCCGGCGATGATCCCATATAGAACGGCCAGCGCGAGCGCCGCCACGACCGCCGTGGGAAGCGTATATTGGCGCATGTCCGAGAGTGTCACAGGCAGCTCATGAGCACGAACAAGATGTGGGGAGGCCGTTTCGAGGCGGGCCCCGCCGAGATCATGGGGCAGATCACGCCCTCCATTGATTTCGACAAAAGGCTGGCGATGCAAGACCTCGCCGGTTCGCGCGCGCATGCCCGCATGCTGGCCATCCAGGGCATCATTCCGAAGGCGGACGCCGAAGCGATCGTAAGAGGACTCGAGCAGATCGAGAAAGAGATCGCGGGCGGCACTTTCGTTTTCCGGCGCGAGCTCGAGGACATCCATTTCAATATCGAACAGCGATTGACGGAGATTATCGGCCCGGCCGGCGGGCGCCTGCACACGGCGCGCTCGCGAAACGACCAGGTCGTGACGGATTTCCGCCTGTGGGTGCGCGAAGCCTGCGCCCGCGCCGAAGCCGGGCTGAAGGGCCTGCAGCGCGCGCTGTTCGCGCAGGCCGAGAAGCATGTGGGCACGATCATGCCGGGCTTCACCCATATGCAGCCTGCCCAGCCCATCACTTTCGGCCATCATTGCCTTGCCTATATCGAGATGTTCGGGCGCGATGCGGGCCGCTTTGTCGACGCGGGCAAGCGGCTGAACAAATCCCCGCTCGGCGCCGCGGCGCTGGCCGGCACGTCCTTTCCCATCGACCGCGATATGACGGCGAAGGCGCTGGGCTTTGCGCGGCCGATGCGGAACTCTCTCGACGCTGTGTCCGCGCGCGACTTTGCGCTCGAATATCTTGCCGCCGCCACGATCGCGGCGACAAACCTTTCGCGCCTGGCGGGCGAAATCGTGCAATGGTCGACGCCGGCCTTCGGCTTCGTGAAATTGTCCGACGCGTTCACCACCGGCTCCTCGATCATGCCGCAGAAGCGCAATCCCGACGCCGCCGAGCTGATCCGTGGCAAGACCGGACGCGTGCTCGGCGATTTCGTGGCGCTCGCCACGGTCGTCAAAGGGCTGGCGCTCGCCTATGGCAGCGACCTGCAGGAAGACAAGGAACGCGTCTTCGACGCATCAGATACGCTGGAGCTGTCGCTGGCCGCCATGGCGGCGATGATCGCCGACCTGAACGTCAATGCCGAGGCCATGCGCCGCGCCGCCCAAGTCGGATTTCCAACGGCGACCGACCTGGCCGACTGGATCGTGCGCGTGCTGAAGAAGCCGTTCCGCGAGGCGCATCACGATGCCGGCGCCATCGTCAAACGCGCCGAGGACCTGAACGTGGCGCTCGAAGCGCTGCCGTTGGCGGAGATGCAGGCGATCGAGCCCGCGATCACGGCGGATGTGTTCGGCGTGCTGACGCTCGATGCCTCGGCGGGCTCGCGCATGAGCCTCGGCGGCACCGCACCGTTGCGCGTGCGCGAACAGATCGCCTTCTGGCGGGAGAGGTTGAAATGACACGCACCGCATCGCTGCTCGTCTTGTCGCTTCTGTTGTCCGCCTGCGGTGTGAAGACGGACCTCGACCGTCCAAGCGGCAAGCCGACACCGGCGGGACAGGTCGACCCGTCGAAGCCGCCACAGCCGGTGGGGAGATGAGACGACTTCCCCCCTCCGTCATGCCTCGCTTCGCTCGCATGACACCTCCCCCGCAAGCCCCGCAAGCGGGGGAGGATGATCGGTACCTGCGATCCTCTCCCGCTTGCGAGCGAGGGGGACCATTTGCGCGGAGCGCAAATGGAGGAGGGGGCCCCTCCGCTTAAATCACTTCGACTACAAGCGCGGCCGTCTCTTCGCCGAAGACGTCGATCTCGCCGCGCTGGCCGAGGCCGTCGGCACGCCGTTCTATTGCTACTCGAGCGCGACGCTGGAGCGGCATTACCGCGTGTTCGCGGGATCGTTTCCGAAGGACACGCTCATCGCTTTCTCCGTCAAAGCGAACGGCAATCTGGCCGTGCTCAAGAATTCTCGCGCGCCTCGGCTCGGGCGCCGACGTGGTCTCGGGCGGCGAGCTCAGGAAGGCGCTCGCCGCCGGCATTCCCGGCACGCGCATCGTCTTCTCCGGTGTCGGCAAGACCAAGGCGGAGATGGCGCTCGGCCTCGAATTCAGGCATCCATCAGTTCAACGTCGAGAGCGAACCGGAGCTCGAAGCGTTGAGCGAAGTCGCGACCGCGCGCGGCAAGAGCGCGGCCATCACCATCCGCGTCAATCCCGACGTCGACGCGAAAACCCATGCGAAGATCACGACGGGAACCTCGAAATCCAAGTTCGGCATTCCCTGGTCGCGCGCCCGCGAGGCGTATGCACTGGCCGCGAAGCTTCCGAACGTCGCCGTCACGGGCATCGACCTTCACATCGGTAGCCAGATCGTCGATCTGGCGCCCTTCGAAGCCGCATTCCGGCGCGCGGCGGAACTGGTGAACGTCCTGCGCGCCGACGGGCACAGCATCACGCGCCTCGATCTCGGCGGCGGGCTCGGCGTGCCCTATCGCAACGACAATGAGCCGCCCCCAGATCCGCGCGCTTATGGTGCGTTGATCGCTGCGGTGACGAAGGACTTGGGCGTTCAGCTCATCCTCGAGCCCGGGCGGCTGATCGCGGCGAACGCCGGCATCCTCGTCTCGCGCGTCATCTACGTGAAACGCGGCCTGTCCAAATCCTTTCTCATCATCGACGCGGGGATGAACGACCTGATCCGGCCGGCCATGTACGACGCCCATCACGATATCGTGCCCGTGGCGGAACCCTCGCCCGCGGTGCCGCGCGCGCGCTATGACATCGTTGGGCCGATCTGCGAAACTTCCGATCTCTTCGCCAGCGACCGTGACCTGCCGGCGCTCAAGAGCGGCGATCTGGTCGCGATCCTGACGGCGGGGGCCTATGGCGCAGTGATGGCCTCGGCTTACAATGCGCGCCCGCCCGCGCCGGAAGTGCTCGTCAAAGGCGAGCAATGGAGCGTGGTGCGGCCCCGATTGGATGATGACGCGCTTATCGCAGCAGACCGAATTCCGCCCTGGCTTGAAGGCTAGGCGCATCAGGCGCCTGGTGGCGTTCGGGCGCGGTGCAGTCGGGTGGGAGCGCATCTGGCCTTCGCTGTGGCCGGCGAGCGGCATCGCCGGCTTGTTCCTGGCCGCCGCTTTATTTGACCTGTTCGCGCCACTGCCCTGGCCGCTTCACGCCCTGGTGCTCTCCGCCGCGATCACCGGCGTGGGGCTTCTCCTCTTTCTCGGTCTGAAGGATGTGCGCCTGCCCGCCTGGGAAGACGGCGCGCGACGGGTTGAGCGCGACAGCCATCTGGCCCACCGACCGATCTCCGAAGCGGGCGACGCGATCGCGGCAGGCGCCGGCGATCCCTTCGCCGAGGCGTTGTGGCGCGCCCATCTCCTGCGCCGCTTCGCCGATGCCAGACGCCTGCGCCTGGGCCTGCCGGTCTCGGGCCTGGCGCGCAAGGATCCGCGCGCGCTGCGTTTCATCGTTCTGCTGCTTCTGCTGGGCGGCATTGCCTTTGCCGGGCGCTCGTCCCTCGAACGCATCGCGGCCGCATTCACGAGCGGTGGCGCCGGCGCCGGCGCCACCATCGACGCCTGGATCGATCCGCCGGCCTATACGGGCGGCGCGCCGGTCTATCTCGGACGCGCCGGAACGGCGGCCGTGCCGGTCGGCTCGACCCTGAATCTCCGCGTGCACGGCGCCGCCCACGCACCGTGGCTTTCGCTGGATGCGGGCGAGGCGAGCTTCGAGGGTTCCGACGGCGAGTACGCAAGCTCGTTCAAGATCGCCGCAGACACCCATGTGCGCGTGCGCGCCAGCGGACAGGCGCTCGTCGACTGGCGGCTCACGGCGATCCCCGACAATCCGCCCTCGATCGCCTTCACCGCTCCTCCGGGCAAGACCGAGCACGACGCGCTCAAGCTTTCCTATCGCGCGAACGACGATTACGGCGTCGTCTCCGCGCGCGCGATCATCGTGCCCCATGGGACGGGGGCGAAGCCCTTGATCGTCGAGCTGCCACTGGCGGCGCTGTCGGCGCGGACGATCGACGACACGGCCTATCGCGATCTGACCGAAGATCCCTATGCAGGCCTCGATGTCGACATCACCCTGGAAGCCCGCGACGCGCTCGGTCAGACGGGGCGCAGCCGCACGATGCGCTACAACCTGCCCGCGCGCGTCTTCGTCGATCCGCTGGCGCGCGCCTTCATCGAGCAGCGCAGCAATCTCGCGGCCGGAGACTCGATTGCGCGTGACCGCGTGATGCGCACGCTCGACGCGCTCGCCATCGCGCCCGATCACTACTACCAGGACCGGCCTGGCCTCTATACGGGGCTGCGCGCGGCGTATTGGACGCTCAAGACCGCACGTTTCGACGACGACATCCGGCACGTCGAAGACCTTCTCTGGCAGATGGCAACAAGCATCGACCAGGGCGGCGTCACCGCTGCCGCCGAGCAATTGCGCGCGATCGAGCAGATGCTGATGCAGGCGCTGGCGCAGGGCGCCCCGCAAGGCGTGATCGACTCCCTGCTGCAACGCTATGAGGACGCGCTGCAGCGCTACACCCAGACCCTTGCCCAGAACGGCCAGCCGAACAGCCAGCCCATGCCGCCGGGCGCGAAGGTGCTGACGCAGAAGGACATCGACGCGCTGCTCAAGACCATCGAGCAGATGGCGCAGGCGGGCGACCGGCAGAGCGCGATGGAGATGATGGCGCTGCTGCAGAGCCTGCTCGAGAATCTCCATTCGGTGACGAGCGACGGCCAAAGCGGACACGGCCAGCAGAGCCCGCAGGACAAGGCGCTGAGCGACGCGATACAGGGCCTGAGCGGGCTGATGGGCCAGCAGCGCGCGCTGATGGACAAGACCTTCCGCCAGAGCCAGGGCGCGGGCGATCCGAAGGACGGCGGACCGGGCGGCCTGGCGCAGCAGCAGGGCCAGCTGCGCGATCAACTCAACAAGGTGCTCAAGGGCCTCGGCGACCAGAAGCAGGCTTTGCCGAAGGACCTGGGTGACGCCGGCCAGGCGATGGGCGAGTCGCAGCAGGAACTCGGCAGCAACGACACCGCGTCATCGGGCGAGGCGCAGAAGCAGGCGCTCAACTCCTTGCGGAAAGGTGCCGAAGCGCTCGCCAAGCGCATCGGGCAGCAGGGTCAGCAAGGACAGTCGGGCGCCGACGGCAACGAAGATCCGCTCGGCCGGGCGCAAGGCGCCCAGGGCACGGTAAAAATTCCGGGCGCAAGCGACCTGCAGCGCGCCCGCGGCATCCTGCAGGAGCTGCGCAAGCGCGCGGGCGAAATGGGCCGGCCGAAGGAAGAGCTCGACTACATCGACAGGTTGCTGAAGCAGTTCTGATGTTCCGTGCAAATTCCCTGCTCTTTTTGGACGCAGCGCGGGGTGCTGAACGGCAAGTGCAGCGATTTCATGGGATTGCGGTCTCGCAGCATTTCGTCTGTATACGGAATGATGGAATTTCCCTGCAAATTCCCTGCTCTTGCAGGGAAGATCGGCCATGGTCGGTTCATGCGGAGACGCGGAGCTAAGACGAGCCGCATTGAAAATTGCCTGCGCTGCTTTGCGGCGAGTAAAAGGATTTGGCGCGCACCCGGTGCTACTTCTCCGCGGCCCTGCTTTGCTCACCGCGCCTGCGCGTGAGCCAAGGCTCGCCATGCAAGCCGTTCGGCATAGCCTCCTGAAACCAAAGCGCCCCGCAGGCGGGAAACCGACGAGGCGCACCAAATCACTATGACGAAATTTATAGCTCCACTCATGAATGGAGTCAAGAACAAAATGCGAACTTTGGCGGATTTTTTGGCGGTATCCCTGCATTCGGCCGCGAGGCCGCCATCCGCGAAACGACCCAAAATAAATTTCGAATGGCGTCGGGCCGTGCTTTTTCCGGCCTTTTCGGCCTACCGCGAACCATAGTGCACCGGGTCTGACGCCCTTCACGCCATTTTCGTCGCCCGAAACAGCGCGAGGTCGAGGTCGAAGCTGCCGTCGGCGCCGAGGTTGAAATAGCGCGCGACGTTCTCGGGCATCGCCTGTTCGAGGGCGCGGATGGCGTCGGCTTGGACCTTCGGCGTGCGCATGCGCGCGATCCAGGACGCATATTCAATTCGTATGCGGAACGTCTCCGTCGCGCCGAGGAAAAAACCGGCGCGCTGCAGCGCGTCGCTCCACTCGGCGCGCGAATAATCGCGCACATGGGACGGATCGCGCAGCAATTCGATCGCCTGCATGAAGGTGTCGAGCATGCCCGGGCCGGGTGAGACGGCATCGACGAAGCCGGCGACACCGCCGGGCTTCAGCACCCGACTGGCCTCGCGCAAGGCCGCGTTGAAATCGCGCCAATGATGGGAGGTGTGCCGGCACAGCACGGCGTCGAAGCTCGCATCGGCGAAGGGGAGTTTCTCGACCGCGCCCTGTTTCGTCACGATGTTGGCGATACCGCGCTCTGCCGCCGCGCGCGCGACGACGTCGAGCATGTCCTGCGAGAGATCGTAGGCGACCACTTCGCGCGCCCGTGACGCCACGTTGAAGCTGACGTGTCCGGCGCCGCAGCCGAGATCGAGAACGCGGGCGGTCCTGGTGTCCTCGACGAGACCTGTGAGCGCCGCAAGGTCCGCTCCACCCGCATGCACGGCGCTGGTCAGATAGGCCTCGGCCTGGGACCCGAACTGACGGTCGACGAGACCTTCCTGGGTCGGTCGTTCCATGGCGTTTGCTCCGTCGTTTGACACGATCCGATATCAGCTTTTTAGTACCGGTTTAAGATCGTCATTTATGCTAGTATTAATTCCACCATGGTCAGGGATGCTCTGCAGCGGCAGCACGAACTGGGAACATTCCTGCGAGCCCATCGCGAGCGGCTCACGCCATCGGCGATCGGCCTGGCGCCGGGCGCGCGACGGCGCACGCCAGGCCTCCGGCGCGAAGAGGTGGCACAGCTCTGCGGGCTTAGCACCACCTGGTACACTTGGATCGAGCAAGGACGTGACGTGTCGGTATCGCCTTCGGCGCTGGCACGCCTGGCGGACGTTCTGCAGCTCGGTCGCGCGGAGCGCAGCTATCTTTTCGACCTCGCGGGCAAGCGCGATCCCGATCTCGGCGAGACCGAGAGCGATCCGGTGTCGCCCGCCGCGCTCGCCAGCGTCGAAGGGATTGCCGTGCCGGCCTACATCCTCGACCGGCACTGGAACGCGAAGAGCTGGAACGCGCCGGCGGAACGGCTCTTCACCGGCTGGCTCGACCGCGACGGCGACCGCAATCTGCTGCGGTTTATTTTCCTCGAGCCGTCGGCGCGCACGCTCATCTGCGATTGGGAGCATCGCGCGCGACGCGTCGCGGGCGAATTCCGCGCGGCGAGTTCGCTGCATCTCAGCGACCCGGCTCTGCGCGCGCTCGTCGAGGCACTGCATCGCGAGAGCGCGGATTTCGCGCGCTTCTGGCGCGAACACGAAGTGCTCGGCCGCGAAGGCGGCGAACGCACCTTTCGTCATCCGAGGGACGGATTCCTTAAGTTTGAGCAGGTGACGTTCGCGCTGGCGGAACGGCCGGATTGGAAGCTGACGATGCTGATGGGCGGGAGCGGTGTCGCGCGCTAAATCATCGGCCGAGCGGAATTCCCAATGCCGTCATCGTCCGGCGCGCCGGTGACGACGGCGATTGGCCAAGTCGGTACCGGTTGCGTGAGAACCCAATTCTCCGCATTAGAGATCACCCAAATTCTCGCGGGACAACCTCATGGGCATATTCCAGGACGACACGCACGTCACCGGCAAAGGCGGCAAGCTTGTCGCCACGCTGTCGCGCGACTGGGAGATCTGGGGACCGAATGGCGGCTATGTCGCCGCCATCGCCCTGCGCGCGGCGGGCGCGGCCGCGCCGCCGGGACACCGGCCCGCGACGGTATCGGTGCAGTATCTCTCGCCCGCGAAATTCGCCGAGGTCGATTGCGAGGTCGAACCGGTGCGCAAGGGGCGCAATGCGTGGTGCCTCAATGTCGCGCTTGTACAGGAAGGAAAGCGTTTCCTGCAGGCGCAGGTGTGGACGACGGACAAGGCGGAGGGGCCGCGTTCGCGCGAGCATGTCATGCCCGACGTGCCGAAGCCTGCCGTGCTGATGTCCTGGGACGAATATCTGCCGAAAGATGCGCCGCGCTCGCGCTTCTGGTCGAACATCGAATCCAAGCCGCTGAAATTCCCGGAGCCGGGCGAGAGGCAGGCGGAGGCTCCGACGATCCGTGCCTGGTATCGCTTCCGGGATTTCGCGGCGACGAAGGATTCGTTTCTGGACAGCGGGCGGCCGCTCTTGTTGATCGACACGCTGCTATGGCCCGCGCACGCAGCCGGTTTGGCGTCGCCACCCGACTACATAGCGCCCAGTCTCGACGTGTCGGCGTGGTTTCATGAGCTGCCTGGCGAGAGCGAATGGCTGTTCGTCGACGCCCATAGCGGCACGGCCGGCGACGGGCTAATCCATGGACTGACGCGCGTGTGGTCCGAAGACGCAAGGCTGATCGCGACCGGCGGCAGCCAGATGCTGCATATGGCGCGGACGATGAGCGTGCCGGTGATGGAGGCCAAATAACCTCAAAACAAAATCGCATGGGCGCCCCTGTGGCGCCCAACCACAGCTGTCGAATTGGCGCGCCTTGCGCGCGCCACAACGCAAACTTTCCGCCGCATAGTGGCCGCGCGAGCCGCGGTCGCACCGACAGTCGTGTTCATGCGTGGCCGGCACAAGGCTGCACAGGGCCGACCATGACGACCAATTTTCGGATTTTCGCCGCTACTCCGCTTTCCCGATATACGGCAGTCCGCGATACTTGCCGGCGTCGTCCATCCCGTAGCCGACGATGAATTCGTCGACGCCGGTGAAGCCGGCGAAATCCGCTTTGGCGATCGCGTCGCTGCGCGCCTTGTCGATGGCGACGACGGTGGTGACCGATTTGGCGCCGGCGGCATCCAGCAATTGCTGTGCCTTGACGATGGTGCGGCCGACATCGAGCACGCCGTCGATAAGAAGCACGTTCTTGCCGCGGACGTTCTCGCTCGGCCCCGCTAGCAACGAGACAGCGCTCGCCCCGGTGCGTTCATTGCCGTAGCTGCGGAGCCAGAGAAACTCCGCCTCGAGATTCACGCCTTCGCGCGCGAGCGCGCGAATGAGATCGGCCGCGAAGACAAAGCCGCCGACCAGGATCGGGATCGCGATCTGCGGCTTCGACGGCGCGATGTCCCGCGCGAGCTCGGCGACGCGTGCGGCGATTTCGCTTTCCGGAATGAGAACGGCAGGGTTCGCGCTCATTCGCCGGCCTTTGCAAAGCGCAATTCGAGATGGTGCGCGGTGTGCGGCGGGCTCGCCAGCCGGGTGAGGAAGGGCACGATCTGACCGGGCTTCATCACCAGCACGCTCGGCACGAAGGTCCAGTGATAGACCTCGTGGCGGTCGCTATCGGTGAGCGCGACGCGGATCTGCGGCACGGGCAATTCGCGCGGGCTGATGTTCACGAGCTGTCCCCTGACGGCGAGGACCGGCACGTTGTCCTCGGTTTCGATCTTGTAAGTCACGTCGCTGAAGGCGATCCCCGTGGCGTTGACCTTGAGGCCGAGCGCCGAATAGAGCGACGCAGATTGGGGCCAGACATTCGCCACGTCCTGCCGGTAACTGACCGCCGACCAGCCGATCAGAAGAATGACGACGACGAGGCCGAGCCATCCGGCAAGGACCGCGACGCGCATGCCCCAGCCTGAGGCCACAGGATTTGGTTCAGCCGACGTCGAGATGCGGGGGGCGGGTGCCGTGTCCGGAACCGCAACCGCACTCCCCGGGGCGGCGGCTTGCGGCGCCGCGGGAATTGCAGGCGCGGGCCCGGTTGCCGCGGCCGATTTCGACCACGGCAATGTCGCGCGCGGCGGCCGGTTCGGCCTCGGGCAGCTGCAACCAGGAATGGCTGCACTTCGCGCAACGGACCGTCCGCCCGGCCGGCGGAAATTTGGACGCATCGGCCTGGTAGCGCGCCGAACATTCTGGACAGGTCAAAATCATGCGGAAACGATATAGCCCCTTTACGAAAAATGGCTTATCGGGCCCAGCGTCGCAAGGCGACCCCGCCGAACACCGGGCGTGGCCAGCAGGCCACGGCGCCCTTATATCTCTGCCCCGATGGTTCGCTTCGAAAATGTCGGCATGCGCTACGGCGCCGGGCCAGAAGTCCTGCGCGACGTGTCGTTCACGCTCGAGGCGGGATCTTTCACATTCCTTACCGGCCTCTCGGGGGCCGGCAAGACGACGCTTCTGAAGCTCATCTATGTCGCAGAGCCGCCCTCGCGCGGCCTAATCACGCTGTTCGGCCACGACATGGCAACGGCGCGGCGGTCGGAATTCCCCGGATTGCGGCGCCGAATCGGGGTCGTGTTCCAGGACTTCCGCCTGCTCGACCATCTCTCGGCCTTCGACAACGTTGCTCTGCCACTTCGAATCGCCGGCGCCAGCCCCAACGATTACTCGCAGGACGTGGAGGAATTGCTCGCCTGGGTCGGTCTTGGCGATCGCATGCTGGCGCGGCCTCCGACCCTGTCCGGCGGCGAGCAGCAGCGCGTGGCAATCGCGCGCGCCGTCGTGGCGCGTCCCGACCTCCTGATCGCCGACGAGCCGACCGGCAATGTCGATCCCGAGATCGGCGAGAGGCTGATTCGCCTGTTCGGCGAGCTCAACCGACTCGGCACGACGGTGCTCATCGCCACCCATGACCGCGCCCTGATCGAGAAGACGCGGGCGCGCGAGATGCGTCTCGTCGACGGACGTCTCGTCGAGCTCAGAGGCACGCGCGGATGAACGGAACCATCCGCACCGCGCAGCGCATCCTGCCGCGCGAGAAAGGGGCAGCCCCGCTCGACGTCGTCATCGCCGTGATGGCCTTCCTGGCGGCACTTGCGTTCGGCGCCTCGCTTCTCGCCGATCGCGCGGCCGAAGGCTGGCGGGCCGGATTGTCGGATCGGCTGACCGTGCAGATCATGCCGCCGCAACGCGGCGACGCCCGCGCAGTGATGGACGACGAGATCGCGGCCGCCCTGTCGGTGCTGCGCGCCACGCCCGGCATTGCCCATGCGAGCGCGCTCACCGACGAGGAAACGGCCGCCCTGGTCGAACCCTGGCTCGGCAAGAACGCGCTGATCTCGGAATTGCCGCTGCCGCGCCTGATCGACGCCGCCGTCGTTCCGGGGACGGGCGTCGACACCGACGCGCTCGCCGCGCGGCTGAAAGCGGCCGCACCCGGCTCCTCGCTCGACGACCACCGCCGCTGGATCGCGCGGCTGAAGACCCTCGCCGACACGATCATATGGTCCGCCTACGGAATATTGCTGCTGATCGCGATCGCAACGGCTGCGATCGTCTCCTTCGCGACTTGTGCGGGCCTTGAAGCGCATCACGAGATGGTGGAGCTCCTGCATCAGATGGGCGCGCATGCCGGCTTCATCGCGCGCGCCTTCGAGCGGCACTATTTCTTCTCGGCGCTCGCCGCCGGCGCGGCCGGCGCGGCGCTCGCCGCGGCCCTGTTCCTCGCCGCGGGCGGGCTCGAATTCGTCGGCGTCGAGGCCGTGCCGTTCCTGCCGCCGCTGGGCCTGAGATTGGACGAGCTCGCCTGGCTCACGGCGGTTCCCGCCGCAGCAGCCGCGATCGCCTTCATCACCGCGCGAGCTTCGGTGCTGGCGGCGCTGCGGGACATTTATTAACGCGGCATGACAGCGCGCGCGTTTAATCTTAAATTCGCCGCAGAGTGATATTGTATTGAACTGCGCCGTGGACGGAGGCGGCACCATGCTTCGGCTGATCGGCATCCTTATCGCAGCTTATGTGGTCGGCTTCGTCGCGTTCGTCGCGACACTGCCGAAGGTCGACCCGCAGGCTGTGCACGCCGACGGAATTGTGGCGCTGACGGGCGGCGATGCACGCCTCGACACGGCCGTGGCGCTGCTCGAGCACGGCGCCGCCAAGAGGCTTCTCGTCACCGGCGTCAACAGCATCACCACGAAGGCCGAGCTCAAGGCGCTTTCCCATGGCGGCAAGCGTTTCGATTGCTGCGCCGATCTCGGCTATGCGGCGGAAGACACGCATGGCAACGCGCTGGAAGCAGCGGGCTGGGCCGTGCATCGGCACTACGCCAGCCTGATCGTCGTCACCGCGCGCTATCACATGCCGCGCAGCCTGACGGAATTCCACGCCGCCATGCCGCATGTCCGCCTCGTCGCCTATCCGGTTGAGCCGAGCGGAGACGGCAGCCCGTGGTGGATGAGCCCCGCCCAACTGCATCTGCTGCACTACGAATACGCGAAATATCTCGCCAGCGTGGTGATGACGGCGTGGGAAAGCCCCGCAGCCGACACGACGCTTGACCGCAGCGCGGCCGCCCGCAAGTCTCGCTTGGCGTCCTAGAGCATGATCAGATTTTGGGTCATGCTTGAGGTTCTCTTATTGCGCGATCTGAGCCGGACCTGCCCGCGTGATTTGCACGCAAGTATGTTAGATAGCGCGCAACGCGCGCGGGCACTTCGGCGGATCGCGCTCCGGCGGGCCGAGAAATCCCTTTCATGACCATCCTGCGTTCGTCGCTCTTCATGCTGTGGTTCGCGCTCGTCAGCGCGACGCTGGCGATCCTGTTCCTGCCGGTACTGCTGCTTCCGCGTCGCGCCACGGTGTGGCTGGCGACACAATGGTGCGCGCTCACGATCTGGGGCCTGAAGGCTTTCGCAGGCCTCGGCTACGAAGTGCGCGGGACGCCGCCGCACCACGACGTGATCGTCGCATCGAAGCATATGAGCATGTGGGACACGATGGCGCTGTTCCTGCTCGTTCGCGATCCCGCGATCGTGCTGAAGCGTGAGCTCACTTTCGTCCCGTTCTACGGCTGGTACCTGTTGGGCGCCGGGATGATCTCCATCGATCGTGGCGCGGGACCGAGCGCGCTACGCAGGATGGCGGCGGCGGCGCGCGCGGCGCTCGCGCAGGGACGGCCGATCCTGATCTTCCCCGAAGGCACGCGGAAAAAGCCCGGCGCGCCGCCCGACTACAAACCGGGCGTTGCTGGAATTTATGGGCAGCTTGGGATCCCTTGCGTGCCGGTGGCGCTGAACTCGGGGTTGTTCTGGACCGGGCCGATGGGTTTTTTGAAGAAGCGCGGGCGCGTGGTCATCGAATTCCTGCCGCCGATTCCGGCGGGCCTGCCGCGACGCGAATTCATGGCGATGCTGGAGCGGCGCATCGAGGACGCAACAGCCGAGCTTGTTGCCGAAGGCGAAGAGCAACTCACCCGTGCGAACCTCCGGGTGGCGTGAGCGGTGCGCGCGACCGGAACAATTCGGGAACAAAGCTTGTCTTTAACCCTCTTTGGGTTTAGATGTCGAAGCCGCGCCAAGCGGCCGGATCACGAGAACGCATGAGCGATATTTCCCATCAGATCTGGGACATGAAGTACCGGCTGAAAGCGCCGGACGGCACCCCCCTGGACGCCGACATCCCCCATAGTTGGGCCCGGGTGGCGCTGGCGGCTGCACGGGCCGAGGCGCCGGAAAACCGCGCACGCTGGGCCACTTCCTTCGCGCAGGCGCTCACGGGCCACCGCTTCCTGCCGGCGGGGCGGATCCTTGCGGGCGCCGGCACCGAGCGCAACGTCACGCTCTTCAACTGCTTCGTCATGGGCACAATCGCCGATTCGTCATGGACGGCATCTTCACCGCCCTGCGCGAGGCGGCGCTGACGCTGCAGCAGGGCGGCGGCATCGGCTACGACTTTTCGACGCTTCGCCCCAAGGGCGCGCCCGTCGAAGGCGTGGGCGCCGATGCCTCAGGGCCTATCTCGTTCATGGAAGTGTGGGACGCGATGTGCCGCACCATCATGAGCGCGGGCTCGCGCCGCGGCGCGATGATGGCGACGCTGTCCTGCGACCACCCCGACATCGAGGAATTCATCGAGGCCAAGCGCACGCCCGGCAGGCTGTCGAATTTCAATCTCTCGGTGCTGGTCAGCGACGCCTTCATGGACGCGGTCAAGACCGACGCGCCGTGGGACCTCGCCTTCGGCGGCAGGACCTACAAGACGCTGCATGCGCGCGAGTTGTGGGACCGCATCATGCGCTCGACCTACGACTTCGCCGAGCCCGGCGTGATCTTCATCGATCGCATCAACCAGGCGAACAACCTTTCCTATTGCGAGACGATCCGCGCGACCAATCCTTGTCTCGTCGCAGATAGCTGGATCATGACGGCTGAAGGCCCGCGCCAGATCGCCGAATTGATCGGCAAGCCGTTCGTTGCTGTCGCCGACGGCGAGACGTGGGACAGCGACGAACGCGGATTTTTTCCGAGCGGCGTGAAGCCGACCGTCGAATTGCGCACGCGCGAGGGTTTTTCGCTTCGCGCCACCCCCGACCATCGCGTTCGCAAGGTCACGCTTCGTACGCGCTGGACCAGCGAATGGGAATGGGCCGAAGTGCAGTCGCTTTCCGCAGGCGACGAAGTTCTGCTCAACGATCATCGCAAGTTGGAGTTCCTGGGGCACCGGCGGTAATGCGCGCGACGAAGCTGAGGGCTATCTGCTCGGACTCCTTGTCGGCGACGGAACGCTCAAGGCCGACACGGCAGTGCTCTCGGTGTGGCCGGGCAAGCTCGCCGTTAACGGTGGCGACGAGCGGTCTGGCGTCGGCGGCGTCATGGAAGCCGCTTTGCGTGCCGCCCGATCTCTGCCACATCGCTCCGACTTCGCCGGCTGGACCGAGGTCAAAGGGCGCGGTGAGCTCCAGTTGTCGCTTGGCGCACTGAACGTTCTGGCGCGCGAGCATGGGATGGCCCCGCGCGCAAAATCAATTACGGCCCGGATCGAGCAACGGTCGTCGGCATTTCACGGTGCCTTCCTGCGCGGCCTGTTCGATGCCGATGGGAGCGTGCAGGGCGCGCAAGGCAAAGGCGTCAGCATTCGCTTGGCACAGAGCGATCTGCGCGCACTCGAAGCCGTTCAGCGAATGCTCCTGCGTTTGGGCATCGTAGGCACGATCTACCGGGAGCGGCGCCCCGAGGGCATTGCTCAGCTCGCGGACGGTAAGGGCGCGTCAAAGGGCTACAAGACCCGCGCGCAACCCGAGCTCGTGATCGCCGGCGACAACATCGCGGTCTTTGCAGCCAGAGTGGGATTTCGCGGACACGGCGAAAGCTCAGCGACTGTCCTTTGCCTTGAAGAATTATCGGAGGGCGCCGAATCGCGAACCGTTCGTCGCGACGGTCGACAAAATTGCGCCGGCGGGTGACGCCGAAGTCTACGATGCATCGATTCCGGCGCTGCATGCCTTCGATGCCAACGGCATCTGGGCGCACAATTGCGGCGAGCAGCCGCTTCCGCCTTATGGCGCCTGCCTGCTGGGCTCGATCAATCTCGCAAGGCTGGTGAAGGACCCGTTCGGCGAGAACGCGCATATCGACCTCGACGAGCTGGCGCGGCTGACCGCCGTGGCGATCCGCCTGCTCGACAACGCCATCGACGTCTCGCGCTTTCCGCTGCCGCGCCAGAAGGCCGAGGCGTATTCCAAGCGCCGCATCGGGCTCGGCGTCACCGGTCTTGCCGATGCGCTCATCTTCTGCCGCAGCCGCTACGGCTCGCCCGAGAGCATCGCGCTGATCGAAACCTGGCTTGCGGCGCTCGATCAGGCGGCCTATCGCGCCTCGGCCGAGATCGCGCGCGAGAAGGGTGCGTTTCCGCTCCTCGACAAGGGCGAATATCTGGCCGCGGCCGCATATCGCGGCATTGCCCGAGGATATCCGCAGCGCCATCGCCGAGACCGGCATCCGCAATTCGCTGCTGACCTCGATCGCGCCGACGGGCACGATCTCGCTGTTCGCCGACAACGTATCGAGCGGCATCGAGCCCGTCTTCGCCTACACCTATCGCCGCAAGGTGCTGCAGCCCGACGGCACGCGCACCGAGGAGACGGTGAGCGATTACGCCTATCGCCTGTTCCGCGCCCGCTTCGGGGAGGACGCGGCGCTGCCGGAATATTTCGTCAGCGCGCAGACGCTGGAGCCGTCCGATCACCTGGCGGTGCAGGCCGCTGCGCAGAAGCATATCGACAGCTCGATCTCCAAGACCATCAACGTGCCCGTGTCGACCAGCTTCAACGCGTTCAAGGACATCTACCTCAGCGCCTACGACCTGGGCTGCAAGGGCTGCACGACCTATCGCCCGAATGCGGTGACGGGATCGGTGCTCGAGCATGTGCCGGAGCCCGCGCTGGTGGAGACGCCTGCGGCGCTCGCGGCAGAGGCCGACGACGAGCCCACCCTGCCCTTCGCGCTGCCGCAGCTTCCGCGGCCGCCCGAGAGCGTCGGCGGTGTCGTCTACATGACGAAGCCGTTCGATCGCCCCGACACGCTTCTCGGCCAGACCTACAAGATCAAATGGGTCGAGACCGACCATGCCTTCTACATCACGATCAACGACATCGAGAAGGACGGTCGCAGGCGGCCCTTCGAGGTGTTCATCAACTCGAAGAACATGGAAGCCTATGCCTGGACGGTCGCGCTTACGCGCATGATCAGCGCCGTGTTCCGGCGCGGCGGCGACGTCTCCTTCGTTGTCGACGAGCTCAAGGCCGTGTTCGATCCGCGCGGCGGGCAGTGGATGGAAGGCCGTTATGTGCCCTCGCTGCTCGCCGCGATCGGTGAGGTGATCGAGAAGCATCTTGTCGCCATAGGTTTTTTGACGCCGAGCGCCGGACCACTGGTCGAGGAAGAGCGCCGCGCCGTCGCGGTGGCGGCCGAAGGCGCGCCCGCACGTTTCTGCCCACGCTGTTCCTCGCCGACCCTCGTCCGGATCGAAGGCTGCGATACCTGCCTCTCCTGCGGGTATTCGAAGTGCGGCTGATGGCCGGCGCCTCGGCCGGCCATGACGCACCTTTAAAATTGGGGGATTGGACAAACTATTCTTCACGCCGGCATCCGTTCTAATCTCGTCCGGTGCACATGCGCCCCCTCTTCCGATTTCTTCTTTTGACGCTCGTTTTTGTCGTCGCGGCCATCGCCGGGCCGGGCGCGCTCGCACAGGATCGTCCCGACCGCGAGTTCCAGGAATGCAAGGACTGTCCGCAGATGGTGGGCATTCCGGCCGGAAAGTTCTTGATGGGCAGCCCTGCGAGCGAGCACGGGCATTTCGACTCGGAAGGTCCACAGCGCGTCGTGCCGATCAAGGCATTCGCGATCGGGAAATACGACGTCACCATCGCCGAGTTCCTGGCCTTTCTCGAGACCACGAAGTACCAGCCAAAGCCGTGCAATCCGATCCTCAACGAAACATGGCGAAACACGGGGCACGGCCTCGCCTACCCGCCTTACGACGAGCAGCCGCGGCGCTGGCCTGCGGTGTGCCTCGACTGGGCGGACGCGCACGCCTACATCGCCTGGCTCAACGCGCGCGTGAAGGCGGAGCGGCCGGAACTCGCAGGGCGTGCCGGTCCCTATCGCCTGCCGAGCGAAGCCGAATGGGAATATGCCGCGCGCGCGGGGACCACCACATCGCGCTGGTGGGGCGACGACATCGGCACAAACAACGCGAACTGCAACGGCTGCGGCAGCAGATGGGACGACAAGGAATTGTCAGACGTCGACGCGTTCGCGCCGAACGCGTTCGGACTCTACGGCGTGCTCGGCAATGCCTGGCAGTGGACGGAAGATTGCTGGCACAAGAGCTATGTCGGCGCGCCCGAGAGCGGCCGGCCGTGGATGGACGGCGGCTGCGACCGCCATGTCGTGCGCGGCGGCTCGTGGGACAACGTGCCGATCTTCATCCGCTCGGCGGCACGCAGCGGAAGCACGGAGGACGGCGGCGAATACGACTATTCCAGCCTCGCCGGATTTCGCGTCGCGCGCGATCTGCCATAAGAATTTTATCACGCGGAGCCGCTGGGACGCGGTTTGTCAGCGTGCGTGCTGGTAGTGCTAAGGGGTCCCGTAGAGCGAAGGCAGGCAGACTGAGTCCGCCTTTGGATCTAATCACCGCCCGCCGTCTCGACCCACCGTCGACGGGCTTCCAGGTCCTCCGGCAGTACCGCCATGACGCCCCTGTAGGCGGCTGGCGGTCTGCGATCCGCGAGGCCCAAAAGATTGCCTTCGGAATCGGAGATATAGGAGAATGCCCCGTTGGGCTTGTCGGAAATCGTGAACGGAAACGGTTGTCCGGCAGCCTTCAGGCGGGCCATTATCGCCTGGAAATTCACCACCCTCAGGATGGCCACCGTTTCGGCGTCTCTCTGCTCGACCGGCACCGGACGGGCGACGCCGCCGCCGACAATCTCCAGCGTGGTGTTGTCGCCGAGGTCGAACAAGGCGGCGCCGCCGGCCGTTCCGAGATCGCGCAGTCCGACCCGGGCGCCATAAAATGCCCGGGCCGCGTCCACATCGGCGACCGCCAGGCGAACCCAGCCCAGTTCCTGGAGGTGCGTGGGCATCGAGGCGCAACCCGGATTGAAGGCTTCGCCCCGCGTGAAGCGTCGCCGAGCTTCTTTGTCGGACGCGAACGGCGATTCGAGATCGCGTTGGCGAAATCCGAGCAGCCGACCCATCAAGTCGATCACGAACGCCTCTCGCCCGTAATAGGTCGACCGGACCGGCAAAGTCCTCGCTCCCCGCGCGGCGAAGCCCGCCATGAGGGCGTCGAGGTTGTCGGTGCGAAAAATCGGAAACTGCCGCGCGGTGGCGGGATCGGCCTCGCGCGGGCTAAGCGGCGTTTCCGGCGCGTGATGCGCGAGATCGACCACAATGTCCTCACCGCCCCAAAGAAGATTCTTGTTCTGAATCTCCGTCCTCATGTTCAACATTTCGGGCAGTCCGATCGTCTTTTCGTAGAACACCGTCATCCGGTCCATCATGCTGGGCGGCGAAAACACCACGTACCAGCCCAACCCCATGATCTCACGCGTGGGTGTCGCTGCGTGGGCGCCAGAGAAGACAGACAGCACGGTCCCTGCTGAGGACGCAGCGATGAACGTTCGGCGATCCATGACGGTCCCTTGGCGGCAAGAGGTCGACGCACCAAACTCTGCACCGATCTGTCCACCGCGCCAGGGATGAAGGGCTTCAATCCGAATTGCGGCCAAAGCGGGGGCCGGTCGGTGACGATCCGACGAGATTCCGAGCATTTTCCGGGACGATCCGTGGCGGCGATCATGACCGACGCGGCGAATGGCATGACCTCCAAAAACGAAAGTCCCTCACGGTAGTGGCTATCGCAGCGTATCTCTCGGATCGAGATTGAGCGTGAAGTTCAGCGCCTGTTTGTAATGTCCCGGCGGCAGGTTGATCGGCGAGGACAGCAGCACCGCGTTGCGCGCGCTCAGCGCCACGCTGTGATAGGCGGCATCGGTGGTGAAGCGTTCGCGATCCACGATGTCGGCTCTGGTAACGGTGCCGTCGCGATTTATCGCGATGTGGATGGCGACCGTGAAGGTGCGCGCGCCCAGCGATTCGAGATCGAGAATTCCAGCGCCGTTCGACCTGCGCGCGGACGTAGTCGCGCACGCTGTAAGTCGCCTCGTCGCCGGCGGCCGCGTCGTCGCTCGACGCCGCCTCGTTCGACGGACCGATATCCGGGGTGACGTGCAGATCGGTCTCGGGCAAGCGCAGATGCGCAAGCGAGCGGAGCTGGCGATCGAGCGCATCGACCGGCGCCCTGGTGCCTTTCGGCGAATAACCTTCCGGCTTCACCGGACTCTGCTCTTCCTGTCTCGGCCCCGGCAGCGCCTTGGCGAGCGGCACGCGCGCTTTCTTTTCCGCAGGCGGCGAGGCGGTGCCGTCGCCGAGGCGGACGACATCGATAGGGATGAGCGGCGCTTCCTTCGGCTGCGGCGTCCCGGCCGTGTGCAGCATTAAGAACAGCACCGCCAGCAGGGCGAAGCCATGCAGCAGCAGCGAGGCCGCGAGGCCAGGGCCGATCTCGCCGGCCTGTTTGCGGCCTTCGCGGATCAGGGCCAGCCTCGCCTGGGCGTCGCGGAAAAGAGCGGGGAGCATGACCCCAGAAGACTAGGCCATTGGGTCCCGCGCCGCGAGGGCCGGCGTGGCGGCTGGCGGCGCGGGATGAAAAGGGATCATTCGCCGCGTCCTGCACGGCCACGAACCCCTCTATTCTCCGCCGCCATGAACTGGACCACACGCTTCTTCATCTATGCCCCCTTCGCCCTGTTCGTGATCCTGGCCGTCGGTGCCGGCACGCGCTGGTGGATGCTGGCCGATGCGTTCTCGGAACGGCTCGACCATTGGAACGGGCGCACGCTCATGCCGGGGGTCACGCTGCATTTCGGCTCCAAGCGGATCGCCGGCTTTCCCTTCAGCATCGACGCGGTGTTCAGGAATTTCGCGATCGACGTGGCGACGCCGCATGGGCCGGTCCATTGGCGTTCGCCGGACTTCGCGCTGCATGCGTTGACCTATGGACGCGACGAGACGGTCTTCGAAGCGGCCGGGCCGCAGCATCTCGACTGGACCGGCGTGGACGGAAAACCCCACGCCTTCGCGTTCGTGCCCGGCAGCCTCCATGCGAGCGCGATAAGGGACGACGGCGCGCTGTCGCGTTTCGACCTGGTTGGGGTCGTGATCGGCTCGGCCGCGCTGGCCGCGTCCGAGCTGCAATTCCATCTTCGCCGCACGCCCGGCGCGGACAGCTTCGACGTCTTTTTGTCGGCGAACGGCGTGCACCTGTCGCCGGCATTGCGTTCGGATTTCGGCGACGAGATCACGCATGCGGCACTGCAGGGGACCTTCGGCCCGGGAAAGCCGTTGGATCGCCTGCGCGCCGGCGATCAGGACTGGCCGGATGCGACGGATGCGTGGCGCGCGGCGGGCGGATCGATGCGCGTGGACATGCTGGAGGTCGCGTTCGGCAAGATCGATGCGACGGGCAAGGGCTCGCTCGCCTTCGACGACGCGAAGCGCCCGGCAGGCGCGCTCGATTTCAAAATTGCGGACTTCGACCGCTTCGTCGATGCCATGCGCAAGCGCGGCACCGACGGCACCGGTCTCGCGGCCGCGCTGCTGCATCGCGCCGCGAAAGCCGGCAGCAACGACGCCGGCGAGCTGGGTGTCGTGATCGGCGCGAAGGACGGCTTGGTCTATGCGGGGGATGCGCCGGTGGGGTCGGTTGATCCGGTATATTGACGCTTCTCGCGCTCGATTAAAAAAATGTCGTCATCCCCGGCGAGCGAAGCGAGGGGACCCAGCAAGCGAGCGTCCGCGAGCGCGGAAAAAAGTCATTCAGCGCGCGGACGCGCGCTTGCTGGGTCCCCTTGGCCTCGCACTGCTGCGCAGCGCTCGCCGGGGATGACGATTTTTTGTTTTGTTATTTTGGCTTGCCGCGGCCGAAATTCGGGGCCGCGGTGTCCTGGCCGGCGTCGATGATGCTGCGGCGGATGGCGCGGGTGCGGGTGAAGAGGTTGAAGAGCGCATCGCCATCGCCCCAACGGATGGCGCGTTGAAGCGCGCTCAGGTCCTCGCTGAAGCGGCCGAGCACTTCGAGCACGGCTTCGCGATTGTTGAGGAAGACGTCGCGCCACATGGTGGGATCGGACGCCGCGATGCGCGTGAAATCGCGGAATCCGCCGGCGGAATATTTGATTACTTCACCCTGCGTGACCTGCTCGAGGTCGTCGGCCGTGCCGACGATGTTGTAGGCGATGAGATGCGGCACATGGCTGGTGATGGCGAGCACGAGATCATGGTGCCTGGGATCCATCACTTCGACCTCGCTGCCGAGGCGGTGCCAGAAGACCTTCATGGTCTCGACGGCCGCAGGATCCGTGCCGGGCGGCGGGGTGAGGATGCACCAACGCCCGTCGAACAGCTCCGCGAAACCGGATTCCGGTCCCGATTGCTCCGTGCCGGCGATCGGATGCGCGGGCACGAAGTGGACGCCTTCGGGCACATGCGGTCCGACATCACGCACGACGGCGGTCTTCACCGAGCCGACATCGCTGATGATCGCGCCTGTCTTCAGATGCGGCGCCATCTCCTTCGCGAGGACGCCGAAGGCGCCGACGGGTGTCGCCAGCACGACGAGGTCGGCATCGCGCACGGCCTCGGCGAGATCGCCATGCATGGAATTGGCGAAGCCGACCTTCTTGGCGCGCTCCAGCGTATCGTTTGAGTGGGAGTAACCGGCAATATGCGCGGCGAGCCCCCCGCGGCGCATGGCGTGCGCGATGGACGAACCGATGAGGCCGACGCCGATGAGCGCGACCTTCGTGAAGAGGGGCTTGGAATCGGCCGTCATTTGCGCGCCAGGAATTCGGTGAGCGCGGCCACGACCTTGCGGTTCGCCTCTTCCGTGCCAATCGTCAGGCGCAGGCACTGCGGCAGGCCGTAATTGGCGACGGCACGCAGTATGACGCCGTTCTCGCCCAGGAATGCATCGGCCGCCTGCGCCGTATTCGCGTCGCCGAAATGGATCAGGATGAAATTGGCGACGCTGTCGTCAACCCGCAGGCCGAGCTTGCGGATGGCCTCGATCAGCCAGGCGCGCCATTCCGTGTTGTGCGCGACGGCGGCTTCGACATGGGCGCGGTCGCCGAGGGCCGCCACCGCCGCAGCCTGCGCCGGCGCCGAGACGTTGAACGGCCCGCGAATGCGGTTGAGCACGTCGGCGACCGACGCCGGGCAATACGACCAGCCGACCCGCAGCGCGGCGAGCGCATGGATCTTCGAGAAGGTCCGCGTCATGACGACGTTCGCAAAGCTCGAGACCATTTCGATGCCCGCCTCGTAGTCGTTGCGACGGACATATTCGGCATAGGCCGCGTCGAGCACGAGCAGCGTGTCGGGCGGAAGCCCCGCATGCAGGCGGCGCACCTCGCTGTGCGGCAGGTAGGAGCCGGTCGGATTGTTCGGATTGGCGAGATAGACGAGTCGCGTCTTCGACGTCACGGCAGCAAGCATCGCGTCGACGTCGGCTTTCAGGTTCTTCTCCGGCACGACGATTGGCGTCGCGCTGCTCGAAAGCGTCGCGATGCGGTAAAGCAGAAAAGCGTGTTCGGTGAACAGCACCTCGTCGCCCGGGCTCAGATAGGCGGTGGCCAGCATCGTGAGGATCTCGCCCGAGCCGTTGCCGCAGACGATCCGCGCCGCGTCGAGACCATAGGCCTGCGCGATAGCCTTGCGCAGCTGCGTCGCTCCGCCGTCGGGATAGAGGCCGAGCTCCCGGCCTGCCGCCTCGAAGGCCGCGATGGCCTTGGGACTGGCATCCAGCGCCAACTCGTTCGAGGACAGTTTGATCGCCTGCGCCACGCCGGCCACATGCGCCCGGCCGCCCACATAGGGGTCGATGTCGAAAACTCCGGGCTTCGGTTTGAGCGCCATCGTCTTTGTCCGGGCAAAAGCCGGGCTATATAGGACGGAGAAGGCCCAAATCAAAGCGCGGGCCAGCCATTCGTTGACGGCCGGGTCTGCAGGCTCTAGCAACGCTGCCTCCCTGTGCTTTCCAGGGCTTGTCGAAGGGCCATGACGGAAATCGCCAACCCCAAATTCCTGCTGCCCGTGCGCGCCGCCGATGCCGATATCGGCCACGCGATCACCTTCGGCAGCGACAAGGCAATCCAGCTCGACGCCGGCCGCGTGCTCGCGCCGTTAACCGTGGCCTACATGACCTACGGCACGCTGAATGCCGCGCGCTCGAACACCATCCTCGTCTGCCATGCCCTGACGCTCGACCAGTTCGTCGCCAGCGCCAATCCGGTCACGGGAAAGCCCGGCTGGTGGGAGGCAATGGTGGGACCCGGCAAGCCCATCGACACCAACCGTTTCTTCGTCGTCTGCGCCAACGTCATCGGCGGCTGCATGGGCACGACGGGGCCTGCCGACATCGATCCCGCGACGGGCAAGCCCCATGGCCTCGATTTTCCGCTCGTCACCGTCCGCGATATGGTGCGCGTGCAGGCAATGCTGCTCGACGCGCTCGGCATCGAGAAGATCCTCTGCGTCACCGGCGGCTCGATGGGCGGCATGCAGGTGCTGCAATGGGCAGCGCTCTTTCCCGATCGCGTGCTGTCGGCCATTCCGATGGCGACGGCGGCGCGCCACTCTGCGCAGAACATCGCCTTCCACGAGGTCGGCCGCCAGGCGATCATGGCCGACCCGGACTGGCATGGCGGCGCCTATCAGCTTGCCGGGACGATACCGTCGAAGGGCCTCGCGGTGGCACGCATGGCCGCACATATCACCTACCTTTCGGAAGCCGCGCTGCAGCGGAAGTTCGGGCGCTCGCTGCAGAACCGCAACGCCATCTCCTTCGCCTTCGCGCCGGATTTCCAGGTGGAGTCCTACCTGCATCACCAGGGCCAGACCTTTGTCGACCGCTTCGACGCAAACTCCTATCTCTACATCACGCGCGCGATGGACTATTTCGATCTCGCGGCCGACTACGGCGGCGTGTTGGCCGAAGCGTTTCGCGGCACCAGGACGCAATTCTGCATCATCTCCTTCACCAGCGACTGGCTGTTCCCGACGGCCGAGAACAAGCGCGTCGCGCACGCGCTGAACGCGGCGGCGGCGAATGTGAGCTTCGTGGAGATCGCCACCGATCGCGGCCACGACGCCTTCCTGCTCGACGAGCCGGAAGTGTTCGCGATCGTGCGCGGGTTCCTGAATTCGGTGTCGGCCGAGCACGGCATCGCATGAACGCCAATGGCCTCAGGCACGATCTCGCCGCCATCGCGGAGATGATCCCGGAGGGGGCGCGCGTGCTCGACGTCGGCTGCGGCGACGGCGCGCTGCTCGAGCACCTGATCCGGACCAAACATGTCGACGGGCGCGGGCTCGAGCTGTCGCAGGCGAACGTGAATGCGAGCGTCGCGCGCGGGCTGTCGGTGGTCCAGGGCGATGCCGACACCGATCTTGGCGAGTATCCGAGCCAGGTCTTCGACGTGGTGATCCTGAGCGACACGATCCAGCAGGCGCGCAGCCCCAGCAAGGTGCTTGGTCACCTGTTGCGGATCGGCCGCCGCACGGTGGTGTCGCTGCCGAATTTCGGGCACTGGCGCGTGCGGCTGTCGCTGCTTGTGAATGGCCGCATGCCGCAGACGCGCGCGCTCAGTTTTGCCTGGCACGAGACCCCGAACATCCATCTCTGCACCATCGCTGATTTCGTGATGCTGGCGAAGGAACAGGGTGCCGTGATCGAACGCGCGCTCGCGCTGTCGGCGGACGGGGGCACGCGTGCGATGCGTCCCGATGCGTGGGGGCCAAATCTTTTTGCCGACGGCGCGATTTTTCTGTTGAGAGCAAAATAAATCGACCCTCCCCTTGGGACGTGAGGGGAGGGTCGCTTCTTGTCAGCCGTTCGAGGATGCTCCGAGCAGTTGCAGGGCGTGGGCGTAGCGCTGCAAGCCCTCCGTGTAGAGGCCGCTCATGCAGAACTGCCTGCCGGCGTCCAGCTCGCTTTTCGCGGTCTGGTAGTTCGCCGATTGCGGGTTGGCGTCGAGCGCGCTCGACACCTGCTTCGACATATGCAGGCAGCCGAGCGTGTTCGCGGGCTCTGCTGCGGCAACGCCCGTAACTGCCAGCGCAATGCCGGCCGACAATGAAAGGGCAAGGGCAATTTTCTTGGTAAGCATTACGCGTCTCCTGGTGGGTTTCTCGGTTGGTTTTCGGCGTCCTGTTTCGTTGGGGCTTACGACTTGCCGGCGCCGAGCAAATCGAGGGCTTTGGAATAGTGCGACATGCCGACGTTAAAGAAGCCGTTGAGGCAGTAGTCGCGGGCGATGTTCTGTTCGTCTGTCGCCGATTTCAGGTTCGGCGATTGCTGGTTGGCGGCGACCGCGGCCGCGACCTGCTTCGACATGTGCAGGCAACCGATGGCGTTGTCCGGCTCTTCCGCGAATGCCGCAGATGACAACAATGCGACGCTCGCGCAGAACAATGCGGAGCCGATCGCCTTCGTGGCGAGTGACATGAAACTCCCTCCTCGTCGAATGCGCGGGCCACAGCGCCCGCGCGCTACCGACATAGGGAGATAGAAGCGGTATGGAAGAGGGGTCCAATCACCGTCGCGTGCGCGACGTCACAGCATCGTGAGACGCGCGCGTGCTTGCGGCGTCTTACGCCCGATTTTCCGCGTCGATTCGAAAACACGTCGCGTCCGCATGGGTGTTATGCAGAACATGTCGAGGCGCATACTAGTGACACGCGATGGCAGCAGCGTTTGCGCATGCGCGTGTTAACGAATTCGGCGCGTGCACGTCGATGACGTAAGCGTCACGACAGGAATGCGAAACCTTCGCTCAAGGATTTGCGTTGGCGGGGGTCAGCGCGCGTTCGCCGCGCAGCTTGACGGATTGCGCGATGCCCGCGATGAGCGATTTGCGCGCCTCGACGAGGTGCACGCCCGCGAGCGCGGGCCAGACGCGGCGGCCAATGTTCTCCCAGGTCGTGCCCGTCCCCATAAGGCGCCGGCTCTTGAACGGCGGCGCGTGCAGCGCCCGGTCCCAGCCCAAGGTTTCGAACATGGCGCCTTTGAGAAGCCCGTCGAGCTCCGTCTTCGAGAACGGGCGGCCGAGCGCGAAGGGCGAGTATTCGAGCTGAGCCCAGAGGCTGGCGCGATTGGGCGCCACGATGATCAGGCGGCCCTCGGGCGCCAATACTCGCCAGAGCTGGCGCAGGAACGGCCGCGCCGCCTCGGCGCCTTCGAGGCCGTGCACGACGAGGATCCGGTCGAAGAAGACGTCGGGAAAGGGCAGCGCGTCGTCATGGCCGAGCGCCACGAGATTTCTGCCGGCCGGCCACGCCATTACGCCTTGCTGGGCCGGCATCAGCGCGGCCACGCGCTCGGCCTCGGCAAGCCAGGGCCGCAGGTAGGGGACCGCGAAGCCATAGCCGAGCACGCGCAGGCCCTTCACGTCCGGCCAAAGGAGCTTCAGCCGGCGCTGGATCACGCGCCGCGCGGCCTGCCCCATCGGGGCTTCGTAGAAATTGGCAAGGTCGCGGACATCCTGAAGCATGGCCTTGATGCCTAGCGCGGGGCCAGCCGCGGTTCAACGAAGGGCGCGAGGTTGATAGAGTTCATCCCTGCCAATCGGAGCACCCGGCCTTGTCCCAGCTTGAGATCGAACTCGTCCCCTGCCTGAGCGATAATTACGCCTACCTCGTCCGCGATTCCGACGCGGGTCTTTGCGCCGTCGTCGATCCCTCCGAGCACGAACCGGTGAAAAAGGCGCTGGCGAAACGCGGCTGGGCGCTCACCCACATCCTCAACACCCATCATCATTTCGACCATACGGGCGGAAATGTGGCGCTGAAGGACGCCTTCGGGGCGAAGGTCGTTGGTCCGGGAAAGGACCGCGAGCGGATTCCGGCGATCGACGAGGGCGTCGATGAGTCGACCGGCTGGCGGTTCGGCCCGCGCGCGGTGCGCGTGCTCGAGAATTCCCGCCCATACGCGCTCCCATATCGCCTTCGTGTTCGACGACGCGGCGTTCACGGGCGATACGCTGTTCGCGATGGGCTGCGGCCGGCTGTTCGAGGGAACGCCCGAGATGATGTGGTCGAGCCTGTCGAAGCTGATGGCGCTGCCCGATGCGACGCGCGTCTATTGCGGCCACGAATACACGCTGAACAATGGCCGCTTCGCGCTCACGCTCGAGAAGGGCAATGCCGCTCTGGTGAGCCGCATGAAGGATGTCGAGGCCGCGCGCGCGAAGCATGAGCCGACAATTCCATCGACCATCGGGCTCGAGAAGCAGACCAATCCGTTCTTGCGCCCGAACTCCGCCGAGATCCGCCACACGCTCGGTCTCGAAGGCGCAAACGACGTCGCGGTGTTCGCGGAGATGAGGAAGCGAAAGGATTCGTTTTAAGGGGGTTATTGAAGGTTGACGTCAGTTGTCGTCGTCGGACTTCTTGCCGTCGTCGTCTTTCTTCTCGTCGCCGGAGCCCGAGACCGTGTCGGCCGCGGCGCCCACGGCGTCGCCTGCGACATCGACGGAGGTGCTGACGACCGTGGTCCCGACATCGACGGCCGCACCGGCGACGGAGGCAACGGCGCAACCGGAAAGCCCCGAGCCCAGTGCAAGCAAGGCGGCAACAACGAATATCCGACGCATGAGACGGCCCCTTCGAGGACGCGTCAGCCTGCCATGGCACGGGTCAAGGAACCACTAATTTCCGGTCTTTGATCTCGGATTCGATGAGGAACTGCCTTGCCAGCGCGTGATAGACCCCTTCGCGCGCGACGAGCCGCGAGCAGCCCTCGGCAATGAGAGCGGCCGACATCAGGGGAACCAGCATGGCGTGGCTGCCGGTCATCTCGGAGACGATGACGAAAGCGGTGATCGGCGCGCGCACGACGCCGGTGAAATAAGACACCATGCCGAGAAGGACGATCGCGCCCATCGATGCCGAGGGAAACAACGGCGCGATATCGGCGCCGAGACCGGCGCCGACCGCGAGAGACGGAGAGAAAATGCCGCCGGGGATCCCGCTGACGGAGGACAGCGCCGTTGCGGCAAATTTCAGGGGCGCGAACGCGAAGGATTGCGATCCTGCGTGCAGGAGGTCGCGCGCCTGCGCGTAACCGGTACCGAAAACGGCGCCATGCGAGAGAACGCCGCAGAGCGATACGGCGAAGCCGCACAGGATCGCGAATGCGATCGGATGCGACTTGATCATGCGACCGACGACGCCGGGGAGCCCGTTCGCCATCAGCACCAGAATCCGACTGAATAGGCCGCCCGACAAACCGCCGAGCACACCGCAAACCGGCACGGCGAGCCAGTTGACGCCATAGGCCAGTGCTGCCGACGTCGTACCGAAATAGGTGTAGTCGCCGAGCAGCGCGATGGAGGTCAGGCCGGCGAGGATCACTGTGCCGAGAACCAGACCGCTCGTGCGCGCTTCGAAGCTGCGGCTCATCTCCTCGATTCCGAAGACAATTCCCGCGAGCGGTGTGTTGAAGGCCGCGGCCACGCCGGCGGCCGCGCCGGCAAGGATGAGCCCAGGCTGGCGCCGCGGCGAAAGCCGGCCGACGGAAAACATCAGCGAGGCGCCCACCTGCACCGTCGGCCCCTCGCGGCCGATCGAGGCGCCGACAAGAAGGCCCAGCAAGGTGAGCAGCACCTTGCCGACCGCAATGCGAAAGCCGACAAGGCCCGCGCGGGCCTTGGTCGTCGCGAGTTGCCGCGCGGCGATGGCCTGTGGAATTCCGGAGCCCTGGGTATTGGGAAAGACACGGCGCATCAGCGCCGCGGCGAGGCCGAAGCCCAACGGGGTCACCAGCAAAGGCGCGTAAGGCCAACGTCCCGCCAAGAAGGCGAATTGGTGCTGCGCGGCATCGGCCCCTATGGCCAGAAGCGCCGCCGCCACGCCGACCAGGAGCCCGCCGGCCACGAAGATCGCGCGCCGCTGCCAGCGGGCCGACAGGACGCGCAAGGCGCGCGAATTGGGGGGCTTGAAGAAGGTGGCCACAAGGGGTCTTAGCGCGCATGCCCGACCACAGAAAGAGGCAATGTCGCCGTTGCGTCACGATGGCCAGGGAGATTGTGCCGGAGTTAGTCTGGTCGAAACCTCGGGGGAAGCACATGTCCGCATTGCAGCCATATCTGGATTTTCACCTGGCCGGCCTGAGCGTGGAGTTCACGATGCTGGCTTTCGCAATCGCGCTCGGCTTGGCGCAGCTGTTCCTGGCCGCACAGTTCGTGACGCGCGAGCGGGGCGTCGCGTGGAACATCGGTCCGCGCGACGAGACGCCGCCCCTGAAGGGAAAGCTCGCGGGACGGCTCGACCGCGCCTTCAACAATTTTCGCGAAACGTTTCCGTTCTTCGCCGCATCGGTGGTGATGGCGGCGATCCTCGGCCGGCACAATTGGGAGACCGTTGCCGGTGCACAGCTCTACCTCGCGGCACGTGTTCTCTACGTTCCGCTCTATGCGTTCGGCGCGACAGGATTGCGCACGCTGGCGTTCCTCGCGGCAACGGCGGGAATCGTGCTGGTGCTGGTCGCGATATTCACGCCCATGGCGTGAGGCGCCGTTACCATCGATAGCGCAGTCCCGCGGTGAGCGTCTCGCTGGTGAAGCCCGCTTTGAATTTGACGCCGGCGCTGACGAAACCAGACCAGGCACTGTCGGCGCTGGTGAGCGCGGCGTTGCCGGCTACCTCCCCGAAGACACCGCCGAAGCGGTCGCGCACCGTCAGCGGCGCGCCTGTCGACGCGATGACGGCTTCGTTGTCGCCATCGAACTCGTCCCAGGCCCTGCCGGTCAGCGACAGGTCGACGTCAACGTCGTTCGACGACAGCGCCGTCGTGCCTGCGCGCAATCCGAGGCTGCCCCGCGCGCTCTTGTTGTGTCCGAAGTCGACGCTCGCCGCGCCGATGGTGACGCGATCCATCCAGGTCGAGAGATAGGTGAGCGTGCCCAGCGGCTCGAGGAAAATCGTCTGGCCCACAGCGAAACGCTTGCCGGCATCGAGCTGCGCGCCGAGTTGCGTCGCGTTGGGCTTCACGCGGAAGCTTCCGGCCTGCTGATAGGTCGCGTCGAGGAAATTCGCCTTGACCGCCAGGTCGGCGACGAAACCGTCGTCGAGCCAGGTGGTGTAGGCGCCCATCATCGCTCCGGAATAGCCGGCGCCCGTCGTCGTGCCGGAGAAATCGACGTTCGATGTGAGATAACCCGCCGTCAAGCCCGCAAGCAGCGTATCGCCGGGCGCCAGCGCGCCCTGTTTTCCGTAGTCGCTGCCGCCCACGACGCCGAAGGTCGTCTGGCGATAGGGTGTGTCGATCGAACCGGCCTGCACGCCGGCGACCGAGAAGGTCGGCGTCGCATCGCGGCCGAGCCAATTGCCGATCGCCTTCACCCACACGCCCGGCGTGACCGCGCCCGTGCCGTCGCTGCCGAGCTGGTCGCGCAGGTCGGCCTGACGATCGAGCCAGGGTGAGTTCTCGTACCAGATGTTCTGCGCCGCGGTCACCAACTCGGGCAATTGGAAAAGCGCGCGATCGGGCTGGCCGAGCAGCCGGACCTGGCCGTTGGCGAAACCGAGCGAATAGGAAAAGAGACCGGCGTCGATGGCGCCGGTCTGCGCATCGTAGCCGGCCGATGACGGGTCGAGCACGAAATTGCCCGCAGCCGATGCGCCGCTGACGATCAGGACACCGCCGGAATTGAGTCCCCGCACTGGCAAGGCCCGCACTGTCGTGAACGATCACCGAGGTCACGCCGGAAGACGAACCCACCTGCAGGCAATCGGCAAGGGCGCCGCAAGACGCGCCCGACGCAGATGTGCCGAGCGCCGCATCGACGGCGAGCTTGCTGCCGGCGCCGCCGGCAAACGCGCCGTTGATCACGAGAAGGTCGCCTGCCGCGTTGTCGGCGCCATGCAGATCGAGAAGACCGGTATTGGTGAAGCCCTGTTGCCCGCTGAAGGTCGTCTGGCCCGAAACGGCGACAGTGCCGGCATTGGCGACGCTGTTGCCCGCGCCGGTGAAGGCGAAGGTGGTCGCGCCGGAGGTGACGATGTCTCCGCCCGCGGCGTTGGTCAGAGCCGAATTGGCGGCGGCGAAATTGTTCGTGCCGCTCGTCGCCCATTGGCCGGAATTCGCAACGGTCGCGCTCGGCGAGGGCGACACGTCGATGCGGCCGGTGATGGCGCCGCTGTTGACGATCGCGATGGGACCGAGCGGCTGCGGCAGTGCCAGGAGGGATGACGGCACGCCGATGGCGAGATCCGTTGCCGCGCCGCCATTTGATCGGATCGCGCCGCCGGACGTGTTGGTGATCGTCACCGTGGCCGGCGAGAAATATCCGATCACCGGATCGGCGCCGGTGCCGGCACCGGCGGCCGCGCCGCCATTGGTTATCGACAGCGTCGATGCGGAATAGCCCAGGATCGCCGAGCGATCGGATGTGATCGGCGCGGCAGAACTGATGGAGAGCGCGCCTCCGCTGCTCGCGAATATCCCGTCTCCTCCGACGGCAGAAATCGCGGCGCTGGAGACGACGGCGGTCGGGCCCGACGCGAGTGCCGCGATGCCGTCGCCGCCCGTGACCGAAATCGCGCCACTTCGAGCTGACCGACAACTGGCCCAGCCCCAGGGCGAGAATGCCGCCGCCGAATCCGTTCACATCGACGGCGCTGCCCTGCGGAATGGCGTTCCCAAGCGCCGATTGCAGCAGCGCGGAAATCGTGATCGCGCCGCCGGTGGAGGTGGCCGTGATCGGACCGTTGGACGCAATTGTTTCGGCGCCGGTGCCCGCATCGATGGCGAGGATCCCGATGCCGTTTGCCGAGGTGATCGCCGTGCCCGTTCCGGTCAGGAGCGTGAGCGTGGAATTCGCGGTTCCACTGGTGTTGCCGGCCGCCACCAGGATGCCGGTTGTCTGGATGCCTGCCGCACCGTCGACGGTGACAGAACCGCCGGCGCCTGACCATTCGACGTCGGCGTTGCCGCCGTCCGTGACCGCGACGATTTCACCGCTGACCGGCGCCGTGCCGCCGGCATCGGTGCCGGCATTGACTCGGAGCGTGTTGTTGGCGCCGATCCGAACCGACACGTTGCCGCTGCCGTCGAAGCTGTCCTGTGTGAAGCCCAGCGAGTCCGTCGTCGTCGCCAGGATGGCGGCGTCGGTGTTGCCGGTCACGGTGATCGCGTTGTTGCTGCCGGTGGCGATAGCGACGCCGCCGACGCCGTTGCCTTCGTTGATGGCCGTGATGCCGGCGCTGTCGTCGCCGGTGACTGCTATCGTGTCGGCCGCCCCGGTGGTGACGGACGCCGTGAGCGAAGCCGAGGCCGGCGCCGCGTCGCTGCGAGCCGATATGCCTCCGGCCTTGTCGACGTCGCTGGCCGTGATGCTGTCGTTGCCTGCTGTCGTCACGCTCGCGACGCCGCCGGCGCTATGCGCGAATACAGCGACCGTCGGCGGATCGATGGTGGCTCCGCCGGAAAGCGCGACCGACACGTTGCCCGCCCCGGTCGTTACCGCGTCGACGGCGTCCGATCCCGTGGTTCCGCTGATCGTGCCGCCGTCGACCGTCACGGCTACGGCGCCGTTGTCCCCCTGGGCAAAGATCGAATTGAAGGCCTGGGTATTGGCGATATTGCCTGTGGTCGCGACTGTGACCGTTCCGGCGCCGGTCGTCGTGGCGGTCAGCCCGTTCCCAAGATTCCCGGTGACCGCGACGGCGCATTGCCGCCGTTTCCCGAGGCAAAGATCGAGGCAAACGCGTCCTGCTGGACGATGTTGCCGTTCGCGACCACGGCGATGTTGCCGGTGCCGGTCCCAATGGCGACGAGATCGTCGTTCAGGTTCGCGTTGGTGGTGACGGCGAGCGCTCCGTTGGCGGTCTCGGCGAAAATGGCCGCATTCCCACCCGACGCCGCGACCGTTCCGTTCGCGGCTATGGTCACGCTGCCATTTCCCGTGGTGGTGCCGAGGAGTTCGCCGGTCGCCGTGCCGTAGGCGGCGACGGAAACGTTGCCGCCATTGCTGAAGGCGTTGACCGCGTCGTGGATGTTGCCGGCGGTGGTCGCTATTGTAACCGGACTGCCGGCCGAGCCCGCCGTGACGGACACATTTCCCGTGCCGGTCGCCTGGGCGAAAATCGCGTCCTGCCCGGCTGTGACATTCGCGTTCGCTGCGACGGTGACGACGCCATTGGCAGCCTGAGCGCCGATGCCGGTGCCGGTAAGGTCCGTAACGGCATCATTGGTCGTGATCGCGACGTTGCCAGCCCCCGACGTCGTGCCGCCGATGCCGAGGCCCGGTCCGCCACTGACGTTCACGGTCCCGCCCGTTAACGTCGTTATCGCCACGTTCCCGCCCGTGCTGGTGAGCGCGATGCCGTTGTAATGCCCGCCATCGCCCGCGGTCGTGCTGACGATCGGCGCTGCCGTGTAGGTGCCGGCGACGCCGTCGTTGAGGGTCAGGGTGCGGGCCAGGCCATCATCCTTGAGGCTTATCCCGTTCGTGCTGATCGGCTCGCCGTTGAGATTGACGGTGAGATCGCCGCCGTTCGCCCGGTACCAGATTCTGCTGTCGCCGCCCTGGCAGCGTTGGTACCTGATGCGGGCATACGGTTGCCGGGACCGGTTCCGTTCGCCGTCGGCGCGCAGCTTGCGGCAGCGGGCCGCCGTCATTGGGGCCAGCGCCCGCCGGAAACGCAGAGCGTTCCCAGGAAAAGGGCCGCCCGAAACCCCTTGAGTCTCGTCCATCCTGCACGATGAATTCCCCCTCCACGAATGCGCGTTTTCGCGCGGGGGCCGCGCGTCTGTCTGTGACGTGAGTCACGTCGCTGTGCGAAAACACGGCCCGGATGACGGTCGCCGGGCAAACCGACACGGTGTGATCTGCATCACAGTCCGCGCCACCCTGGCCACCTACCGTTGTCGGAAATGTCGCGGCCGTGTTTTCTTCAGCAAGGATTTTGCGTCTAGGCTCTCGCCCACGAATTGGATGTCTGA
>CAWDKN010000043.1:0-108287 GCA_963802815.1 uncultured Alphaproteobacteria bacterium
TCAGCGTGGCCTCTATACATCGTTGCAGGGTCTCAGTCAGAGCATAGCGAGCTTCTTCGGGGGCGGCATCGGCGCAATCTTGTCGCTGGTGATGACCGAGGCAGGCCTCGAGTCCTATGGCTGGCGTATCGCCTTCCTGATCGGCTCGCTCACCTTGCCGTTCGGCCTGTTCCTCCGCAATCGGCTGCCGGAAACCGTGCATCTCGAGCGATCGGGCCGCCTGCCTATGAGCCGCTCCACCCGGAGACAGTCCGTTTTCCGCACGCATGGCCGCGTCATCGTGCTGGGCCTTCTCCTTTTCGCGAGCGAACTGTGGCGACCTACGTGTTCAACTACATGACTATCTTCGCGCACTCGATCCTGCACATGAACACAACAGTGTCCTTCACGGCGACAGCCGTGATCAGCGCCTGCGCTATCGTCTCCGGACTCACGGCGGCATTTTTCGGACCGTCATCGGACGGCGCATCGTAATGATCGTGCCGCGAATATTCGTTCCTCCTCGCGATCTACCCGTCTTCTCTCTGATCGTTCACGAGCGCAGCCCGAGGCGTTGCTCATAGGGATGGGATTTCTGTCGGTGCTCTCGTCAGCGAGCCAGGCAGCATTATGCCGCCATCAGCGAGGCGTTGCCGAAAGCGATCCGCGGTACCGGTTTCGCGGTGATCTATGCGACGTCGATCTCGGTCTTCGGCGGTACGACGCAGCTCGTCGTCACCTGGCTGCATCCACGTCACCGGCAATCCGATGGCGGCGGCCTGGTATCTGCTGACGGCCACCGCCATCGGTCTCGTGGCCATGATCCTTCTGGCCGAGACCGCGCCGGCGCGGCTCGAAGCGGCTGCGCGTGTGGCCTGAAAAACAGATCGACCACAAACACACAAAGAGCACAAAGGAAATACGCTGACCGAATCGATCGAACAGATATTTCGCCCATTTACGGAGAAGACGTATGGACCCGTACAAGCTCGCGCTGCTCTTGATACGCCTGTTTGGAATTATGTTGGTCGTAGTGGGGGCCGTGTGGCTGGTTGTTCTCGTCAGCCGACGCTGGGAAGTTTCCTTTCCGGGCGGCTCGGGCTTGAAGAAATCCTTGAAGGAACACTCGGACCAATAATTGAGTGGGCCTTTTGGAGTTTAGGCAGCGGCGTCATTCTGGTTCTTTTCAGCAACCGTCTTGCAAAATTTGCCGCGAAGCATTCAGCGTGAGGCATGTTTATCGGGCACTACCGAATGTTGGCTCGCCAAAGGCGAGCCGCTAATCCTTTGGGTCCTTTGTGTCTTTGTGGTGAAAATAACCTCGAAATAACAAATGGGAGGACACGCCCATGGCTGCACCGAAAATCAATCCGAACGGCCCGCTGAAAGACAAAGTCGCACTCGTGACCGGCGCCAGCCGCGGCATCGGCGAGGCGATCGCCGCGCGCCTGGCGATGGAGGGCGCGAAGGTCGTCGTGTCCGCGCGCACGGCGGAAGAGGGCGAGAGCCGTCTGCCGGGAACGCTCGGCGACACCGTCGCGCGCATCCAGAAGGCCGGCGGCCACGCGACGCTCATCAAGGCGGATCTGGCGCAGGCGAGCGAGCGCGAGCGCCTCATCGAGAAATCGGTGGCCGCTTGCGGCCCGATCGACATCCTGGTCAACAACGCCGCGATCACCTATTTCGCGCCGGTGATCGAATTCACCGAGAAGCGCTTCAAGCTGATGATGGAAGTGCAGGTCACCGCGCCGTTCCATCTGGCGCAGCTCGTGCTTCCGTCGATGCGGTCGCGGCGCCAGGGCTGGATCGTCAACATTTCCTCGCCCGCCGGGATCCACCCGAAGAAGCCCTATCAGCCGGGGCCGCGCGGCGGCACGGTCTACGGCATGTGCAAGGCTGCGCTCGAGCGTTTCACCACCGGGCTCGCCTCCGAAGTGTATGACGACGGGATCGCCGTGAACGTCGTCTCGCCGGGCCTGGTGGCGACACCCGGCGTCGCCGTGCACGGGCTCATAAACGAGCGCACCAAGGACCGCGTGCAGCCGATCGAGTTCATCGCAGAAGCGGTCTACAGGCTCGCCTCGCGGCGATCCCAAGTCGATGACCGGCCGCATCGACTACGCCGAGCCGTTTTTGAAGGAGCTCGGTCGTGGCGCCCTCCGCGCTGGTGTAATGCGACCCTCCCTTGAGGGAGGTCGAAGCGCGAAGCGCTTCGGGGAGGGGCGAACTCGGATAAGCCCCTCCCCGATCCGCCTTCGCCAAGGCTTCGGCGGACAAATGTAAGATCACATCTCGCCCGCCGAAGCTTTAGCGTAGGCGGGAAAATCTCTGCGCTTCGCTAAGAGATTTTTCGACCCTCCCTCAAGGAAGGGTCGCAGATGGACGCGAGCCTCAATGGACGAGAGTGACGGCATCGCAGATTTTCGCAACAACACGCTGCCGCTCGAAAGCCGCGTCGAAGATTTGTTCAAGCGCCTGCTGCTGGACGAGAAGATCGCCCTGCTGGCGGGCGCCGAAGCCTTCGCGCTCGAAGGCGTGCCGCGGTTTGGGATTCCGGGCTTGCGTCTTACGGATGGCCCCGCCGGCGTCCGCTCCAATCGCGGCAAGGAGGCGACGGTCTTTCCGGCGGCGGTTGCTCTCGCCGCGACGTTCAATCCGCGGCTCGTCGGCAATGTCGCCTCCGCTATCGCGTGCGAGGCACGCGCGCTCGGCGAATTCGGCGATCCTCGCGCCCACTATCAACATCGTGCGCACGCCTTTGTGGGGCCGCAACTTCGAGACCTATTCCGAGGATCCCTATCTCACGGGCCGCATTGCCATCGGCTATGTCGACGGCTTGCAAGGCGAGGGCGTCGGCGCTTCGATCAAGCATTATGCCGCGAACAACCAGGAGCTCGACCGCATGACGGTCAGCGCCGAGGTCGATGAGCGCACCTTGCGCGAAATCTATCTCGCCGCGTTCGAGATGGTCGTCGCCGCGTCCAATCCCTGGACGGTGATGGCGTCGTACAACCGGGTCAACGGAACCTATGCCTCCGAGAACCCAACCCTCCTCACCGGCATCCTGAAGACCGAGTGGGGCTATGACGGAGTCGTCGTGTCCGACTGGGGCGCGGTGCATTCGACTGCGCCCGCCGCCAATGCCGGCCTCGACCTCGAGATGCCCGGGCCGCCCAGATGGTTCGGCGAGAAGCTGCGGAAAGCGGTCAAGGACGGCGAGGTAAGCGAAGCGCGGATCGACGACGCCGCGCGGCGCATTCTGCGCTTCATCCTGCGCACGGGCGCGCTCGATGGGAGGCTCGCCGGCCACGGCGAGGTCCTGAGCGACAATCATCGCGCCATCGCGCGCGAGGCGGCGGAGGAGGGCATCGTTCTTCTCAAGAACGACGGGAATCTGCTTCCGCTGGACGCAGCGTCGATCACTACGCTGGCCGTGATCGGCCC
Organism: uncultured Alphaproteobacteria bacterium; assembly: GCA_963802815.1. Taxonomy (GTDB): domain Bacteria; phylum Pseudomonadota; class Alphaproteobacteria; order Micropepsales; family Micropepsaceae; genus Rhizomicrobium. Next base: position 3,424 of record CAWDKN010000043.1, read on the forward strand.
CACCGTCGAGAACTTCCGCGTCCAGGGCGACGGCAGCTCGCGCGTCTACTCGACAAGACCCGTCGCGGTGCTGGAAAACCTGCTGCGGCAATTTCCAGGGCGCGTCGTCAGCCTCTCCTACAGCGACGGCGTCGACAACGAGCCCCATCCGCGCCTCGCGCAGCCGGCCATGTTCTCCACCACCGAGACGCGCGAAACCGAAGGCCTGGTTTCGGAATATTTTGGCGGCGCGGATTTTTCCGCGGAGCCACTGCGCTCCAGCGTCGAGAAGCGCTTCTTCCGCTACATGAGCGAGAATGTTCCACGTGAAACACCGATGGGCTATCGCTGGCGCGGCATCTTCTGGCCGCGCAGGAGCGGTAGCCACGAATTCGCGATCCGCGGACGCGGACATGCGAGGCTTGTGCTCGACGGAAACCCGGTCATCGAGCCTTCCACCCCGGCGGTCGAAAGCCATGACGATCTGACCGGCGCGGGCGCGATCCGCCGGATGGCGAGCGTCACGCTCGAGGCGGCCAAGCCCGTCGCCATCGAAATGGAGTTCGCCTGGGAAGGGCGGCCGAGATCGCTCCAATATATGAGCCTCGGCGTGCGCGAGCCCTGCGGAACGATCGCGGAGGCCGTTGCCGCAGCGAAGGCCGCCGATGCGGCCATCGTGATGGTCGGTTCCGCCTCGACCACGGAGGCCGAAGGCTGCGACCGAGAAAGCATCGACCTGCCCGGCCGGCAGAATGCGCTCGTCGAGGCGATCCTTGCCGCCAACCCACGCACGGTCGTCGTCGTCAATGCCGGCGCGCCGATGACGATGCCCTGGATCGACAAGGCGAAGTCCGTGCTGCTGGCGTGGCTTCCGGGCGAGGAAGGGCCTGCGGCGCTCGCGAATATCCTGTTCGGCAACGCCGCGCCGTCCGGCCGGCTGCCGGTCACGTTCCCCAAGCGGCTGGAAGACAGCCCCGCACAGCGATTCTATCGCGGCGCGCCGTCCGCGCCCTACGGCGAAGGACTTTTCGTGGGCTATCGCCACTTCGACAAGGAGGAGATCGCGACGCTTTTCCCCTTCGGCCACGGCCTCACCTACACAAGCTTCTCCTACACGAACTTTGCCGCGCCGGAGCGCGCGCGGGCGGGCGCGACCGTGGAGGCGCGCGTGACTGTCACCAACACGGGCCCGCGCCGCGGCAGCGATGTCGTTCAGCTCTACGTCGCGCCGCAATCGCCGTCCGTCGTGCGGCCGGTGAAGGAGTTGAAGGCGTTCACCAAGGTCGCGCTGGCGCCGGGCGAATCCACCACCGTTTCCATGCCGCTTACGGCGCGCGCCTTCTCCTGGTACGACCCGAAAACGAAGAGCTGGATCGCCGAGGCGGGCGCCTATGATCTCCTGGTCGGTGCGTCGGCCGCCGATATCAGGCTCAAGCACACGATTCTGCTGGAATAAGCGCCGGCGATTCGGGGGGATCGATGTCAACAATGATAAAACGGGGATTCCTGCTGGCCGGCGGCCTTCTTGCGCTCAACGCCGTCTATTTCGCGTTCGTGCCCTCCCTGCTCGACGCCATCGGCAGCGAGTGGTTCAGCGTCTGGGTTCCGGGCGAGGGTTGGGCGCAGACGGACATGCCGGACTGGATTTACTGGCTCGTGCAATGTGTCGTGCCCCTTTCCCTGTGCTTCCTCATTGTCATTGCCGTCGGGATGGCAACGCGGGCAGGGCGGTCGTGGTGGGTCATGGCGGTGATCGTCGCGGCGCTGATGCCCGTCTCCGCATACATTCTGACCATGCTGCTGTTGTTCGGTTTTTGCGTCCTTACGAAATGCGGGTCTATTTGAGCTCGGCATGACAGCGTTCCAGGCCTTCGACTATGCGGGCGTCGCGGTGTTCGCGGTCACAGGCGCGCTCGTTGCTGCACGTCTGCGCCAGGACGTCGTCACCTTCGTCTTCTTCGCGACGGTGACCGGCATCGGCGGCGGCACGCTGCGCGACCTGCTGCTCGGTGCTCCGGTGTTCTGGGTGGGGCAGCAAGGCTATCTCGTCGTCTGCGTGGCTGCGGCCATTGCGGTGTGGATCCTCGGCGCGCGCCGCGCCCACCCCGTCGTGCTGTTGTGGCTCGATGCCGTTGGGCTCTGCGCCTATGCCGCCTTCGGCGCCGCGAAAGCACTCGGTCTCGGCGCGCCGCCGGTAGTCGCCATCGCCATGGGCGTGATGACTGCGACCTTCGGCGGCGTGCTGCGCGACCTTTTCGGCGGCCAGCCTTCCGTGTTCCTGCGCCGCGAGATCTATGTCACCGCGGCGCTGGTCTCGGCCTCGATCTTCGTCGGCTTGCGCGAATTCGGTATCGCCGTCGAAATCGCGAGCGCGGCGGCGTTCGTGCTCGGCTTCGCACTGCGCGCCGGCGCCATCCTGCGCGGCTGGTCGCTGCCGGGGTATGGAGGAACGACGGAGGATGGACAGCTCTAGCTGTCATGGCCCGCGCTCCGCGCGGATCGGGGGTGCGGGCCCTGGGCTAGCGGGGGAGCAGGACCTGCAGCACGGTACGAACTCAGTCGGGTGGAGAATCGTATGACAGACCTTGTTTCACCGAAAGTGTGGGTGTTCTAGGAGGTCGACCTCGTACCAGAGGAGTGGGAGGTCGCCCGCTTACCGGGTTTTGACATTCGCCTCGCTCCCCGCGCCAATCTGATCCGCTGCGATGAGCAAAGTGTGTGGGGAATCAATGCTACGGCAACCCACGCCGAACTGACGCGCCTTTATGTCGATCACGCCAAGGGCGTGCTTGGCGAGTCGTATCTGCCCGAGGCGGTGCTGACCTATTCTGCCGACGGCAAGGTCCGGGCAGCCATGACGTATATCTGTCCGGCAATGGAGCCACGCCCGGCCGAGTTGGCTTACGTTGAACGCATTGCAGGGCCAGGACGCCGGTACGGCTTTCCAGATCGGTATATCCGGCGGATCGAGAGCTTCCGGCCATGATCGGTCAGGCATGCTACCCGGCCCTCGCTCGCGGGCGTCGCGTGGAGCGGAGTCGCGCATGTATACCAAACGTCGGAATCGATCCACCAGCACTGGCGCCATGACAACGATAACTGTTCGCGATCTTCCCCGGGATGTTTACGAGTCTCTGTGTGTCCGCGCTGCGCATAACGGGTGCAGCGTTGAGGAAGAAGCGCGTCATATTGTGGAGCAAACGGCGTCGGACATGGGACGATCTCCGACTTCACCAGGGGAGACGCGGGAAGCGGTCAAATGCGCACAGGAATACTTCGCGCCGATGCGCGAGCGCTACTCTGTCGAAAAATTCCTGGCGGAGAAGCACGAGGAAGCGGCCGCCGAATTCTCTCGGGACTCCGGCGAATAACCCCCCGGATGTCATGGCCCGCATTTGCGGGCCATGACAATCGAGTTGGACGTGACGCTCAATTCCTATTTCACTCACACCATGCCCGCCACCGCCGCCGACCTGAATCGCCTCCTCGCCGACATCCGCGCCTGCCGGATCTGCGCGCCCTATCTGCCGCATGGCGTCAGGCCGGTGATCCGCGCCAGCGCGACGGCGAGGCTCGCCATCGCCAGCCAGGCGCCGGGCCTGCGCGTGCACAAGACGGGGCTGAGCTTCAACGACCCCAGCGGCGACCGCCTGCGCGACTGGCTCGGCATGGATCGCGAGACCTTCTACGACGAGCGACGCGTGGCGATCATCCCGATGGGATTCTGCTTTCCCGGCCATGATGCGAAGGGCGGCGACAAGCCGCCGCGCAGGGAATGCGCTCCCACCTGGCAGGCACCGTTGTCGGCGGCGCTGCCGACGTTCAAGCTGACCCTGCTCGTGGGCTCTTACGCGCTTGCCTGGCATCTGGGCGACCGACGCAAGGCCAGCATGACCGAGACGGTCAGGGCCTGGCGCGAATATGCGCCGCGCATTATTCCGCTGCCGCATCCGTCGTGGCGCAACAATGGCTGGCTGAGGAAGAATCCGTGGTTCGAAGCCGAGCTTCTGCCTTACCTGCGCAAGCGCGTTCGTGCGGCGGTGGGCCCGTGAAACGCGTCTGTCTCGCCACCGTGCTGTGCATCGCCGCCGCGCTCGCCGGCTGCGCGCCGATTGTTGCGCCGCAGGGTCTTGCGAACGACACCCCCGCCATCGTGCAGGGCGGATTTGCGACACGCGACGGCCTCGTTCTCCCGATGCGCACTTGGGCGGCCGCGCATCCGCGCGCGGTCATCGTCGCGCTCCACGGCATGGGCGATTATTCCAACGCCTTCGACGCGCCGGCGACGTGGTGGGAGAGCCAAGGCCTCACGACCTGCGCCTACGACCAGCGCGGTTTCGGACGCGCACCCAATCCGGGACTCTGGCCGGGCGACGACACGATGCGCGGCGATCTCGACGATTTCGTCCTCGCCGTGCGGGCGAGAAATCCCGGCCTGCCTGTCTTTGCGCTCGGTGAGAGCATGGGCGGCGCCGTGCTGCTTTCGGCGCTTGCGGGTCCGCGGCCGCCGGCGATCGACGGCGCCATCCTCGTCGCACCGGCGGTGTGGTCGCGGCAGGACATGCCGCTGTCCTATCGCATCGCGCTATGGGCCGTCGCCCACACCATGCCGGGACTCACGCTGTCCGGCGCCGGCCTTCATATCTGGCCCTCGGACAACATTCCCATGCTGCGAAAATATTCCCGCGATCCGCTGGTTCAGCGCGTGACGCGGGTGGATGCGGTCTACGGCCTCACCAATCTGATGGACGAGGCGCGCACGGCGCCGGCCCATCTCGAAGCGCCGGTACCGCCGATCCTCCTTCTCTACGGCAAGAACGATCAGGTCATTCCCGCGCCGCCGACCGAGGCAGTGATCGCCGCACTCGGCGCGCGCGCCGAAGTCCATCGCTACGATCGCGGCTATCACATGCTGCTGCGCGATCTCGACGGCCCGCTGATCTGGTCGGATATTGCCGCCTGGACGGCGAAGGAAGCAAAGCCCGCACCGTGACGTTGCGTGCGCCCGCCCGCACGCGCAACCGGCGCGCGGGCGCATCGCGTTTTCGCCGATCTCGACTCGCATTTGCGCCAAACGTGATCGCTCTTCGCTGCGTCTTGCTTACGATTTCGCGATCCGTAACTCGGGCAACGCCGGCGCAAGCGCGAAAATCGCAGCGCACGTCTGGAGTAGGGCCGTCATGGCGTATTTCTTCTACCGACACCGCCACAATAGGCGACTCGAGCTCGTCCTGAAGGACGGCGCGCCGTTTCCGCCGCGCGAGCGCAAGAAGGATTGGTACGTTCACGACACCAGCGCCAGGGTCGGCCTCGCGCTGGCCTCCGAAATCGATCGGTTCGGCTTCGTGCTGCGCGCGCCGCCCGCGATCCACGTCGCGAAGTGAGGTTCAGAGCGCGCGCTGCAGATAGCGCACGGATTTGCCGCGATCGGGCAGCGTGGCACGGCCGATCTCTGCGAAGCCGAGCCTCGCGTGGAACGCTTCGGACGCCGGGTTGGGCGGATCGTAGTTCACCTCGCAGCAGACGCTCGCGTGGCCCGCGGCCGCTGCGGCGGCGAAAAAATCCTCGTACAGCAGGCGCGCCAGCCCGCGTCCGCGCGCCGACGGTGCCGTGACCACGCGGTCGATATAGGCGAAGCGGGCGAGCTTTCGGCCAAACCACAGGAAGTTTGGGCTGTCGTAGGCCGCATCCTGGTCGAGGCCGATCAGGAACGCGTCCATGGCGCCCGCGATCCGGACGCGGAACGCGGTCGCGAGAAGCGCGCGCAGGTCCTGCGCCTCGAGCGGACCGAGCGCGACGCTGTTCGCATTGTTGAGCGCCAGCATCGGCACGAAATCGGTCTCGGTGAAGGGCAATAATCCGGTCATGGCTTCGCAAAAACGGGAAATGCAGCACTTATGATTTCGCGCGCCGGCCAACCGGCGCAACCCTATGGCGGCGCGTTCGTTACTATCTTACGGCGCTACAGCGCAGCGCGGCGAATTTGCGCGAACGGAGATATGCCATGGACAGCAAGGACAAGGAAAAGAAACACGATCTTCGCGACGACATGTACGGACGGGAGTCGGTGACCGAGGGCGGGCAAGACCCGCTCGCCGATATACCGGGGTCGGTCATGAAGGATGAGCCCCTGCTGACGCCGGGCTCCAAGGTGCCCGAAGGCCAGAACTCGAAGGGGTGAGGCAGCGCCCCATCCTTCAAAGTGTCATCGCCCGGCCGGCACGCCGATCTGGCTAGCCGGCCCGGGCGTTTTTTCTTTCGAACCAGGAAAATGGGTCGCCCGGTCGCGTCGCATCTGGCGATGAAAAGTGGCGCCTAATCCAAATCCAACCCGTGCTTCGCCTGCCACGCCATGCAGTCGGCGTAGGTGCCGTCGAACACCGTCTTCTGCGTATCCTCATCAAGACCGTTTTCGGCACCGTCATCGGCGCGCTGTTGCGCCACGGACTTGCACTTGGCCTCGGCGGCCGCGGATACGGCCGGAGCCGGTGCTGCCCGAGCCGTCTGGGGTTCTGCCATGGCGACTGGGGGCTCGGTGCCTTCGGGCAACCCTTGCGGCGGCGACGGCTCGTCCTCGGCCATGGCGGGCGGAGGCGACATAATCGTGGGCGCGGTGCGGGAAGGTCCGGGCGACGGTTCTTCATCCGGTGCGGCTGCGGACTGTGCCGCAGGCCGCGACAGCGCATCTTGCGGTGGTTCGGCCGCTGGGGCCGGGGGCGGTTCGACCGCAGTCTCCGGCGGCACGTCACGCGTCGCGACCCGTTCGGGCGGCCGCACGGCCTCCCTCGGCATGGTCTCGGACGACGGTGCCGCCGTGTCGTCATTCGATGCAACCGGCGGTGCCTGCGTCCGCGAGCTCTGCCTGCCGTCGACCGGCGGGTAGTAGAGCATGTCATGGACGCTGGTGCCGCAGCCCGCGAGGAGCAACAGAAGAACGCCAACGATCGCCTGTCTCATGGGACGTTCGTCCTTGGTCGAATTGGCTTTAGCGCAGAAAGGGGGCGGCAGCACACTAAAAAAGTTCCCCTGCCGCGCGGGCGGTGCGGCTTGACCCGGATCGATGGCTTCCCATGTCCTGATCTGGGCATGCGCGGGAGCGGTCTGCATGACGATGTCCGATGCCATAGCGTCACCGCGTCTCGCCGGGCCGGTGCCGCCCGAAAAGCCGCTTTCGCTCATCGAATTCCTTCGCAAGGGGCCAGACAACGCGATCGCCATGATCCCGCGGATCGCTTACGAGCGGCCCGTCTGGGAAACGAAATTCGGATCGCAGCGCGCCATCTTCGTCAACGATCCCGCCGGCGTGAAGCAGGTGATGCTCGACAACGTCGCCAACTACCCCAAGGCGCCGGACGAGATCTATGTGCTGGGCTCGGCCTTCGGCGAGGGATTGCTGACGAGCGACGGCGAGAAATGGCGCACGCACCGGCGCATCATGTCGCCCTCCTTCGATTTCCGGAGCATCGTGTCCTATGCGCCGGCCATGACCGCGGCGGCGGTGGACTTCGTCGCCGGATGGGATCGCCTTGCGCCGGGCACGACGCTCGACATCGGGCAGGAGATGACCCGGCTCACGCTGCAGATCATCGCGCGCACCATGTTCTCGACCGACGCCGCGAGCCTCGCCGACCTCGTCGGCGACACGCTGCATCGCGGCCTGGAAGCGATGAATTTCGGCGTGCTCGATGTCGTGCCGATCCTCGGCCCCTGGCGCATGCGCCGCCGCGTCGAGGCCATCCACCGGATCTTCAGCGAGCTCGACGGCGTCATGTATCCGCTGATCGCGCAACGCGCGGCGGGAAAGGCATCGGCCGGGCCTCCCGATCTGCTCGACCGCCTGATTGCGGCGCGCGACGGCGACACCGGGGGGAAGCTTTCGACGCGCGAGGTGCGCGACGAGGCGGTGATCATCTTCCTCGCCGGCCACGAGACGACGGCGGTCGCGATGACCTTCGTCTGGTATCTGCTGGCGCAGCATCCGCAGCAGGAGGCGACGCTCCACGCCGAGCTCGACGGCGTGCTCGGCGGCCGCACCCCTGTCCACGACGATCTGGCGATGCTGCCCTATACGCGGATGGTGATCGAGGAGGCGATGCGCCTTTATCCGCCGGCGCCCGGACTGTCCGCGCGCATGGCGCAGGCCGACGATCTCGTCTGCGGCCATCGCGTCCCGAAGGGCGCCGCGGTCCTCATCGCGCCCTGGGTCCTGCACCGTCACCGCGCCCTGTGGGACGATCCCGAGCGTTTCGATCCCGAGCGCTTCGCGCCGGAGCGCAGCGCCGCGCGTCCGCGCTTCGCCTATATGCCGTTCGGCGCCGGTCCGCGCATCTGCATCGGCGCCTCGCTGGCGCTGACGGAAGCCTGCCTGATCCTGGCGACCATCGCGCAGCATTATCGCGTGCGCCTGGTGCCGGGCCAGGCGATCGAGCTGCGCCATCGCATCACGCTGAGGCCGAAGGCGCCGATACGGATGACGCTGGAGCCGCGCCGCGTCGCCTGACGCTCTCAATCGGTGCGCCGCAAATCGGGAAGGGCGAGGCCGAGCATCGAGCTCGCGCCGCTCTTCAGGAACATCAGCGTCGTCGCGAAGGACTGCGTCCGCGCCGCGCGCTCGGCGACACGGTTGCAGGCCGCCGCCATGGCCGCCTCGTCCTCGCCGAAGAAATCCGCGAGCGCCGCAAGCGGCGTGGCCAGCACATCGCGGGCAAGCGCGATCGCCACCATCCGCGCCAGCATCGCCTCGGGATGGAAACGCGGGCGGACGCGGATGTCCTTGAGACTGAGTCCGTAAGCATGGGCGGCGAGAAAGGCGATGCGCCCGATGCGGTCGACGTCCAGGGCGGGACGAGGGTGTTTCTTGAGTGCTGGTGCCGCCGTCATGCCCGCTCCGATAGGAAGTGTCCGGATGCGTATGTAGGATAAATCCTATCCTATGTCAAGAGGCGCGGCCGGCAGGCTTGCCCCCTCCGTCATGCTTCGCGTCGCTCGCATGACACCCCCCCGCGCGCGGGGGAGGATAGGCTCTGTGCTCGCTTTAATCCTCCCCGGCGTGCGGGGGAGGGGACCATTTCCGCGCAGCGGAAATGGTGGAAGGGCCTTCCGCGCAGCGGAAATGGTGCAAGCGGCCTTTCCGCGGGCGCGGAAATGGTGGAGGGGGATCTCTACTCCCCGCTGCCCACGATCCGGTGGATCGACACGACGTCCTTCAGGGCGACGTCGAAGCTCTTCTCGGGGTTGAACTGCTCGAGCGTGATCTTGAGCGCGCCGCGCTTCACCAGCCGCTTGATCAGCGCGCGCGGCGGCTCGCCGTCGGTTTTCGGCTTCACCTGCACCACCACATAGGCGCCAGGCGTCACCGGCTTGCCGGGATGCACGTAGATCACTTCGCCCGCGTAGTAGCGCGGCTCCATGCTGGTGCCCACGACATAGGTCGCATAGCCGTTCGGCGCGCCCAACAGCGAGGGCGGCGTGGGCACGGTGTCGACGGTCTCGCCGTTCCACAGCGACCAGCCGTCCTCGCCGCCCTCGGCGATGCCGAGCACGGGAATGCGGTCCAGCAGGTTGGCCGCCGGCAGCCGGCGCACCGGTCCCTTGATGCGTGCCTCGCGGGCGCTTTCGGAGAGGGCGGCCGCGTCCTTCAGCGCCCTTGGCTGGACGCCGAGCAGGCTCGCCAGGCGCTCGCGCGGCTCCTCGGGCAGCTGACCGGGAACGCCGCGCTCCAGGTATTGCTGCAGATAGGCGTGGTTCTTTCCGATCGCCTCGGAGGCTTCCTTCATGGAGAGCCCCAGGGCGTCGAGCTTGGCGCGAATCAGGTCACGGGCGTTCATGGCGGGCATTGTAGTAGGCCTGCTCCTATGTGTCAGCAGGCATTTTCTGCTTGACAAAACTAGGAATAGGCTTATATCAGCGTCCTATTCGTTCCCGAAACGTTCTCATCCGCGCCGCGCGCGCAAACCGGAGGAAATCATGAGGCCTGCCTTCTCGCTCGACCGCCCGCCCGTGGAACACAAGACGCTGGGCCGGCGCGAGGGGATCAGGCTGCGGCTGCCCTTGCCGCCGCCCTCGCATGTCCTGTTCATCGACGTCCCGGGGCTCGGACGCGCGCCGTCGCATCTCCACGCGCGCTGGAGGCGCTCCGCCGCGGCCGAGATGGCGCTGGCGCCGCGGCGTTTCCTGGGCGGACCCGTGCGCATCGCCATCGCCTTCGAGGACAAGGGCCGCAACGATCTGGAAACCCGCGCCAAGGCGATCATCGACTTCCTCGTCCTCAAGAACGTGATCGAGGACGATTCGCGCCGCGTCGTGCGCGAGCTCGCGCTGGGCTGGGGTCCGAACGAAGGCTGCGAGGTCGCGATCGATTCCCTTTCGCCGGTGGCGCCATGACGAAGCGCGCGCGCGCCGAAGCGCGGGAGATCGTCGGTCCCGCCAGGCTGCATGCGTTCCACGTCGAACGCGAAAGCGCCGGCCGCAAGATCGGGTGGCGCAACACCGCCGAGCATCCGCTGACCTTCGTCTACGAGAAGGCGCGAGCTGGGGCGCGGCGATGCGCGGTTCACGCCCCAGGAGCGCTACGACGCGGGCAACCTCTATCGCGGTCTGTGCGAGCTCATCACCTCTTCGGGACGCGACTCCACCGACATCGATACCGTGGCCGGCGGCAAGAGCTGCGTGCCGATCAGCCAGGCGAAGGCCGATGCGATGGCGAAGCTGGCCGCGATCGACGCCGGGCTCACGCCGCGCGACCGGCGCATCGTGCGCCATGTCTGCGGCGAAGGCTGGTGGCCGAGCGAGGCGGTGCGCGAGGCGTGCGGACACGCGCACTACGCCAACGCCGTGACCCCGCGCTTCATCGAAGCGCTCGACTCCCTCATCGAGGCGATCGCCGCGGCGAAACGCTGCGCGCGGGCGGACGCGGCGAATGCGAAAAGCCCCTCCTCCCGAAGGAGAAGGGGCGAAACGCTTTAGCTTTTCTTCGGCGCAGGCGCAGCCGCGGGTGCAGCGGGCGCCGCCTGCGGTGCCGTGGACGGCGGCGTCGGTCCGGTATGCAGCCACAGCATCCAGCCATGATGGGAGTGATCCCATCCGTGATCGGCGTCGGGATGCAGGCAGTGCCACGCACCGACGGCGATTGCGCCGAGCGTGAGCAGCAGAAGCCACAGGCCCAGAATATTGCCGAGCAGCTTCACGAATCCTTCCGCCTTGCCGGCGGCGAACAGAATGAAAAAGGCGAGAACGGCAAGCACCGTCGCATGCAGGACGGCGCCGATAATCAGCATGTGCATTGTGTACTCCCCAGCCCAATTTCCCGAAGCCCCACCCCGGGATGTGCGCGGGCTTATATCACGTCGGCGGCGCCGCGACTGTGAATGTGCCGTTACAGAATGCGCTGCAGCGCAGCATCATCCTGCAATCTCAGGCGGTGCCGCCGCCGCTCTTTACCTTGTAAGTCCGCGCGGCGCCGCGCTCTACCATTCGCGGCGCCGTCCTGTAGTGTCGCTGCAGTGCGGAGATCGCGTTCATGAAAAAATGGTATTTCGGCCCGCTGCTGGCGGTCCCGCTGCTGTTTCCGCCGCTCGGCGGCAGCGATGGCCCGGCGAAGACGGGTGACTTTCTTGCCTGGTGCCGGGATCACGCGGGCGAATGCGACGATCGCATCGCCACCGTGGAGACGACTTTCGTCGCGAACGCCGACAAGCGCTATTGCGCGCCCGCCGATTACGACGTCACCGGCGGTATCGCGAAAGTCGAGGACTGGCTCGCGGCGCATGCGGAAGAGGGCGCGCGCGAAACCGAATCTGCGATCGCCGACGGCTGGATCGCGCTGCATCCCTGCAAGGCTTGACGTTTTGAACAGGAAGGATCGGCGCCACAAAAACACCGGGCACAAAGAAATAATCGGCGCGCCTGCGGGGGGCGCGTTCGTTTCGTCTTTGTGCTTTTGTGCTTTTGTGCCTTTGTGCCGAATTCGATTTCTGAAATCGGCGCGCAGAGGCCGGATTTCGCGCGAAAACGCATTTTGAAAATTATTTTCGCGCGATCGCGTTCGAAAAAATCGCGCGACGCCTCACTTTTTGCTTGACACCATCGGATAGTGGAGCTATATATTTCGTCATAGTCAGTTCGTGCGCCTCGTGAGGAAATCCCCCGCGGGGCGTTTTTGTTTCCGGCGCGTGCCGGAAGCGCCGGACAGAACTTCCTTTTTCAAAGTTGCCCCCTCCACCGCACGCGCTTTGCGCGCGCGGTCCCATCGCTTCGGGCGGGAAGGCGAACCGTGGCGCGCTCACACACATACATCACCCGACCACACAAACACACACACACATAAAGGATCTCCATGGCGACAGAGAAGTCGTCCTTCGCAAACAATCACGGCATCGGCGCGCGACCGCGCTACGGCCAGACGCTCGCGCTCGCCATGGCGGCCGGCGCCACGGTCACCGGCCAGATCGTCGTCCCGCAGGGTTCGTGGATCACCACCATCCGCGCCGAGACGCCGGCCGCGTTCTCCGGTTCGCCGGCCAACATCTATCTCCGTGTCGGCAACGCCGCGGCCGGCCAGCAGCTTCTCGCCGACACCGACGTGAAGGCGCAAGGCGAGGTCGTGGGCGCTACGCCCGCGACCTACGACCGCGTGAACAACAACGACACGACGCTGTATGTGCAGCTCGCGGCGAATGGCGGCACCAGCCCCGCGGGCAGCTGCAACGTCGTCGTCGAATATTTCCCGCCGGTGCGCTGATGGCAAAGCTCTCCAGCCCCGCGCGCGCGAAGCGTCCGTCCGCGGACTTCGCCGGCCCGAAACGGTCCTTCCCGGTCGAAGACAAGTCGCATGCGCGCGCGGCCGGGCGCCTCGCACCGCGCGCCCAGAAAGCCGGAACGATCACCGAGGCCCGGAAGGACCGCATCGACTTCAAAGCAGCACGGTCCTGCACCAGGGCAAGAAGGGCCATGTGCGGTACGTGTAGAAAAATAGGACTGCTTCCCCGCCCATGCGGGCGGGGGCAGGAACCACTCCATTTTTTTCCCAGTTCACCATCGTTGTCATCCCCGGCTGAGCGATGCGAGAGCATCGCGAAGGGAAGGGGACCTAGGACTTCGTCCTGGGTTCCCTTCCCTCGCACGCGCTGTGCGCGTGCTCGCCGGGAATGACACCGTTATTTTTACGGTCCCCCTCATGACTGACTCCCCCACCAACCCCGACTTCGTCGACGACCTCGCGCCGCTTGCGCGCGCGATCGGCCGTCCGGCCTTTGCCGCGCTGAAGGCGCTCGCGCTCGGCGCGGATTCCGAAAGCGTCCAGCTCTCCGCGCTCAAGGAAATCTTCGAGCGCGGCTACGGCCGCACCTCGGTGCCGCACCTTCCGGTCAGCGACGCCGTCAACCCTTTACCGATAGAGGCGCCAAGATGGGCACGACACAAGAGCGAAGCAATTCCGGACCCCGCAGACAGCCAGTGATCGGATATTACCCGCGCGACATGTGGCTGCCGTTTCATGCGAGCCACGCGCGCTTCCGCGTGGCCGTTGCCCATCGCCGCGCGCGGGAAAGACGGTCGCGATGGTCACCGAATTGCAGCTCGGCGCGATGTATTGCGAACGGCCGGCCCCGCGCTACGCCTATATCGCGCCGTTCCTCAGCCAGGCGAAGGCGATCGCCTGGGACTACGTCAAATGTTACGCGGCGTCGATCCCAGGCATCCGCTTCCACGAAGGCGAGCTGCGCGCGGACTTCCCCACTGGCGGCCGCGTGCGCCTGTTCGGCGCCGACAATCCCGACGCGCTGCGCGGACTTTATTTCGACGGCGTCGTGCTCGACGAGTTCGGCGACATGGATCCGCGCGTGTGGACGGAGGTCCTGCGCCCCGCCTTGTCCGATCGCGGCGGCTGGGCGGCCTTCGCCGGCACGCCGCGCGGCAAGAACACGTTCTTCGAGTATCGCGAGCGCGCGCGCGCCGGCGAAAAGGACTGGGCGCTGTGGGAATTCCGCGCCGGCGAGACCGGCGTGCTGTCGCAGGCCGAGCTTGCCAGCGCCCGCGCCGGCATGACCGAAGACGCCTACGCCCGCGAATACGAATGCAGCTTCGACGCCTCGATCGAGGGCGCTTATTACGCGAGGGAGATGCGCGATGCGACGGAGGCCAAGCGCATCTGCCGCCTTCCCGTCGATCCGGTGATCAAGGTCGACACCGCCTGGGATCTCGGCATCGACGACGCGACCGCCATCTGGTTCGTGCAGGACGTGGGCAAGGAGCGCCGGCTCGTCGATTACCTCGAGGTGAGCGGCGAGGGCCTGCCCCAGATCGTGAAACGGCTCGAGGCAAAGCCCTGGCGCTACGGCCGTCACATCCTGCCGCACGACGTGAAGGTGCACGAGCTCGGCACCGGCTTGAGCCGGATCGAGACGCTTGCCGCCCTCGGCGTTCGCGCGGTCGAGATCGTGCCGCGCCAGGAAGTGGCCGACGGCATCAACGCCGTGCGGCTGATGCTGCCGCGCTGCTGGTTCGACGCCGAGCGTTGCGCGCGCGGCATCGAAGCGCTCAAGCAATACCGCCGCGAATGGGACGGCAAGCGCCAGGTCTGGCGCGAGCGGCCTTTCCACGACTGGACCAGCCACGCCGCCGACGCGCTGCGCATGCTCGCGCTCGCCCGCGCGCCTGCGAAGCGCGAGAAGACGATCGAAATCCCGAATTTTGGAATTGTGTGAGGACCAGATGACCGACATCCACTATCGCGACGCGGACGGGATCAACTCCGATCCCGTCAGCTACGCCCTGCCATTGCCGGTCATCGGCTGCCCGTGACCTACACGACCGCGTCCGGCTCGCCCTTCGCATTGACGCCGGCCTGGCAGAAAGTGGCGGCGACCGCTGCTGCCACCAGGGCGCTGCGCATCGCGCCGATCGCAGGCGCCACCACCTACGACATCGAATGGGTCGCCGTCGCCGCCGGCGCAAGCGCCCCCACCGACACCTACGGCGAACCGGTCCTCGGCGGCGAGGATTTCGCAAGCGGCGTCCCTATCGGCGACATCTACCTGAAAAGCGCGACCGGCCAGACGGCCATCGTGCGGACGGGGGCGTGAGATGGCGAAGGCTTTGCCGTTCAATCCGAACGCGTTCATTCCCGGCGCGGTTCGCATGCTTCCGGCGGGAAATCGCTATCAGCTGGCCTATACGCTGTCTGCGGCGAATGGCGACACACTGATGTCGCGGCGGTTTCATCGCAACGGGCCCGTGGCGCTCGCCAATCTTCGCGCGATCTTCAACTGGGTCAACTTCGATCCCAATAACGGCGAGACGACGGTCGGAAACGGCGCGACGATCACCTGTGCGCTGGAATACCCGATCGGGGCGACGCCCATTCCGTTCAGCTATCAGAACTCCGCTTCTTTCACGCTTACGGACCCAGGTCACCACCTCCGATCCGCTCGGCATCGTGCTTCCGGCGGGCCGGTATCTGCGTGCGCACTTTCACGTCGAATCCCGGCGCAGGCGGAAGAGTCCCCTACGGTTTCGTCATGTATCCGAGCGGATGTCTTTCCGGTTTCGGAAGCGCTGCCGACGGGGCCGAGTATCTGGCCTCCCGGAGCCGACAAGACGCTCAGCGGCACGGTGACGAACACGGGCGGAAAGTCACCGGCTGGGAGCCGCTTGTCATCGGCGAGTCCGGGACATGGACGCCCTGCGTCTCGGCGTCGGCGACAGCATCATGCTGCTCGGCGGCGACGTCGCGCCCACGAGCGGTTCCGTTGCATCGGGCGCCGGCGACACCTACGGCAATGCAGGCTGGTTCTCGCGTCTTTTCGGGTCGCAAAACATTGCGCACCTCAATCTCGCCGAGCCCTCCGCGCTTTCGAACACCTGGTCGACACCCGGCTATTGCCGCCGCCGCTTCCCTCGTCCGCTACAGCTCGTCTGCGATCGTCGCACTCGGCACGAACGGGCTCTACAACGGCAATGGCTCGACCATCCTGAGCAACGTGAACACCGTGATCGCGAATTTGCGGGCGATTGTCCCGAAAGTCTTCATCTGCACGATCCCGCCGAAGACGACGTCCACGGACAATTGGGCGACGACGGCCAATCAGAGCGTCAACTTCAATGGTGCCGGCACAGAGACGTGCCGCCTCAACGTCAATTCGAGCATTCGTGGCACCAACATCGGCGCAGGCGTCCTCGCTTCCGTCAACGGCGTCATCGACATCGAAGGCATCGTTGGAACTACGCGGGGCAGCGACGGCGCCATCGTGTGGCAACCCGGTGCGACTGGCGATGGCGTGCATCCGCTGCAGGCGATGGCCGCGTCGATCGCGTCGACGCTGAATCCAAAAGCCTATATCTGACCGAACAGAGGTTGTTTGCTTGCTCCAATGGCAGTTGCGACCCTCACCGCCAAGAAACTAAGTAAAACGTAGCCCCTCAGGACCCTTCTGTTGGATTCGGGATAACCGCCCTTCGTCGCCATATTTTCCGGTCCAACTGCGACGGTCATATTAAAAGAGTTGCTCAACTACCGAGCGCTGTTCCTGAGCTGACGAGCCTTTCGAAGCGCGATCAATCGCCCTAACCTTTGGCGCACGGGCTCTATGGCGACACCCTCGACCTTCGCGATGATCTTCTTCTTACGGTCGTTTATCGGCTTCTCGACGACGAACCATGAAAACGCCGCATAGAGCAGCCCGAAGAACATCGTGAACAGCCAGCTTGCCCACCAATAGGGATACTGGGGAAAAAGATGGATGTAGGTTTGCTGGATCGGGAATGCAAAGAGATATAGCCCGTAGGAGAAATCCGCGCCGCCAAAGAGCCACTCCCTTGGGGGCGACGTCATTCCAAGCGATACCGTCACGTAGGCCGCAGGAAACGCGGCGAAATAGGCAGACCAAGGGTTCGAAAGTAGCGCAAGCATCACAACGACGGCAGCGGTGCAGAGCCAAGCATTGAGCACTATGCGATCGCGGTACAGATGGATGACAACGCCGTAAAGGAAACAGATAACAAGCATCCGCCCGGGCATGTATTGCCAGTAGTTATGGGGAGGATGGATGTAGAAAGCCGCTGCGAGCGCGACATTCGCTGTGACGACTAGCGCTAAAAACCACTCTCTTCGCCTAGTGAGTGTCAACATGGCTAGGATCACTAGCGACGCGTAGCATTCGAGTTCGTACGGGATCGTCCAAAGTGAACCGTTGACCGTGCCTGGGTATGGATTGTCGAGGAACACGCCGGGAAGATAGTAGTGAGTGTCGCTGATGATGTTCAGGAAATAGGACCAAAACAGCGACGACGTGAAATATACTTTCCAAGGTACCACTGTAAAAATGGCACCGAGCAGCAGCGCTGACAGAGCAACCTCTACGAGAAGAGCCGGTCCAATTCGTAGAACGCGCAGCATTACAAATTCAGTCAGCTTAGTGCGACCTAGACTGCCCGCGACGAGATATCCGCTCAGAGCGAAGAACATCGGCAGGATGGTGCGCCAGAGGCCCTGCCAGTTCGAGCGCCAGAGAAAATCAACACCTGACGGTCCCATAACCGTCACGACGCTATGCATCGTGAGAACGCCCGTCGCGAGGATTAGCCGCAGATAGTCAAAGCCAGACGTCAGTCCGCGTATGTTCGCCAAGTGCGTTTCGATTGTGCGGGGCGCGCCAAGCCGGAATTGCACCTGACAAAATCAAATCCCTTCTTGCAGCGGAACAATAAGGTCTGAGACACCACCGACCCAGTATACTTAGCTGACCCTATCGCACTGCAATATGGCGGCCAAGGCCGACTTTGAGGAAACGTAAATTTTGACGGAACGGAGAACGCCTAGCCGCTCACCGCCGCATTGGGATTGAAGGCCAGCTGGTAGAGAACAAACAAAAGGATCACCAGTACAACCAGTCCCGCGACGAAGCGGATGACGATCTGCACGCGCGAAAGGCCGAAGTACCCGCGCCGCGATCGCCGCCGGCGGCGCCTGTTCCGAATGTCCCGGACGCCGGGATCTTGGGGTGGCGACACCTGGGTCAATTCACTGCACTACGTCGCAACGGTTTCCCTCTCGCGGTTCGAACAGTGCCGATCTTAGCGGATACGGACGGCGTTGGGGACCCTGCGATGCCGCACGGTGGCGTTTCGACCACGCCTGCGAAAGGTCGTCATGGGCGGCCTGGGTGCCGCCCACCCCTGAACACAGCCGTCAAATTGGCGGGACTTGCGCTACGCGCAGGTTTGCCGGCGTACCGTGGCCGCGCGAGCCGCGACCACGTCGAGGCCGGTGGTCTTGGATGGGCGTCACGCAGGCCGCCCATGACGACCCGTTGGGATGTGTGAATTTGCTAGCCCTCAAAGGTCAGCACCACCAAAGGAATACGCAATTGAAAGACAGACGTGACGCCGGCAGCTCCAAAGCGCCCGCTCTCTCCGACGACGAGCTGCTTCAGCTCGTCGCGCGCGAGCGCGTCGCTTTGATCGGCTTCGAGGGCGACCGGGAGCTGATCGCGGAGCGCCAGCTGGGCCATTTCGAAGGGGCACGCGTCGCGCCTCCCGGGTCACGCGAGCTTTTCGCGATCCAGTTCCAGTCGATCGAGGCGTTTGCGGACACCTTTTGCAATCGAGTTCCGCGACGGCCGCCGGGAAGTCGTCCGGCAGCTCCTGCGCGACGCGCTCGAGGACTTTCGGGCCGCTGCTTATGACATCGTCGATCACCGCGCGCGCGACAGCGCGGCCGACATCACCCTTCTTGGCACTTTGGATGAAATGCCGTGCGGTGATTGCGTCGACCGTGTAGTGGCGTTTGTCTCCAACGGCCATCGCCATCTTCATTCGGTTGTGCCGGAGCTTACCGGCATCGAAGCTCGGTTGAAGGGAGACGATGTCGTAAAGCGGCGTCGATCTGTAGCCGCCGCCCGGCGACAGGAAAATGCTGAAGTTCTTGGCATGGCCGTCGGTTGCACCCAGCAGCCAGAATACGACGACCGCCTTGAGGAACTGCCGCTGGTCGGCGTCCGCGTCGTCGCTGCCGGCGAGCAGCTTGAGGATCTTTGCGAGGCCGGGACCACCCTCGGCTTCATATTTTCGGGTCCACGGCACCGAAAGCGCCTGGCACAGATCCTCCTGAGGAACTCGCAGGAGCCGGTTGTCGGATGTGAACTCGCGGTCGAAGCGTTCGACGACCAGAACACGCCGATCGCCGAACACGGCCATTTCGACATTCGCGCTCGGCAATCCGAACGCCCGGGCGAGAGCGAGGCAGAGATATTCGTTCTCGACGGATTCCGACAGGTCGATGCCGTTGGGAAGCTTTCCGATCTGCGGCTTCAGGATATGCGTGGTCGGCGTCGCGCCGGCCGGCTTGCGCCAGCGTCCTTTGTAGCGCAGCAGCGCCGTTTTCTCCTGTGCGCCGGCCAGGGAGATGCGGAAGTCGTCGTGGGCCTCGAGCCCGAGCGGATTGCGCGTGAGGTTGCTCAACAGGCCGGCGATTTCGGAGTCCTTGAGAGGCTTGCCTGCGATGACGCCGGCCGGACCGGGCTCCGCGCCGTCCGGCAGGAACTGCAATGCACCCGCGCAATCGCGGCCAAGCGCTGCGAGAAGGGCGAAGGCGTCGATACCGTCGGCGCCGACGCGCTCGGCGATCGTCTTGCGAATGACCGGATTGTCGGGGAGGAGATTGTCGAAGACGGCCGCGACCGGTTCGCCGATGTAACGGTCCTCGCGCAGCGGCAGGGAAAGCGACACCGGCGTCGCGTGCCGCCATTCCAGCCAGGCGCTGTCGTAGCGGAAGTCGATCGCGCCGGATGCTTCGCGTGTCAGCTGGCCGACGGCGCGGCTGTTGAGGAAGACGGCGAGACGCCCGGATGTGCGGCGGCGCGGCATCAGAAGATGTCTTCAATTCGCGCCTGGCCGCCTTTGGAACGCGGACGGACGGCGAGCTCCAGGTCGAGCGCGGACAGCACGGCGAACAGCGTATCGAGCGTGGCGCCGCCCTCGGATTTCGAGATTCGAGATCGTCGCCTGGCGCGTGGCAATGCGGGCGCCGAGCGCCGCCTGGGTCAGGCCCAGCGTCTTGCGAAAGCGCCGAAGCGCGGCGCCGAGCTGCTTCTGAGTCCGTAGTGCAGGGGTCATGGCTCACCTTTGCGCGGGAGAATACGTTTTTTCGTATAATCCGTCAATATACGGAAAAACGAATAAAAATTTCTTATACGGAAAAGCGAGATTGTAGATACCAGCCCGCGCGGGGGGCGGTGTTCAAACCATACCCGTGCGCGCTGGCCGACGTCCGGCAACGCCATAAAAGGACCGCACAATTGCAAGAAACATCTGAAACCGCCGCCCGCAAGACTCCCGCCCTCTCCGACGACGAGCTGCTTCAGCTCGTCGCGCGCGAGCGCGTCGCTTCGATCGGCTTCGAGGGCGACCGGGAGCTGATCGCGGAGCGCGAGCTCGCGCTGAACTACTTCAAGGGCGTGATGCCCGACGTGCCGTCGCTGCCGAACCGCTCGCGGGCGGTGTCGAGCGACGTGGCGGACGCCGTCGAGACGGTATTGCCCGACCTGATCGAGATCTTCACCGGCGGCGACGACGTCGCGGCGTTCACGCCGCTGTCGCAGGCCGACGAGCGGCAGGCGCAGCAGGAGACCGACTAACCAACCACGTCGTCTTCCACAAGAACGACGGGTTCATGACCTTCTACACCGCCATCAAGGACGCGCTGCTCGAGAAGCTCGGCATCTTCATGTTCTGGTGGGAGGAGAACATCGACGTGCGCGACGAGAGCTTCACGGGCAAGAGCGCGGCGGAGATCGCGCTCGCGGCGCAGGACGGCGAGATCCTCGACCTTGCGCCCGACGCGGTCGCGCCAGGCGAGATGCCGACCTACTCCTTCACCTTTCGCCAGACGGTCGACAAATCGGACGTGAAGATCATGGCCGTGTCGCCCGACGATTTCACCGTCGCCGCCGATACGGTGGCGCTGCGCGACGCGACCTATTGCGCCATGCGGCGCGGCCCCGGGCGCAGGACCTGCTCGATCGCGGCATCGCCAGGGAGATCGTCGACGCGCTGCCGCCCTAGGCAATCGCGAGGACGCGAGCGTCGAGATGGCGCGCGACACCGCCGGCGAGCACACCGCGCGCGACGCCAATGCCGGCGAGCCGAACGACCTGCGCCAGGTCGAGGTCGTCACCCACTGCATCAAATTGCGCGCGCCCGGCACCGGCAGGATGGAATATTGGCGCGTCGTCACCTCGGCCGACGAGACCAGATTGATCGAGACGGAGAAGCTGAACCGCGTGATGTTCGCCGCGATCACGCCCTATCCGGTGACGCACCCCTGTACGGCCGCTCGCTCGCCGATCTCCTGCTCGAGGTCCAGCGCATCAAGACCGCGCTCACCCGCATGGTCCTGGAACTCGGGCATTTCGCGCTCAACCAGCGCGTCGAGGTGTCGACCGACCAGGCGGGCGAATACACGATCTCCGACCTGCTGCGCAACGAGCCCGGCGTGCCGATCCGCTCGAAGACGGGCGCGGCGGTCCGGCCCGTATCGAGCGGTGCGCTCGCCTTCGATGCCTTCGGCGCGCTGGAATATTTCGCGACCGTCGCGGAGAGCCGCACCGGCATCGTGCGCAACGCCCAGGGGCTGAACCCCGACACGCTGCACGATTTCGCCACCGGCGCGATGGCGCTGATAAATGCCGCGCAGAAACGCGTGCGCCTGATCGCGCGCATCTTCGCGGAGTCCGGATCAAGGACCTGTTCCTGGGCGTGCATGCGCTCATCCGCGAGAACTGCACGGCCGCGCGCTATGCGCGATCGCGGGCAATCGGCTGCCGGTCGACCCCACGACCTGGGGCAGCGCAACGAGATGACGATCGAGATCGGGCTGGGCGCC
The DNA here is from genome assembly GCA_963802815.1 of uncultured Alphaproteobacteria bacterium. Lineage (GTDB taxonomy): Bacteria > Pseudomonadota > Alphaproteobacteria > Micropepsales > Micropepsaceae > Rhizomicrobium. Next base: position 25,280 of record CAWDKN010000043.1, read on the forward strand.
TCGGGCCAGGCGCACGATCTCGCCATGGCGACGCAGGCCTCGACGATCCTGCAGCAGATCGTGGCCGGGCAGGGCGGGGCGCAGGGGCCGATCGTCACCGAAGCCAACGTCTATGCCATGGCGAGCTACATCTTCGGCAAGCTCGGCATCAAGGCGCCGGAGCGCTTCCTGACCAACCCGTCCGATCCCAACGCGCCGCGCCCGCCCGCGCCGCCGCAACCGCCCGAGCTGTGAAGGCGCAGCTCGAGCACCAGCGCGAGACGCAGAAATTCGCCATGGACGCGGCCAACAAAGCGAAGCTGATCGACACCGAAGCCGCGCTCAAGCGGGCGCAGATCGAGGGTGAGCTGGCGCTCAAACGCTACGACATCGACAGCCGCGCCAAGGTCGACCTGGCCAACGCGCTGGGGTCCGGTCCGGACATGGAACGCTGCCACCCGTGCCGCGCCGGCAGTGTCGCTGAACGGCGGTGCGATATGAGCGCCGATGCGATTTCGCGTGGCGAACGCGCCGCGCACGAGCTCGCCGAAACCGAAACCGCCTTCGCCGCCGTGCGCTCGGCGATGGTGAAACGCCTGTTCGATCCCGCTCAGCGGGAGCGAGGAACGCGAACGGCTGTACCACGCGGTGCAGTCGCTCGACGCGGTGCGCGCGGCGATGCGGCTGGTGATCGACAGCGGCCGGATCGAGGCCGCGGCGAGAGACGCGGCGGAGCAGGTGGCGAGGGGTGGCACGTAGCCCTCCGATGTCATGGCCCGGTGGCAGGTCGTTTTGAATTTTGACGCCATTTTAGAAATAGCGAGATCAGCGCCGTACCCAAGCCAATCCCCAAAATCCCATACCCCGTATAGGCCTCCATCTCTGGCGTCGGAGGGACGCATATAGCATGGTCAAGTCCGCCCTCTTCGAATGAACCGGAACCGTCTGTCCGGTTGTGAAGTTCGGGGCGCTGGGGCTAGCGCTCTCGATCCGGTGCAAATAGATATTGAAAGCCAACCAAGCGACAACAAACGCAACGTACGCCAGTGCCGATACGCCAGTTGCACGCGGTCTCCTTTTCATCGCAGCATATACCCAGGCAGCGATCCAGATCGGCCGCGATCAGCGCCGCTGCAATCACGTCGGGCAACGGGAACCCCAGAATTCTCGGCAGCGCGGCCTGATAGTTGAACAGGACTACAAAGGCGCAGGCCAGTGCAATCCAAAACACGAGTGACCAACGAAGGAAACTCGCTGACACCAAAGGCTTGTCTTCCATCACGGCCCCATGATTGCCGCCAAGCATGGGCGCCCCGGACCGGCCTAGTCAACGGGGCCAATTTCAAACGGAGACACTGCCCAATTTTTTCAGCGTGCGAACCTCACCTCGGGTGGCCCGCAGTTGCGGGCCATGGCGAGCGAGTTTTTGACTACAAAGTTTTACCACGCGGAGCCGCGGTGACGCGGAGATGCTCAGACTTTTGACACATAAAATCAGTTGTCATCCCCGGCGAGCGTTGCGTGCGAAGCACGCGACGCGAGGAAAGGGGACCCAGGATTGGAAGCACCGCGGTGCTCGAAATTCTGGTCCCCTTCCCCTCGCGCTTCGCGCTCGGCCGGGGATGACAGCGAGTTGTTGAGCGCGGATTTTCTCCGCGTCTCCGCGTCTCCGCGTAATTCACTTTTTCTTCTCACCAAACGGAGAACCAAACATGACCCCTGACGCAACCGCGCCAGACGCCACCCCATTGTCCATCGACGCGGCCGCCGGCCTTCTCGGCACCGGGCCGCGCGAGAAGGACGACACGCAAGCGCCCGAGCCCGGCGCGACAGACGAAATTCCGGCCGCGCCTGCGGTCGAAGATGAACCCGGCAGCGAGGCGGAGCGCGACAGCGCCGAGCCCGGCGATGCCGATGACGACAGCGCGGAACAGAGCGACGAACCGGAATCCGCCCGGCTCGAAGCGCCGCGCTGGTGGTCCAAGGACGCCAAGGCGCGTTTCGCCGCCCTTCCTCCCGAGCTGCAAGCCGTCGTGTTTGCGCAGGAGGACATGCGCGAGCGCGTCACGTCGCGGGCCAAGCAGGAAGCCGCCGACGCGCGCAAGCGCGCGGAGGCCGACGGTGCGGAGATCGGAAAGCGTCTCGCCAATCTCGACAAGCTGGCGCCCGACATCGCGAACCTGTTCCAGAACCGCTGGGCCAATATCGACTGGTCCACGTTGCCCGACCAGGTGGGTGCGGAAGAGGCGTTCAAGCTGAAGGCGCAATTCGAGAAAGAGCGCGACTCGATGGTCCAGCTCCAGGCGTTGCAGCACGCGGCACGCGAGGAGCAGTTCCGCAATTTCGTCGCCGCGGAGAGCGAGAAGCTCAAGACGGCGGCGCCGGAGCTCGCCGACGAGACGCATGGCGGCGAGCGCAAGCGCGCGCTCGGGAGCTTTCTCCTCGGCCTCGGTTTTCCGGCCGACCGCATCCAGCAGATGAGCGCCGACGAGGCCGCGATTGCGTACGACGCCATGCGATGGCGCCAGGCGCAGGCGAAGGCATCGGCGCTCGCAAAAAAGCAACCCGCGCAGCAGGCACGCCCGGCCGTGAGGCCGACGGCGTCGCCCATGCGCTCCCCCACGCAGCGTTCCGCCGACGACGCGATGAAAAGGCTCCGGTCTACGGGCCGGGTCGACGACGCGGTCGCGCTGCTCAACGCAAAAGGATAAACACATGGCATCGCCCACCAACACCACCACCACGCTCGTCAGCGTCGGCAACCGGGAAGATCTGGAAGACGTGATCTATCGCGTCGCGCCCGAAGACACGCCCTTCACCAGCAACATCGGCAAGGTCACGGCCAAGGCCGTGTACCACGAGTGGCAGACCGAAACGCTGGCCACGCCGAACGCCGCCAATGCCCAGCTCGAAGGCGACGACATCGCGACGCTCGATGCGCCCAACCTGACGAGCCGCGTGGGCAATTACTGCCAGATCGTGCGCAAGACGGGCGGTGTGTCGGGCACCGAAGAGATCGTCGACAAGGCCGGCCGCAAGTCCGAGATGAACCGGCAGAAGGTGCTGAAGGGCATCGAAGCCAAGCGCGATTTCGAGAAGCGCATCATCGGCAATTACGCCTCCAACGCGGAGTCCGGCGCGACGCCGCGCGGCACGGGCGGCTTCCTCGCCTGGCTGAACCTCAACACAACCGACGGCCCCGGCGGCACCGACGGCGGCTTCGCCGGCGGCATCGTCACGGCAGCGACGAACGGCACGCAGCGCACCTTCACCGAGGCGCTGGTGAAGCAGGTGCTGTCGTCGTGCTTCGGCAACGGCGGCAAGCCGAAGCAGGCCTATGTCGGGCCGGCGCACAAGCAGGCGTTCTCGGCCTTCACCGGCATCGCCTCGATCCGCAAGGATGCGCCGGGCGATGCGATGGCGACGATCATCGGGGCGGCCGACGTCTATGTGTCGGACTTCGGCAATCTCGCGCTGATCCCGCATGCCTACGGGCTCGGCCGCGATTGCTGCCTCGTCGATCCGGAGATGGTCGCCGTCGGCACGCTGCGCGGCTGGGCCGCGGAGCCGCTGGCGAAAACCGGCGACTCCGAACGCTTCCTCCTCACCGGCGAGAAATGCCTGGTGGTGAAGAACCAGAAGGCCCACGGCGCGGTGAGAGACCTGCTCTGACGTAGAACCCCTCACCCGGATCCGTGTTCTTCATCGACAGCGAGTGCTTCATCCCCTCTCTCACAAGGGGAGGGGAACGGCGCGCTGAATTCCGAAAACGGAACGACGTGCAGCGCGAGGTTCCCCCCTCTCCCCTCGTGGGAGAGGGATGCCACGCGAAGCAGCCGATGCAGAACGCGTAGCAGGTGAGGGGGCAGCGCCTCCGAACTCCCAACACAACAAAGGACACCCCATGCCCCGTACCAACGAATCCACCGACCTTCCCGCCGGCCACGTCACCATCCGCATCCTTCCCAACGGCGACGGACGCGTCTTCACCGGCGAATTCGATCCGCTCACCCAGCAATTCACCAAGCATCCCAAAGGCGCGGTCATCGCGGCGCCCGAGACGATAGCGCGCGCGCTGGAGCTTCGGGGCTTCGTCGAGATCCTGTGATGCGGCCGCTCTTCGCCTCGTCCGCCGGCGTGCGCCATTACTGGCGCCCGACCGGCGGCGACGATTACGAAGTCGTGTCGCTGCAGGACGCGCAACCCATCCTCGAACGCAACAAGAAGGCGGCCACGCACAATGACGGCTACACGCCCTCGCGCGAGCTGCGGCGCGCGGCGTCGATCCCCCTCATCCTCGTGCTCAAATGGCTGAACGAGGAAGGCTGGTACGCCTTCGATCCGGCGTGTGCCGACAAGCTGAAGCAGAAGCTGAACTCGTCGGACTACGCCTGGCTGCGGACCGCACCGGGAAGGATTTGACGGCGCGGCTAAGGAATAATCCTGATACCGGAAGGCACATCGAAATGGCACTGTCCGATTCTGTTCAGCGGGCTGCTGTGGCTTCTGGCGGCGGGTTCGGATAATTCGATTTCGAACCCGCCATCAGCTATTCCCCGGCCACGCGATACGGATCTCCAAGATAACCCATCGCACCAGCGAGCGGATTCGATTCCGCATCGTCTTCCCCCTCCGTCGCATCGCGAAGTCTATCCTTGCGCCGCGCTTCGCGCGGTCGCGGGGGCTCGCGACACGTCCCCCGCAAGCGGGGGAGGATTGCTGAGCTTCGACAATCCTCCCCCGCAGGCGGTGGAGGGGGCGCGCCGCCCGAATATTAGTGAGACCCCCATGATCACCGACTACGCCTCCCTCCAGGCCGAGCTGCAAAGCTGGCTGTGGAATCGCAGTGACGTCGCTGCGCGCATTCCGACCTTCATTCAGCTCGCCGAAGCGCAGATGAACCGGCGCCTCACCGCGCGCCTCAAGACCGCGATCGACGCGTCGTTCACCCTCGACACGGAGCTCGTCGACGTTCCGGCCGATTTCGCGGGCGCGATCTCGCTGCGCCTGCAGTCCGATCCGGCGCGCGAGCTGGCCTTCAAGACGCCCGACGGGATCGCCCAGCTCTGGGACCGCCGCGCGGCCGGGGCCACGACGGGCAAGCCCTTCGCCTATTCCGTGGTGGGCGGTCAGTTCCAGCTGTTCCGGGTCCCCGACCAGCCCTACGCGGCGACACTTATATATAGGCAGCGCATTCCGGCGCTCTCGGACGCCAATACCGCCAATTGGGTGCTGGCCTCCCACCCGGATGCCTACCTTTACGGCGCCCTGCTGCAATCGGCCCCCTGGCTCAAGCACGACGCCCGCGTGGCGATGTGGGCGCAGGCCTTCGACCAGGTGCTTTCCGACATCCAGTCCGCCGACATCGTCGAGACGCTGGCGGCAAATCTCGCGCCGCAATCCGGAATCATCGTCTGAGCGATGGTGGTGACGTCGCTGCGCCTCCCCTCGCGGAGAGGGTCGCATCTCTTCACGTTGCACTCACAGGACAAACCCCATGCCCGATACGTTCACGACCAACTACAACTGGACCAAGCCGCAGGTGGGCGCCTCCGCCGACACCTGGGGGACGAAGCTCAACGCCGACCTCGACGGCGTCGACTCGACGCTGTTCTCCGTGTCCGGCATTGCCAACGCCGCCTGCGCCAAATCCGCGAACTTGTCCGATCTCGCCAATGCCGCGACGGCGCGGAGCAATCTCGGACTCGGCAGCGCGGCCGTGCTCGCATCCTCCGCGGTATGCCAGACGGCCAGCAATCTCTCCGATCTCGCGAGCGCTGCCGCCGCGCGCGGCAATCTCGGCCTGGGCTCGGCTGCCACGCAGAACGCGGCAAGCTTCGATGCGGCCGGCGCGGCCGCGAACGCACAGGCGGCCAGCCTGCAGATCTCTTCGAACCTTTCCGACCTGGCGAACGCCGCGACCGCGCGCGGCAATCTCGGCCTCGGCAGCGCGGCGACGCAGAGCACCGGCGCGTTTCTGCAGCCGTCGAACAACCTGTCGGACCTCGGCAACGCGGCGAGCGCGCGATCCAATCTCGGCCTCGGCTCGGCGGCGACGCAGAGTGCGGGCAGCTTCGACGCCGCGGGCGCGGCTTCGGCAGCGCAATCGGCGAGTCTGCAGAAAGCGTCGAACCTGTCGGATGTCGCGAGCGCGTCCGCGGCGCGGAGCAATCTCGGCCTCGGCTCGCTCGCGATCGCAAACATTGCCACCGTGAGCTTCGGCGGCCTGACCACGAGCGGGTCGGGTTCTGCCGCGCACGGCCTCGGCGGCGTGCCGACGCAGCTCGGCGCCTATCTGCAATGCGTGTCGGCCAATCTCGGCTACAGCGCGGGCGACATCGTCGTTCCGCCGATGGGGCTGCACGGCTTCGCCGTCTGGGCGAATGCAAGCAGCGTCGGCTACGCGATCGACAGCTCGACCGTCGCCATCGCGCAGAAATCGGGCGGCTCGAATGTCAGCATCGCCTATGCCGACTGGCAGCTCGTCATCGTCGCCGCACGGTAGGTTCCAATGCGCATCCCTCTCAGCCTGCCGCCCGGCATCTGGCGCAACGGCACGGAGTATCAGTCCAAGGGCCGATATTACGCCGCGAGCCTCGTGCGCTTTTACGAGGGCTCGATCCGTCCCGTCGGCGGCTGGACCGTGCATTCGACGTCGGCCGTGACCGGTGCGGCGCGCGCCATCGTCACCTGGAACGACAACACCGAGACCACCTGGGCCGGGATCGGCACGCATGCGAAGCTTTACGCAATGTCGCGCGGCGGCGCGCTCACCGACATCACGCCGGCGGGATTCACCGCCGGACGGCCGGATGCGGTACCGGGTGGCGGCTACGGCGCGGACGATTACGGCGCCAGCGCCTATGGCACGCCGCGACCGGACACCGCATTGGTGCAGGACGCAAGCGTGTGGTCGCTCGACACCTGGGGCCAGGATCTCGTCGGCTGCATGGCCGATGACGGCAAGATCTACGAATGGTCGCTCGACACTTCGATCGTGGCCGCGCCAGTCGCGAATGCACCGGCCGCGCGCGCCATCGTGGTGACGCAGGAGCGCATCCTGATGGCGCTCGGCGCCAACAACAATCCGCGCGCCGTGGCCTGGAGCGACCAGGAGAACGATACGGTGTGGACGGCGGCCGCCACCAACCAGGCCGGCGATTTCGCCCTGCAGACCAACGGACGGCTGATGCTGGGCAAGCGCATCCGCGGCGGCACGCTGTTGTGGACCGATCTCGACGTGCATCTTGCAACCTATACCGCCGACCAGTTCGTCTACGGCTTCGCCAAGCTCGCCGATTCCTGCGGCGCGATCTCGCAGAATTGCGCCGCCGTCATCGACGCGCGCGCCGCGTGGATGGGGCGCTCGGGCTTCTGGCTCTACAACGGCTTCGTCGCTCCGCTGCCCTGCGAGGTCGCGGACTACGTCTTCACCAACCTCAACACGCTGCAGATCTCCAAGGTGACATGCGTGGTGAACTCGGCCTTCGGCGAGGTGACCTGGTTCTATCCGAGCGCCGCGGCGACGGAGAACGACAGTTACGTCACCTGGAATTTCCGCGAGAACCACTGGACCATCGGCGCGCTGTCGCGGCTCTGCGGCGTCGACCGCGGCGTGTTCCTCTATCCGCTGCTGCTCGATGCGAGCGGGAACGTCTACGATCACGAGGTCGGCTTCGACTATGGCGGCGCGGTGCCGTTCCTCGAGGGCGGACCGCTCGAGCTCGGCAATGGCGACAACGTCCTCTCGGCGCAATGGCTGATCCCCGACGACAAAACGGTCGGCGACGTCACCGCGACGTTCAAGATCAAGTTCGAGCCGGACGACACGGAGGCGGTCGTCGGGCCCTATACGCTGTCGATGCGCACGGATGTCCGCTTCGAGGCGCGGCAGGTGAAAATCCGCTTCGACGGCGCCAACCTCGCCGACTGGCGCGTGGGCACGCCAAGGCTCGACGTGATCGCCGGAGGCGAACGATGAGCCTCGGCCTTCCGGCGCCCGGCCCGTGCTACGATGCCGGCAACGAAGCGCAGATGCGCGCCGCGCTCGAACGCGAGGACAAGGCGAACATGAAGAAGACACAGGACGTCGACGTCGGCGGCAAACGGAGGCTCATTCTCACGGCGCCCAACGGAAGCCGCTGGAGCGTGACGGTCAGCAACAGCGGAACGCTCTCAGCGACGGCGGTTTAGCAGAAAGAAGTATTTCACGCGGAGCCGCGGAGGCGCGGATAACAAGGTGCGCAGGCGTGCCTCAACACTGGGTGTCATGGCCTGCCAATGCGGGCCACCCCGGTGATGACCTCTCAGTCGGTGCAAGCCTAATCAGGTCCAAAGCCTCACTTTGCACATCGTGCTGACCTCAACTGCGTGGCCCGCATTCGCGGGCCATGACACCGAGATTTTTTTGGTGCGCACGGGCGCGATGTTTTCTCCTCCGCGCCTCCGCGTCTCCGCGTGAACCAGCAACGCAACAACAGGCTCCATCATGACCGAACCACACGTCACCCAGGAATGGGTGCGATGCCGCCCCTTTATCGAAGCGGCGCTCGCACGTTCTCCCGGCTTCGAGACCATCGCCGATGTCGAACGCCTCATCGCCGAAGGCAGATACCAGTTCTGGCCCGGCGATGCCGCGGCCGCGATCACCGAGGTTGGCGTCTATGCCCAGCGCAAGGCGTTGACCGTCGTGCATGGCGGCGGCGATCTGGACGAACTGATCGATCGCATGGAACCCGCCATGTGCGCCTACGCGCGCGCCAATGGCTGCGACCTCATCATGGGAACGGGGCGCAAGGGATGGCAGCGCGTGTGCGAGCGCCGGGGCTACCGCTTCGGCTGGCTCGTGATGGTGAAGGATCTCGAACAATGAGCGGCGGCAGCAAGACCACGACGACGAACACCGTCGATCCGCAGTTGATGGCGTTGTACCAGCAGAACTACAACACGGCCTCGGGCGTCGCGAACCGGCCCTATCAGCCCTATACGGGCCAGCTGGTCGCGCCCTTCAACGCCGCGCAGACGCAGGCGCAGGGCATTCTCGGCAACATCGCCACCGGCAATGTCGGCGGCGCCGCGCTGAACGATGCGATCTCGGGCGCGCAGGGCGTGCTCGGCTACACGCCGCAAAGCGCGGCGACGACGCCGGTCGCCACCTCGCAGGTGAGCGCGCCGCAGGTGAGCGCGGGCCAGCTCGCGAACACCGATCTGTCGCCTTACCTGAACCCGTACCAGGGCGACGTCGTCAACGCGACCCTGAATCAACTCAATCAAGCCCGCGGCATGGCGCAGAACGCGACGAACCAGCAGGCGACGGCCGAGAATGCGTTCGGCGGCTCCCGTTCCGGCGTCGCCAATGCGCTCACCAACCAGTATTACGACCAGGACACGGCGAGCACGCTCGCCAATCTCAATTCGCAGAATTTCTCGCAGGCGCAGACCGCGGCGACGTCGGACATCAACCGCCAGCTCCAGGCGGCGCAGGCCAACCAGAGCGCGGGACTCTCGGCGTCGCAGGCGAACGCGGGCTACGGCCTCGGCGCCTCGCAGGCCAACGCCGGCAACGCGCTTTACGCCTCGCAGGCCAACATGAATGCGGGGCTTGCGTCGCAGGGCCTGAACCTGAACGCCGCCAGCACCCTTGGCGGTTTGTCGAACGCGCAGCTGCAGCAGGCGCTGACGAACGCCAATGCGCTCAACACGGTCGGCGCGACGCAGCAGCAACAGCAGCAATCGGTGGACCAGGCCGCGTACCAGCAATTCCTGAACCAGTGGAACTACCCGGTGCAGCAACAGCAGCTGCGCAATGCCGCGCTCGGGCTGATCCCGATGCAGCAGACGACGACGCAGAACACGAGCCAGAACCCGCTGGGCGGAATCCTGGGCGTGCTCGGAACCGCGGCGCAGACCGCCGCTCTTTTTTGAGGTGAGACCATGACAAGTATCTTCGACTGGCTGAGTTCGGCGCCTTCCTCGATGGGCGGCCTCGCCGCGCCGCAAGGCACGCCGCCCGGCCCAAGCTACGGCACCAACAATCTCGGCCTCATCGGCGCCGCGTTGCAGGACGCGGGCGCCTCGGCCAGCGGCCGGCCCGATGGCGGCGCGATGCTGACGCAATTCCAGAACAGGGGATTGATGGCGAACCAGGCGCGCGCGCGGCAAACGCTCGCCCAGGCCATGCAATCCGGCGATCCGTCGGCGATCCAGAAAGCGCGCGCCGGCTGGATTGCCGCCGGCGGAGATCCCAGTTTGGTCGCATCTCAACTCATGGCGACGCCGAACGGCAACATCGTCGGAGTCGACCCGCTCACCCAGTCTGCCACCGTTCTCTACAAGGGCGGCGCGCGCCCGCCGCGCGGCTATCAGTGGGGCGGAGGCAATGCGCTCGAACCGATCCCCGGCGGACCCGCCGACCCTCAGGTGATTGCGCGGAGACTGGCGGCCCGGCGCGGAATGGTGCCGGCCGACCCAGCCGATCTTCCGGCCGCGCCGGCGGGTGTCCCGCCGGCGATGCAAGGGCCCTTCCAATACGACGAACAAGGAGTCGAACTGCAATGACGATCCGCGTACTGGCCAACGACAACACCATCCACGAGTTTCCCGATACGACGCATCCCGGCGTGATCGTGAACACGCTCGCGCGATACCACCGGGCGCGGCTCATGCGACCCATCGCTGATACGGAGCGACCGCCCGCAACGCGCGCCTCACCGCCGCGAGGTCTCGAATAGTCGGGAACTCGGTACCGTTTCGATCAGTCAAAAATTTGCACTCGTCTAAATCCTCTTCGCCAATAAACAGCGAATGGTCATCCATTCCTTCGCCAGCCAAGACATGTAAGCAGGACCAAACGGCAGGTGCTCGAAAATTCGAAGACGCTGCGGCCTGTCTTCGTCGGTGATGAGGGCCATTACATAGACGATCTCGCAATTCCGAGAGTACCTTGGATCGCGACTTTTGAAGGCTTTCGGGCCGCACACCTGATCTAAAATTTAAACTGAGACAACCCTCCCCTTGAGGGAGGGTCGAAGCGCAAAGCGCTTCGGGGAGGGGGAAGCCACAAGCGTTCGTGGCGTGCCCCCCGCCGAAAAATCCTCTCGCTGCGCTCGACGATTTTTCAACCCTCCCTCAAGGGGAGGGTCGCTCGGCGCCTGACGGCAACAGCAACAACCAAGGAAACCCTCCCATGCACACCTTCACGCTCGCGCGCCGCGCGAGCGACAGCGATTCCACGCGCAGCGAATGGCTGGGCGAGGACGGCAGCGTGCTTTGTCCGTGCCTGGAGCGCGGGCCGGGCAACGCAACCCATCCGCGGATTCCGCCCGGCACCTATCCGCTTCTGTTGCGCCACGAAGGCGGCCTCGATGCGCGCTATCGCGTCCGCTTCGGCGCGTTCCACCGGGGCATCGTGCAGATCGCGTCGGTGCCGGGCCGCGACTTCATCGAGTTTCACATCGCCAACACGGTCGAGCAGCTGCTCGGCTGCGTGGCGCCGGCGTCGGCGATGATCGCGCCCGACGCGTCGCCCGACGGTCACTGGCAGGCCGCGTGGTCGAAAGCCGCGTACGCCCGCATCTACCCAATTCTCGTCGGCGCCATCAATGACGGTGGCGCCCAACTGCAAGTGGAGGACTACGACTTCATGAACATCGAAGACCGCATCGCCTCGCTCGAGGCCGCGCTGAAGACCGAGCTTGCCGAGCTCCGCGCCAGGCTCGCTGTCGCGCTCGCAACCGAGCTCGGCTGGGGCGAACGATACTGGGGCTATGTCACCGGTGGCGGCGTTCGTCGCGGGCATCGTCGTCAAGGCGGTGGCGCAATGACCCTCGTCGACGAATGGAAGATGGCGTGGCGCTGGTTCTCGGTGCAGAGCATGGCGGCGTCCGCCGTCGTGCTCGCCGCCTGGGAGGGCGTGCCCGACGAACTGCGCCACGCCTTGCCGCGATGGCTGCCGCACGGCGTCGCCATCGCGCTGCTCGTGCTCGGCATCGCCGGGCGCCTGGTCAAGCAGAAAGGACAAAGCTGATGTGGCCTTCCGACATCCTCACCTGGCTCAAGCTCGGCGGCGCGCTTGCGGCCGTCCTGGCGATCGGCGCTCTGTATATCCACTACCGGGCGCTTGAAGCCGACGCGGCCCTGGTGCCCGGGCTCGAAACGCGCGTGGCGAGCGACGACGGCCGCGCCAGCGCGCTCGCCGCCCAGCTCTCGGCCGCGAATGCCGCGCGCGACAGTGCCGACCGCGCGCTCACGGCCTGGCAGGCGAACAAAACCGACATCATCGAAACGATCGAAAAGGAAGGACACCATGCGACGGCCACAACTGATGCTCATTGCGCTCCTGGCGACGCAGACCGCAGGCTGCGCAACGACGCCCTCGCAAAGCTCACCGGGTTTGGACAAGCTGCAGGCGCAACTCGCTTGCCCTGAGCCGCCGGCGCGTCTCGCCGACGACCTGCCGCCGCCCGTCTTCGCCGCCGGCGAGGACTGGGTGGCGTGGTCCGATGCCCTCCTCGGCTGGGGGGCGGAGCAGGCACAGCGCCGTCACGATCTGGCAGGCTGGATCCACACACAATGCGGGGCAGGGCATGGTTGAGCACAGCGCCACCTACGACGACATCCTGGAACGCATCGCGAGGCTCGAGGCGAAGGTCGACGCCCTCACCGAAGCGTTCGCGGCCGGCCGCGGCGCCCTGCGCATGCTGTTCGTGCTCGGCAGCATCGCAACGGCGCTCACAGCCGTCGCGGCGTCGCTGCGATCGCTGGTGCATTGAGGTCAGGCAACCCTCCCCTTGAGGGTCCCTCGAGGCTGGCAGATTCACACATCCCATGGATCGCGTCAGGTCCGCCGGTGAAGCTCCAGCGTATAAGGGCGCTTCTTCTCCTCGCCGATTCGGTCGATGAGAGCGGCGGCGGCCTCGTTCCGGTTGCGGAACATGGAACGCAGGCTGAGGCCCGGCGAGACGAGCTTCCGCAGCATGTGGATCACCGAATCGCGCTGCTGCTCGACGCTGATCACGGTCGGCCCGAACACGATGAGCGGCAGGCCGCAGGCGACGCAGCGGATATCGGTTCCGCGCATGACGCGCCACGAGCCGACCAGCTTGACCTCGTGGCCGCAGCGGCATTTGAGCGTCTCGTCGGTGAGGACGACGCCCATTCTCTTGTACTCTTTCGCGTCGCTGATCCGGTCGGACGCGCCGTCCATCTCGCTGCGAAGCGTTGCGTCCTGGTCGGACGTGTCGTCGGCAGGCATGCCGCCGGCGCGGGAAGTGTCAGTGTTGGTCATGGGCAATGCTCATGGTGTCGCTTCACGGCGTTGCTTCGAATGGATACTGCAATACATCACGCAATGCCGTGAAGCCTTTATGACATGCGAAGGCGCGATTCCTGGCGGCGAAATCGCACATTCTCCGGCGGCCGATTGAAGCACGAAGAGTCCGTAGGCACATGCGCGAATGGAAACGCGCCACGCTGCTCAAAGTTGGGGCAGGCGCCCATTGCCTCTTAACCCTCGATCACGAGAGGACCGGAGAGTTTCATCTCCAAAGGGGGTGTGAAAAACCGGCTCGACCTCGCCGCGCGCTTTTTGATCGGTGCAGCGCGACGGCAAGAAGCGGGTGGATCGGTTGCGCGGGGAGGGTCATCTTCGCGACATGACGGAATTCGCATCCCGCCGAAGTCGCCAACCTCTGGTCGCAAGGTTTCGCGCGAACTCGGCGAGGCCCTCACGCGCGAGGCGTGCGAAGACCTGCGCGCGGACTACGACGACGCGTCGCGCTTCCGCAATCGGATCGAGATGGCGCGCTATCGCTTCGGGCAGGGCGAATACAAATACTTCTCCTATCCGCTGCCGGCTCCCGTTGCCGGCCTGCGCGAGCGATTTTATGCACAGCTGGCGCCTGCCGCGCGCGACTGGATGGCCGCGCTGAAGATAGAGTGCGACTATCCCGCGACACTCGCGGAATTCATAGAGACCTGCCATGCCGCCGGCCAGACGCGTCCCACCCCGCTTCTGCTGCGCTATCGGGAAGGCGACTTCAACTGCCTGCATCAGGACCTCTACGGCCCGATCGTTTTCCCGTTTCAGGTGATCGTCGCGCTGAGCGAGCCCGGGCGCGAATATTCCGGCGGCGAGCTCTTGCTTGTCGAGCAGCGCCCGCGGGCCCAGTCCGCCGGCCGCGCGCTTCGCCTCGCGCAAGGCGAGGCGGTGGCGATCACGACTCGCTACCGGCCGGCCAGGGGCGCGCGCGGAGTTCTACGTACGACAATCCGCCACGGGGTCAGCCCCGTGCTCGGTGGCGAGCGCTTCACGCTGGGCCTCGTTTTCCACGACGCCGCGTGACCGAAGTCACGTTTCGGTCACGACTGTGAACAAGTCCTGAATAGGCGGTTCAGAACCTGTGAAGGCCCGTGCGCGCATAGTCCCGGCTTGGCGATATGCGCCCGGGCGGGCGCAAAGGCAGAGCGCAAATGACCAACGTGCTTCTGGTCACCTGCAATTCCGAGACGACCGGCACCAATCTGCGCCGGACGACCGGCGATGTCATCGGCACGATGAGACGGACCGATCCCGGACTCGTGGTGCGGGAGCGCCACCTTTCGCCCGGCGCAATTCCCCCGATCGGGTCCGTAGTGGCGACCGCGCTGCGCACGCCCGTCGCGCGCCGTACTGCGGCGCAATGGAAGGCCGTCGTCCTCCTCGATGTGATGCTCCAGGAGATCCGCAGCGCGGACGTCTTGCTGATCACGGCCCCTCTTGCCGATGGCGAGCTGCCTGCCGAGCTGGCGGGGTGGATCGCCCATGTCGCCGAGGCCGCCAGGCTCGCGCCGGACGAAAGGCGCAAGCACTGCGCCCTACACGACGTAAAGGTCGCGCTGGTCGTGGTCGAGCCCAGGCCGGGTGGCGAGGCCGATTGCGCCGATCTGGCACCGTTTCGGGCCGCGCTGCTCGCGTCGCTCGCGCCGCTGGGCGTCAACGATGTGGTGCTGTTCGAAGCCGACGCCGACGGCTATCCCCTTCGCGCCGCCACGATCTTGCTCATCGTCTCGCGCGTCGCCCATCCCTGACGGCGGGCGGGGTCCGTCGAGACCGCGTTTGCGCTAAACCCGGCCGCCGACCTGCGCCGCTTTCACCGACGCCTGCACGACGGGAATTTCGGAATTGGCCAGCGGGCGCATCCATGTCTTGCGCTTGAGAGCCGCTGCGACGAAGGGCGCGAGCGCCTCGCGCTTCTTCGCTTCGCGTGCCGCCAGATCCGACCGGAATTCCGGCATGATCCGGTCGGCGAACAATTGCAGCGACTCGCAGATATGCTCATGCCGGTTGCGGCCGGCCTGCTGCAGGAAGATGACCTGGTCGACGCCTGCCTCCTGCATGTCGCGAAGGTGCCGGCGCATGTCGTCGGGCGTGCCGATGCCCGAGCTGCGCGCGGCATCGCCGGAAGACGCGGCGACCAGCGCCTCCGTCTTGTCGCCGCGCTTGCGCAGGTACTCGCCCCACAGATCGGTGCGGCCGGGAACCGTGTCGTGCGCGACCAGGGCGTTGAGCGCATAGCCGAAGAACTCGAAGCCCTCGCTGCCGCGCCGGATGGCCTCGGCGCGATCCTCGTGGAGCGAGAAGGACGAGACCATGGCGATATTGGCGTTGACCGTGTGGCCGAGGGGGACGCACCGGTCCGACTTGACGATGCCGTAATAGATCTCCGACCACGCGCGTGCCTCGTCCGGATCGACGAAGGAGAAGGCGAGCGCGCCAAGCCCCAGCGAGGCCGCGACCTTGATCGTGTCGCGGTTGGTGCAGGCCAGCCACATGGGAGGATGCGGCTTCTGCACCGGCTTCGGCAGGACGTTGCGGCAGGGCATCGAGAAATACTTTCCCTCGAAGCCCGGATAGGGATCGAGCGCCATCATGTTGGCGACCTGCTCGCCCGCCTCGAGCGACATGGCGCGCTTTTCCCGCGCCGGAATCCTGAAGCCGCCGAGCTCGAGCCGCGTCGCGCCCTCGCCGATGCCGAAATCGACGCGGCCGTTCGAGATGAGATCGAGCGTCGCCAGGCATTCGGCCGTGCGCGCGGGATGATTGTAATTCGGGATCACCTGGCGGATGCCGTGGCCGAGACGGATATTCTTCGTCAGGCCGGCGGCCGCGCCGAGGAAAACCTCCGGCGAGGAGGAGTGGGAATATTCGTCGAGGAAGTGATGCTCGACTTCCCAGGCATAGTCGTAGCCGAGGCGGTCGGCGAGGACGACCTGTTCGAGCGCGTTGTGAAACAGCGTGCGCTCGTCGTCCGGCGCCCACGGCTTGGGCAATTGCATTTCGTAGAAGACGCCAAATCGCATGAGCCACCCGGTCCTGCTTCCCCGCGCAAACGCTACAGCCAAGCGTGCGGGGAACCAAGCCGATCGGGAGTCAACCCTTGTGGCCGGGCGTGAACACGTCCTTGATCCTGGAATGGCGCAGGCCCGGTTCGAGCTCGATCATCTCGATCAGGTTCCCGTTGGGATCGTAAGCCACCGCGCAGGCCATGATGCCCGCGGCGGGGATCGAGGTCGGCTCGTCCGTCGTGAATTTCACCCCGCGGGCTCTCAGCGCCTCGTGGGCAACCCGCACGTTCTCCGTGCGAAAGGCGATGACGCGCGGGATCGTGGTGGGCGAGGGCGGCACGAAGGTCGCCTTGGGCACCTGCCATTCGATGATGTCGAGCATCGGTCCGTCCGGATCGGAGGGCAGGATCATCAGCACGCCGCGGCCCTTGGGATTGGGCACGAGCGCGAAGGAGGCGCCGCTGCCGTCGGGCCACACCGCGTCGCGCCGGTCGCTGACGATCTCGAAGCCGAGCATCTCGTAGAACGCGACCGTCTCGTCGACGTCCCTGGCGTTGAGGATGGTGTGATAGAGATGCTTCAGCCGCCAGCCGGTTCCC
Source organism: uncultured Alphaproteobacteria bacterium (assembly GCA_963802815.1). Taxonomy (GTDB): domain Bacteria; phylum Pseudomonadota; class Alphaproteobacteria; order Micropepsales; family Micropepsaceae; genus Rhizomicrobium. The sequence goes on from CAWDKN010000043.1 coordinate 42,181, forward strand.
ATCGCGTTCTCCCATTGCCCAGCGCCTGCGCGGGCGCTTTGTCCGGCGAAACGATATAACAAACGTTATGCAAAGCAAGACGGCGCGGGCGAAAGCCGGTTGAACGGTTCGCCGGAACATGCCAGCTTTAATAGAACAACGGTTCTAAATAAGAATCCGAAGTCGGGGGGAACGGCATGGTCGCTTGGACCGGGCACACGGTCGAGATCGCCGGAACGAAGCTGTTCCTGTCGCGCGGCGGCAAGGGAGCGCCGCTCGTCGTCCTGCACCACGAGATCGGCACGCAGGACAGGCTCGATTTCTACGACCGTCTCGCCGAGCGCTTCGACGTCGTCATTCCGCACCACCCCGGCTGGAACAGATCCGAGCGGCCGCAATGGCTGCGCAGCGTGCGCGACGTCGCCATCATGTACCGCCAGCTCTTCGCCGCGCTGGACCTGCGCGAACACGCTCTCGTCGGCCTCGGCTTCGGCGGCTGGATCGCGGCCGAGCTGGCCACGATGGCGCCGCGCGACGTCACGCATCTCGTGCTGGTGGGCGCGATGGGCGTGAAGCCGCCGGAAGGCTTCATCCTCGACCAGGCGATCCTGAGCTACATCGCCTATGTGAAGGCGGGGCTTCACGACAAGAGCGTTTTCGAGCGGATGTGGGGCGCCGAGCCGCCCCTTGAGCTGCTGGAACAGTGGGACGTCAATCGCGAGATGTCGTTCCGCATCGCCTGGAAGCCCTACATGTACAGCCAGACGCTGCCGCATCTCCTGGCGGATGTGCGGGTGCCGGCGCTCATAGCCTGGGGCGACGACGACCGGATCGTGCCGCTGAGCGCGGGCGACGCCTATGCGCGCGCGTTGCCGTTGTCGCGGCTCGAGATCGTGAAGGATTGCGGGCACTTCGTCGAGCTGGAGCGCCCCGCGGAGCTCGCCCATCTCGTCTCGTCCTTCGTCGCCGCCTAGCGGAGAGCGCCATGCATATCATGTATTTCACCGAGCAGCCGATGTCGGTCTACCCCGAGGAGGAGGGCCGCAACTTCCGTGCCACTGCGCTGATGTTTCCCAACAGCCATTACGATCCCGTCGCGGCGAGCCGGCTCTACAACGAGTATATCGAGCATTACCTGCTTGCCGAGGACGCCGGCTTCGACGGCATCATGCTCAACGAGCACCACAATGCGCCGTTCTGCATGCAGGCGAAAGCCAACATCATGGCTTCCGTTCTCGCCGGCATGACCAGGCGCGTGAAGCTCGTCATGCTCGGCAACCCGCTGCCGCTGGCCGAAAATCCGGTCCGTCTCGCCGAAGAGCTGGCGATGATCGATTCCATCTCCAAGGGCCGCCTGGTGTCGGGCTTCGTGCGGGGCGGCGGCACGGAGCAGCTCGCCGCCGGCGTGAACCCCGCCTACAACCGCGAGCGCTTCGAGGAAGCGCACGACCTGATCGTGCGCGCATGGACGGAACGCGGACCGTTCCGCTGGGAGGGCGAGCACTATCAGCATCGCGTGGTCAATCCCTGGGCGCTGCCGCTGCAGCAGCCGCATCCGCGGATCTGGATCCCCGGCGTGGTGAGCACCGAGACGATTCGCTTCGCCGCGCGCCACCGCTACCCCTACATCGCGCTGAACACTTCGGCGGAGCAGTCGCGCCGGGTGTGGGACATGTACGACCAGATCGCAGCCGAAGTGGGCTATGAGTCCGGCCGCAGCAGCGCGGCTATCTGCTGCGCTGCCATGTGGCGGAGACGGAAGAGAAGGCGCTGGCCAACGCCCGCCAGTTCATGTGGATGGCCGGCGAGTTCACCGGCGTCGCCCATCCGGTGTGGGGCAATCCCGCCGGCTACTTCTCGCCGTCGCAGCGGCAGACGTTCGTGAAGATGGTCGCGGGGCGTCCCGAGGCCGCATGGGCGACGGGCTATGCGGCGCCGTTCGAGCAGCAGGTGGCCGAGCTCGGCATCGTCTGCGGCACGCCGAAGACGGTCGTGGAGAAGCTGAAGATCGTGCTCGAGAACATGCAGACGGGAATCCTTGCGCTATGGGCAAGCGACGGCAAGGTCAGCGACTCCGACGCCAGGACCTGCATCCGGCTGATGGGTCAGGAGGTCCTCCCCGCGATCCGCGAACATGGCGACCGGCTCGGACTCAAGAGCCCGTTCGACCTCGACACGCCGGTCAGCACGAAATTCTCGAATGACCTGAAGCCGAAAATCGCCGCGTGAGCGGGGCGCGCATCACTTGCGGTCGCGGCGATAGCTCGCCACCTGAAGCACGAGCGTCAGGACCGCGACGGCAAGTCCGGCAATGCCGATGAGCTGACGCATGGCGCCTCTCCCGAGGCCGCGAGGGTAACGGCTCTCGCCGTCCGTGAAAAGACGGTTATGGGGCGAACCGGACGCCGAAGAAGATGACGTCGTACGGCGGCCCGGTCCGTTCGATCTCCTTGAAGCCGTAGGCGCGATAGAAACCGACGGCCCGCTGATTGGCCTCGCCGACACCCAGATGGGCGCCCGCCGATCCCCGCTCGCGCACGGCGCCCAGCCAACAGGCGATCAACTTGGCGCCCAGTCCCTGGCCCTGCAGGCGCGGCAGAAGATTGACGTGCAGATTCGAGGGGTAGGCTTGTGTGATTCTGCGCGGCGTGCGCGGCGGATGGTGGATGAGGGCGCGCATGCGATCGTCGCGGCGGACGGCGGGCGAGACCGTGCCGGAGGGCGCGGGGATGCGCGCGCGCAACCGCGGCCACCATTCGGACTCCAGGCGCTTTTCAAACGCATGGGTGTCGAGCGGGCCGACGATGTAACCTGCGACACCGTCCGCGTCCTCCGCGACGAACACGGTTTCGGGGCTGAGCACCGCATAGGGTGCGGCATAGACATGGCCGAGGAGCTTCGGATCCTCGAACAGGCCGGTCGCGTCGTTGCCGGCGTCGCCGGTGGCGAGGCAGATGCGGGATACTGCATTCAGGTCGTCGGGCCGGTAGGCACGAATGATCGCCATGGCGGTCTCGCTGCGGGCGGCGATCCTGTCACGGTTCGGGGAGGTGCGGAATGTCCGTGCGTGACCTTTGGCGCAAGAGGTTCGCTCCGTGACGATTTGGATCAAGCGTGTCTATGAGCCCGCCGAAGCGGCCGACGGCGTGCGCGTGCTGGTCGACCGGCTATGGCCGCGCGGGATCTCAAAGGACAAGATCGACATCTGGCTGAAGGATATCGGGCCGTCGACGGAATTGCGAAAATGGTTCGACCACGTGCCCGCGCGCTGGAGCGCGTTTCGCACGCGATACCTTCGCGAGCTGTCGGAAAATACCGAAGCGGTGCAGTCGCTCAGGAAATTGGCGAGGGGCAAGGATGCGACGCTTCTCTACGGCGCCCGCGACACGGAGCACAACGAAGCGGTGGTCATCGCGGAATTTCTGAAGAAGCAACGGTCAACGCAAGGTAGAGCGCGCTAGGCAAACGACAGGTTCGCGTGTTGTCATACCGCTAGCCCGGCACCCTGCCGTCGACGCGTTCAGGAGCAAGCACATGCGCCATTGGCTTATCGCTGCCGTTGTGTCGCTGTGCGCCGTCCCGGCCGCAGGCGCCGGCGTGAACAGCTTCGCCATCCGCGACGTGCGCGTCTTCGACGGCGACAAGACCATTGCGACGAGCAATGTCGTCGTGCAGGACGGCCGCATCACGGCGGCCGGCCCGGGTGTCGCCATTCCGGCCGGCCTTTCCGTGATCGACGGCGCGGGGAAGACCCTGCTTCCCGGTCTCATCGACAGCCATGTCCACGTCTTTCCGGGCGCGCAGGCCGATGCGTTGCGGTTCGGGGTCACGACCGAGCTCGACATGTTCGACATCCTCCACGACTTCCGGCAGTGGAAGGCACAGCGCCAGTCGCTGGCGAAGACGAACGCGGCCGACACCTGGGCGTCGGGACTCGGCGTAACCGTTGCGGGCGGCGCTCCGCTCCAGGCCGTGCCGCCCGAGATGCATATTCCCACGCTCGACAACGTCGCAGACGCGAAGAAATTCGTCGACGCGCGCGTGGCCGAGGGCTCGGACTACATCAAAATCTTCATCGAGAACCTGTCCGAATACCACACCGACAGGAGCCTGCCGACGCTGACGCGCGACGAGGTCTGCGCCGTGATCCGAGCCGCGCACGAAGACGGCCGCATGACGACCGTGCACGCGCAAGCCGAATGGGCGGCGCGAGAGGCGATCGAATGCGGCACGGACGGGCTCGCCCATATCTTCCCGGACCAGGTGGCCGATGCGGATTTCATCGCCCTGGCGAAGCGCCGTCGCATTTTCGTCGAGACCACCGACAGCGTCTGGGCCGGCGCCGCGGGCCTCGATCTTGCGCAGAAGCTTGCCGCCGACCCGCGCGTGGCGCCGTACCTGTCGCCCTCGCAGAAGGAGACGCTGACCGCGAAGGATAATAAGGCGGTGCCCGAGTTCTTCGCGAATGCGGTCGCCAATACGCGCGCGCTGCATGAGGCTGGAATTCCGCTCCTTGCAGGAACCGACGCGCCGAACCCGGCGACGGCGCATGGTGTGTCGCTTCACGAGGAGCTGCAGATCTTCGTCACGGCCGGGTACACGCCGGAACAGGCGCTGCATGCCGCGACCGCATTGCCCGACGCGATCTTCCGTCTCGGCGATCGTGGCCACGTGGCGCCCGGCTATCGCGCCGACCTGCTCCTGGTCGACGGCGATCCGACGAAGACCATCAGCGACACGCTGTCGATCGAGCGGATCTGGAAGAACGGCTATCCGGTCGACCGCACGCCGCTGCCGAAATAGGCGAAGGGCATCGCTCGGCAAGCGTCTGTGTCAGGCGGCGTCGGCCGGCTGCCGCTGCGCCGCAGCTTGTATCAACTCGATCACGTAACCGTCGGGATCCTTGCCGAGTCCGACGAGGGCGTCGCCGAAGGACGGGACCGGCGCCGGTTCGCGCGTCATCTCGCATCCTTCGGCGCGGATCCGCGCCGCGGCGGCCTTGGCGTCGGAAACGTAGAAGACGAGCTTCACGGGCAGGTTCTTGTAGCTGGGATTGGAACCGTCGGTGTAGTGCATCAGCACGACGGCATTGCGGCCCTCGTGGCTGAGAATGATCTCGTCCATGTCGTCGAGCTTGAACGCCTGCACCGCCTTCATGCCGAGCGCCCGTTCGTAGAAAGCCGTCGAACGCTTCAGGTCGCTGACCCCGATTCCCGTTGCGCCGATATAGTCCGATGAGCGTGCCATCGATCCCCTCGCGTGGTTGGAGCCGAGCGTAGCTGCGGCCGCGCACGATGGCAAAACCCACGGGAGGGAGTCTCGCGGCCTGTTGGAGCGCCAGGCCGCTGCGCCCGAGCAGCCCTTGCGCCTAAGCAGAATTGCCTATGGCGATCGTTCTTTACGCGCCCTAAAGCGCCACCGATCTAAACCCCTCGCCGGGTGGAGATGGTCGTTCGGCCGAAACAGCGCCCAGAGGATTTCAAGCGGTGTTGATTCATCGTGACAGCGAGGCAGCATGAGGCGGGATCTGTTCGCCAGGTCGCTGCTCCGTCTCGTGTTTGTCGGCACCCTAGCGACCACGCCGGCGCTGGCGGCGGATGACGCTGCCGACCTCCAGGCGGCGACGCGGGCCATCGGGTTCCTCGACAGCCTGCCGCACGACGGCGTGATCGTCATCGGGATCGTCTATTCTCCCGGCGACGCCAACCGGGAAGATGCGAGCGAGACGGCAGGACGCCTCGCTGCATTGCCGGGACCGGCGAATGCGACGATCCGAACTGTTCTCATACCGGACGAGGCGCTTGCCAAAGGCGCCGGGCGTCTCGATGCCGTGTTTCTGATGCCGCTGCCGGCGCCGGCGGCCAGGGCGATTCCGGACGCCTTAAGAATGCGCCACGTCGTGAGCATCTCGACTGATCCCTCCTGCCTCGACACGCAGTGCTGCGTCCTGATGATTCAAACGAGGCCGCATGTCGAGATCGTCCTCGACACTGCTTTGGCCAACGAAGTTGGCGCGCGATTTTCTCCCATATTCACCATGCTAGTGAAACGGCGCTGAAAATGAAATCTCCGGACAAAGCGCGCAAATTTCGAGACAGGCGAGTTGAGATGCTGGCGGGCGCGGCCGCGATTTTCCTGTGGGTGCCGCCCGCGGCAGCGCAAGGCATGGATTACGGCTCGCTGGAGCAGTTGTTCGGCGAACCTGTAACGACCAGCGCCACCGGCACGCCGCAGCGCGCCAGCGAAGTCTCCGCGAACATGACGATCATCACCGCCGACGAGATCCGTCAATCGGGAAGCCGCAGCATCCCTGAAATCCTGGGAATGTACGTGCCGGGGCTGAACGTGCTGCAGGAAGGCATCGATGCGTTCGACATCGGCGTCCGGGGCTATCAGCAGCCCTACCAGCCGCGACTGCTCGTCCTGGTCGACGGCCGCCAGGTCTTCAACGACGATTATTCCCGCATGTCGTGGGACAATATGGCCGTCAACGTCGACGACATTCGCCAGATCGAGGTCGTCAAAGGTGCGTCATCCGCGCTGTTCGGCTCGAATGCGACGGGCGGCGTCATCAACATTATCACCTATAGCGCTTCGAACGATCACGACACCGTCGCCAGCGCCGGGATCGGATCGCAAAGGCAGGTCCACGCCGACGGCACAGCGACGTTCGGCCTGGGCGATGGCGGCGGCTTGAAAATTTCGGCCGGTATCCTCGGGGCGAAGGAATTCAGCACGCCCCGCACGGCCGGCGATTCGACGGTGGGCGCGGTCAACCCGACGCATCGCTATGTTTCGGCAAGCTCGCAATTCTCGCTCGGCGGCGATCTGTCGGCCCAGATGGAGGCGACCTACGCGGACAAGGACAACCAGGAGGCTGTCTTCATCGACGCGATCGATCCGGTCAGGTCGACGTCTTACTCGTTGCGGGGCGGCCTTCTGTGGGACTCGCCCTACGGCCTGATCAAGAGCGACACCTACCTCAATCACAACAACACGGAGCTCGACGCGGGCCAGCGCGGCACGATCGAGGTCGCCAATCAGCTGATCGTCAGCCAGCTCGAGGACCTGTTCAAGGTCGGGAACGACAGCACGTTCAGGGCCTTCGTGGAATATCGCAACAAGCGCCAGAGCGACCAGGGCTTCCCGTTCCTGGTCTTCGAACGTCCCCAATTCAGCAGCAATGTCGTGACCGCCGGTGGAACCTGGCTCTGGGCGATCAGCGACGCCTGGTCTTTGACGAACGCCATTCGTGTCGATCATACGACCATGAATCTCGGCGGCACGATCGAAAAGGCCGCCATCCATCCGGAGAGTGCCTACGCGAAGCCCTACGACACGGTCGCCGCGAATTCCGGGCTCGTCTACAAATTGCCGGATGGCGATACGATCCGCGCCACCTACGGAAGGGGCGTGTCCGATCCGAGCCTCGTGAACAGCAGCTTCTATCTCGGGATCGTGACCGGCAAGACGTCATTGCTCGACTATGAAGGCAACCCGGACCTCAAGCCGACGGTCGTCGAAAATCAGAGCCTCGACTACGAGCATGTCATTCCGGATCTGCTTTCGACGCTCAAGCTTTCGGTCTATCATGAGAGCAACGCCGATCTTGCCGCTTTTGTCACGGGCAAGCCCCGCGTTGTCGGAGGTCTCGTCTACGTGCTGAAGACGACGCAAAACGTCGGCGGCAGCACGGGCGTTGGCGGCGAAATCGAGCTCGACGGCGCGATCGACGGGTTCCGCTGGAATGGCAGCTACAGCTATCAGTCGGTTCACGATGCGCCGCTCGCCGCGACGCTTCTGGACTACGACAACTCCGCGCCGGCCCATCAGTTGCGGGCGAACGTCGGCTATACGCAGGGTGCCTGGGAAACCGATCTTCACGCGCAGTTCGCCACCTCGACCGACATGCTCCGGTTCACCAAGTCGATCGTTCCGGTCTTTGCCGGTGCCTCCTACAATATCGGCGCGCGCATCGGGTACAATCTTACCGACAACATCGTCATTGCGCTTTCCGGGAGCCATCTCACACGCTCCGTCACCCAGGAGAGCGCCTACCCCGCCGTGGAACGCCAATATCTCCTCAGTGTCACCTCCCGCTTTTGAAGGTGTCATCGCGACGGATCGATGACGCGGCGCAACAGGCCGCCGACCCGGTTTTCGTCGTGACGGCGAAGCCCGTAGAGGGCGCGACGTCAGTGCTGGTCCGCCGGGAAAAGGCGACGGCCGTCTAGCCAAACCGCTCAACAGGCATCGCCATCGCTCTCGCCTCGAGAGACATATCGTGGCACTGGCGGGCAACATCGCGGGCGACGCCCGTATCGCGCGTTCGGCCGCGGCGCGACCGGCGGGCGCGCATCCCCGGCTTCTCCTGACGGCGTGCATCCTTGCCTCGAGCCTCGCCTTCGTCGACGGATCGGTGGTCAATGTGGGACTTCCCGCCATCGGGCGCAGCCTCCACGCCAATGGCGAGGATCGGCAGTGGGTGATCAACGCCTATCTCCTGCCGCTGACCTCGTTGCTGCTGCTGGGCGGCGCTGCCGGCGACTTCCTTGGGAAGCGGCGCATGCTCGTAATCGGCGTTGCGCCGTTCGGCATCGGCTCGGGCCTTTGCGCCGCGGCGCCGGGAATTGCCTTGCTGCTCGCGTCGCGTGTTCTGCAGGCGGCGGCGGCGGCGCTTGTGCTCGCCGTTGCATTCGTCCGCGAAGACCGGCCCGAACCCGGCACATCCGCGCTCGACGCGACTGGCGCGCTTCTCGCCGCAGTTGCGATCGCATTGCTCACCTGGGGACTTACTGTGGGAACCGGCGCGAGCGGATGGACCGGCGCCGCTTTGCTCGCCATTGCCGTCGGCGTGTTTCTCCTTCCGGTCTTCGTCCTGAAAGAGAAGCGTCTTGGCGACGGAGCGATGATGCCCCTCGCGTTGTTTCGCTCTCCGGAATTCGTCGGCTTGAGCTCTGCCGCGGTGCCCGACACGCTGCTGCCCTTGATGAGCACATAGGGAACGCGCACGAGCATGACACTGAGGCCGGCGTAGAGGAGCACGGTGTAACTTGCGCGCCCCGTCAGCCGGAGAGGGTCAGGCCGCTATTGCTCAGGAAAAAGATGCCGACCACGAGCAGCAGCGCGACGAAGGCGACGACACATAGCACGATCGCCATGAACCACCGCTGTCTGCGCGTGAGATTTCGGCGAGCGCGCGTCGATTTGCGTCTGGTGCGCTGCCGCTGGTCTTTGACATTGTCCATGGCTGGGCTCGGATCGGCGAGGTCATTTCCCCGAGGTCTCGCTCCGCGCGAGCGCTTCGAGCGGTACTGCCTTCTAGAACCACGAAGGCGCATCGATCAAGGCCGGGTGCGCGAGTTTGCCATGGCCGGCAATGTCGACGACTGGTTGATGCTGGCGCCGCGCCCGGCGCATACGCGGTAGCGTGAGTGCCGGGGTTGCGGCATAAGGGCGGTCATGGCGAAGATGAGCGCCGGCATACTCCTGTATCGACGGCGCGACGCCGTGACCGAAGTGTTCCTCGTCCACCCCGGAGGGCCGTTCTGGACACGGAAGGACGACGGAGCCTGGACCGTGCCGAAGGGACTTGCGGGGGAAGGCGAGGAACCGCTTGCGGCCGCTCAGCGCGAGTTTCGGGAGGAAACCGGATTTTCCGTTACCGGCAGACTCTGTGGATTTGGGGACCTTTCGGCAGCCGGGCGGAAAGTCCGTCAGTGTCTGGGCGACAGAAGGCGACGTCGATCCCGAGCGTCTCGTCAGCAACACCTTCGAACTGGAATGGCCGCCGAAATCGGGAATGACCGCGAAGTTCCCGGAGATCGACCGCGGAAGCTGGTTCGAACCGTCGGTGGCGGCGCGAAAAATTCTCAAAGGGCAAAGGCCGATATTGGAGTCCCTGTTTGCAATGCTTCATCGCCGTTGACCGGGATCGACGCGCTCTCCGGCCGGCGCCTACCGACCGCGCGCCCTTGATGCACAGCGCGGCGCTCTGTGACAACGAAACCAGCAGGTCGCAAATCGTCGTCATTGCGGCGGCATCGCGCGGCTGCTTGGCCGCGCAAGTCGCGCTACGACGTCGATCTCACACTTTGGCGCCCTGCGAAGCCAGCTTCGCCACGATGGCCAGCAGCTCCTTCTTCTCGAATGGTTTCTGCAAGACGCGATCGGCGCCGAACTCGTGGGCGCCGGGCGCGTTGTGCGCCGCAGTCTGGTTCGGGCTTCCGCCTGTGATTGCCAGGATGCGCGTCTGCGGCGAGTGCTTGCGGCTCTCGCGAATGAGATCAATGCCGCTGGCACCGGGCATCCAGATGTCGGTGATCACAAGATCAAAGGAGGCCTTCTTGATCATCTCGATTCCGCGAAGGCCGGTTTCGGCGCCTGTCACCGTATGACCTTCGGCTTCCAGGATGATCCTCAGGGACATCAGGACCGCCGGAACGTCTTCGACTACCAATATGGACGCCATGTCACGTATCTCCGCTATGTTCAGGCAACAGGATGATCGCCGTAGTTCCTTGACCGGGCTCGCTTTGCAGCTCGATCGTGCCGTGTGCTTCGTGGACCAGGCCAAATATGACCGACAGGCCGAGCCCCGTGCCCTGGCCCACCGCCTTGGTCGTAAAAAATGGCTCGAATGCCCGCTCCAGCGTGGCCTGATCCATGCCATGGCCGTCATCGGACACGCGCAGCCGGGCAAAGCGCTTGAGCTCTCTTCCCTGGTCGATGCCGTCGAGGACGACCTTTACGTGGCCGATCCCGTCGGTGGCCGCAGATGCGTTGGACACCAGGTTGAGCAGGATCTGGACAAAGGCCGTCTTGTCGATGGTGACGTGCGGCGGCTGTCCTTCGATGCGAACCTCGAGCGCCGTGGTCGCAGGAACGGCCCGCCTCACGATCTGCATTCCGTCATTGAGCAACACAGCGGGATCGTGGACGCCCGGCGACGCCGATTTCGTCCGCGAAAACTGGAGAAGGTTGCCGATGATGCTGCGGGCATTCCCGGCGCTTTCGAGGATGAGACTTAGCTGCGAACGGCCCTCCGGGACCACCAGCTCCTTGTCCATGAGATGCTGGGAGAGGAGGATAACCGGCGCGAGCATGTTGTTGACCTCGTGGGCCACGCCGCCGATCATCCTGCCGAGCGCCTCCATCTTCTGGCGCTGGATCGTGGCCTTGTTTTTCGCCTCGTCGGTCATGTCCGACATCATTCTCAGATAGGCGATACAGGTCCCGCTATCGTCCTTGATCGGTTCGACCACGAAATTGCAGAGAAACTCGCTTCCGTCCTTGCGGTACTTGATCAGGTGAACCTCCGCCCGCTCGCCCGAACGCACGGTTCGCTCGAGCTCCGCCAGGGCGACGGGATCGGTCGCCGGACCGTTCAACATGCCGCTGCTGCACCCGATGCTTTCCGCGGCCGAATAGCCGCTGATCTTCGAAAACATTCTGTTGACGTAGATGATCGGCAAATTCGGCTGTGTTGCATCTGTCAGGCTGAAGGCGACGGGACTGGCGTCGATCGCCGCCAGAAGCATCGCGTTGCGATTGATGATTTCGCCGCGCTCGGCATTCAACCGCGCAAAGTCCGCTTCCGCGCGTCGCGCTATTTCGGCAGCGACGGCGCGCCCAAAATCGCCGGCAATCGCGAGGTCCGCTTCCGTCCAGGGCGCAGATAGCCCATGGACCGTTTCCCGCCATCGGTTCGGGGAAGCGAGCTGGGCAATTCGCCCGGCTTCGCCAGGCGTTGCGCCGGCCGTGTCCAGATGGCCGCCCCATTCGATGGTGCCGATCATTTCGGTGCGAAGCAGCAATACGGCGTCGTCGGTCCCCGGATTGATCGGCATGTACATCGCCCCGCTGGCGGCGTCGCTGCGTGACGCGAACTCCGGAAGGCGGGCCGCGAGGTCGTCATACGCAATCAGGTCGCCGCCGCCTTCCGCATGGAGCAGAGCCATGACGCATTTGGCCTGAAGCGTATCCGGCACGTCACCGAGCGGGCTCGCGGTTTCCGAAATCCGCACCAGGGCGCCGCTCGCCCCGAACAGTCCCAACACGTCATCCTGCGCAGCGCGAAGCACGCCGGCCATGGGCAGCGGATCGGCGAGGCGGCCGACAAGAGCCCGCAGGGACGCGTCGCTCTCGTTGCGGCGCGCTGCGATTTCGGCCTGACCGAGGCTTTCGATCAGCAGCGAAACGACTTGACCGACGATGTTGCCGACGGCGCGCAGCTCGGGACCGGCGACATACGGCGTCCCGCGATGGCATGCCAGCATGCCCCAAAGCTTGTCCCGATGCGTGAGACCGACCGTCAGGCTGGCGATCGGGTCTATGCTGCGCGGGAATTCGCGCTCATCCGCGGCGACGTTGCGCAGCGCGCTCTGGGTCAGATCGAGTGATGTCCCGCCGTCAAGGGCCGCAACGGAGAGAAGAGGCACCGGCACGCATCGCGAGTTCGGCGATTGCGCTGACCCGGCGATGCAGGTATCGGGCACGTGCGCGAGGCGGAAAGTCGCTCGCGGGGTAGTGCAGCTCCAGGCAGGAACTCGAGCGCCGCATCCTTGGCTTCCGCGATCACCTCGCCGTGGCCGTCCTGCCCGAAGCGGTAGGCGATGACGCGGTCATAACCGGCGATTTCCTTGAGGCCGCGAACCGCCAGCGCGCAGAGCTCGACCCGGGTGGACGCGGACTTGAACGTTTCCAGGATCGATTGCGCGTCGCCGGCCGCGGTCTTCTGGTCCGATTTCGGCCGCACCGGCTCGATGTCGATGCAGATGTGACGCCCCGAGCGGAAGGCACGGAGCTGAAGCGTCCGTCCTGCCGGACCGGAAATCGAGTAAAGCTGCCCGAGCGGCGACTTCTTCAATCGGCCTACGGATTGAAAAGCACGGCTTGCGGCCCTGCCGACCGCCTGATGGAGCGGCTGGCCAAGCAGCTCGGCGGCATGATGGCCGAGGAAATCGAACAGATTGGCGCTTGCATGCGTGACCAGCATGGTGTCCGCCAACGCCGCGAGCAACGCTCCGTGGGGCTGTATCGAGTCCGGCACTTCGTTCGGCGCTTCGTTGCGATGCAAGGCATCCCTGAACGAACCGGTCCCTCGCGGCATTTCCGGCGCGGCGCTCACGACAATTCCGCCCCCGTCCGAGGACCGCAGAGCGCATCCTGGCGAGCGGAAGTGCCGTGCAAGCCAACCTCACGCCGCATCACGGTCTTTCAAGGTCGCCAGGTCGAGCTCGTGGGCTGGAGTGACGGCGCCGCTTTGCAATGACGCGAATTGGGACGCCGCCGGTTCCATGCCGGTGCCGATGCTTACGAGGTTTGCCTTGAGATCGGTCATGAGCCGATCGACGGAATTCGAAGTTTCCTTCACCAGGTCGGATAGCATTCCGCAATTGGAGACCACCTGGGCCGCTTCGCGAATTTCGCGCGACAGCACGGTCACGGCGCCGCCGACCGTCTCCAGGCTCCCCAGGACGCTGTCGGCGACGCGCTCCTGCTCGACGACGGCCAGCCCGATCGACGCGCTCGCCGCATCGATGCTCGCGATCGTTTTGACCAGGGTGCGCAGTGATGCAACGCTCTCGACAACTTTGCCCTCCATCTGCTCGATCTTCTCGCCGATGATTTGGGTTGCGTCCGCGGTTTGAAGGGCGAGCTCTCGGACTTCGGTCGCAACCACGGCAAAGCCCTTGCCGGCCTCGCCGGCGCGCGCCGCTTCGATCGCCGCATTCATGGAAAGCATCTTGCTCTGCCGCGCGATGTTGTCGATCAGCACGATCACCTCGGAAACGGCCTGGGCGAGCGTCGCCATCGCCTCGACGCAGCCGCGGGTAATCTCCGCCTGGACGGTGGCATCCCTGACGACATCGACGGAACGATTGACCTCCGATCCGATCACGGTGATCGCCGCCGCCAATTGCGTGTTGCAGGCATTCAATTGCACGATACCGGTGTCGGCGTCCGTCGAGCGGGAAATCGCGACCGAGAACTGGCTGCTGGCCTGCTGCGACGCATCCGACATTTCGTTCGCCATCTCGCGCATCTTGCGGTTTTCCGTCATCACCGTCGTCACCGAGCTGTCGACCTGGTCGATGATTGCCGACCCGAACAATTGCATCGCGGTTTGCATGTCCCGGGCTGTTCCCGGATGGGCGACGGCGATGAGGGTCGGCTCAGGCTCCGGCGCGCTGTCCGGACCCGAGGCTCCGCGCTCGGCGCGCGCATGAACGGGCGCAACGCCTGGGTTGGTCTTGCTGAAGATCGCCCCGATCGCGTGCACCAAAGAGAAGCAGCCGGCCGCTGCGCTGAACAAACGCAACAGCCCAGGCGTCGCGGACGACAGCGCGACGGCAGTCGTGCCGGCCACGATCGCAAGAGAGCAGAAGACGGATGCCCATCTCGAAGAGACGAGCATGCCCAGCCGATTGCTGCGCCGCGCCCCTGTCGCGGTAACCCTGTGAGACGAGCCTGCCTGGAGCGCGCGCGCGGCCGCGACGTGGACCTCGCGCTGCAACTCGCAGACATACATTCCCTGCAGTTCCGCGAGGGACAGACGTGGGCCCGACGCTTGCGCCTCGGCGGAAAGGCGCTCGAGCGCCTTGACCACGCAGTCTCCCATCTGCTTGGTGAAATCCTGGCGCTGCGCCTGAACAAAGGCGGCTTCGTCCAGCAACGACGAGAGCGCGGCCCCTGCCGCGAGGACGGAGGAGCATTTTTCGCTCCAGTCCGATTGACCCAACTGCTCGGACGGCACGCATAGCAGCTCCGAAAACTGCGATAGCACATCGGTGGTGCGCCAAAGAAGGTCGAGTGGCGCCACGACATCGGGGCGGTCGCGCAACGCGGCAATTTGCGCGGCCAGAATGCTGCAAACCTGGCGCTCAGTCTGTTCGTCGGCGGCTTGCATCGTGATTCCTATTGCGAAGGCAGCATCTTCTGCAGCGCCGACAACAGCCGGTCAGGCTCGCTCGGCTTTGAAAGCCACCCCGAGGCACCGGCGGCGCGGGCCTCGTCCTTCTTGACGGCGTTGGATTCGGTGGAGAGCACGATGATCGGCGTGAACTTCGTCGCCGGAAGCTGGCGTGCTCCCTTGATGAACGCGATGCCGTCCATGTTGGGCATGTTGAGATCGGTGAGAATGACGGCGGGTTTCAATCCGCCGGTCAGCATCGAGATCCCGATCTGTCCGTCGGCCGCAGTCTCGACGTCGTAGCCGGCGGTTTTCAGGATGCGCGACAGGCTCATGATCATCGTAGTTGAGTCGTCGATAACAAGGATGGTCGGCATGGTACGAACCTTCTGTTGGCGACGCCGGGGATCGCGGCAGCAATAGGAGCGGCATTTCGAGACATGACCAAGGACCGGATCGACAATCCGGTGAGCAGCCGATGTCTCGCGAGCCGCGACAAGCGACAGCACACCAGAATGAAGTTAGAAGCGCGCTAAGATAGAAGCGGCGGCAACTAGGGAAAATCCCTTACGTGGTTGTTCGCAGTCCACCGCCCGTGCGTTCGCTTTGAGCATCGCCGCACCAAGCTTTGCCGCGGTTCTGCGGCGATCCGAGCCAGCGAATGCGCAACGCATCGGCGCCAATCATCGCATGTGAGCCGCCGCGATAGAGTCAATGCGAAAGGGTTGCTTTACGGATTGCGAGCAGTGTGCGCCCGTCAACCACTCAATCACAGTCCGGGATCTCACAGCGCTTTTCACTTCAGCGGGCGCGTCCCAAACAAGGAGCCAATACTCATGTCGGCATCAACTTCGCGGGCCTCTTCGAAAAGCGGGAGCGCAAGCGCTCCGCTGCGTCATGGAAACCCGGACCGCGTCGCTCTCGATGAGCTGAGCCGCCTGATTCAGTCCGTGAAGCTGGGGAAGTTGACCGATCGTGCCGCGACGAGCGCCGCGGCGAACGATTCCGAGGACATTCTTTCGTGCGTCAATGCGCTGCTGGACGCCGTCCTGCTGCCGATCGGCGAGGGCAACCGCGTTCTCGACCAGATTGCGCGGGAAAAATCGACGAGATGGTGGTCGCGGAGTATCACGGCGACCACGAGAAGATGAAGCAGAACATCAACGGCATCGCGCAGATCCTGCAGAATTTCCATGCCGAGGTCGTGAAGCTGACCGACTACAGCAATAAGGGCCAATTGGAGAAGCGCGCCGAAGCCGCGGCATTTCCGGGCGCCTATGGCGACATTCTCAAGAACGTCAACCATATGCTCGACGCCATTCTCATTCCCATCGGCGAGGGCAACCGCATTCTCGACCAGGTGGCGCACGGCAATGTCGACGAATTGATCGCCAAGACCTACCAGGGCGACCACGAGAAAATGAAGCTGAACGTCAACGCCGTTGCGATCATCATGCAGAAATTCCAGGCGGAGATGGCCAAGCTGATCGAATACAGCAACCAGGGTCAGCTGGACAAACGCGGCGACGCATCCAGCTTCCACGGCGTCTATGGCGACATCCTCAAGGGCGTCAACCAGATGCTCGACGCCATTCTGATCCCGATCGGCGAGGGCAATCGCATCCTGGACCAGGTGGCCCGTGGCCATGTCGACGAGCTGATCGCCAAGACCTATCAGGGCGACCACGAAAAGATGAAGCAAAACGTGAACGGCGTGGCGACCATCCTGCAGAAGTTCCAGGCGGAGATGACCAAGCTGATCGACTACAGCCATCAGGGCCAGTTGGACAAGCGCGGCGACGTCGCCGGTTTCCAGGGCGTCTATGGCGAGATCCTCAAGGGCGTCAACCAGATGCTCGATGCCATCCTTCTGCCGATCGGCGAGGGCAACCGCGTCCTGAGGCAGATCAGCGGCGGCAATCTCCGCGAGAAGGTCGAAATCGAGTGCAAGGGCGACCATCAGCGGATGAAGGACGCCATCAACGGCGTGCACGCATGGCTGTCGGAACTGATCGCCTACGTCACGGCCATCGCCAACGGTGACATGACCGCCAAAATGGGAATGGCCTCCAACGACGATCAAATTCACCAATGGCTGATGATGCTGAAGACGAATATCGGCAACGTCGTCAACGACACCGACGTCATGGTCAAGGCCGCGATCGAGGGCAGACTCTCGGTGCGCGCCGACGCCGGCAAGCACCAGGGCGATTATCGCCGCATCGTCGACGGCCTCAACAACACGCTCGACGCAGTCGTCGGGCCTCTGACGATGGCCGCGTCGCACGTCGACCGGATCTCCAAAGGCGAGCTCCCCCACACCATCACCGACAGCTACAACGGCGACTTCAACACGATCAAGAACAGCCTGAACACCCTGATCGGAAACCTCACGGTCTTCGCGAAGGACGTTCAGTCGGCGGCGGAACGGGTTGCGGCCAGCAGCGAGCAAGTCAATTCGTCGGCCCAAACCCTGGCTCAGGGCGCCACCGAACAGGCGTCCAGCGTCCAGGAAATCTCGAGCTCGATGGAGGAGATGAGCAGCGCCGTCAAGCAGAACGCCGACAACGCGCAGCAGACGGCCGGCATCGCGAACAAGTCGTCGCGCGACGGCGAGGACGGCGGCAAGGCCGTGGCCGAGACGGTCAAGGCGATGAAGAGCATCGCCGAGAAGATCGGCATCATCGAGGAGATCGCGCGCCAGACCAACATGCTGGCCCTGAACGCCGCGATCGAAGCGGCGCGCGCAGGCGAGCACGGCAAGGGCTTCGCGGTCGTGGCCGCGGAGGTGCGCAAGCTGGCCGAACGCAGCCAGAGCGCCGCCAAGGAAATCAGCTCGGTGTCCAGTTCGAGCGTCGAGGTTTCCGAACGCGCCGGAAAGTTGCTGGGAGAAATCGTTCCCGGCATTCAGAAGACTGCGGCCCTGGTGCAGGAAATCAATGCATCCAGCAACGAACAGGCCAGCGGAATCGCGCAGGTGACCACCGCCATTCATCAGCTCGACGAAATCATCCAGCAGGCCAGCACGTCGACGGAGGAGATGTCGTCGGCAAGCGAGATGCTGTCGGGACAGGCAGACCAGCTGCTCACCGTCGCCTCGTTCTTCCACATCGAAGGCCAGCAGGCGCAGGTGAAGTCGGCCGACACTGTTCGCCCCGCCCCGGCGGCGCGGCGGGCGCCGGCGGCCGTTGCGGCCAAACCGAAGGCTTTTTCCAACGGCCACGCAAACGGCGTCAAGATGAAAATGGGCAATGACGTCGACGACAGCGATTTCGTCCGCAATTGACACCGATCAAGGGGAAAACAAACATGGATCAGCCCGGCGACATCGCCCAAACCGACCAGTACCTGACTTTCACTCTTGCCGAGGAAACCTACGCCATCGAAATCGTCAAGGTGCGCGAGGTGATCGACTACGTGCAGGTCACGCGCGTGCCTCGCATGCCCACCTATCTGAGAGGGGTCATCAATCTGCGGGGCAGCGTCGTGCCCGTGCTCGACCTGCGGCTGATCCTCGGCATGCCGAGCATCGAGAAAACCGTCGACACCTGTGTGATCATCGCCGAAGTGCAGGTCGACGGCGAATCCCTTCACCTTGGGATGCTGGCGGACTCCGTCCAGGAAGTGATCGACGTCAACCCAAGTCAGATCGGGCCGCCGCCGAAGCTCGGCAGCATGCTCGACACGACGTTCATTCGCGGAATGGGAAAGCGCGACGAGGGCTTCTTCATCATCTTGAACGTCGATCAGGTTCTCTCTGTGGACGAGGCCGCACACATTCACTCCGCCAAAGTGGCGGGAACTCCGGCGCTGGAAGCAGCAGCCTGAGCGGTCGCCGCGTACAGATCCGCGGATTTTGTCGGTCCCGGCCTTCGGTTCGTACTGAGTCCGGCGCGCCCACGCGCACCATGCTCTGCACGGCCGAAGGTCATTTGCCCAGAGAACCCATATGCAGCAAGCCAGCAGACCAGTTTCGCCAGCGGAAGACCAGGGCGCCGCCAGCTCCATTTCGGACGGCGACATGCGCAAATTCATCGACCTGATCTATCAGAGATCCGGCATCGTGCTCGCGGTCGACAAGAAAAGCATGATTACGTCGCGGCTTTACAAGCGCGTAAAGGCGTTGGAGCTCGTTTCGTTCCGCGCGTACATGGAGTACCTTCAATCCGCGCCCGCTCGCGACGCCGAAATCGCCACGATGATCGGCGAGATCACGACCAACAAGACCGCTTTCTATCGGGAGAGCCACCACTTCGACTACCTGACCGGCACGCTGCTGCCGAGCTTCGCCAAGTCCGGCCGGCCGGCGATCAATGTCTGGAGCGCGGGCTGTTCGACCGGCGAAGAACCTTACACCCTGGCCATGGTCATGGCGGAATTTTTCGGCACGCTGTCCAGGTTCAATATCTTCGCGGGCGACCTGTCGAGCCGCACGCTGCAGGTTGCGCAGCAGGCGGTGTACGCCAACGAGCTCGGCGCATCGATCCCGGCGGCCCTGCGCCAGAAGTATACGCTCACCGGCCGCGGCGCACAGCACGGCCGGTTTCGCATCGTGCCCGAATTGGTCGAGCGCGTGAATTTCTTCAATTTCAATCTCATCGATCGCGTGTGGAACATTCCCAAGGGAATGGACCTCATATTCTGCCGCAATGTGATGATCTATTTCGACAAGAAGACACGAGACGCGATCACCGTGCGGTTCGGCCAGACCATTCGAAACGGCGGCCATCTCTTCATCGGACATTCGGAAGCCTTGAGCAACTCGTGCGAGGGATTCGCTCAAGTGCGTCCCACCATCTATGTGCACGAGAAGGCGGCAACGACATGAAGGGCAAGATCAAGGTCCTCATCGTCGACGACTCCGCGGTGGTCCGGCAGGTGCTGAGCGAAATTCTCTCCTCGGACGCCGACCTCACGGTCATCGGTACCGCCGCCGATCCCTATATCGCAGCGGAGCGCATGGAAGCCGAGATTCCGGACGTCATCACGCTCGACATCGAGATGCCGCGAATGGACGGCCTGACCTTTCTCGAAAAGATCATGTCCCAGCATCCGATACCCGTCGTCATCTGTTCCAGCCTTACCGGCGAAGGATGCGGAAGCGCGATGCGCGCCCTTGAGCTGGGCGCCGTCTCCCTCATCACCAAGCCGGCGATGGGCGTAAAGTCGTTTCTCGAAGAATCCCGGATCACGATCTGCGACGCCGTAAAAGCGGCCGCATCCGTGCGGCCACAAAAGCTGGCGACCAGGTACCATCGTCCCGAGCCGAAATTGAACGCCGACGTGATACTGGCCAAAACGGCGAACCATTCGATGATTCAGACGACCGACAAGGTGGTCGCGATCGGCGCATCCACGGGCGGCACGCAGGCGTTGCAGGCCGTGCTCACGGCGCTTCCGGCGGACGCGCCGGCGATAATAATCGCCCAGCACATGCCCGAAAAGTTCACGGCCGCGTTTGCGGCCAGTCTCGACCGGGAATGCCGCATCACCGTCAGAGAGGCGCAGAACAACGATACGGTGATGGGAGGCACGGCGTTGATCGCCCCCGGCAACCGGCACATGCTGCTGAAGCGCAGCGGTGCGCGTTATTTTGTCGAAGTACGCGACGGACCGCTGGTTTGCCGCCATCGTCCTTCCATCGACGTCATGTTTCGTTCGGTCGCGCGTTACGCCGGCAGCAATGCCGTGGGCGTGATCATGACCGGGATGGGCGACGACGGGGCGCGCGGGCTTCTTGAGATGAAGGAAGCCAACGCCAGGACGTTCGCTCAGGACGAGGAGAGCTGCGTCGTGTTCGGCATGCCGGGCGAGGCGATCAAGCGGGGAGCGGCAGACAAGATCATCCCGCTGGGTGCGATTGCCGGAGAAATCATGCGGGCGCGTGCGTAGGAAGCGACAGCGATGAAGATCACCTGTACGGAACTGGGCGGCGCGGCGATCATCACGTTCGAGGGCGATCTGCTCATCGACGGCGTGGCGGACGCGAAACCCGAGCTCGTCGCCGCCATGGGCGCGAGCAAGGACATCCGCCTGGATCTCGGCGGCATACGCGCCTGCGACACGGCCGGACTTCAGCTGCTTCTGCTGGCACGCGCGAGCGCCCGCGCCAGGGGCGCGAAAATCCAGCTGATCGCCCGGCCCGCGTCTTTCAACACGGCCGCCGACCGTATCGGCATTCCTTCCGGTGCCTTCGACCTATGATGCGAGAAGCGCGCGTTCCCGGCGAGTTTGCGACGGCGCACGTCGTGGGAGAAGTCCCATGGCGGTAGTCAACTCGCATCTGGAGGCGTTTCATCAGGAGGCAGAAGACCTTCTCGGCAAGATCGAGTCGGTGATCCTCCTCATCGAAGAGAATCCGCAAGACGGCGAGGCCGTCAACAACCTTTTCCGCGCGGTGCACACGTTGAAGGGCACCGGCAGCATGTTCGGCCTCACCGACCTTGCAAATTTTTCTCATTCCCTCGAATCCGTCCTCGACAAGGTCCGCAGCAGGAAATTGCCCGCGAGCCGGGAGGTGATCGATCTCGTCCTCGCCTACCGCGACCAGGTCGCCTTGATGTTGCAGGCGACGGATGGGGGCCCCGGCGCCGATCCGGCGCGTGTCGAGGAAATTGTGCGGCGGCTTGCGGCGCTGTCTCCGTCGAGCGCTGGTGCCGACGTTCCCGCTCCGCCCGCACGGACCTCCAGGACCGTCGGCGAGGGCCGCCCGATTACGTTTCTGATTCGCCTCGTCTCGCAGCCGACGTTTTTCGCCACCGGTGTCGATCCGGCCCGGGTTTTGGATGAATTGCGCGAACTGGGCGAATCGTTCGTGGTTGCGCACCTGGACGCTGTCCCGCCGCTGGACGGTGCCGACCCGGAAACCTGTTATCTGGCCTGGGACATCTTCCTGACCACGAGCGCCGGCATCAATGCCATCCGGGACGTCCTGTTCTTCATCGAGGACATCAGCAAAGTCGTCATCGAGGACATTTCGAGCGAAGTCGTCCTGGATCCGGACACGCAGCGACCGCGCCTGGGTGAAATCCTTCTGCGCCGCGGCGACGTCACGCGCGGCGATCTCGAGCAAGCGCTCAGCAGCCAGGTCAAGATCGGCGAGCGGCTGGTGGAAGACGGACGCGTCTCCAGCTCCAAGGTGGCGTCCGCCTTGAACGAGCAGCAATCGGTCGCGAAGCAGAAAGATGCGGCCAAGAACGACAGCATTCGCGTGCCCGCAAACAAGCTCGACGCACTGATCAATCTGCTCGGCGAATTGGTGATCAACCAGGCGCGCCTCAGCGAAATTGCCCGCACCTCCGGCAATGCCGTGCTCGCGGGCCCGGTGGAAGAAGGTGCCCGGCTGACCGACGAGCTTCGCGACATCGTGCTGAATATTCGCATGATGCCGATTGGAACCACGTTCAGCCGCTTCAAGCAACTCGTGCGGGACCTGTCGGGCGAACTCGGCAAGCAAATCGAGCTGGTGACCGAGGGTGCCGAGACGGAGCTGGACAAGACCGTGATCGACCGCTTGGGCGATCCGTTGGTACACCTCATCCGCAACTGCATCGATCACGGCATCGAACCGCCCGACATCCGTGCGGCGGCGGGAAAGCCGGCCAAGGGGACGATAAAACTCATCGCCGAGCAGTTGGGCGCGCGCGTGGTCATTTCGATCATCGACGACGGCCGGGGGCTGGATCCGGCGAAGCTCGTGCAGAAGGCGAAGGAAAAAGGCCTGGTGCCGGCGGACGCCGATCTCTGCGACAAGGACGCCTACGCGTTGATATTCCTGCCGGGTTTTTCGACGGCTCCGAAGGTCACCGAAGTGTCGGGACGCGGCGTCGGCATGGATGTCGTGCGCCGCGAAATCGAAGCTCTGCGCGGCGCGATCGAGGTCCACAGCGAGCTCGGCCGCGGCACGCGGATCGAGTTGTCCTTGCCGCTGACGCTCGCAATCATCGAGGGGCTCCTGGTGAATGTCGCTACCGAGAGTTTCGTCATACCGTTGTCGGCCGTCGAGGAATGCCTGGAGCTCACCCCCGAAACCGTCGCGATAAGCCCGAAGCGGAATCTCATACAGATCCGGGGAGTCCCGGTTCCGCTGGTGAGGTTGCGCGATTCGTTCGAGCTTGCCGGCATGCGCGCGCCGCTGGAGCAGGCCGTCGTCGTCACCCTGGGGGACTTTCGGGTCGGCGTCGTGGTGGACCAGATCATGGGTACCCATCAAACCGTCATCCGGTCGCTGGGCTCCGTCTACAAGAAGGCAGACTGCGTTTGCGGAGCGACAATTCTGGGCGACGGCAGGGTTGCGATGATTCTGGATCTCGCTGGCCTGGTTCGCAACGCCCAGGCGCAGGAGACGATGGCCATTCGGCAAAACACGGCGTCACTCGCGGGCCACGGTCATCTGCTCAGTGCCTAGCCGCCCGCGAAGTTTCCGCGGCTCCTGAAGGCCCGATCCGCGGTTGCACTGCGCAACACCCCGCCCCAACGATGTCTTCGGGCCGTCCCGCGCCGACCGCTCATGCACGTTCCTTCGGCTCATCGCCCTGCACGTCGCGCCGCGCGTTTCACGCTGCCGGTGAACTCCGCGGCGCCAGTCGGATGAGCTGTGAGAAGCCCGCGCGCTTGGGCGTACCTTGGAATTCTTCCAATCCATCTTGACGCCTCGGATAATTTAGAATAGTTCTAAACTGTAGCGACGAGGCGAAGAACATGACAACAACCGAAAGCAAATGCCCCTTCGGCGGCGGCCGCGGACCCGCGAACCGCGACTGGTGGCCGACGCAGCTGGATCTCCAGGTCCTGCATCGCAATTCTCCTCTGTCCAATCCCATGGGCGAGGCCTTCGACTACGCGAAAGCGTTCAAGTCTCTCGATCTCAATGCGGTCATGAAGGACCTCGAGGCGCTGATGACGGATTCGCAGCCCTGGTGGCCCGCCGATTTCGGCCACTATGGCGGGCTGTTCATCCGCATGGCGTGGCATAGCGCGGGCACGTACCGCATCGCCGACGGCCGCGGCGGCGCAGGCTCCGGTCAACAGCGCTTCGCGCCGCTCAACAGCTGGCCGGACAATGCGAACCTCGACAAGGCGCGCCGCCTGTTGTGGCCGATCAAGCAGAAATACGGCCGAAAGATCTCCTGGGCCGATCTCATGATCCTCGCGGGCAACGTCGCCCTTAAATCGATGGGCTTCAAGACGTTCGGCTTCGGCGGCGGCCGGGCCGATGTGTGGGAGCCGGAAGAGCTCTATTGGGGCCCTGAGGGCACGTGGCTCGGCGACGAACGCTACAGCGGCGAGCGCGAGCTTCAAAATCCGCTGGGCGCGGTGCAGATGGGCCTCATCTACGTCAATCCCGAAGGCCCCAACGGCAATCCCGATCCCGTCGCTTCCGCGCGCGACATCCGCGAGACCTTCGCGCGCATGGCGATGGACGACGAGGAGACCGTCGCGCTGATCGCCGGCGGCCATACGTTCGGAAAGGCGCACGGCGCCGGCGATCCCTCGCTCATCGGCCCGGAACCCGAAGGCTCCGCGATCGAGGATCAGGGCCTCGGCTGGAAGAGCAAGCATGGCACGGGCATCGGCGCCGACGCCATTACGGGCGGTCCCGAGGTGACGTGGTCGCAGACGCCGACGACGTGGAGCAACCACTTCTTCGACAACCTCTTCAAATTCGAGTGGGAGCTGACGAAGAGCCCGGCCGGCGCGAAGCAGTGGAGGGCGAAGGGCGCTGAAGCCACCGTGCCCGACGCTTTCGACAAATCGAAGAAGCACGTTCCGACCATGCTGACCACGGATCTCGCGCTCCGCTTCGATCCGGCCTACGAGAAAATTTCGCGGCGCTTCTATGAGCATCCGGAGCAGTTCGCCGAAGCGTTTGCGCGCGCCTGGTTCAAGCTCACGCATCGCGACATGGGGCCGATCGCGCGCTACCTGGGTCCGCTCGTGCCGAAGGAAACGTTGCTGTGGCAGGACCCGATCCCGCCGGTCGATCATCCGCTGATCGGCGAGACGGACGCGGCCATCCTGAAGGACAAGATTCTCGGTGCTGGACTATCCGTGTCGCAGCTCGTTTCGACCGCCTGGGCGTCCGCATCGACGTTTCGCGGATCGGACAAGCGCGGCGGCGCGAACGGCGCGCGCATTCGCCTTGCGCCGCAGAAGGACTGGGAGGTGAACCAGCCGGCCGAGCTCAAGGCGGTGCTCGGCAAGCTCGAAGCGATACAGAGGGCGTTCAACGCAACGGCCGCCGGCGGCAAGAAGGTCTCGCTCGCCGACCTGATCGTGCTCGGCGGTGGCGCGGGAATCGAGAAGGCCGCTAAGGACGCGGGCCTCGACGTGAAAGTGCCGTTCACGCCCGGCCGCATGGATGCGACGCAGGACCAGACCGATGCGCATTCCTTCGCGCCGCTCGAGCCGGTCGCCGACGGTTTCCGCAACTATCTCCGCGGCAAGCCATTGATGTTGCCGGAGGAGGCGATGGTGGATCGGGCCCAGTTGCTGCGGCTCACCGCGCCGGAGATGACCGTGCTTGTCGGCGGCCTGCGTGTCCTCGGGGCCAATGCGGGCCAGTCGAAGAATGGCGTCTTCACGAAGAAGCCGGAGACGCTGACCAACGACTTCTTCGTCCACCTTCTCGACATGGGCACGCAATGGCAGCCGGCCGCGGGGGCCGATGGCGTGTACGAAGGCCGCGACCGCAAGACCAACGCGGTCAAATGGACCGGCACACGCGTCGACCTGGTCTTCGGCTCGCACGCGCAGCTACGCGCGCTCGCGGAAGTCTATGCCGGCGCGGACGCGAAGGAGAAATTCGCGAAGGACTTCGTGGCGGCGTGGACCAAGGTGATGAACCTCGACCGCTTCGACCCGGGACGAAGGTGATGGGCGATGTCAGGGAATTAAAGAGTGGGTGCGACAGGGATTGAGCCTGCGACCCCTCCCGTGTGAAGGGCCGCAGCGGTCTGGAATTGCTTGGTCTTTTTGGCGTACGCAGCCTCCCGACATTGGCGTCTGGCCTTTTCCATTGCTAGAATCCTTTGATGGCTTCAACGGACAAACTGCCGACCTTGGATGGGCCCGTTGCGGGCCTGTCCTCGACGGGGTCTGTGCGAAATGCGCAATTCGAGGACCTGTCTTGGCGTGACACTCTTGGCGCAATCGGTCCCTATCTGCGCAGTGATCTCGCCATCCATCAAATTGAAGAGACGGAAGCGATACTGAAGCGTTGCCTGTGCGAGAAGCTTTCGAAGCCGGTCGATGGGGACGACGCACGCTTTCTTGCACAATGGTCGCAGAGCGTCGGCTTCATCATGAAATACAAGCCGTATGGCGTTAAGTGCGCTACGCCTTTCGGCTATTCGATCTTCCTGCTCAATCCCGGTGAGGGGTTCAGTTTTCAGCGGCACCTGACTCGCAAGACGGAGATATTTCACATCATCCGGCCCTTGGAGGATGCAAAGGTCTTCCTTTGTTCGTCAAAACAGTGGGAGGAGACATACGATCCGAAATCATTTGCGGCGTGGCTCGATGGGAAGCCGGAACCGAGATACGAAAAGTTTTCTCGCCGCCCAAAGGCAGGCGACGTCTATCACATCGATGAGCTCGGTGTGGTGCATGCGGTTCTTGGATGCATTTTGGAGGAGTTCGCTACCGTTTCCACGGACATGGTCGATCGTCTCCATGACCAGAATGCGTCTCGATCCGTGTCGCCGGTTTCGGTGCGGGCCGATATCGTCGAGCGACTTCGCAAGCTCTCGCCCCATATGCCGTCCGTGGCAAGATGGCCGAGCGGGACAAGGGCCGAGCCGCTGGCAATTCGAGACCTCGGCGATGCTCAGGTCGTGGAAATATCGGGCCATGGTGCAATTCTCGCCGAGCGGTATCGCGCGACACGGGGAGCGACAGTCAACCTGGCATTCGACGGCACTCGCGCTACGACGCTTTTTTTTCTGAGCGGGCACGGTTCGATGGAATTGCGTTCGAAGGACGAGCCGGGTTCAATGCCTGTACCTTCGATATCTTTTGCGCCCGGCGACGCGTTCACGATAGCGCCTGCGATCAACGTGAAGTTGAGCGCCGACGACGATTTCTCGATGTCTTCGCACAGGGTTGGCGTCAGTCAGGCGCTGGCGTAGCGAGCGGCCCGTCGTCCGGCGCGTCGCGCAAACGATCGTACCAGGTGAATTTCAGAATGATCGTGGTGACCGCGACGGCGCCGAGCGACCAGTACAGCTTGTCGTATTCGCGGATCACCAGGAAGATCGGCGCCACGGTGATGGCCGTCTGCCAGACGATCCCTACCGCGACGTTGAACATGTCGCGCCAGAAATCGGTGTTCTTCGCGGTGCCGGGCCGCTCCGTCGCAAGGGCCGCGTGGACCGGGGCCCACAAGCCCCAGGGGCGCGTCCTGCGGTAGAACTCCTTCAACACGGCCATGTCGGTGGGCGGCGCCAGATAGGATCCGAGAATGCAGGCCGCGACGCAGAGCGCGAAGACGAACGGAAAAGCCGTCAGCGGACTGATGGTCACCCAAGGCAGTCCCAGGATCAGCGCCGCGACGATGCCGATCGCCATGCCGGCGGTGTAGCCGACGCCGTTCATGCGCCACCAATACCATTTGATGACGTTGGCCGCCGCATAGCCGCCATAGAGACCGGACGTGATCCAGATCAGAATGTCGTTGATCGAGGTGAGGAAAAGCCCGATCCCGGTGCCGATGATCGCGAACATGATGGAGACGAAATAGCTGACGCGCACATAGAGATGCGGCTCGGCATTGCGGTTGACGTATTTCTTGTAGATGTCGTTCACCAGATAGGCGGGCGCCGCGTTCAACGCCGCCGAATAGCTCGACATGAAGGCGGCCAGCAGTCCCGCTATGGTCAGGCCCAGAACGCCGGTCGGGATGAACTGGTGCAGCGCGAAGGGCAGAACGTCCTCGAAATCCGCGACGAAGGGCCGGCCCGCCGCCAGGGCCGCCGCCTTCTGATGCGTCCATTCCGGGCCGATATAAACGAGCGCCAGAATGCCGAGGCCCGTGATCAGCAGATAGCGCGGGAACAGCAGCACGACGTTGACGAAGCCGCTGATCTTGGCCGCTTCCGCCGGCGACTTCGCCGAAAGAAGGCGCTGCATGTCGTAGTTCGGCGCCGGGCCGGCAAGGCTCTGGAAGATGCCTTTGAACAGCATCAGCATCACGAAAATCGTGAACAGCGAATAGCCGTCTTTGGCGACCTTCCTCGCCGCCTCGGCGCCCACAATTCGATAGTCGGGCGCGACGCTGTGCGCCACGGCGTTCCAGTCGAGATCGAGGTTCCAGCCGAAGGACAGATCCTTCCATCCCGCCGGCGTCATGGCCGCGAGTGCGGCCGGGCTGACCTTTTGCATTGCAATGACCGCGATGCAGATGCAGACGACGAACATGATGCCGAACTGCAGGATCTCGGTCAGCACGACGCTGTACATGCCGCCCTTGACGACATAGAGCGTGGTGATGGCCACGATGATGAGGCCATAGAATTTCTCGTTGGTCAGCGGATCGGCCGACAACTGAAAGGGAATGAATTCCGCCGCCAGCTTGCCGATGCCCAGATAGCCGAAGGCGATATAGCCGAGCACCGTGATGAGCGCGAAGACGACGATGATGAAATGCGAAGCGCGCGCGCTGGCGCCGTCGCCGAAGCGGAAGGTGATCCATTCCGCGCCGGTGAGCACGCCCGAACGGCGCAACCACACCGCGAGGAACATCATCAGGAATATTTGGTTGAAGACCGGCCACAGCCAGGGCACAAACACGCTCTTCACGCCGTAGACGACGAGGAGATAAACCATCCACATCGTGCCGGCGACGTCGAACATGCCTGACGCATTGGACAGACCGAGGGCGTACCAGGGCAGTTTGTTCCCCGCCAGGTAGTAGGTCGACATGTTTGCGGCCGCCCGCTTCGAAATCCAGAAGCCGACCGTGACCACCGTCGCGAGGTAGCCAAAGATAATCGCAATATCCAGCAGCTTGAGCGTCATGTCGCCCGCTCGCTTGTCTGATTGTCATTCCGGCGCACGGCAAACAGTCTTTTCAGTCTATCGCCGGCTTCGATCATCGACCGCCCATTGTGGTACGGGCCTTTCCAGAAGCCGGCCTTGTAGGAGCGGCTCGCGGATACCGGGTCCAGCGACGACCACCAGCTCCATTCGCCGCTTGGCTCGCGATGGTGACTTCGAACGAATGACCACACCTGCGCGAACGCGTCGAGGAAAGCGGGATCGCAGCTCATGTCATAGGCGTTCAGGAACCCCACCAGCGCTTCGGCTTGCACCCACCAGATGCGCGATTTGTCGATTGTTCCGTCGCAATGACGCTCGTTGTATAAGCCGCCGTCGGGGTCAAGGGCTTCGCCGAGGCAGGTGTTGGCCATGGCGACAAGCATGGGTGCCGCGCGCGCCGACAGCGCCGCATCGCCGAGCGCTCCGCACGCCTCCCAAATCAGCCAACTTGCTTCGATATCGTGACCGAACGACACGCCCGGCGAGCGGTCGGTCCAGTCGCTTTCGAAGAACAGGCGCAGATGGTGTGTCGCGGGGTCGAGGAATCGATCCAGCAACAAATCGATGCACCGCCGCAGGGCCGGGGCAGTCGCGGCCGTCGGCGCGGCGGCGTGAAGAGCGGTATAGGCCTCCAGCATATGAAGATGGGTGTTCATGGTCTTGGGAAGATTGGCGTCCAACTCGCTGAGGCGCATATCGGCGATCGGCGACCAATCGGCCGCGAGCGCCTCGACATACCCCCCAGTGCCGTATCAAGGTAATGCGCTTCGATCAGCGCGAAGATGGCATGCGCCCGCTCGATCGATGCGGCGCGCCCCGTGGCGCGGTAACGGGCGCACAGCGCGTAGATCGCGAAGGCCTGGGCATAGCCCTGCTTCTTCGTGTCGAGCGCGCGCCCCTCGGCGTCCAATTCCCAGTAGACCCCGCCATGACCCGGATCGATGAAGTGGCGTTCCAGATAGTCGAGGGCGCGATCCGCCAGGCGCCGCAGCGCCGGATCGCGCAAATGCGCCGTCGCCGCGCTGAAGAACCACAGGATGCGCGCGTTCAGAACGATGCCCTTGCCCGCGCCGGGGACCGGGTTGTTGTCGGCGTCGATCTCCCCGTGAAATCCGCCTTGCTCGCGATCGATGGAGTTCGCCGACCACCAGGCGGCGATATCGCGCAATTCCTGTTCGATCTCTCCGGCAACGGCATCCATGTCCGCCGCCGCGCCTTTCACGACGCCGCCTTTCCCAGCAAGGCGAGATTTTTGCGGATCAGCTTGGAACGCTGTTCGACGCAACCGGCCGAGGTAAGGGGGTCCGGCGGCGTGTTCGTCACATAGTCGATCAGCTGGTCGAGCGTGGACGTCGCGACATGCATGCGCGTGTCGGACGAGGCGTAGTAGATGAAAACCTTGCCCTTGTCGTTCGCGATCCAGCCGTTCGAAGAACATCACATTCGAAACGTC
Organism: uncultured Alphaproteobacteria bacterium; assembly: GCA_963802815.1. GTDB lineage: Bacteria > Pseudomonadota > Alphaproteobacteria > Micropepsales > Micropepsaceae > Rhizomicrobium. Next base: position 72,564 of record CAWDKN010000043.1, read on the forward strand.
GCCGACGCGTTCGCCGCCATGCGGCGAGATGAAATGCCCGCCGGGCGCGTGCGTCACGACCCAGGGACGATCGAGCGCGGTCATGAACAGGTAGAGCACGTAGCGCAGGCCGGCCGCGGTGTTGCGCACGCCATGCGCCAGATGCAGCCAGCCATGCGGCGTCTTGATGGGCGTCGGCCCCTGGCCGTTCTTTACCTCTTTGATCGTGTGATAGACCTTAGCGTCGACGATGACTTCGCTGTCCACGCGCGCATGCGTCATGTCGTCGGCCAGTCCCCAGCCGATGCCGCCGCCGCCGCCGACGCTGATGAAACCATCCTGCGGACGGGTGTATAGCGCATACTTGCCGTCGACATATTCGGGATGCAGCACGACGTTTCGCTGCTGGCCGGAATTCGTGACGAGGTCGGGAAGGCGCTCCCAGTCGACAAGGTCCCTGGTGCGCGCGATGCCGCATTGCGCCACGGCCGCGGATTCGTCGTTCGGCTGGTTGCGGTCCTTGCGTTCCGTGCAGAACAGGCCGTAGGTCCAGCCATCGGCGTGCTCGGTCAGTCGCATGTCGTAGACATTGGTGTCGGGATCGTCCGTCTGCGGAAGAACGACCGGATAGTCCCAGAACCTGAATTGATCGACGCCGGTGGGGGTTTTCGGCCACGGCGAAAAACGATTTGCGGTCGACGCCTTCCGCGCGGACCATTAAAAGATATTTCCCGCCGCGATAGATCGCGCCCGCGTTGAACGTCGCATTCATGCCCAAGCGTTCCATCAGGAACGGATTGGTGGCCGGATCGAGGTCGTAGCGCCAATAGAGAGGCGTATGGTCGGCTGTGAGAATGGGATTCTCCCAGCGCTCATAGACGCCGTTGGAGTGCGCCAGCGCGCGGTTCGGCCGCTGCAGCAGGTCGTCGTGCTCCGCCTGCAGCGCGCGCAGCCGGCTCAGGAAGTCGGAATCGTCAGGCATGTCGTCGCGGTTCCTTGCGGTGGGCCGTTCAGTGCAGCTTTGCCGGGCAAACCGGATTGCGCTGATGCAGCGGTGGGCCGTTCGCCACGCCCGATGAGATCGTCGCGCGCAACGCGCTGGGCATTTCGTCGAGTGTCAGCACCCGGGGAAGGTCGAAAAGAGCCTTGACCCGTTCTGGCGTGTTGCAGCCCGGGCAGGGCGCGTTCCAGGCCCAATCGCCATTGAGGTATTCCCCGCCCCACAGAAGCACCCAGGCCGGATTCAGCGTGTCGAGAACCGCAGCGCTAGGGATCATGCCGACCTCGGTGAGCGCGAACGGCGTCTTCCCCGCGACGCCTGTGACGCTGTGATAGCCCTGTGCGTATTTGGGGCTGTCCGGATCGTTCTCATAGACGTCGATGCCGACGACGTCCGGGCGATGCTTCGACGGAAAATACCGCTTCGCGTCCGGGATCTCCCGGTCGCCCGACCACACCCAGATCAGATTGTCGAGCTTGTGCTTGACCGCGAGTTCTTCATACAGCGCGTCCCACAATTGCGGATAGGCATCCTTCTGGCCCCACCAGAACCAGTCACCGTTCATCTCATGATAGGGACGGAATAGCACCACGATTTCGCGGTCGCGCCAGTCGCTCAGCACCTTCGCCACCGCATCGACATCGGCGAGCCATAGCTGGTGCTCGGGTGTGCCGTCGGTGAGTACGGCGCGCAGCATTTCGGGCGTCATCGGCTTCTTCGCGCACTCGTAGAATTCGCCGCGCGGACATACTTCCACCGGATTGCGTTGATGCCAGGACATGGTGACGATCCCGCCCGACGCTTCCTGCGTCGCCGCGCGGTCGGTCAGATAGGACGCGTATGGCGGATAGGAAATCACGGACATCAGTTCAAGGCCGATGACGGCGGGGCGGGCGCCGATCAGCGCGACGACCCGGTCGAAGGATGTGCAGTCGATATAGACCTCGTACTCGTTCACCTGCACGCCGACGAGGCTTTTGTGGTTCCTTCGCAGTCCGCGCACATAATCGAGAATGGCGTGACGTTTGGCGGCGATGGCCGCGGCGCCAGGCGTATCGGGCGCGGCGGCGCTGCTGCCCACCATCGTCAGAAGCGCACAAATGGCGGCGGTCGCGCTTTGCCGCGCCGCCAAGGGTAATCCCCGTGAAAGCACTTTGCCGTTTCGTCCCTTCGCGCGAGCCGTTTCCCGAGCTCCGGCCTGGGCAGTGGATCCGCCGCCGTCGCTTCCACGGTCGTTCGGTTTCTTGCCGTGGGCGCGCCTAAAATGCGATACGCTGATAACGCTGTCAATCAAGGCTTCTCCTGCTGATAGTGTGTCAGAAGGCCGTTCCGGCGGGCCCGCGCCGGCTGTCGCCAATGATACGGAAGGACGTTGATGCTCGGATTATCCACGCCGGAACAGCAGCGCTTTGCCTACGGATTCTGGCGCTATCGCGAGGACGAAATCGAAGCGGCAACGCAGATGCTTTCGCTGGCGCGCGAGAGCGGCATCGACCATCTCGATACCGCCGACATTTATGGCGGAGCGGGCGGCTTTGGCGGCGCCGAGAGGCTTCTGGGCAAAATCCGTGCGCGCGCGCCGGGCCTGTTCGAGGGCGCGATCATTGCCACCAAGGCGGGCGTCGAGCCCGGAACGCCTTATAACTCTTCGCCGAAGTATATTGTTGCGGCCTGCGAGGCCAGTCTGAAGAGGCTGGGCGTCGAACGGATCGATCTGTTTTATATCCACCGGCCGGATCTCCTGGCGCATCCGGCCGAACTCGCTGGGACGCTGGATAGTCTCGTGTCATCGGGCAAGGCGGGTGCGATCGGCGTTTCCAACTTCACGACGGCCCATCTCGATTCTGTTGCGCGTCATTTGAAGAATGCGATCCGCGCGCATCAGATCGAGTTCTCGGCGGCTCATGTCCCGCCCTTGTTCGACGGCACGCTGGATCAGGCGATGGGGCAGGGCATCGCGGTCGCGGCGTGGTCGCCTTTGGCGGGCGGGCGCCTCGTCGCGGACGAGGCGAACGCGGTTCTTTCGCCCGTGCGCGAGACGCTCGACAGGATCGCCGCAAATCATGGCGTGTCGCGGACGGCCGCGGCACTCGCGTTCGTACAGCGGCATCCGGCGCCGATAACGGCGATCCTCGGCACGAAAACGCCCGCGAGGCTTCGCGACAGTTTGCGAGCCACGGATGTCACGCTGACGCGCGCGGAATGGTACGCGATTTTGGAAGCGCGCCTTGGCCACACGATGCCGTGATCCCGCTCAAGCCTTCAGCGCGGCGGCATGCGCCCGGATGATTTCAAGCGTCGTGGCGTCGTTGTCGAACACCGAATTCCAGCCCTGCGGCTCGTGCGGCGGATCGCCCACATAGGACGTGTCGCCCTTTCGCGCATGGTAGTCGGGATGCTGGGGCGCGGCCACTGCCGCCCCATGCCCAGAAATTCGAACCCGCAACCGGCCCGCCCGTTTTTGTGCTTTCCAGAACGCGACGATAAATCATCGAATAGAAGCGGTCCCTGAAGGTCGTGGGTGAACCCGCCTGGTAACCGTCGTCGCGCGGAAGGCCGAACTCCTCCACGACGAGCGGCTTGTTCAGCGTGGTGGCGGCGGCGATGTGCTGCGTCAAGTAATCGTCGGCAAGGGTTTCGCCGCGCGCATAGGTTCCCGGAAGATCCTTTGCATCGATCCAACTCCAATTGAGCGGCCAGATATGACAGGTGACATAGTCCACCTCCGGAACGTTATGCGCCTTGATCACGCATTCGTCCGATTCCAGGCACCCCTTCAGCCCTTCATTCCCGGTCGAGACCAGATGATGGGCGTCGAGCGATTTGATGAGCTTCGCGGTGTCCGAGATCCACGCATGGAACAGCGGCATGTTGGATGTTGCGAAGGCCTGGCTGCCGCCGGGACGCGGCTCGTTGGCCAACTGCCAGGCCATGATCGCCGGATCGTCGCGATAGGGCCGGCCCGTAATCGTGTTGGTGCGCGTCACCAGCGCGGCGACATATTCGCGGTAGAGCGCGACGGCAAGTTTGCTGGCATAGAAACGCGCCGAGAAATCCGCGAATTGCGGCCATGGATGGGCCGGATCGTTCATATCGATGTATTGGCCGCCATTGGTCCAATAGAGATAGGTGGCAAAACCGCCGGACCATTCCCAAAAATTGCCGACATAGAGGACGGCGCGCATGTCTCGGTTTGCCATTTCCGCCAAAAGGAAATCGAGGCCACCGAGAAGCGCCTCGTTATAGGGCGGCTTGGCGGCGTGGAACGCAGGATCCAGGGAATTCCTGAGCGGAGAAAGCTCCGAGCCGCCGAGCACGCGCAAATTGGTCACGCCGAGCGACGCAAGGGTGTCGAGCTCCCGACCCAACCTCGCGCGGTCACCGAAAGGCGCCTTCGCACCGAGATAGGCCCCGTACCACATATTGGAACCGACAAAGCGGTATGGCGCGCCGTCGATCGTGAACCGGCCGCCGTCGACGCTGACGAAGTTTTTCGGCGCGCGCCCGTGGGGGAAAAATCCGCCCAGCTTTGTCAATTGTGCGCATCCGGCCATCAGAAACGCGGTCGAAAGCATCATCGCGCGTCGCGAAGGCATATTGGCACTCCAGGGTCACATTTCGTCGATCGATAAGTCGGAGAGCGATGCGTCAATCGCGCAAAGGCCTGGCCACCGGGCCAATGACCTCAGCAACAAGCTAACTTGTCATCCTTGCGATGAACTCCTCTTGCGTCGGCAATGCCAGCGCGGTCTCGCGTATCGCGGTGCGCATTTGCGACATCCGTTTGCGCACGTCTTCTATGTCTTGCACGTCGACCAGCGGCTCGTAGGATCGCGGAATTATGTTCTGTCCGATCAGGACGGCAATCCAGTCGGTGAGCGACCACAGATCGTAGGGCATTTTCGCCGGTATGCGGCCGTGGCTGCGGAACAGATCAAGCCTGCACCGCAACGTGTCGGGAATATCCATCGTACGGACATAGTCCCAGAACGGCGTGTCGTCACGCTCCGTCGCGCTGTAGTGCAGGACGACGAAATCGCGAATGCTCTCGAACTCGTGCGCGATGCTGCGATTGTATTGAGCGACGTCGGCGGGGTCCGCGGTGCGGGACGGGAAGTAATCCAGCAGCGTTAGAATGCTGGATTGAATCACGTGTATGCTTGTGGACTCGAGAGGTTCGAGGAACCCGCTGGCAAGGCCTATCGCGACGCAGTTCTTGTTCCAGAACAACTTCCGCCGTCCCGTGGTGAATTTCAATTGCAACGGAGTGCTCATGGCGGGAAAGTCAAGATTGTCGAGCAGCGATCGCAGTGCATCCTCGTCGCTGATGTACCTGCTGCAATAGACGTAACCGTTCCCGGTGCGGTGCTGCAGGGGAATGCGCCATTGCCATCCCGCGCCGAGCGCCGTTGCGCGCGTATAGGGTGTCAGCTCGCCCACGTTGCCGCACGGGACCGCGTAAGCGCGATCACATGGCAGCCACTTCGTCCAGTCCTCGTATCCCGTCTTTAGCGCCTGTTCGATCAGGAGGCCGCGAAAGCCCGTGCAATCCAGATAAAGATCGGCTTCGATCCTTTCGCCGCCCTCCAACAAAAGTCCCGCGATGTACCCATCTTCGCCGCGCAGTTCCACGGTGACGATATTGCGCTCGACGCGTTCGACACCGAGCTTTTCCGCATACCGGCGCAGGTACAGCGCGTAGAGCGAGGCATCGAATTGATATGCCGAACTCCAGGTCGAAAAGATCGAACGCGGATCCGACGACTGCTGCGCGCACTTGTTCAGCATCGATGCCATCGAACACAGCGAATACTCGTCGAGCGCAGTCGTGTCGCCGAGTTGACGCATCTTCAGCCAGTATTGGTGCAGATGAACGTTGTCCCGGCTCGTACCGTGGACTCCGAACGGGTGAAAATAGCTATGCCCGATCCGCAGCCAATCGCGGAACTGGATCGAGAGCTTGTAGGTCGCCTTGGTCTGGCGCAGGAAATCGACTTCGTCGATCCCAAGAAGCGCGTTGAAGTCGCGAATGGGCGGAACGGTGGCTTCGCCGACGCCGACGGTGCGGATGTCCGCCAATTCGATCAACCAAATCTGGCAACGCCGACCGAGCGCGCGCGCCAGTGCCGCCGCCGCCATCCATCCGGCGGTTCCTCCACCGGCGATCGCGATGCCGCGCGGAAGATTGTCCTTCATTGGTCGCATCCCCTTGGGAGGCGATCCGCCCCCGAAACCGCGCAATCGCATTCGAGGCGGAATATACCGTGTTCAGATCGGCGTACCTCAAAAAAAGAAGCGGCCGTCTTTCGACGGCCGCTTCCCAGCTTTTACGCGCTACTAGAGGGCGGCCTTGAAACCAACGAAGTACCGCGTGCCACTCGCGTCATAGGTGAACGGCATGTTCTTGAATTGAAGGTAGGTGTGTACGGCCTGATCGGTCAGATTCTGCGCCGACACGACAATGCCGTACTTCTCGGTGAAATTGTACGACAGCTGAGCATCGACCTCGCCATACGGCGCCGTGAAGACACCGAAGATTTTCGGAGCACCGCCATTCGTTGCGTCGGTGACCGAGAACGTCGACCCTCCCAGACCGTCATTCACTGAGCTGGAGCGCCAGGAGTACGACAGACGCGCGGCAAACCCTTCGTCTTCGTAGTAGGCCGTACCGGTGAAGGCGTTGTTCGAGACACCCGGGATCGGCAGGTTTGAGGTGAAGGCCGTGACCTGGTCCGAAGTGGATTCGGTGCGCGTGTAGTTTGCCGCGAAGCCGAAGCCATTGTCGAACGCGTACTGCGCCGCCAGTTCCAGACCGTAGATCGAGCCGTGACCGGCATTGACCGGCTTGGTGATCGTTCCGGCCGTGCCGCCGAAATCGTCCGGGACGGTGACGGTCAGGTTTTGGGTTTCGACGAAGTTGTCGACGGCTTTGTAGAAGGTGCCGGCGCTGAGCAACGCGCCTGGGGCGAAATAGTCTTCCCAGGAGAGATTGAACTGCGACGCGCGATAGGGATCCAGCTCCGGGTTGCCCGAACTGCCGGTGGCGAATTTGAAGCCATCCTGCAGGCCGGTGTGGATATTGACCCGACCGCCGGTTTCACGCGTGTAGTTGTAGCTGTTACCCAGGCCAAGCGAGAACAGATCCTGCGGTGCCACGACGCGAGCGGCGCCGAGGCGGACGATCTGGTCATCCGTGATCTTGAGCTCGACGTTCAACGACGGCAGCAGGTCCCAATAGTGTCTCTTGCTGTCGACCGGGATGTTGTTGCTGTTGACGCCGTTCCAGGAGGCGGTGCCGTAATAGGTCGGCACCGGTGCCGTCTGAGCGCCGTCCACCGTGAGGTCCGTCCTGACCAGGCGAACGCCGACGTTGACGTGGAAACGGTCATCTGTCCCGCCGAAGTCCGCCATCAGATAACCGGCATCCGTCATTTCCTTCACCCGGAACGAACTCAAAGTGTCGACGAAGAATTTCTCCGAGTTGTTGGGCACGGCTGTGCCGACCGGCACGTGCGCGGCCTGGTTCCAGACGGTATTGAGGAACGTCGCGGGATTGGTCATGCCGCCCGTGATCGGATTTTTTACGATGATGCTGCCGAGCGCGAAATTATTGACCGTCTTCACCAAGCTTGGATTGGACACGGCCGTATCGTATGGAATGGCCGCGTAGCCCGGATCCTGATAGTAGAGATACGTCCCGCCATTCGGATTCACGCAGCAATTGGCGATCGGCGCGCCGCCGGTCGTCAAGCCGTCAATCAGGTAGCGCCCGAAGGTTTGATCGACGTCGCGCGTGGCGATGCGGAAACCGCCAGTGATGGTGCCGGCGACTTTGGCGAGGAACTCGGGCTTGTAGACCAAGGCGCCCCTGACGGCGCCCTGCGTTTGCCGCCCCGTGTTGCCCCAAGCCCAGGCGGACTTGAACAGCGTGTAGTTCGGATTCGAGAGCACATCCGCATAGGGCGCCAGGTTTACCGCGCTGGGCAAACCCGAAGTGCCGCCATTGGCCCATTGAACCTCGAACGCCGGATTGCCGGAGCCGGGGGCGCAAGTCGGCGAGAAATTGTTGCAGCCCGGAGCCGTCGGCGCGGCCGAAGTCGCGTTGCCGAACGCCGAGTAATAGCCGTGCTCGACATCCTGTTGGTCGGCTTGCAGGTTCGAGTTCGCATGCGCCCAGGCAATATCAAGGGTGGCCGAGAGAGGGCCGCCATTGTCCCAGGACGTATGCGACTGGATGTTGTCGGCGAATGAATTGCTCTTCTGGAACAGTGTCGCTGTCTCGGAACCCGTCAGCCAGAACGTCGCCGACTGCACGACGCCGTTCGCGTCGATCGAATACGGACTGTTGAGATTGATTCCCGGCAGGCCGCTGCTCGAGCCCGACCCGTTGAACCCGACTTTCACCGAATAGTTGGTCTGCTGTTCCTGGACCTGCGAAAAGAAGAAGTTCAGGCTTGTCTTCAACGAGTCCGTCGGCTCCCAACTCAGGCCGGCCGTCTCGCCCTCGACCTTGCGCCTGTCGAGGAGATCGCTGAAATACGCGTATTCGGGGATGAGATAGGACTTGCCGCCCGGTACGGGCGTTGCGTCGGCACCCGTGAGCGGGCCGACGCCGGTATAGCCGTTCTGGCCGGACGTGGCGATGAGCCAGGGGCTGCGGTTGTAGGACTCGTACTCGTCGGTAAGCGTGTTTTCATCGTCGTACGAGACGCTGCCCGTGATCGCGAACGTGTCGCTGGGGCGTAAAGAAGCCACGATTGTGGCGTTCGGCGTCGCATCGGCGAGCGAGCCCTTGGACGTCGACGTTCCTTGCACATTGATCGCCAGCGAGAAGCCGTCCGGCGAGGACAGCGCGTCGCGCGATCTCAAATCGATGATGCCGCCCAGACCGCCTTCCGTAAGGGCCGCGTTCGGGGTCTTGTAGACATCGATGCGGCCGATTTCTTCGCTTGGGATTCCTTCGAGAGAATTGTACTGGGCGTTGCTGCCGGCGCCTCCGCCGGATGCTTCACCCGACACGTAGAATTCCCGACCGGTCAGAAAGACATCGCCGTTGAGCGTGGTCAGATTTTGGCGCAAGCCATCGATCAATACCGCGGTGCCTCTGCCCTGGGAACGGTCGATCTGGACGCCTGGCAGGCGTTGCAATGATTCCGCGACGTCCTTGTCGGGCATCTTGCCGACGTCTTCGGCCGAGACCGACTCGAGGATCAGGTCCGAGTTCCGCTTCACGTCGAGGGCGTTGTCCAGCGACGCTCGGTAACCCGCCGTGACGACCACTGTTTCCATTGTGTCGGCGCGCGCTGCCGCATTGGCGCCCATGATGAGCGCGACCACAGCGGTCTGGGTGCAGAGATTCAGTTTCCGTTTCATGTCCTGTGTCCCCTTCCTGATTCAAATTTATTTTTTCTGGAGGACGTCCATGACCCCGGATGAGGCATGAGATGCAGCCACCAGTTACATCAGCATATGACACGAGGTAAACGTTTACCATCGTTAATGACAGCGCTTACCATCGTTCTTCGGAACTGTGTCTCAAACGCAACGGCGAGCATCGACCATTTTCTAAGAAATCCCGGAATGCCGGAATTCGATCCAAGCTCTTCGCCCGTTCTCCGTTAGGGCCGACGGCAATAAACAGGCAAAAAAACCGGAGCCGACCTCGGCTGGATCTCGTTTCGAAGACAGTTGAATTGCACCGATTCGCAAGACGGCCGAGCGTTTGCGCTTCCGAACCGCATGGAGCCGAAGTCGTCGGTTTGCCGATCGACTTAATATTGCGGCGCCGCGAAATCCCCCCTTGGCAGTTCGGAAAGATCTGTCTGGAATATGTGCCGACGCAGACAACGCTGGCACGGCGACCGTGTTTCGTCGGCAAATTCGTCGGTCGTCCCAATTGCCATCTGGTGAGCATGTCGCGAACCAACGGAGAAAGGGTGTGCGACACTGCAAGGACGCCGCAAGCCGAGACCTGCGCTGCCAACGGCATCGCTATTGGGAATGAGGCGCGCCGCGGGACGCTCGAACAGAACGGTCGACACAATGCAACAGAACGGCAATTCGCAGTCCGACTTATCCGCACGACAGCACTATGAAGCTGCCTTGTCGTCTCAGAGCCAGGGCAGGCTCGACGAGGCAGAACGTCAATATCGGATGGTTCTCCAACTCCAACACGATCATCTGGGCGCTTTGCATCGTCTGGCCTTGCTCTTGATTCACACAAGGCGCCTGGCCGAAGCCGCAAAGACCTATGAGCAGGTTCTCACCATCGACACGAACGACGCCGTCGCTCACGCCCATCTGGGACAAGTTCTGCGTTCTCTGGAGCGCAACGAGGAAGCGCTGTTTCATCTTGAACGGTCGCTCGCGCTCAAGCCAGGCTCGGCTGAAACCTATGTCAGTCTCGGCAATGCCTATGCCGCCTTGAATCGCCCCTCGGATGCGCTCGCAAGCTACGTCAAGGCACAGGCGCTGAATCCCCGTCAGGCCGGAGCATACGACAATATGGGCAATCTTCTGGCGTCGATGGGCCGCCACGCCGAGGCCATCGTGCAGTTCGAAAAGGTCCTGGCGCTTCACCCCGGATTTGTTCCGGCGATGAACAATCTTGGCGATTCGCTGAGCGCGCTCGGCCGGCACGAACAAGCGATCGCCTGGTTCGCACGCGCTTTGTCCATACAGCCGAAAGACGCATTCGCGGAACACAAGCTCGGGACTGCGCTTGCGGCTCTGAACCGCCATGAAGAGGCCGTCGTCCATTACAGAAAGGCGCTCGCCGAAAGACCGGATTTTCCGGCCGCGCTCAACAATCTCGGCAATTCGCTGGACGCGCTCGTCCGTCCCGCCGAATCGCTGGAAGCCTTCGAGAAGCTCCTGGTTCTCGAGCCCGACAATGCATGGGCCCATCTGGGTGCGGGCAATGCGCACCGGATTTTGGGCCGGTCGGCCGATGCGCGCCGCCTCTATGAGCGAGCCGTCGCCTTGGCGCCGGACATCGCGACGTTCCGCCGTGCAGTGGTGGAGACGGAGCAATTTCGTCCAGACGATCCGCAACTCGGGGTCATGGAAAATCTGGCGCGAAACGTTGCGTCGCTCTCGAAAAACGAGCAGATCGAGCTGCATTTCGCGTTGGCAAAAGCTTATGACGATATCGCACGGCACGGGTCGTCCTTCGAACACCTGCAGAGAGGCAATGCCCTCAAACGCCAGACGGTCGCCTATGACGAGAGGGCGCAGCTCGGCATCCTGCGCGACACGGAGGCGGCGTTCACGGCCGAGCTGATCGCGGCGCGACATGGGCAGGGAAATCCATCCGACCGACCGATTTTCATCCTGGGCATGCCGCGTTCCGGCACCACGTTGGTCGAACAGATCTTGGCAAGCCATCCGCGCGTCTTCGGCGCCGGCGAATTGCTGCATATGTTCGACCTCGTCTCCACCGGCCATGCGGGCGCGAGATTTCCATTCGATATAGCTTCGCTTTCGAGCAAAGAATTGCTCCGGTTCGGAAGCCTTTACGTCGAGCGCCTGCCGGCGCCTGCGCCGCCCGCCGATCGCATCACCGATAAACTGCCGGCCAATTTCAGCATCGTGGGCCTTATTCATCTGGCTTTGCCCAATGCCCGCATCATTCACGTGCGCCGCGATCCCTTGGATACGTGCTTCTCCTGTTATGCCAATCTGTTTTCGCGCGGCCTCGAATTCAGCTACGATTTGGGCGAACTCGGCCGGCACTATCGCGCTTACGAATCCGTCATGGACCATTGGCGCCGCGTCCTACCCCCGGGCGCGATGCTGGAAGTGCAGTACGAGGGCCTGGTCGCCGATTTCGAGACGCAGGCGAGGCGCATCATCGAGTATTGCGGACTGGACTGGGACGCACGCTGCCTCAGGTTTCACGAGACCCAGCGGGCTGTTCGCACCGCGAGCGCGGCACAGGTGCGCCGACCGCTCTTCAGCCACGCGATCGGGCGCTGGCGGCCTTATGAGCAATGGTTGCAGCCGCTGCTCGATGCCCTCGAAAGAAATCAAGCGAGCGCGCCATAGACTGAGGCGCGTTGACCCGGAAACTCCTTCCAATTTCGCTTTACCCGGTCGCGCACGCGGGATGGACAAAGGCGGTGGCGACCCTATTACTATGGTCCCGATTGGTAAGCGCTGTCATTCATCTTTTGCCGCCTGGTGGGAACTATCGTGGAGTTCAGCCGACGTTCCCGAGCGGCCATATCGTCAGCAAAAAATTAAAATCGCCGGGCGGCGATTTGTTGGGAGGGAAGTTCGGTGGAATTGACGATCGGCGGTGCGGTAAAGCGGCACGACACATCGACCGGCAATTTCGGCGTGGCGCTCAGCGTGCTCGCGACGCTGTTCTTCATGTGGGGTTTCTGCACCGTCCTGAACGACGTCTTGGTGCCGCATCTCAAGGCCGTGTTCGAGATGAACTATGTGCAGACGATGCTCATTCAGTTTGTCTTCTTCCTCAGCTATTTCATTTTCGCCTTGCCGTCCGCGAAGATCATCGAATGGATCGGATACAAGGGCGCAATCATCGCGGGTCTGACCGTCATGGCCTGCGGCTGCCTCCTCTTCATCCCGGCGGCGGGGTTCACGTCCTTTCCGCCGTCCTATCCGGTATTCCTTTCTGCGTTCTTCGTGCTGGCCGCGGGCATCACGCTGCTGCAGGTGGCGGCAAATCCCTATGTCGCGGTTCTCGGCCCGGAAAAAACGTCGTCGAGCCGGCTCAATCTCGTCCAGGCCTTCAACTCCTTTGGCACCGTCGTCGGTCCGATTTTCGGCGGCATGCTCATCCTGTCGCGCACAAGCTCGGGCACCATGGCAGCGGGCACGGTGGTCTCGTTGCCGCAACGTATCGCCGACGCGCAGGCGGTTCAGCTTCCCTATTTCGGCATCGCGGTCGTTCTGCTTCTGATTGCGGGCCTGATCTGGAGGACGCGCCTGCCGCAGATCCCGACGCAGCCGGAAAACGCCAAGCAGGCGCGCGATACGTTGTGGCGGCACAAGATTTTGGTGCTCGGCGTCGTCGCGATCTTCGTCTATGTCGGCGCGGAGGTCTCGATCGGCAGCTTCCTGATCAACTACATCACCTCGCCGCATATCAGCGCGATGACATCCACCGCTGCGGCTCGCTATCTGTCCTACTATTGGGGCGGCGCCATGGTCGGGCGGCTCGCCGGGGCTGCGCTGATGCGCTGGATACCGCCCTCCGTCATCCTCGGTCTCAACTGCTTCCTCGCCGGTGCGCTGATCGTCGCCTCGATGGTCCTGATGGGGCCGCTGGCGATGTGGGCGATCCTGCTTGTGGGACTGTGCAATTCCGTCATGTTCCCGACCATCTTCACGCTCGCCATTCGCGGACTCGGCCCATTGACCGGGCGCGGCTCGGCGGCGCTGATCATGGCCATTTTCGGCGGCGCGCTGGTACCGCTGATCCAGGGCGCGGTGGCCGATCGGGCCGGGGTGACGATCTCCTTCGTGGCCCCGCTCGTCTGCTATCTCTACATTCTGTATTTCGCTAGACGAAGCTACCAAGGCGAAAACGTGCAGCCGGCATAGCGAGCCCTGCTTCGTAGATGCCCTGCGAGCTTTGTCGAATACGGCCCGAATTTCCGCTCGCCGTTCCCTGCCTTGCGCGATGGCAGCGTTGTCATTAGCGTGACGGACGGCAAGTGAGTCAGAGAACTCGGGCCTTGGGAAACGGGACTTCGGTCCGGCAGGGGGCAGCGGATGGCGAAGGCCAATTATCCATTCATATTGGGTCTGACTTTGGCGGCCGCTCTGGGCGGGCTGTTGTTCGGCTACGACACGGCTGTGATTTCGGGCGCCGTCAAAGCGATCAACTTCAACTTCATTCAGCCGCAGCCGCTGTCCGAGGATTTGAAGAATTGGCTGCTGGGCACAACGGTCGGCATAGCGCTTCTGGGCTGCGTGATCGGTGCCGGGGCGGCGGGCGTGCTGTCCAGCTGGATCGGCCGCAAGGGCGGCCTGCTCGTCGCCGCGAGCCTCTTCCTGGTGTCCTCGATCGGTTCGGGCTTTCCGGAATTCGGCTGGGGTATCGTCGGCCGTGAGGGGACGGCCGCGCTCACGCCGTTTCTGATCTATCGCGTGCTGGCTGGCATCGGCATCGGCATGGCCTCGCTGCTGACCCCCATGTACATCAGCGAAATCGCACCGCCGCAGACCCGCGGCCTGCTGGTGACGATCCAGCAGATTGCGATCGTCGGCGGCATCAACCTCGTCTATTTCGTCAATTGGATCATCGCTTCCCAAGGCGACAATCGCTGGATCCTGGCGACTGGCTGGCGCTATATGCTGGCCTCAGCGGCGCTCCCCGCCGCCTTGCTATTCCTCTTCATGCTGTTGGTGCCCGATACGCCGCGCTACCTTGTTCTCAAGGGACGTACCGGCGAAGCGCGCGCGCTGCTCAATCGCCTTACCGACGCGGCCACCGCGGAGCAGACGGAGCGCGAGATCGAAGCCTCGCTCGTCGTCCCGCGCGAAAGGCTGTTCGCTTTCGGTGGGCTGGTCGTGTTTATCGGCGTCATGCTCTCGGTGTTCCAGCAATTCGTCGGCATCAACGCGGTGCTATACTACGCGCCGCAAATGTTCGAGAACATGGGCTCTTCGACCAACGCGGCCCTGCTGGAGGCGGTGCTAATCGGCGGCGCCAATACCGTGTTCACGCTGGTCGCCTTCTTCACAATCGATCGGCTCGGCCGCAAGCCGCTGCTGATCATCGGCGCGCTCGTCATGGCGGGAGCGATGCTGGCCCTGGGAACGCTGTTCGACATTCACGAGGTCGGCAAATGGGCGGTGGTGGCGAGCGTCGTCTATATCTGCGGCTTTGCGATGTCCTGGGGTCCGTGCGTCTGGGTCCTGCTGTCCGAGATCTATCCCAACGCGATCAAGGGCAAGGCGATGGCAATCGCCGTCGCGGCGCAATGGATTTCGAACTTCCTGGTGACGCAGACCTTTGCGGTGATGGACGGCAACCACTATCTCAACACGCTCTTCAATCACGGCTTCGCCTATTGGGTGTATGGCGCCATGAGTATTCTGGCGGCGATTTCTGGTCTGGCGTTACGTTCCGGAAACCAAGGGCCGCAGCCTCGAGTTCGATCCAGCAGATCTGGAGGCCCAAGCGTGCGATTTAGCGGCGGATGAACGAGTGTCGGACGAACCGATCCGGCGGTTGTGGTTCGTGCGAACGGCATCTATGTTCGCGTGTCCCATTTTTGTCCGGAAATCAAACCTTTGGCGCGAAGCCGCCCCCCCAAGCGTAAGCCTCGCGCGGCGCATCGCCAAGACGCCGAGTCCCCGGGTCCGGCTAAGATTCACGATGTCGCCAAACGGGCAGGCGTCTCGATCAAGACAGTGTCGCGCGTCGTCAACCATGAATTCGAATGTGAGCGAGGCGACCAGGGCCGCGGTCATGAAAGCGGTCACGGCGCTGTCCTACCGGCCCAATATGTTCGCGCGAGGACTTGCCAGCGAGCGTTCCTTCCTGATCGGACTGCTCTACGACAATCCGTCCGAAGGCTATGTGGCTGGGCTTCAGCTCGGCGCGCTCGCCCGCTGCCGGGAGCTTGGATACCACTTGGTGGTCGAACTGCTCCATGCTCAGGCGCCCGATCTGGGAAGTGCCGTGCATTCGCTGGTGACCGAGTCGCGATTGCACGGCGTGGTTCTTACCCCACCGCTTTGCGATGCGCCGGCCGTGCTGGAGGCGCTGACACGGGCCAAGACGCAGTTCGTCCGTATAGCTCCCGAAAAGCACCTCCCGGGTGCGATGACCGTAAGCATCGACGACCAGAAGGCAGCTTACGACATGACCACCTATCTGATCAGCCTTGGCCATCATCGTATCGGCTTCATCAAAGGCCATCCCGGTCATGGTGCGTCCTATGCCCGGTATGAAGGTTATCGCGCGGCGCTGGAAAAAGCTGGACGGCCGTTGATCGAGGAATTGTGCGTCCAAGGTTTCTTCTCCTATCAATCCGGCATGGAAGCGGCCGAGAAGCTCCTGTCGCTGACCCGGCGCCCAACCGCGATTTTCGCCAGCAATGACGACATGGCGGCTGCGGTCCTCGCAGCCGCGCAACGTTACAATTTGAAGACGCCAGAACAGCTCTCCGTGGCCGGCTTCGACGACTCGTTAGTCGCGCAGGTGGTTTGGCCGCGGCTGACCACATGCCGCCAGCCGATCAAGGAAATGGCGGCAGAAGCGGTGTCTTTGCTGGTCCAGAAGAACCAGGACGGAGGGCCCCAGGAGCGGCGGCTGGAGCACGAACTCGTCGTCCGAGAATCGACCGCTCCCCCACCCAGGGATTGATGCCGCCGGGCCGGTAATCAACTGTCTCCTATTTGGTTTGGAAAAATTGCGCCGCGACGGATTTTGCATCACGATTGACAGCGTTGTCGGAACCGGTGGATACGGAGCGGGGCTCCGGCCAAATCTGGTGGGGCAGATGCGTACGGACCAATATGGCCGATAACAGGCCTGCCATTGTCATATTCGGCGGCGCCGGCGATCTCTCGCTCGGCATGCTGCTGCCGTCGCTGTATTTCATCCATCGCGAGGGCCGGTTGACGCCGGGGACGCGCATCGTCGCGGTCGGCCGCAGCGCTTTCGGTCCAACGGCGTTTCTAGAACGGGTGCGCACCGTCATGGCCGCGCGGACCGGCGTCCATTTCGAGGCGGCGTCCTTCGAGCGCTTCGCCGCCGCCTTGACCTATGTGAAGGCGGACGCGACATCGGCGGATGCGCTGCGCGGCTTGGCGCGCCACATCGATGGCGCCGCGCCGGTACTGTATTATCTCGCAGCCTCGCCGACGCTGTATATCCCGATCTGTGCCGCTCTCGGCCAAGCGGGTCTTGCGACCGCGGATAGCCGGCTGATGCTGGAAAAACCCCTCGGCCGCGATCTTCAGTCCTGCCATGCCATCAACGAGGCGGTTGCCGCGATCTTCGACGAAGAGCAGGTGTTTCGCGTCGATCACTATCTTGGCAAGGAGACCGTGCAAAATCTTCTCGCCTTGCGCTTCGGCAACGCGATGTTCGAGCCGCTGTGGAACAGCGGCGGCATTGACCACATCCAGATCACCATTGCGGAGACCGAAGGGGTTGGCGAGCGCTGGCCCTATTACGACGAATACGGTGCGCTCAAGGACATGGTGCAGAACCATCTGCTGCAACTTCTCTGCCTAGTCGCCATGGAGCCGCCGTCCGATCTCGACTCCACTGCAGTGGGCGAGGAGAAGGCAAAGGTGCTCCGGGCACTGAGACCTTTCGGACCCGCCAACAGCGAGAATGTCGCCGTGCGCGGTCAATATGTCGCCGGCGTCGTCGATGGCCGCGCCGTGCCCGCCTATGCGCAGGAACGCGGCGCGACCAGCGCTACCGAAACATTTGTCGCGTTGCGCGCCGACATCGACAATTGGCGATGGTCGGGCGTGCCGTTCTTTCTGCGCACCGGAAAGCGCATGGGCGTGCGGCGCACCGAGATCGTCATTCAGTTCAAGAAGGTACCGCACTCGATTTTCGGCGCTCAGGATCTTGCAGCCAATCGCCTCCTGATCCGTTTGCAGCCCGAAGAAGATATTTCCCTCACCTTGATGAACAAGGAGCAGAAAAACGAACTGGGCGGCATGGACCTCAAGGCGATGCCGCTCAACTTGACGCTGGCGCATTCCGGATTCCGTCGCCGCATTGCCTATGAGCGACTGTTGTACGACGCACTGATGGGCAACCGCAGCCTTTCGGTCGACCGCAAGGAAGCCGAATATGCCTGGGCCTGGGTCGATGGCATCTCGGACGCATGGCGAGATACACCGCCGATGACGTATGCGGCGGGCAGTTGGGGACCCAAGGGTGCATCCGCCTTGATCCGGCAATATGGACGGGCGTGGCATGATTGAGAAACCGCCAATGGCGCCCGTCATCGCCGCCGTGACCCGGTGCATTCAGACCCGCGGCCGCGCAACCCGGTCGCAATATCTCGGTCGCTTTAGCGCCGCGCGCCGCGCCGGGCCAGGGCGGGCAAAACTCTCCTGCGCCAACTATGCGCATGCCTTCGCCGGCCAGGCGCCGGCGGACAAATTGCGCGCCGGGGATCTGCTTCATCTTAATCCGAAGGCGCAATCCGGCGGGCCGCTGGCGCGGCTCGTGGATGGGAATGTCGTTCTTCCCGATGCGTCGATGCTGTTCACATGACGATCGACCGCTCCGTGAAGTCCGGCCGATGCCGCATACGACGGCGCCACCGCTTTGGCCCTGGTTGGCGACATCGGCGGCACCAATGCGCGCCTCGCGCTGGTGGAGATCGCAGCCGGCCAAAGGCCGCGCGCGCTCAGCGAACAAACCTTTCCCTGCGCCGACTTCCCCTCGCTCGAGAATGTCATCGAAGAATTCCTGGCAGGACTCGGCAAATCCAATCGGCCGTCGACCGTCGTCGCGGCCGCGGCAGGACCTATCGTCGATGGCGCCGTGGCGTTCACAAATCTCAACTGGCATGTGACGGAAGCCAATCTCGCCGCACTGGGATTTAGCCATGTGAGGCTCATCAACGACTTTGTCGCCCTTGCCCTCGCCGTGCCGAGCCTGGCGGAGAGCGATCTTTGCGAGTTGGGTGGACCGGCCGCAGGGCATCCGGACGGGGTGATTGCGGTCATGGGCGCGGGAACGGGCTTTGGCGCGACGGGCCTCATCACCGACCACATGCGCCTCATCCCTTTTGCGACCGAAAGCGGGCACATTTCTTTTGCGCCGTTCGATCCGGTGGAAATCGAGATTTTGCGCGTTCTGTCGGAGCGGTTCACCCACGTTTCGGTCGAAAGACTGCTGTCTGGGCCCGGGCTTATCAATCTTTATGGCGTGCTCAGTGTGATCATGGGCGAGCGGGCCGATCCGGCTATGGACAGCGCGGCGGCGATTGTCGCCGCCGCTGACGCCGGCGACCGCGTGGCCGGCGAGGCCGTCGAACGCTTTTGCCTTATCTTCGGCACGGTCGCAGGCAATCTGGCGCTCGCCTTCGGCGCGCGCGGCGGCGTCTTTCTCGCCGGTGGCATCGCGCCGAAACTCATCCGGCGCCTCCGTCAGCCCGGTTTCCGCCAACGCTTCGAGATGAAGGGCCCCATGACCGACTACCTTTGCAAGATCCCCACAAAGGTCGTCATGCGCGACGACGCGGCCCTGTTCGGCGCGGCGCGGGTCGCCGCGGAATTCTACAATCTCCATTTGCTCGCCGCCAAATAGCTGCGCCCGTTTGCTCGGACAGCTCGCGTTTTCGATTCCGTGCGGAGTTTCGCATTGTAGAGAACCGCAAGATGCCTCGCGTGATCCCGCCGATGACGCCGCCATTTGAAACGGCCGCGAGTGCCCAAGCATTCACATGAAAGTAGGGCTCAGTGACGTCCGAGCGCTCGCACGAGTGCGTCCAAGCGAAGAGCATCGAGAGCATCGAAGGAATTTGCGTCGCCATAAAGGATTTTATGGTGGGCGCGACAGGGATTGAACCTGTGACCCCTCCCGTGTGAAGGGAGTGCTCTCCCGCTGAGCTACGCGCCCCCCGATGGGGATCGCCTTATGCCGCCAGGACGCGCGGAGCGTCAAGCGCGTGCGCGGACTAGCCGAAGCCGTTCGCGCCACCGGCAACCTGCGCCGCCAGAAGGCTCTCGGCCAGCCGGGGAATCTCGGCAAAGTCGTCTGTCACCGCGTCAGCGCCGAGGCTCGCGGCGGGTTCCGGCGTGTATCCGTAAGAGACGAGGATGACCGGCACCTTCGCAGCCCTCGCGGTGGCGAGGTCGGTCACGCTGTCGCCGATCATGATTGCGCCCGCATTCGTGCTGCCGCCGAGTGCAGAGAGCACGTCATGGAACAGGCGCGGATCGGGCTTGGTGTAGGGCATGCGCCCGGCGCCGAACACTGCGGTGAAATAGCTGTCGAGCTTCACCCGGGTCAGGAGAAGGTCGCTCATGTCCTGGGGCTTGTTCGTCAGCACGCCCAGGAGCGCGCCCTCGCGCTTGAGTGTGGCCAACGTCTCTGCCACGCGCGGGAACGGCCGGCTGCCGACCGCGATGTTCTCGCGGTAATGCGCGAGGAAGACCTCGAGGAGACCGGGCAGATCTTCTTCGCCGGCGGCCGGACCTGTCGCGGCGAAGGCCTGCTGGATGAGCGATCGCGCGCCGAAACCCACCATATGGCGCAACGTTTCCGGATCGAGGGTGTCACGACCCGCCAACTCGAGGACGGCATTCGTTGCCGAGAGAAGGTCCGGGGCGGTATCCACCAGCGTTCCGTCGAGGTCGAAAATATAGGCAGGCGGGGCAGTCATCGGAATTCCAGTGCCTTTAATTTCCCGGCTAACAATTTTCGGCCGCGTTTCGGCGCAATATAGCGTCGCAAATCGTCACTTTACCCTTATAGGACCACAGGTTATCGAACAAGCATGACGCGCGCAGCGATTGTCCTGGCAGCCGGCATGGGCACGCGGATGAAATCCGCGACGCCCAAGGTCATGCATGCCGTCGCCAATCTTCCCATTCTTGGCCACGTCGTCTCGGCGTTGCGCGGCGCCAGGGTCGAACGCATCGTCGTGGTGACCTCGCCGGACGGCGCGGCCGTGCGCGCCTATGCGAACCGCCTGGGCGTCGAAACCGCGATCCAGGAGAAGCAGCTCGGGACAGGCCACGCAGCGGCGGCCGCGCGTGATGTGCTTTCGGATTTCCCGGGAACGCTCGTCGTCTGCTACGGCGACATGCCGCTGATGCCGTCGGCCGTGCTCGAGGCATCCTTTGCCGCACGCGAGAAACCGGGCATGGCGCTCGTCGCCTTCGAGCCGCGCGACGCGGCCGCTTACGGCCGCGTGATCCTGGACGATGACGGCCTCGTCGATCGCATCGTCGAATTCAAGGATGCGAACGAAAAGGAACGCAACGTCGACCTCTGCAACGCAGGCGTGATCGCCGCTGATGCGAAAAGTTTCTTTCGCTGGGCCGCGGCGCTCCGGAACGACAACGCCCAGCGCGAATATTACCTGACCGATGTCCCGTCGCTCGCGAAGAAGGACGGCGTGCGTTGCGCCGTGACGATCGCGGACGAGATCGAGGTCATGGGGGTGAACAGCCGCGCCGAGCTCGCGGCAGCCGAGGCGGCCATGCAACATCGCCTGCGGGCGCGCGCGCTGGACACGGGCGTCGGGATGATCGCGCCGGAGACGGTCTATCTCTCGCATGACACGGTGCTCGAGCCGGATGTGCAGCTCGGACCCTATGTCGTGTTCGGGCCGGGCGTGACGGTGCGTGCCGGCGCGGAGATCCGCGCCTTCTGCCATCTCGAAGGCGCGATCGTCTCGAAAGGTGCGCGCGTCGGCCCCTACGCGCGATTGCGCCCGGGCTCGGTGCTGGAAGACGACGTTCATATAGGCAATTTCGTCGAGGTGAAGAACGCGACGGTCGAAAAAGGCGCCAAGGCCAACCATCTGACGTATCTGGGCGATGCGCGCGTCGGCGCCGGCGCTAATGTCGGTGCAGGCACGATCACCTGCAACTACGACGGCTTCGACAAGCATTTCACCGACATCGGCGCGGGCGCCTTCATTGGCTCGAATTCCGCGCTGGTGGCGCCCGTGAAGATCGGCGACGGCACCTATGTGGGTGCCGGCTCGGTGATCACCAGAGAGACCGAGACGGATTCGCTCGCGGTGACGCGCGCGGAGCAGAAGCAGATCTCCGGCTGGGCGGGGAAATTCCGCACCCGGAAAAAGGCGGAAAAAGCCGCCAAGGCGAAAGGCAAATAGCAAGATGTGCGGGATCGTCGGCATCGCAGGGACGAGGGACGTCGCCCCTGTCATCCTCGAGGCGCTGAAGCGGCTGGAATATCGCGGCTACGACTCGGCCGGCATCGCGACGCTGGTCGACGGGCATATCGATCGCCGCCGTTCGCCCGGCAAGCTCACCAATCTGGACAAGGTCCTGCACGCGCGCCCGCTCGCCGGCCACACCGGAATCGGACATACGCGCTGGGCGACGCATGGCGCGCCCACCGAAACGAACGCGCATCCGCATGCCTCCAGCCGCGTCGCCATCGTCCACAACGGCATCATCGAGAATTTTCGCGAGCTGCGTGCCGAGCTGCTCAAGAAGGGTCACGAATTCGAGTCGGAAACCGACAGCGAGGTCTGCGCCCATCTCGTGACCGACTTTCTCGATCAGGGCTCGCACGCCACGGAAGCGGCGATGAAGGCGGTCCGCCGCCTGACCGGCGCCTATTCGCTCGCCATGATCTTCAAGGGCGAGGAGCAGCTTCTGATCGGGGCGCGAAAGGGAAGCCCGCTCGCCGTCGGCTACGGCGAGCACGAGGCCTATCTCGGCTCCGACGCCTTCGCGCTCGCGCCCTTCACCAATCGCGTCGCCTATCTCGACGACGGCGACGTCGTCGTGGTGCGCGGACCCCAGGTGGCGATCTTCGATGCCGAAGGCCGCCCGGCCAATCGCGAGGTCAAGGTGACCGCCGCCTCCGCCGCGCTCGTCGACAAGGGCGGCAAGCGGCACTTCATGGCGAAGGAAATCGCCGAGCAGCCCGAGGTCATCGGTCACACGCTCGCCCACTATCTCGATGCCACGGGTCCGCGCGTCCGCATCGACATCAAGGGCCTGAGCGAAGCGCTGGCGCGCGCCCCGCGTCTCACGATCTCCGCCTGCGGGACGGCCTTCTACGCCGGCCTCGTCGGCAAATACTGGTTCGAAAAGCTGGCGCGGCTGCATGTCGATGCCGATGTCGCCTCCGAGCTTCGCTACCGCGATCCGGTCTATCCGAAGGACGGCGTCGCGCTCTTCATCTCGCAATCGGGCGAGACGGCCGACACGCTCGCCGCCTTGCGCGAGGCGAAGGCGCAGGGGCAGACGACGCTCGCTGTCGTCAACGTTCCCGAAAGCTCGATCGCGCGCGAGGCCGATATTGTGCTTCCGACCTTCGCCGGTCCGGAGATCGGCGTCGCCTCGACCAAGGCCTTCACCTGCCAGCTCTCCGTGCTCGCCGCGCTCGCCATCGCCGCGGGCCGCGTTCGCGGCACGCTCTCGCGCCGAGGAGGAGAAGCGGCTGTGCACCGCCCTGCTCGAAACGCCGCGTCACATCGTCGAATTCCTGAAGCAGGAAGCCAAGATCGAAGCGCTGGGCCGGAGATCGCCAAGGCGCGCGACGTCCTCTACCTCGCGCGCGGCGTGAACTATCCGCTGGCCATGGAAGGCGCCCTGAAGCTGAAGGAAATCTCCTACGTCCATGCGGAGGGCTATGCCGCGGGCGAGATGAAGCACGGCCCCATCGCGCTGATCGACGAGAACGTGCCGGTCATCGTCATCGCGCCGCACGACGCGACGTTCGAGAAAACCGTCTCCAACATGCAGGAATTGATGGCGCGGGGCGGCAAGGTCCTCCTCATCTCCGACGCGCGCGGCATCTCGGGGGCGGGGCAGGAGGCCTGGGCGACGGTCACGGTGCCGGAAGCCGATCCCTTCATCACGCCGATACTTTATGCGTTGCCGGTTCAGCTCCTGGCCTATTACGCGGCCGTGGCCAAAGGCACGGACGTCGATCAGCCGCGAAACCTCGCGAAGTCGGTGACGGTGGAATAGGGCGCGTGCTGTCACGGTCCGCTCCTGCGGGCGAGATTTTTAAGCCTGCGCAGAGTTCACGAGCTCACGACCATTCTGGCCGTCCATGCACCAGGCACCGCGCGCCGTCTGGGCGGCCTTCAGTCGCGGGTCATGACAATTGCGTCTGAACCCCTATATGTTGCCGTCATGCCGACATCCGAACCCGATGCCGAAAACCTGAAGCGCGCCGCCGCGGTCAAGGCGCTCGACTTTATCCAGGACGGCATGAAGCTCGGCCTGGGCACAGGCTCGACGGCCGAGGAGTTCCTGGAACTCATCGGCCCGCGCGTGCGCGGCGGCCTCAAGATCATCGGCGTCCCGACCTCGGAGCGCACCGCGCAGAAGGCCCGCGCGCTCGGGATCGCGCTGGGCACCCTCGACGACCTGGCGCCGCTCGACCTCACCATCGACGGCGCCGACGAGGCCGACCGCAATCTCGATCTTATAAAGGGCGCCGGCGGGGCGATGCTGCGGGAGAAGATCGTCGCGGTCTCCTCCCGTCGGATGATCGTCATCGCCGACGACAGCAAGCTCGTGGCCCAGCTGGGCCGCCACGCGTTGCCGGTCGAGGTGATCGAGTTCGGTCACGCGACCACGGCGCGCCCATCCGGGGCGTATCCGCATCGCCCTGGCCGAGCTGCGCTATCAGAACGTGACCGTCGGCCCTCCGACACCCGGAGGACGGGCGCCCCGGTCCGCAGCGACGACAACGAATCTCATCTACGATTGCCGGCTCGGCGCGATATCGAGCGCGGAGAAGCTGGGCGCGGCGCTCTCCAGGATCGCCGGGCGTCGTCGAGCATGGGCTGTTCGTCGGGATAGCCTCGACGCTGGCTCATCGCCCATCCGGCGCGAAGTGGAAGTGATCTCTGCGCGCCTGAACTCACGGAAACACGGAAAGCAACGGCCATGGCCGCATACGACTACGACCTCTTCGTCATCGGCGGCGGCTCGGGCGGCGTGCGCGCGAGCCGCATGGCGGCAGCTTCGGGCGCGCGCGTGGCGCTCGCCGAGGAATCGCGCATGGGCGGTACCTGCGTCATCCGGGGCTGCGTTCCCAAGAAGCTTCTCGTCTATGCGAGCCATTTCGCGGACGATTTCGAGGCTCGCCGCGAGCTCCGGCTGGACCGTCGGCGAGACGATGCTTCGACTGGCCGACGCTGATCCGCAACAAGGACAAGGAGATCGCCCGGCTCGAAGGCATCTACACGCGCAACGTCGAGAAATCCGGCGTCAAGATTTTCTCCGAGCCGCCGTGTTCGATGATCCGCATACGCTGCGGCTCGTCAACGCGGACACCACAGTGACCGCCGACAAAATCCTGATTGCGACCGGGGGATGGCCGACGCGCGAGCTTTCGGTCGACAAGCCGGTGCGGCGGCGAGCTCTGCATCACCTCGAATGAAGCCTTCCACCTCGAAGAACTGCCGAAGCGCATCGTGATCGCGGGCGGCGGCTACATCGCCGTCGAATTCGCAAGCATCTTCCACGGCCTCGGCAGCGAGGTCACGCTCATCTACAGGGGCGAAAAGATCCTGCGCGGCTTCGACGACGACATGCGCGACGCGCTTGCGGCCTCGCTGCAGAAACGCGGCATCCGCGTGCTTCTGAACCAGCGCTTCACCCATCTCGAGAAGAACCCCGGGCGGCCTGCGCGCCGAGACCAGTGCCGGCGAGGCGCTCGAGACCGACCAGATCATGCTCGCCATCGGCCGGGTTCCGAACACCGGCATGCTGCATGTCGGGAAGGCGGGCGTCGATCTCGGCAAGAAAGGCGAGATCATCGTCGACGCTTACTCCCGCACCAATGTTCCGCACATCTACGCCATCGGCGATGTTACCGATCGGCTCGCGCTCACGCCCGTCGCCATTCACGACGCGATGTGCTTCGCCAGGACTGCGTTTGAAAACAAGCCTACCCGGGTCGACCACCATCTTGTGCCGACCGCCGTCTTCACGACGCCTGAGATCGGAACGGTCGGGCTTTCCGAGCAGCTGGCCCTGACGAGGGGCCATGCGATCGACGTCTACAAATCGACGTTCCGGCCGCTGCAGATCACCATGTCGGACCGCGACGAGAAGATGATCATGAAGCTCGTGGTCGAGCAGCAGACGGACAAGGTCCTCGGCTGCCACATTCTCGGACCGGCCGCGGCCGAGATGATCCAGGTCGTCGCGGTGGCGCTGAAGATGGGGGCGACCAAGGCGCAATTCGACGCGACCGTCGCTCTTCATCCTTCGGCCGCGGAGGAACTCGTGACCATGCGCGCGAAATCCTATTCGAAGCAGCCTTGAACGGCGTTGACGTCGCGGCATGTGAATTGTTTGTGTCGGTCCACCAAACGCCACAAACGGAAACGATGGTGCATGCCGTCCAGGGGCTTAGGTTCGAGATCCAGGAGGTTTTTTGATGCGTGCATGGCTTTATGCATTTGCCGCGGCTGCGGCGCTTGTCTCGACGGCCGCCCCGGCGGAAACGCTGAACGGCGCCGGCGGAACCGCGATCTATCCGGTACTGTCCGTATGGGCGCAGGACTATCAGAAGCTGACCGGCGACGAGGTCAACTATCAGGCCATCGGGTCGGGCGGGGGCATCAAGCAGATCGAGTCCAAGACGGTCGATTTCGCCAATTCCGACAAGCCCCTGATGCATGACGACCTCGCGAAGAACAATCTGGTGCAATTCCCGCAGGTGATCATCTCCATCGTGCCGGTGATCAATCTTCCCGGAATCAAGCCGGGCCAGCTCACGTTGGACGGCAGGACGCTGGCGCAAATCTATCTCGGCACCATCACCAGGTGGAACGATCCGGCGATCGCGAAGCTCAATCCGGGCGTCACGCTGCCGGACCTGGCGATCATCACCGTGCACCGCGCCGACGGCTCGGGCACGACGTTCAACTTCACCAACTATCTCGGCAAGGCCGATCCCTACTGGCAGACCCAGGTGGGCTCGGACACGTCGGTCTCGTGGCCGGGCGGCGTCGCGGGCAAGGGCAATGCGGGCGTGGCGGCGAGCGTGCAGCAATCCGTCGGCGCGATCGGCTATGTCGAATTCGCCTATGCGATGCAGAACAACATGACCTTCGCCGACATGATCAACGCCGACGGCAAGCGCGTGAAGCCGACGATGGCGGCATTCCAGGCGGCGGCGATGCATG
Source organism: uncultured Alphaproteobacteria bacterium (assembly GCA_963802815.1). Taxonomy (GTDB): domain Bacteria; phylum Pseudomonadota; class Alphaproteobacteria; order Micropepsales; family Micropepsaceae; genus Rhizomicrobium. The sequence continues at coordinate 99,372 of CAWDKN010000043.1, forward strand.
CGGATTTCTCGAAGGTGCAGGACTTCTACCTGATCCTGACCAACCAGCCCGGCGCCACCAGTTGGCCGATCACGGCAACGACGTACATGCTGATGCGCACCGACGCGGATGCGGCCAAGAACAGGTCGGTGCTCAAATTCCTCGATTGGGCGCTGAGGAAGGGCCAGCCTCAGGCGGAGAAGCTGGATTACGTTCCCATGCCGGCCGCGGTCGTGAAGCAGATCGAGGCGTCGTGGCACGCGAGCCTCAAATACTGAGGTCGATCCGTTTCGATTGCGGGCGGACGGTCGCAGCGATGCGGCCGGCCGTTGCATTCCTGCTATCCTGATCGCCGGGCAAGAGTAAACCGGGATCATGGCGGGACCGCGCAGTCTTGCGATCGTTTATGCGATTCCGATCGCGGCGCTCGTCCTGATGGTCCCGGCCGTCGCGGCGCCGCTCGCGATGTACACGGTGACGCTCGCCGCCTTCGGCCTGCCGCATGTGCTGAGCGAGCTGCGTTATGTCGATCGCCGCTTCGGGAGGCATCTGGATGCGGCGCTTCTCCTGCGGATGGCGATTTTGCTTTTCGCCATCGCCGCTGTCCGCACCCTGACGGTCTTTCATCTCCTGGAGGCAAGGATCGACGTCGCCTTGGAGCTCTCAGGCGTCGTATTGCTGGCGCTGAACGTCGCGTCGGGACCGGCCGCGCAACGTCTTGCCGCGGTGGCCGTCGCTCTTGCGATCGGGACCGCGACGCGCATTTCGCCTTATGAGACGTCCGTGACATTTTCGATCCTGCACAATTTCACGCCGCTCGGGTTTCTCTGGCAGCTCTTGCCGCGGGGACGGCGCGGGCCTGTTGTCGCGGTCGCAGGCCTCGGCCTTGCCGGCGCGCCGCTTCTTGTCGCGAGCGGGCTGCCGCATGCTTGGTTCTCGGCGCTCGGGCTTGCGTCCGCGGGCGATCCCCTGAGCGCCGGGCCGCTCGCCGCGCACCTCTACGTCTACGTGCCGCGCGCGTGGCTCGCGACGCCGCAAGCGGTCGATCTGTTCTCCGCCTCCGTCGTCGCACAGGGTCTCCACTATCTTTCGGTGATCCTCGTGCTGCCTGCGCTGCTCGGACGCGTCGAGCCTGGCGCAGCGGCGCTTCTGCCGTGGCCGCGCGGGCGGTGGTTCTTCGCCCTGCTGGCCGGCTCCGGCGCCATCGCGTTCCTGCTTTTTGCGAAAGGCTTTGCCGACGCGCGCGCCTTCTACGGCATCGCGGCGTCGTTCCACGCCTGGGTCGAGATACCAATCCTGATCCTGGCGTTCACCGGTGCCGCTCAGCCGAAAAAAGACCAAAGCCCCGCGGCACACGACACCGTGTTGGCGACGAGCGAGACCAGCATCGCGCGCTGAAGGCGCAGTTCGGCCATCCACGCGATCATCGCACCCTCCGCCAGCACGACCAGAATTTCACCAGTGACGACGCTGGACCAGTAACCGAAGCGTGGCGCGGCCCAGATCACGCCGGCCCAGAACTGCGGATGCGTGACGGCGGTCGCGACGGCAGAGGCCGCGCCGGCATGCAGCGGACCGCGCGACGGCCAGCGGGCCAGGCGCACGATCAGATAGGCGATCGGGGCCTCGATCGCGGCGGAGATGACAAGGGCTAGCGGCTCTGTCAGCATCGCGCGTCGGTCTCCGGGCGGGGATAAATCCTATGCGTATCACAACCTTTCTGGTGGCGGCAGCGACAGCGATCTTGCCCGTGCTCGCGCGGGCGGACGTGCCGCCGCCGCCCGACGAAATTCCTGCCCTCACCAGCGCACATATCGCCGGTCTTGATTTCGAGCAGGTGCGTCTGCGCGACTACGGTCCGGCGGATGCGCCGGTAGCCGACCGTCATCCGCTGGGCTGGAGCATCGCCGTCATTCTGAACGACTGCGACGCGAAACATCCCAATTGCCGGCTTGCCAGGAAGCTTGGCGCCATAGATGGCTCTGTCACTGCCGTCGATGGGAAGAGCGTCGCCGGCGACATTGCGGTCGTGCAGGCGGCGTTTGCGTCGGCCAAACATCATCGCATCCATCTGACGATCACGCCGGAAAGCGCGGCCGAAGTCTCGTTCGACAGTGCGCCGCGCGCCAAGGTCGCCACCGGACCCGTCACGCTCGACGTGTCGGCCAAATAGCGGCGAAGCGCGAGCCAGCGCTCAGATCTGGACTTTGCGGCCTTCCCAGAACGGCGCGCGGACCTTGTTGCGCTGGATCTTGCCGGCAGCCGAACGCGGCAGTTCGTCGACGAAATCGATCGTGCGCGGCACCTTGAAACCGGCGAGCCTCGGGCGCACGAAGTCGAGGATTTCCCCCTTCAGCGCGTCGGTCCTGTCGAAGCCGCGCTTGAGCATCACCACGCTCTTTACCTCTTCGCCCCATTCCCTGTTGGGAACGCCGATGGTGCAGACATCCTCGACGGCGGGATGCTTGACGAGCTCGTTGTCCACTTCCTGCGGATAGATGTTCACGCCACCCGAGATGATGACTTCGGCAGAGCGCCCCGTGAGAAATAGATAGTCGTCCTCGTCGAAATAGCCGATGTCGCCCAGGGTGAAGAATTCGCCCCTATGTGCGCCTGCCGTCTTCTTGTCGTCCTTGTAGTAAGAGAACGGATTGAGCCTCTGAGCTTCGTGATAGATGAGACCGGGCACGCCGGGTGGGAGCTCGTTGCCCTCCTCGTCCATGATCCGGACACGGAGCAATTGCGGCCGTCTGCCGACGCTGCCAGGCTTCTGCAGCCATTCCTGCGGCGTGATCGCGAAGCCGGCTCCGCCTTCGGAACCAGCGTAATATTCGTAGAGCACGGGCCCAAGCCATTCGATCATGGCGCGCTTGACCTCGGGCGGGCAGGGTGCGGCGCCGTGGACGAGGAAACGCAGGCTCGACAGGTCGTATTTCGCTTTCAGCGCGGCGGGCGCCGCCAGCATGCGCTGGAACATGATCGGCACCATGTGCGCATGAGTGACGCGGCGACTTTCGATGGCGCGGAAAACCTCTTCGGTATCCCAGCGCTCGCCGACGAAGACGATGGGTACGCCGGACGCCTGCGGAATCGCGATGTCGAACGCGAGCGGGGCCGCGTGATAGCCGGGTCCGACGCAGAGCTGGACGTCGATGTCGGGATCATAGTTCGCGTTGGTTCCCTCGAATTGCGGCGGCGTCGCCACGCCATGCGGGCGATAAACGCCCTTCGGCCTGCCTGTCGTGCCCGATGTGTACAGCATCTGGCTGCCGAGCAGCGGATCGCCGATATCCGATCCGTCGAACGCGCCAAGTGCGTCTTCGAAGGCGCTGAATCCCGCCGGCGCGTCGCCGATCGAAAGTCTGAGCGCCAGCTCCGGTGCGTTTTTCGCCGCCTCGCGCACGGTCTCGAACCGCGTCTCCGCGATCAGCGCCTTCGCCTCGCAATCGTTGAGGATGTATGCGATCTCGCCGGCCGCGAGATGCCAGTTGACCGGCGTGACGCGAAGGCCGGATCGCCGCGATGCGTTGAGCGTCTCGATGAACTCGGCGCGGTTGGTGCAGAACAGTGCTACTCCGTCGCCCGGCTTCAGACCTTCGGTTCGCAACAGCCTGGCGAGGCGGTTCGCGTTGGCGTTGACCTTCGCGAAGCTGTGCGCACCGAAGCGATCGTGAATCGCTATTTTTTCCGGCTTCCGCTTTGCCCAGAACGCGCCCGCCATCCCGACCGCGGCGTGTGCCATCAGCGCTTCTACAAAAGCCGGATCCATGGTTCCACCCCGGCGCCGCGGCCCGAGGCCCGGCGATGTTGTCGTCTTTGCACAAGCGTAACGCTGTGCCTGTGGGTCCGCCAAGGACGGTGCCGTGAGCCCAATTTGTCGCGGCTTACCGCAGCCTGGCAATGAAATTTGAGTCCATAGACGGGATGGCGGTGCCATGCGACCGCCGCCGCGTACGCCATGTGATTGGGCACATCGAGACGATGCACGATCGCGGGCAGAACGACGACGTCTCGTGCGACCTCGGTGCGGGCGCCGGATGCAGAGAGATCGCGGATCGGGCAGGGCAGCTTCGTGGCGCTGCTTTCGAGCACGACGGTGCCGCGCAGCATCACGCTCTTGCGCGCCGCCCGGCGATTGTCCCGGGTCCTTTCCGCTATGCCGGCCTTCTTCTTCATGCCGGCCCCGTTCCAGGGCCGACCCATGGTCGTGTTTTCCCGGCAATCGCTAGGAATTTCTATCCCCGATCGCGGGTTTCTTCGCTGAAATGCGCCGTTTACCGCCCCTTCGGCCCGTGCTGGTAAAGATTCGCCGCTTCTCCTATATCCACAGGCCGCAACGGAGGAGAATTGCCGCGTGGCACAACCTTGGAGCCCGCAAAGCTGGCGTTCCCGGCCGATCCGCCAGGCTCCGGAGTATCCGGACGCCGCAGCGCTGTCGGCGGTCGAAACGCGCCTGAAATCCTACCCTCCACTCGTCTTTGCGGGCGAGGCCCGGAACCTGACGGCGGCGCTGGCCCAGGTCGCCGAAGGCAAGGCCTTTCTGCTGCAGGGCGGCGATTGCGCCGAGAGTTTCGCCGAGTTCCACCCCGACAACATCCGCGACACGTTCCGTGTGCTGCTGCAGATGGCCGTGGTGCTGACGTTCGCCGCAGGAATGCCTGTGGTGAAGGTCGGGCGCATCGCGGGCCAGTTCGCCAAGCCGCGTTCCGACGATTTCGAGACCCAGAACGGCCTGACCTTGCCGTCCTATCGCGGCGACAACATCAACGGCCAGGAGTTCACGGTCGAGGCGCGCACGCCCGATCCCGCGCGGCTGATGCAGGCCTATATGCAATCGGCGTCCACGCTCAATCTTCTGCGCGCCTTCGCATCGGGCGGCTATGCCGATCTGCACAATGTGCATCGTTGGACGCTCGGCTTCATAGCGGGCTCGCCGGCCGGCGAACAATACAAGATGCTCGCACAACGCATTTCCGAGACGCTTGAATTCATGGCGGCGTGCGGCGTCACGCCGGAATCGGTGCCGCAGTTGCGCACGACGGATTTCTATACGAGCCACGAGGCCCTGCTTCTCGGTTACGAGCAGGCGATGACACGCATCGATTCCACGAGCGGCGACTGGTACGACACGTCGGCGCATATGATCTGGATCGGCGACCGCACGCGCCAGCTCGACGGCGCTCATGTCGAGTTCTGCCGCGGCGTAAAGAATCCGATCGGACTAAAGTGCGGACCGACGATGTCCGAAGACGAGCTCCTGAAGCTCATCGCGGTGCTTAATCCGGAGAACAAGGCGGGTCGTCTCACGCTCATCACGCGTTTCGGCGCCGACAGGGTGGCTGAGAAGCTGCCGTTGCTCGTGCGTGCGGTAAAGCGCGAGGGGCGCGCCGTCGTGTGGTCTTGCGATCCCATGCATGGCAACACGGTCAAGCTGCAATCGGGCTTCAAGACGCGGCCTTTCGACCGCGTCCTGGAAGAGGTGCGGGCCTTCTTCGCCGTTCATCGCGCCGAGGGCACGCATGCCGGTGGCGTGCATTTCGAGATGACAGGGCAGGATGTCACCGAGTGTCTTGGCGGCGCCCAGGCGATCCGCGAGATCGACCTGCACGACCGCTATCAGACCGCCTGCGATCCGAGACTGAATGCCAGCCAGGCGCTGGAGCTTGCTTTCCTGATGGCGGAAAGTTTGCGAGCCGAACGGATGAAGGACGCACGGTTCGCGGCATCCGCATAGCGCACGACACTGCGATGGGGGCAATCTGACGTCATGGGTGTCGCGCGTCTTCTCGCGAAAGGTTGGATCGTGTTCTGCCTGTTCGCGGGCGCGCACGCGATCCATATGGGCCTTTTGCGTGGGGTTTCCCCGCTCGATTCCGTCCAGAGCGCGGCGATTCCGACCGTGCTTTTCGCCGCGATGGGGCTGCTGTTCATCGGCGGTTTCGGCGCGTCGGGCGGGCAGGGCGTTCCGTTTCTCGCACGCTTCAAGCCGCACCATCTCGTGCCCGGCTTCAACGAGCTCGTCTTCCTGGCCTTCGCGGCTTTGAGCTTCGTCGATCAGGTCGCGGTCGCGCCCGACTACATCTCCGGCCCCGCCGCGGACGCGCTCGAGCGCGCGATCGCCTTCGTGGTGCCCGGGCAGAACGCCCTCGTCGACGCGCTGGCGCCGTGCGGCCTCGACGGCGGGAGGGTGTTCGCCGCCGCCTTCAGCTGGCTGCTCGCCATAATCTATTTCGCCTCGGCCGCGTCCCGGCTGAAGCTGGCCGCCGGCATCATCCGCATCGAGCGTGCCGTCCGGCCCGAGGCGCTCGGTCCGCTCGCACTCGCCTTCGTGCTTGGCATTGCAGCGATCGTCGGCATCCAGCTCCTGTTCGTCGGCTCGGCGTTTCCCTGGCTCTCCTGCACCGCCTTCACGGACATCACCGGCGCGCTCCTGATCGGGCTCGCGCCGCTGATGCTTGCTTACGTCGTCGTGGCGGCCCTTGCGGCCGCCATGGCGATCGGGCCGGAATGATCAGACCGCGCTGTCGGGTCCGATCTTCACCAGCATCTTGCCGAAATTGTCGCCCTTGAAGAGCCCGATGAAGGCCTCCGGCGCCTTCTCGATCCCTTCATGGATCGTCTCGCGCCATTTCATCTTGCCTTCCTTAATCCACTTGGTCATGTCGGCAAGGAAGGCCGGCTGCATGTCGGCATGGTTGGAGACGATGAAGCCGCGCAGCGTGGAGACTCATGCCGATTGCGAGCGCCAGATTGCCGGGACCCGCCGGCATCTCGGTCGCATTGTACTGATCGATCATGCCGCAAAGCGGAATGCGGCCGTTCATCCGCATGTTGTTTATCGCCGCGACAAGGTGCTCGCCGCCGACATTCTCGAAATAGACGTCGATGCCTTCCGGGAAAGCGCCGCGAAGCGCGGCGGTCAGATCCTTCTCCTTTCGGTAGTTGATCGCCTTGTCGATGCCGAGCTCTTTCGTCAGATAGGCGCACTTGTCGTCGGAGCCGGCAGAGCCCACGACGTAGCAACCCTTGTTCTTGGCGACCTGGACTACGATGGAGCCTACGGCGCCGGACGCGGCCGATACGAAGACCCGCTCGCCTTCCTTGAGCTGACCGATGCGCAGAAGGCCGGCATAGGCCGTCAGCCCCGGCATGCCGAGCGCGCCCAGATAGGACTGGATTGGCGCCACCGTATGGTCAAGCTTTTGGAGACCCTGGCTCGGGGATGCGAACCACTCGCGCCAGCCGTTGAAGTTCGACACGAAGTCGCCCGTCTTGAAGTCGGGATTGTTGTTGGAGGCCACCACCTGACCGATGGCGCCACCGAGAGAACCTCCCCGATCTGGAAGGGCGGGACGTAGCTTTTGCGGTCGACCATGCGGCCGCGCATGTAGGGATCTACCGACATGTAGATGTTTCGCACTAGTACCTGGCCGTGCCCAGGGGTGGGCACCTCGGTCTCCACAACTTCGAAATTGCTGGGCTGGGGAATGCCAACAGGACGGCTTTTGAGGCGGATTTCCCGGTTTTTCTGGTTGGTCATGGCGTTTCCTTAATGTTCCGGAAGCGGATGTGTTAACGGCCGCAAACCTACCAGTGACCCAATGTGTAACAAGCCGAAACATTTTATGACTCGCCCGCAAGCCCGGCGCGTGGGCTTATCTCTCTGAAATATTGGGGCAATTTCATTGAGTCCAAGCGAGCGGGTGAGACGTGCGTTCTACAAGGACGCGCCGGTGGGAGGAACGCTCCGTGCCGCCGTGGTCGGCGCCGGCGCATTCGGCCGTCATCACGCCGCGAAATACGCAGCGCTTCCCGGCGTCACGCTGACCGCCATCTCCGATCTCGACGCCGATGTCCGGCGCAACTTCCAGGTCGCACAGGGCGTGCGCACAGTCTCCGACTGGCGCGAGCTTCTGGGCGAGGTCGATTGCGTAAGCGTCTGCTCTCCCGCCACCACCCATGCCGAGATCGTCCGCGCCTTTCTCGAGGCTGGCACCCATGTGCTGGTGGAGAAGCCGATCGCCACGGACCTCGACGAAGCCGATGCGCTCATCGTGCTGGCGGAAGCCAAAAATCTCGTTCTGACGGTGGGTCACCAGGAACGTTTCGTCTTCGCCCATACCGGTCTTCTGGACTATGCCGGTGCGCCCCGCGAGATCGATTGCTGGCGCCTGGGACCCTGGTCGGGCCGCGGCGCTGATGTGAGTGTCGTGCTCGATCTCATGATCCACGATCTCGACCTTGTGCATCGCATGGTCCCGGCCGAGGTTGTCGACGTCGAAAGCCGGGCGCGCTTCGTGCACGGCCGTCACGCGGACGAAGTCTTCGCGACGCTGAATTTCGAGAACGGCACGGTCGTCCGCCTGCACACGAGCCGCGTCTCCGGCGCCCGCAGCCGCGGAATGCGCGTCGTCTATGACGACGGTGCCATCGAATTCGATTTCCTGACGCGCAAAGTGCGCAATACGACGCCGCGCCCGCTGAGCGCGCTCGACTTCGAGGATCCGCTGGGTGCGTCGATCGGGGCCTTCGTGCATTCGGCGCGCAACGGCGAGGCGGCTTTCGTCCGCCCCGAAGAGGCGCGCACGGCGCTCGAAACCGCGCTCCTGATCGACCAGGCCGCCAACAGCAACTTCGACGTGCGCGCGCATGAGGGCTATGCCCTCGCCGCGGCGCGCTGAGCCTCGCGCTTCTTCCTATCGCCGCCGTAGCACGCTAAAGACGGGCCATGATGGACCGTTTCCGCATCGCACTCGCCCAGTTCAATCCGATCATGGGCGATATCGCCGGCAACCTCGCCAGGGCCCGCGCCGCGCGCGCCGAGGCGGCGAAGGCTGCGGCCGATGTTATTCTCTTCGCCGAGCTCTATATCGTCGGCTACCCGCCGGAGGATCTCGTCCTCAAGCCGGCGCTGCAGTCCGATGCGCGCGAGGCGAT
>CAWDKN010000044.1:0-69418 GCA_963802815.1 uncultured Alphaproteobacteria bacterium
TGAAGCTGCTGAAGAACGTGATCGCAAAGCTCGGCAAGCGCGCGACGGTCGAACTCGTCGAAGGCGCCGATCACAGCTTCCACGTTCCCCGCAAATCCGGCCGCACCGATGCGGGGGTGCTGGCGGAGCTCCTCGACGCGACGCGGGATTGGGCGATCGCGCGAAGATGATTTTTTTCGGACTGACGATCGCAAGCCGGGTCGGCCTCGCAGAAACCCTTGCAGCGGGCGACGCTCCGTCCCCGAAAAATCTTCCCTGATGTTCCCTGATCATCAGGGAACGGTCTGTTTCGGCTGGAACCGATATGATCTGAAATAGGTAAATGCCTCTTATAGGTTTTTTCCTACGGTTTGTCAAGACAGGGAGGGTGGCGCGCGCTGCCAACTTCACAACTCAATTATGTCGAAATCGCGCTTGGGGGTTCCGCACAGCGGGCAGAGCCAGTCGTCGGGCACCTCCTCCCAGCGCGTGCCGGGTGCGAGGCCATCGTCGGGCGCGCCTTCGGCTTCATTGTAGATGTATCCGCAGGTGCGGCATTGCCAGTTCCTGTGCTCGCCGCTCATGTCGATGGCCTCAACGATCGGACGTGTTCGGCAGGGGCAACAGCGTCCGCCGCAATGCCTAGATGGTGGTCGTGCGGACGCGCCCGAGATCGGTCGCGGGATCGACGAGGCGTTGAATGCTCGCGCCGAGGAGGAGACTGCCGATCGATAACGCCATGGCATCGCAATCGATGTCGTCGCGAATCTGGCCTTTGCCTGGCCGCGGGCGAGCAAGGGGCGAAGCCACACGCTAACGCGTTCATGCGACGCGGCAAAGAGCTCGCGCAATGGCGTGTCGTCCGCGACGGTCGAGGCGAGCAGCATGAAATAGGCACGGCCGTCGTGGCTCGCATCGAGCGCGCGCAGATGCCCATCGGCATAATGGGAGGAGCTGCTGCCGCGGCTCGAGAGCATCGAACTCGACGGCACGCCGAGGAACACGGAGGCGAATTTCGTCTGCGGACCGAAGTCGGTGCCTGTGCGCTTCAAGATGCACTGACACCCTGCACGCGATTTCGCCAGGCTAAATCGGTCACAAATCGCGGCTAGACGGAGGAGAATTCTCCGCTTCTCAGTCAATAGCGGGCGTGACGAGTGCCGCGGCGCGATTTAGCGTTGGCGTCTTCGTTTGGCCATTCGCGCTAGGAACTCTTGCGTGCCCCGCTTGGCGCCGGTCCCCGGATGGAACCGAAGCTCTCGCGGGGCCAGCACCTTGCCCGCCGCTCGAAGCGCGACAAATTCTAAGGGGCGATTCTCCGGGTCCGTGGCGATGACGGGCGGGCGCCCCCTCGAGACCCAACGGTCACCCCATTGCATAAGGGCGATCAGCGCGGGCGCCAGTGCACGGCCTTTGTCGCTGAGCCGATAGAGTGGCCGTCTTTCGGACCCTTCGCGCAACAGGATTCCGTCGATAACGAGCCCTTTGAGCCGATCCGCAAGAATGTTCCTCGCCAAGCCGAGACTCTGACGGAACTCGCCAAATCGCTCCACGCCCAAAAGGGCGTCACGCACGATCAGCAGCGACCACCAGTCGCCGACGATGCTCAAGGTCCTGGCAAGCGAGCAATTCAGCCTGGAGAGGTCGGTCTTGTTCGGCATTTTGGTTGCGTTTCAGGACCATTTCTGCTTGGTTGCAGATTGAGACCATTTGAGGCCCGCACGCAAGGGAGGCTGTGCCATGACGAGCGCATCCAGCGATTTTCTCGCCGATCGCCGATCGCGGGACACAACCCGTCCGTTCGCGGTGGGAGGCATGCTTTCGGCATTGGGGGCCGCCAGCGTCGTCGTCACCAGCGCCTTTTATGTCGCCTCGCCACCCGCCGCAGCGGGTCCTGTCCAGCCGCTCGATCTTTCTGCGGCAATCTCCGCAGCGAAACTCGGCTCTTATACGCTGCACGTCGCGGGAACAGTCGGCATCTTCGGAGACCTCATCTGGGCAATCGCCGCGCTGACGATAGCGCAGGAGCTCGGGCGCCGTGGACGCTCGGTCGCCGCCGCGGGCTGGAACGCGCTTTTTCTCTCCATACTGCTGTTTACATTCGTCGATGGGATGACGGGATATGTATTTCCGCCGCTCGCCGCTGCCGGCAATGTCTCGGCATTCGAGGGACTGAAGCGCCTGTGGGACATGTTGTTCCTGCTCGGCACGGGCGCCTACGGCGCCGGCGCGATTGCGGCTCTCGGTGCAGACCTCGCGAGCAGGCGTCCGGTCGTCAATCGCGCGCTTGCGTCGGCGACGATCTGTGTGGGGCTTGTCGGCGGTCTCGCGGCCGTCGCCGGACTTACGGGTTTTGTCGGGCTGCCGATCGACAAGATCGCCGGCGGAAGCATCGGTCTCGGGTCGGTCCTGTTCGTGTTCGTCAGCGTGCAGATTGCCCGGACACCGGATTCTGCTTGAGCCCGACGGAGACGCGCAACACGCGCGTTGCCGCGAGGCCTATCACGGCGTGCTTGCCCGGCCGGGCTTGCGGCACAGCACTGGAAGGGCCGTCCTCCCCATCGCACGACGCCGTCGCAACGCGCGCGTCGCCCTCCCCCATGCAATCACCTTGTGGAGGGGCAACGCCGCGCTGCATGAGCAGCCGTCTCAGGCGTCGGCGAAGACGACGTTCTTCGCCTTCGTGCCCTTGGACGTCATCGCCTCGTGCGCGACGTCGGAAGGCTTGAGCGAACCGGTCCAGCAAGCGAATTCCAGACAGACGCCATCCGGATCGTAGAAATAGAACGAGCGGATATATACCCCTTCATTCATCTTCGGGCTGATCTGGGTTTCCGAATTGTCGTGATTGCGGATCTCCGTGACGTCGACGCCCTTCGCCTTGAGCTTCGCGTGATACTCTTCGAACTTCTCCGCCGGAACGTCGAAGGCGAGATAATTCATCGATCCGTTTGCCGTGACGAAGGAGCCTGCTCCCGGCAATGCCTTGGGATACGAAACGCCTGGCTCGCCGTCGGGCGCATCGGGAAACCAGAAAAAGGCGAGCGAGTCCCCTTTGCCGATGTCGAAGAAGAAATGCTGTCCCATCCCGCGCGGAAGATCCAACGTCTTGACGAGCGGCATGCCCAGTGTGTCGCGGTAGAACTTCACGGTTCGCGCCATGTCCTTGCACACGAGCGCCACATGATTGACACCGCGATATTCGAATTCCTTTTCGGTTGTCTTTGTCATGCCTTCCTCCTGAAACCAAATTGTTCGAAGAGCGTGTCGGCCAAAACTATACATTGTCAACGAGAGCAGCGCCGCGGCGTCGTCATGTCGCCGATAATGCTTCGCATTCTAAGTATCGAACACCGGTGGTAGTGAAGAATGCACGCGCCAGTTTCAAAACACCGCGTCGTCGTGATCTGCGAATCTCCGGGATGAGGCGCGATACCGGCCCGGGTCCGTGGCGGCAAGCGAACGGACAAGGCGTCAAATCACCAGGGTGGTTCTTGGCGGCTTGGGCGCCCTGGCGGCTCAAGCTTTGCCACGCCGGAATCCAATCGTGGGACCTCCGCGGGAAAGCCTACTCGATCGGTTCGCGCTGGGCTTCGCGATACCAGGCGAGTTGCTCGCTGGTCGCAAGCAGCTTCCCGTCGCGGCGCCAGTAGCGCGAATGCTCGTCCGACGAGCCCGCATTGCCGACGCGGCCTTCGTATTCCACCAGGATGTAGTCCTCGCCTACCGCCGCGAGGTCCGCCGCGGTCGCGTGCAGATAGGCAGTCAGCGACAGCGTGGTCGTGCGGACGGTGCGACCAAGCGCATAGAAGGCGCGCGGGGGCGAGTTGTCGGTCATCATGCCCAGTAGCGCCCTGTCGAGCGGTCCCCGCCGCGAGCGCACCCAGGCGAGCGAACGTGAATTCGGCCCCGGCTCGGGAGGAAAGCCTTCGACCGGCCGGCGCTCGAAGGCGAGCGCGCCAAAGCGCTGGCCGATACCGGGAAACTCGAACGGCGCGACCGTCTCCGGCTCAGGCACGGCCGGCATCTTGGCGAAGGCAAATGGCGGCGTGTTCGGGCGGCGCGCCATCGTGACCATGGCGTGCACGCCGACCTGATCCGAGCCGGCGGAAAAAAGCTCAACTTCCCAGACGCCGACAGAGCCGCCCTGCCTAATCCTCCGTGTACGGATGTATAGGCCGCCCGCCGGCAACGCCGCCGCATAGGTGACTGTCAGCGACAGCGCTTCGCCTACCGCTTCGGGCTCGGCCTCGAGCACACGGATGGCGAGCCCGATCGCATAGCCGCCCCACAATCCGCCGCCGGGGTTGCTCCACGCCTCTTCGGCAACGGTGCTCCAGCGGTTTGGACCGGCGGCGTTCAGGGAAATGGCGATAGGGGGCGCAATGGTCATGCTGAGGACTTTGGCGAATAGGGCCGCATTCATGCAAACGTGAAGAAAGGGATGCGGTCTATGACGGCGCCCGCTCCGTGTTCATCTGCTTTTTCCAAGCGCTTTCGACTGCAGGATCCAAAATCAGCGGCCGCCCGGCAAGGCCCGCAGCGACGAACCCGGCATAAGAGAGAAACAGGTCGCCCAACGGCGCCCGGCTCCAGCGGTTTGCGCCGCGCTCAATGAAACGTTGTTGCATGGCAAGGCCGTTCACAGTGGCCATCATCGTGTGATGCACATGGTGCTGCATTTCCCGTAGCGGCTTTTCCGGCAGGATGCGGTGCAGAACGGCCACCGCCCGTTCGGTCAGCACGTCGCACTGCTTGCGAAGATCTTCCGGGATGTCCTCGACGGGATCGTGCATTCTGATTGACGCCTATCACCGACACGACGCTCGTGCGACCCACAAGATCGATAGCCAGCCTGATGGTGGCATCAGCGCCGACCGCTTCTACGGCGCAATCGGCACCGCGGCCCCGCGTCGCCTGGGCAATAGCGTCTTTTGCGTTGTCTGGATGCAGCGCGACCGCGCCCAGCGACCGGGCGATTTCGCGGCGGTCGGCGGCCAGATCTATGCCATAAACTGCGCTCGCTCCCATCACGAAGGCCGCCTCGACGACCATCAGCCCGATCGGCCCAAGCCCCACGACGACGACGTTTTTCCCCGGCGCGATCTTCGCATTCTTGCAGCCATACCAGGCCGTCGCCAGGCTGTCCGTCAGCATGAGGGCTTGGGTCTGCGTCAATCCTTCCGGCATGGCGGTCGCATTGAAGTCGGCCGCGGGCACGCGAAATGCCTCCGCCTGGCAGCCTTCGAGTCCGAGGCTAAGGCCATAGCAATTCATCGCGGCCGTGAGGCAGAGATTGACCTGTCCGGCGCAACATCGCGCGCAGTTCCCGCAACCGACCGCCGCTGAGACCATCACCTTGTCGCCCGCGCGATGCCGCCGGACGGCTTTTCCCACTTCGACGATTTCGCCTACGGCTTCGTGCCCTACGCAATAGCCGGTGTCGGCACTGAAACCGTGACCATGGAAAATGTGCAGATCGCTGCCGCAGATGGCGCAGAGATCAACTTTCACGATGGCATCGGTATCGCTCAGAAGTCCGGGATCGTCGTGACTCTCGAAACGGATGTCTCGCGCGCCGTGATAAACGAGGGCCTTCATGATTATTCCTACCCGGATTTTTATTTCCCGCGGCAATGGCCGCGATCTTATTTCATTGCCTTTTTGGCTTCGTCATCGTTGTGCTTCCGGATCGTCTGCATCGCGGCGTTCACCGCCGCGCCGATGAAGCGTTCCTTGTGGTCCTTTGCCCACTGGAGCGCCGTTTCGCACGCCACGTTGGACTGGTTGATCACCGGCGTGACATGCCGCTGCCACAATTCGTAAGACGTCTTGGTGTTCGCGAAATCCGCCCAGTTGTGCGGTGCGTCACGGCGCGGCTCTTCCAGACATCGCGCAGGTTCACGCCGCGGGGGCCGACTACATAAATGCCGTCCGAAATCTCGAAATTCTTGTAGCCCGTTGCCAGCACGAGTGTGTCAAACGCATGTTCGACACCGTCAACGGTCCGCACACCCTTTTCCGTGATTGCCGCGATGGGTGTGGCGACGGGCTTGACGTTCTTGCGCTGCAGGGCCGGCAGATAGCTGCTCGACATTATGATGCGCTTGCAACCGGGCGAATAGGTTGGCATGAGAACTTCGCGCATCCTGCCTTCCGGCACCTGCGCTTCCATGCCGAGCCGGGCCAGCTTGCCAAGCTGCTTGCCGCGCGCGCTGCCCTTCTGCGGGAAGGAGTAGTTCTTCTCCCATTGCAGAAAGAGCGCGTAGTGGATCGCGCGCAACAGGAACGGCGCGTATTTCACCAGCGCCTTTTGCGCCCGGGAATAGGGAAAATCGTTGCGCGGAATGACCCAATTGGGCGTGCGCATGAAGACGGTCAGGCTCTCTGCGACCCGAGCGACTTCCGGAATGATCTGTGCCGCGCTTGCCGCGCTGCCGATGATGCCGATTTTCCTGCCGTCAAGAGACTGGCTGTGATCCCAGCGCGCTGAATGGAACATGGCGCCCTTGAAGGTCTCGATACCGTCGATCTGGGGATACTTCGGATCCGACAGGGGACCGAGGGCGGGAACAACGACATCTGCGGTTATCCTCTCGCCGCTTTCGGTTTCGATCACCCATTGCGCGCTTCGCGGCGGATGCGGGTCACCGTGACGTCCGTCCTCACATGCGACGTCACACCGTATTTTTCCGCGCAACGTTCGATATAGGCACGGATTTCGTGGCCCGGCCAAAACGAACGTGACCAATCGGGATTGGGCGCGAAGTAGCTGTAGAGCCGCGATGGAATATCGCAGGCGACACCGGGATAGGTGTTGGCGCGCCAGCATCCGCCGATCCCGTTGCCGCGTTCCAGGATGGCAAAGCTGTCGATACCGGCCTTCTTGAACTCGATGCCCAGCCCGACACCGGAAAACCCCGCGCCGATGATCACGACGAGGCGACAATGCCGATTTTGCCACTATGCTGCACCCCCCGATTAAGGCGACCGTATTAATCCAGGGGCATTAATCGAGTCCACGGCGATTCTCGCGACGGTCCTCCCCCGCGGCGCGCAAGCGCCGCGGGAGGATAGCGTTCCTCAGTGTCCCGCCTCGGCTTTCAACGGGCCCGAAGGTTTCGGCATCAACCAGACTCCGGCAGCGGTCGCGATCAGGATGGCGCCTACGATGAGGAAGATGTGATTGGTGGCCAGCATCACGCTTTGGCTCTGCACGATGTCGTCCAGCGATCGCAGCGCCTGCTGGGCGGTCTGGCCGGTTGTCTTGAGCTTGTCGATCGCGCCCTGAGGATCGTAAAGGCTGCCGACCAGCTCGACACGGTCATGCGTGGTGCTGCGATGCCAGCCGAAGGTGATGATCGCCGTCGCGATGGCGCCCGACATGGTGCGAAGAAAGTTCGCGAGGCCAGAGGCGGATGCCGTCTCTTCGGGATTGACCGACGCCAGCGACAGGCTCGTGATGGTAACGAAAAACATCGGCATGCCAAGGCCGAGCGCCAGTTGCACGGGGATAAGCTGGCCAAAGCTGATATCGGTGTTGAACGTGGCGCGATACAGCGTGTCCAGGCCGATAATCAGAACGCCGAAGGAAAGAACGAACCGCGGATCTATCTTCGTCATGACGATCGCCGCCACGGGTGCCATCATCACGCCCAGAACGCCATTGAACGCCGTGAGCTCGCCGGACGCCGTGGCGGTGTATCCCAAGTTCGTCTGCAGCCAGAGCGGAATGAGGACGATGGAGCTCACGAAGCAGCCGAAGGTTACGAACATCGCGATGGCAGAGACGGCGAAACCGCGGTGCCGGAATACCCGCAGATCCACGATCGGATTCTTGTCCGTCAGCTCCCAGATCAGGAAGGCCAGGAAGCCGAGCAGCGCGACGATGGCCATGGTCACGATGAAGCTGGACGCGAACCAGTCAGCATCCTCGCCGTTGTCGAGCATGATCTGCAGCGCGCCGACCCACACGATGAGCAGCCCCAGTCCGACATAGTCCACGGCATTCCTGACAGTCGCGCCATCGAACCTGCGCAGCGTCTGCCAGGCGAGCGCGCCGCACACGAGCGAGATGGGCACGTTGATGTAGAACGCCCACGGCCACCCCCAACCGTCGGATAAAATGCCGCCCAGCAGGGGACCTGCGACCGGCGCCAGAATCGTCGTCATCGCCCACAGGCCGACCGCGAGACTGCGAAGATTGGGTGGGCGCGACACGCAACAGCAAGGTCTGCGACATCGGCATCAGTGGGCCGCCCATCAGACCCTGCCCGATTCTAAACAGGACGAGAATCGGCAGCGACGAGGCGAGACCGCACAACATCGAAAAAAGGCCAAACCCGATCGCAGCCGCGATGAACACCCGCACCGCGCCAAAGCGGGCGGCGAGCCAGCCGCTCAGCGGGACCGTGATCGCTTCGGCCACGGCATAGGATGTGATGGCCCATGTGCCGTCCGTCGTCGAGATCGCGAGGCCGCCCGCGATGTGGGGAATGGCGACGTTGACGATGGTGGTGTCGAGGACCGCCATGAAATTGGCTGCCGCGAGGGTGAAGATGCCGAGCACCAGCATCGGGCCTTGCAGCGGCGGAAACTCTTCCGCATTGACCGCGCTGGTGTCGGACATATCGCCTCCTCCGCCTCGCCGCGTTTAATCGGAAACCATGATTTCGGCGTTCATGGAAAGGCCGACGCGCAGCGGATGCGCCGCGAGCTCCTGCGGATCGAGCGCGATGCGCACTGGCAAACGCTGCACCACCTTGATCCAGTTTCCAGTCGCATTCTGCGCAGGGATCAACGCGAAGGCCGATCCGGTGCCGCCACCCAGGCCCATGACCCGTCCGTGAAACACCACATCGGAGCCGTAGATATCGGACGTGAGCGTCACCGGCTGTCCGGAGCGCACGCGATCGAGTTGGCTTTCCTTGAAATTGGCGTTCACATAGACCTGCGAAATCGGCACCACGCTCATCAGGACGGCGCCGGCTTGAACGTGCTGGCCGATCTGCGCGGTGTTCTGTACGACCACGCCGTCGATGGGCGCGCGGATCACCGTGCGAGCGAAATCGAGCTTCGCCTTGTCCAAGGCCGCCCGGGCAGCCAGGACTTCCGGGTTGTGTGCGGCATCGGTCCCGGCGGTCAGCGCCTTCTGTGCCGCCAACTGGTTGATGGCTTGCTCCAAGCCCGATTGCGCTGTTTGCAGGTCGTTGCGCGCAGTGGTGAGCTCGTCACCCGACACGGCGCCGGAGGACGCCAGCCCGGCACGTCGCTGGTAATCCGTCTGGGCGCGGACAAGATCGCCCCGGCGCGCGCTGACCTGCGCTGCGGCGGCGTCCACATTTGCGTAATACTGGGCCACATGCTGTTGCGCCTGGGCGAAATTCGCCCTGGCCTGCGCCAGCGCGATTTCGGCGTCGGACGGATCGATAATTGCCAGTACGTCGCCGCGCTTCACATGCTGGGTATCGTTTACCGGAACGCTAGCAAGCGTGCCGTCGATGCGCGGCGTGATCTGCGCAACGGAAGCTTCGACATACGCATTATCGGTCGCGACATAATGCGAGCTGACGATATACCACCAGCTTGCAGAAACGACCGCTGCGAGCACCGCCGCGCCGCCCAACAGAAGGAAAAGCCTCCCGCGCACGGACTTACGTCTCGCATCCGCGTCCAGGGGCTGCCGCTTCGTCCATGCGGGACGAACCGGCGAAGGCGTGGTCGCGTCGTCCAAAACATCTGCGTGTGCCATGATCTACCCCTTTGCTGCCGAAGCCACGCGCGTTGAAGTCGCGCCGGTGAAGACAAATCCGCCGCCGAGGGCCTGTACCAGCGCAATGTCCTGCAAGAAATTGCTTGCCTTAAGATCGGCGACGTCGCGGCGTTGCTGGACCAGCGTGTCCTCTGCCGTCAGCA
Source organism: uncultured Alphaproteobacteria bacterium (assembly GCA_963802815.1). Lineage (GTDB taxonomy): Bacteria > Pseudomonadota > Alphaproteobacteria > Micropepsales > Micropepsaceae > Rhizomicrobium. Next base: position 9,895 of record CAWDKN010000044.1, read on the forward strand.
CGTCGAGATAGCGCGAAAGCCCGGCCTTGTAGCGCAGCGAAGCGACGCGATACGCGTTCTCGCTGGCCGCCAGCGCCGCGCGCGAATGCTGGAGCTCTTTCGCCAGTTCGCGCTGGTTCGCCAACGCATCGGAAACTTGGCGCAGCGCTGCGGTCAGCGTCTTGTCATAGGTGGCAACCGCTTCGTCATATTCGGCACGCGCATCGCGATATTCCCCTTCGATGTGGCCGCCGTCGAATAACGGCAGGCTGATGGCCGGTCCGAATTGACCGATGCTCGATGCCGGGCTGAGCAGATCGGCAATCCCGAGCGACTGTTTGCCGATGTTTCCTGCGAGATCGATGTTGGGATAAAATGCGGCGTGCGCCACGTCGATGCGGCTGGAAGCGGCGTCAGCGCGCAGGCGTGCGGCCACGATGTCCGGGCGGCGGCCGAGAAGGTCGACGGCAAGCGTGGCAGGCACGCCGAACGGCGCGATCGTCACGTTTGGGGGCAGCGCGATGTCGAGTTCGCGATCCGGCCCTTTGCCGAGCAGGGCGGCGAGCTGGTTGCGCGCCAGCGCGATGTTTCCCTCCACGCGATCCTGATCGGCGAGAGCGGATTGCACGCGAGACTGGGCCTGCGACAGCTCTCCGGCATTCTCCAGTTGCTGCTTGAGGCGCTGGTCGACGAGATCGGCGCTTTGCTCGCGCACCCGTACGGCGTCAATGGCGGCCTGGCGATCGGCTGTGAGCTGCACGAGATTGGCATAGGCGTTGGCGACGGCGGCGGAGATGCTGAGCCGCGCGGCTGCGACGTCGATCTGCGCAGCCTGCGCATCGGAGGTGGCGGCGGCGAACGCCGCGCGGTTGCTACCGAAGAGATCGATGGCGTAATCGAAATTCCCGGTAATTTTGCCGCTGCTGTGCCACCCATGCGGAAGAAAGGATTGGAAGGCGGCGGGGAATCCCTGGTTGAGGCTGCTGCGCGTTTCGGAGGCCGACGCGTTCGCGGTCAGCGTGGGCCAGAGAGCCGCACTCGATTCCTGTGCCATCGCATCGGCCTGCCGCAGGCGCGCTTCCGCGATTTTCAAATCGGGCGAACCGGCCAGCGCCTCATCCATCAGGGAGTCGAGTTGCGAATCGCCATAGGCTTTCCACCAATCCGTCCGGGGCCAATCTGCCTGGGGGGCGTTGAAGCTTTGCCTGGTGGCGTAATCGCGAACCGGAACCGGTTCAGGCCTGATGCCTAGATCAGGCGCACAGGCGGCCAGACCTGACAGGGTCAGGGGAGGATCGCCAGGGCTGCCGCCTGTGCCAGCGACCGGACGGCTTTGTTCCGAGCGAAAGTTGGGGCTTTTCTCATCAGAACTGTACCGTACGGTCACGCTGCAAGGCAATAAATAAGGCTCCCTATTGCGGCTGTCAATGAAAAACTGTACGGTACGGTCATGAAATCGGAAATTCTTGATGCGCCATCGAAACCGGGCGGTGACAGCAAGCGCGAGGCGATACTTAAGATCGCCTATGACGCATTTTTGGCCGGAGGCTACGCATCGACATCGATGTCCAGCATCGCCGCCAAGCTCGGCGGCTCGAAAGCGACGCTCTACAACTACTTCTCGTCCAAGGAAGACCTGTTCATCGCCGTCATCGATGAGAAGTGCCGGGACGTTCAAGCGCAGCTTTTCGAGACGGAGCTCGAGCCGGAGAATTCTGGAGGACACGCTCAACAACTTCGGACGGCGATTTTTGACGTTGCTGTTGAGCGACGACAAGATCGCAACCTATCGGCTCATCACAGCATCGACGGCGCAATTTCCGGAACTGGGGCGCGCGTTTTATCATGCCGGTCCAGCGCGCGGGAGAATGCGGCTGTCGCGTTTCTTTGCCCAGGCCATTGCGAAGGGCAAGCTCCGGCCGGACGATACGGACATGATGGCGAGCCAATTCTTCGAGCTTTGCGAAGGCGACTTCCATCGCCGCGTGCTGTGGAACGTGATCAGCGGCGCAAGCGATGCCGAAATCAGAACCTGCGTCGCACAAGCCGTGCGCGTTTTCCTCGCAGCCTACGGAACTTAGGCGTCGTCGCCTGGGCGTCGCGCGTTGCCATCGCAAAGCCAATACGCCCTACTCCGCCAGAAATTTTTCCACATGCTCCATGAACAGGTCGAGCTGGTCGTGATGCGACCAGTGCCCGGCATTGGCAATGTTGGCGAGCTGCGCGTTCTGGAAATGCTTGATGCGCCCGTCCGCGACCGGGTCCGATGCCCAGGACTCTGCGCCACGCACAAGAAGTACCGGTGCAGTGATGCGGCTCCAGATCTGATGCTGGTCCTCCGGGCTCAGTCCCGCCGGTCCGCCGCCAAAGCGCACGAGATTGTCGAACTTCCACGAATAGGTCCCATCCTCGTTCTGCACGGCGCCGTGGATGGTGAGATGACGCGCCTGCTCGTCGTTCAAATGCTTGTTCTCCTCCTTCATGCGCGCGACCGCCTCCTCGAGCGTCGCATATTTGCGCGGCACCCGGCCGGCGCCTTCGCGCCGCGCCGTGATCCAGTCGCGCACGCGCTTCTCGACGGCGTTGCCGCGCATGCGCTCGCGCATCTGCGGCGACGGGCCGAGTCCCTCGATAGCGACGACCTTTTTCACCGTCTCGGGAAAGGTGCCCGCATAGAGAAGCGCGATCGAGCCGCCCAGCGAATGGGCGATGATCGTGACGGGCGCCATCTGCTTCTGATGCACGAGCTGGGCGACGTCGTAGATGTAGTTGATCTCGTTGTAACTCGCGCCCGTCGCCCACTCGCTGTCGCCATGCCCGCGCAGGTCGGGTGCGGTGACGTGATAGCGGCCGCGCAGGCGCTCGGCAACCCAATCCCAGTTGCGGCAATGATCGCGCCCGCCATGAATCATAAAGCACATGCGGGGCGCCTTCATTGCCCCAGTCGACATAGTGGAGGCGCAGGCGCTGGGCGAAGTAGAGATGGGAGGTCGGGCCGTCCATGGGGCTGCGTGTTCGGTTCTGCGATTGCAGACCCGAGACTAGCATGCCGGCCGGCCGGGCCGCCTCCGTTGCGCCCTCAGGTGCTGGAGAACTCCAACTGTTCGAGATCGGCGATCAACCCTGGTCCCTTCGGCTGCCATCCGAGCATTTTGCGTGTCCCTGCGCTCGAGGCGGGAAGATCGAGCGCCGCGAACATTGCGAGCCAGCCGAAATAAGCCGGGGCCTCTTCAGGTGCGATGGATTTGACCGGCAGCTTCAGCCGCCGGGCGATGGCGTCCGCGATCGCGCGCATCGGAACGCCTTCTTCGGCCACTGCATGATACTTGGCGTTCGGCTCGGCCTTTTCGATCGCCAGCCTGTAGAGACGGGCGACGTCGAGAACGTGCGCCGCGGGCCAGCGATTGCTTCCGTCTCCGACATACACGCACACACCCTTTTCGCGATACATCGCGATCGCAGGCGAGACGAGACCCTGCTTGGCCGTGTCGTGAACCTGCGGCAGGCGCACCACGGACACGTTGACGCCTTCCGCTGCGACAGCAGCGGCGGCCTCTTCCGAAGCGGCGCGCGGAATTACGCTGGCGTCGATCGTAGCCCCGTCTTCCGTGGCCGGCTGACCGGGGACAGCGTTCGCCATCCCCGTCCCGGAGGTCACGATCAACGGCCGGGTCGAGCCCGCGAGAGCCGAACCGAGCGCCTTGATGACGCGCCGATCATCCTCGCAGTTCGCCGCGTAGTTCGAGAAGTCGTGGTTGAATGCGAGGTGAATGACAGCATCCGATCCGGCGGCGCCCTTCATGAGGCTCTGCGCATCCTCAAGCGATCCGCGAAAGACCTCGGCGCCAGCGGCCGCGAGCGCTAGCGCTTTATCATCCGAACGACAGAGGCCCAGCACATGATGGCCGGCCGCAACCAGTTCCTTGACGACGGGCATTCCGATGAATCCGGTCGCGCCGGTGACAAATACACGCATGGGGAAGTTCTCCAAGGCTCGTTGAAGACAAGTGTCTGCCCATGCCCTATCCTGGTAAAGTAGTGACATTATCGGGGTATAATGGCTAACAGGACGAGCGCACACGCCACTACGGAAAACCAGCTTGGCACTTATCTGAGAAACCGCCGCACTCGTGTCGATCCGGCGTCATTTGGCTATTCACCGGAGCGGCGCCGTACACCCGGGCTGCGTCGCGAGGAAGTGGCGCAGCGCGCCAACATCAGTTCGACTTGGTACACGTGGCTTGAACAGGGACGCGGCGGCGCGCCCTCGGCGGATGTGCTCGACCGCATTGCGCGTGCCCTAGTTCTGACGGATGTCGAGCGCGAACATCTTTTCCTTCTTGGCCTCGGCCGCCCGCCCGATGCGCGCTACCAGAAGAACGACGGCGTCACGCCGCGGCTGCAGCGCGTTCTCGATGCGCTGGACCCTGTCCCCGCTCTGATCAGGACCGCGACGTGGGATGTCGTCGGCTGGAACCGGGGTGCGAGCGCGATGCTGGTGGATTACGGATCGATGCCGCGCGAAGAACGCAACATGCTGCGCTTCATCTTCCTCGACCCGCGCGCCCGCGCCGCGCAACATGATTGGGAAAGCGTGGCGCGCTTTGTCCTGGGCGCGTTCCGGGTGGATGCAGCCCGAGCAGGCGCCGCAGCGGAAGTGGAACCGCTGGTCGACGAACTCAGCCGGCTCAGTCCCGAGTTCAAGACGATGTGGCGCGAGAACGAGGTTCACGGCTTCCACGGCGACGCCGTCAAGCACATACGGCATCCGGTTCTGGGCGCGGTCGCCTTCGAATATTCTGCGTTCGCGGTCGACGGTCGAACCGACCTGAGCATGGTGGTTTACAATCCGGCGACGGCGGCGGATGCAGAGAGGATCGCGTCGCTGTTGGAGCGAGGGTGAGAAATTTCGGTTCCGACACTGTCAAAGGTCGTCATTGCCAAGACGCCACATGGTCCGCGCGAGAGCGCAGTCACCTGATCTTGCGTCCGAAGCCGGGGCGCCTCGTCGCGCCGCCGCCTTCCTTTGGGGGGCGGACAGCCGGGGCGGTCGGGGCGGATTCCACGGATCGCTGCGACATGTAGCGGGCAACAACGGCATCGGCGTCGAAGCCACCTTCTTCGTCGCGTGTCGACGCGTCTGGGCCACCACGCCCGCCCGATCCGGGCGAACGCGGTCCGGCGATCAACCGGACGATCTTTATCATGAGCGGAATGCACAGGAGCAGAGCGACCACCGTCAAGCCCAGCAGCGTCGGGCCGAGGCCGTTCACCTCAGCCTCCTGCACCGATCCGCTGTTATCGAGGAAGTAGTAAATGAGGCCGCCAAAATAAATGACTGGAAAAAGTGCCCCGATCACGCCGAGTACGGGCTTCAACGTTGGCACGCCCAACCTCCGCTGCCATGAGGGTTCATGATGATACAATATCGGCTAACAAAATCTGAATGCGCGTCAGCACGGGCCGCACCCTATCCAATCCAGTCCGGGCTTCTCACTTGAGATAGAACAGCGCTTCGACCGTCGTCCCCAGCGCTTCCGCCAGTGCCAGCGCAAGCGCAGTGGACGGAACGAAGACCTCATTCTCGACGGTATTGATGGTCTTGCGCGAGACGCAGATGCGCGCCGCCAACTCGGCCTGGGTCAGGCCATGGGCCGTGCGCACGTCCTTGAGCCGATTGCCGAGCCGGCGCTCAGCCATTGCGCCCCGCGCGCCATTGCCGGACGAGGAAGTAGAGCCCCGGCAGGATGACGGCCGCGCCGATGGCGCCGGGCATCGCGGCAAGGCCCCATTGCGGGCGGATCATCATGGCGGCGAAGACCGCACACATTGCGACGACGGAAACGGGATATCCGAACATCGCGGCGCTGCATTGCATCGCTCGAGTGAGCTCATTCAGGGCGCGACGATAGGCGCCGGTGAGAAAGGCCGGGCCGAAACACGCCTGGAATGCCGCACGTATTGCTGCCATCACCAGGTACACCGCCAGCACTGCCACCAGCGGAGGTGGACTTGCTCCGGCCGAAATTCTCTTCGCGCTGAAGCGCCAAGAGAATTTCGACCCTCCCCTCACGGGGAGGGTCGACACTCTTATTCCGCTGCGACTTGCGGGGGACCTTCGATCTGGGCGGGCGGAGCGTTCTTCGCCTGCTCTTCCTGGATGGCGCGATCGCGTTCGCTTGCGATGTGGCGCAGGCGGGCGATGGCGCCGCCGGTGCCCGCGGGGATGAGACGTCCCACGATCACGTTTTCCTTCAGGCCCTCAAGCGTGTCGACCTTGCCGTTGACCGCGGCGTCAGTGAGGACGCGCGTGGTTTCCTGGAACGACGCGGCCGAGAACACCGAACGCGTCTGCAGGCTGGCCTTGGTGATGCCCAGCAGAACCGGACGGCCTTCGGCGGGCTTTCCGCCCAGCTCCTCGGCCTTCTTGTTCGCCTCCTGCAGCTCCAGAAGATCGACCTGCTCGCCCGCCAGCAGCGTGGTCTCGCCGCCGTCGGTGATCTCGAGCTTCTGCATCATCTGGCGGACGATCACCTCGATGTGCTTGTCGTTGATCTTCACGCCCTGGAGCCGGTAGACGTCCTGGATCTCCTTGACGAGATAGGTCGCCAGCTCCTCGACGCCCTTGATGCGCAGGATGTCGTGCGGGCTCGGGTTGCCTTCGACGATGTAGTCGCCCTTCTCGACGAAATCGCCCTCGCGCACACTGATGTGCTTGCCCTTGGGGATCAGGTACTCGACCGGGTCAGCCTTGTCGTTCTTCGGCTTCACGATCACGCGGCGCTTGTTCTTGTAGTCCTTGCCGAACTCGACGAAGCCGTCGGCCTCGGCCAGAACTGCCGCTTCCTTCGGCTTGCGCGCCTCGAACAGCTCCGCCACGCGCGGCAGGCCGCCCGTGATGTCGCGCGTCTTGGCGCCTTCCGTCGGAATGCGCGCGAGAACGTCGCCCGCGCGGACCTCCGCGCCGTCCTCGACCGAGAGGATGGCATCGGCGGAGAGCGCATAGCGCGCCTCGCCGACATTCGGCAGCATGACGGGCTTGCCCTTCTTGTCGACGATGACCATCGCCGGACGCAGCTCCTGGCTCTTGGGGCCCACGCCACGGCTGTCCATGACGACGCGGTTGGTGACGCCGGTCTTTTCGTCGGCGACCTCTTTGAGCGAGATGCCCGAGACGAGCGCCTCGTACTTCACGATGCCGTCAATGTCGGTGAGCACCGGCAGCGCGTTCGGGTTCCACTCTGCGATACGGTCGCCGCGCTTCACAACCGACCCGTCGTCCACTTTCAGCCTTGTGCCGTAGGTGATGCGATAGGAGGCGCGCTCCTGTCCCTTCGGATCCGTGATCACCACCTGCATGTTGCGGCCCATGGCGATGAGCTCGCCATCAGAGTTCTTGACCACGTTGCGGTTGACCAGCTTGATCTTGCCGTCATAGCTGGCCTCGATCTTCGACTGGCCCGCCACCTGCGCCGCGCCGCCGATATGGAAGGTGCGCATGGTGAGCTGGGTGCCCGGTTCGCCGATGGACTGCGCCGCGATGACTCCCACGGCCTCGCCGATATTGACCGACGTGCCGCGTGCGAGATCGCGCCCGTAGCACTTGCCGCAAACGCCGTCCTCGAGCTCGCAGGCGAGCACGGAGCGGACGCGCACCTTCTGGACCAGCGCGGTTTCGATCTTCTCGGCGATGTCCTCGGTGATCTCGCGGCCGCGCTTGACGATGACGTCGCCCGTGTCCGGGTGCTTCACGTCTTCCGCAGTCGTGCGGCCGAGCACGCGTTCGGAGAGCGACGACACCACCTGGCCGCCGTCGATCTCGGCCTGCACGGTGACGCCGCGCTTGGTGCCGCAATCCTCGGCGGTGATGATGCAGTCGTTGGCCACGTCGACGAGGCGGCGGGTGAGATAGCCCGAGTTCGCCGTCTTGAGCGCGGTGTCGGCGAGACCCTTGCGGGCGCCGTGGGTCGAGTTGAAGTACTCGAGCACGGTCAGCCCTTCCTTGAAGTTGGAAAGGATCGGGGTCTCGATGATCGAGCCGTCCGGACGCGCCATGAGGCCGCGCATGCCGGCGAGCTGCTTCATCTGCTGGGGCGAACCGCGCGCGCCCGAATGCGACATCATGTAGACGGAGTTCATCTCCTCGACGCGTCCCGTCGCGGGGTCAATGCGCGGCTCGGAGATTTCCTTCATCATTTCGGCCGCGACCTGGTCGGTGCACTTCGACCAGACGTCGACGACGAGGTTGTACTTCTCCTTGTCGGTGGTGAGACCGTCCAGGTACTGCTGCTCGTATTCACGCACGCGGTGGCGCGTCTCGTCGATCAGCTTCTGCTTCGTCGCCGGCACGACCATGTCGTCCTTGCCGAACGAGATGCCGGCCTTGCAGGCCTCGCGGAAGCCGAGCGTCATGACGGCGTCGCAGAAGAGCACGGTCTCCTTCTGGCCGCAGTGACGATAGACCTCGTCGATAATGTGGGAGACCTCCTGCTTGCGCAGCAGGCGATTCACCAGCTCGAAGGGGATCTTGGGACTGCGCGGCAGAATCTCCGCGATCATCATGCGGCCCGGCGTCGACGTCACGCGGCGCGTGATCGGCTTGCCGTCCGCATCGACGGTCTTGTAGCGCGCCTGGATCTTGGCGTGCAGCGTGACAGCATCCGAGAACAGGGCGTGCTCGATCTCGCCGATGTCGTTGAACACCATGCCAGCGCCCGGCTCGTTCTCACGTTCCTGGCTGAGGTAGTAGAGACCAAGGACGATGTCCTGGGTCGGCACGATGATCGGCTTGCCGTTGGCTGGGCTCAAGATGTTGTTGGTCGACATCATCAGCACGCGCGCCTCGAGTTGCGCTTCCAGCGACAAGGGCACGTGGACGGCCATCTGGTCGCCGTCGAAGTCGGCGTTGAAGGCCGTGCAGACGAGGGGGTGCAGCTGGATCGCCTTGCCCTCGATCAGCACCGGCTCGAACGCCTGTATGCCGAGACGATGCAGCGTCGGGGCGCGGTTGAGCAGCACCGGATGCTCGCGGATCACCTCTTCGAGGATGTCCCAGACTTCCGGCTTTTCCTTCTCGACCAGCTTCTTGGACTGCTTGACGGTCTGCGAGAAGCCCTTGGCCTCGAGCCGAGCGTAGATGAACGGCTTGAACAGCTCGAGCGCCATCTTCTTGGGAAGGCCGCACTGGTGCAGCTTGAGCTCGGGACCGACGACGATCACCGAACGGCCCGAATAGTCGACGCGCTTGCCCAGCAGGTTCTGGCGGAAGCGGCCCTGCTTGCCCTTAAGCATGTCGGCGAGCGACTTCAGAGGACGCTTGTTGGCGCCGGTGATGACGCGGCCGCGGCGGCCGTTGTCGAACAGGGCGTCGACCGATTCCTGCAGCATGCGCTTTTCGTTGCGCACGATGATATCGGGCGCCTTCAGCTCGATCAGCCGCTTCAGGCGGTTGTTGCGGTTGATGACGCGGCGATAGAGGTCGTTCAGGTCCGACGTGGCAAAGCGGCCGCCGTCGAGGGGGACCAGCGGACGCAGCTCCGGCGGGATCACCGGCACGACGGTCATGATCATCCATTCCGGGCGGTTGCCGGAATCGATGAAGGCCTCGACGACTTTCAGACGCTTGATCATCTTCTTGGGCTTCTCGCCGCCGGTGGAGACGGCGATCTCGGCACGAAGATCATCGCGCAGGCGAACGAGGTCGATGGCGATCAGCAGCTTGCGGATCGCTTCCGCGCCGATCTCGGCGGTGAAGCTGTCTGCGCCATACTCGTCCTGCGCCTTGTAGAACTCGTCTTCCGTCAGGAGCTGACGCTCCTTCAGCGGCGTCAGGCCCGGCTCGATGACGATGTAGTTCTCGAAATAGAGAACGCGCTCGAGATCCTTCAGCGTCATGTCGAGCATCAAGCCGATGCGCGACGGCAGCGACTTCAGGAACCAGATATGAGCGACCGGCGAGGCGAGCTCGATATGGCCCATGCGGTCGCGGCGCACCTTTTGCACCGTCACTTCGACGCCGCACTTCTCGCAGACGATGCCCTTGTACTTCATGCGCTTGTATTTGCCGCACAAGCACTCGTAGTCCTTGACCGGCCCGAAGATGCGGGCGCAGAACAGGCCGTCGCGCTCGGGCTTGAAGGTCCGGTAGTTGATCGTCTCCGGCTTTTTGATCTCGCCATGCGACCAGCGCAGAATTTGGTCAGGGCTCGCGAGAGAAATCTTGATCCTGTCGAAGGTCGGGACTTCTTTCCCGGCCTGGAAGACATTCATCAGCTCTTGGTTCATTCCCGTCTCCTTACGAGCGGTTAGCAAAATTTTGTTCGAGACGGACCGACACGGTCCGCTCTCCCCCGCCCTTTGCGGACGGGGGTTGGGGGATGGGGATGCGTTCGGAGAGAACGAGCATGCGGCCACCCTGCCCACTCGCCCCCGCCCGCAAGGGGCGGGGGAAGAGAATGCGTGCGTTGCCGGCGATGCGCGTCATCCGATTCATCCATTCACCAGTTCGACATTCAAGCCCAGCGACCTCATCTCCTTGACGAGCACGTTGAAACTTTCGGGGATGCCGGCTTCGAACGTGTCCTCGCCGCGGACGATCGCTTCGTAGACCTTGGTGCGGCCGGCCACGTCGTCGGATTTCACGGTCAGGATCTCCTGAAGCGTGTAAGCGGCGCCGTAGGCTTCGAGAGCCCACACTTCCATCTCGCCGAAACGCTGGCCGCCGAACTGCGCCTTGCCACCCAGCGGCTGCTGGGTCACGAGGCTGTAGGGGCCGATCGAACGGGCGTGGATCTTGTCGTCGACGAGGTGGTGCAGCTTGAGCATGTAGATGTAGCCCACCGTCACCTGGCGCTTGAACGTCTCGCCCGTGCGCCCGTCATAGAGCTGGACCTGGCCCGACTGGGACAGACCGGCCTGATCGAGCATGTCGACGATGTCCTTCTCCTTGGCACCGTCGAACACCGGCGTTGCAACCGGCACGCCGCCGCGCAGATTTCCCGCAAGCTCGACCAGCCCCTGCTCGTCCAGTTCGGCCAAACGTTCGTCGTTGCCGTAGACGTGCTTGAGCGAGCGCCTGAGCCCCTCGAACTTTCCGTCGCGCTTCACCTTGTCGAGCATGTCGCCAATCTGCCTGCCCAACCCGGCGCAGGCCCAGCCCAGATGCGTTTCCAGGATCTGGCCCACATTCATGCGCGAAGGGACGCCCAGGGGATTGAGCACGACGTCGACGGACGTGCCGTCTTCCAGGTAGGGCATGTCCTCGATCGGCAGGATGCGACTGATCACGCCCTTGTTGCCGTGACGGCCGGCCATCTTGTCGCCCGGCTGCAGCTTGCGCTTCACCGCGACGAACACCTTGACCATCTTCATGACGCCGGGCGCAAGCTCGTCACCGCGACGCAGCTTCTCCACCTTGTCGGCGAAGCGCTTGTCGAGGCGCTGCTTGGACTCGTCATATTGCTTGCGCAGGCCTTCGATCTCGCCCATCGCCTTGTCGTTGCGAAGGCCGATCTGCCACCACTGATGGCGTGGGATCGTGTCGAGCACCTGCTGCGTGATCTTGCTGTCCGCGGCCAGTCCCTTGGGGCCGGACGCGGCGGTCTTGTTGAGCAGGATCTCCGACAGGCGCGAGAAGATGTTGCGCTCGAGGATAGCGAGCTCGTCGTCACGGTCTTCGGCCAGGCGCTCTTCCTCCGCCTTCTCGATCGACATGGCGCGCTGGTCCTTGTCGACGCCGTGGCGGTTGAACACGCGCACTTCCACGATCGTGCCGGTGACGCCCGGCGGAACGCGCAAGCTGGTGTCGCGGACGTCGGCCGCCTTCTCGCCGAAGATGGCGCGAAGCAGCTTCTCTTCCGGCGTCATCGGGGTCTCGCCCTTCGGCGTGACCTTGCCGACCAGGATGTCGCCCGCCATGACTTCGGCGCCGATATAGACGATGCCCGCCTCGTCGAGGTTCTTGAGGTTTTCTTCGCCGACATTCGGGATGTCGCGCGTGATCTCCTCGGGCCCGAGCTTGGTGTCGCGCGCCATGGTCTCGAACTCCTCGATATGGATCGAGGTGAAGACGTCGTCGCGCACGATGCGCTCGGAGATGAGGATGGAGTCCTCGAAGTTGTAGCCGTTCCACGGCATGAACGCGACGAGCGCGTTCTTGCCGAGCGCGAGCTCGCCAAGTTCCGTCGACGGACCGTCGGCGATGATGTCGCCCTTGCGGATGAGATCGCCCACCTTCACCAGCGGACGCTGGTTGATGCAGGTCGACTGGTTCGAGCGCTGGAACTTCTTCAGGCGGTAGATGTCGATTCCCGGCTTGGTAGGATCGGTCTCTTCCGTGGCGCGCACGACGATACGAGTCGCGTCAACCTGGTCGACCACGCCCGAGCGGCGCGCGGCGATGGCTGAGCCCGAATCGCGCGCCACCACGTCCTCGAGGCCGGTGCCGACGAGCGGCGCTTCCGGCTGCAGGAGCGGCACGGCCTGACGCTGCATGTTCGAGCCCATGAGCGCGCGGTTGGCGTCGTCGTTCTCGAGGAACGGAACGAGCGCCGCGGCCACCGACACGAGCTGCTTCGGGGAGACGTCGATGAACTGGATCTGGTCGGGCGTCGTCATCACGAAGTTGCCGCCCTTGCGGCAGGAGACGAGCTCGTCGGTGATGCGGCCGCGCGCATCGATCGTCGCATTCGCCTGCGCGATCGTGTACTTGGCCTCTTCCATCGCCGAGAGATAAACGACGTCCATCGTCACATGCTTGTTGTCGACGCGGCGGTACGGGCTCTCGATGAAGCCGTATTTGTTGACCCGCGCATAGGTCGCAAGCGAGTTGATCAATCCGATGTTCGGGCCTTCCGGCGTCTCGATCGGGCAAATGCGGCCGTAATGCGTCGGATGCACGTCGCGAACTTCGAAGCCGGCGCGCTCGCGCGTGAGACCGCCGGGTCCAAGGGCCGACATGCGGCGCTTGTGGGTGACTTCCGACAGGGGATTGGTCTGGTCCATGAATTGCGAGAGCTGGGACGACCCGAAGAACTCGCGCACGGCCGCCGCCACGGGCTTGGCGTTGATCAGGTCGTGCGGCATGACCGTGTCGATGTCGACGGCGCTCATGCGCTCCTTGATCGCGCGCTCCATGCGCAGAAGGCCGACGCGGAACTGGTTCTCCATCAGCTCGCCGACCGAGCGCACGCGCCGGTTGCCGAGATTGTCGATGTCGTCCACTTCGCCGCGGCCGTCGCGGAGCTCGGCCAGCGCCTTCACGATGGCGAGGATGTCCTCCTTGCGCAGCGTGCGGTAGGTGTCGGGCGCGTCGAGGTTGAGGCGCATGTTCATCTTCACGCGGCCGACGCTCGAAAGGTCGTAGCGCTCGGAGTCGAAGAAGAGCTGGCCGAAAAGCGTCTCCGCCGTGTCGAGCGTTGGCGGCTCGCCCGGGCGCATGACGCGGTAGATATCGATCAGGGCCTGCTCGCGGCTGTGGTTCTTGTCAACCGCCAGCGTGTTTCTGAGATAGGCGCCGATATTGATGCCGTCGACGTTGATGACGTCGACCTCGTGGAATCCGACTTCGTCGAGCTGGGCGAGGTTCGCCGCCGTCAGCTCGTCGCCCGCTTCCACATAGATCTCGCCCGTCTCCGGATTGACCATGTCGAGCGCGGAGTAGCGGCCGATCAGCTCGTCTTCCGAAAGCGAGATCTGCTTGACGCCGTCTTCCTGCCACTTGCGCAAGGCGCGCACGGTGATCTTGGTGCCGGCTTCCACCAGCACGTCGCCCGTCTTGGCGTTCTTCCAGTCGGAATTCGCCTTGGCATTGCGCATCCAGCCCGGCTCCAGCGGAGTTGTCCAGGTGCCGTCCTTCTGCCGCTTGAAGGCGATCTTTGAATAGAAATAGTCGAGGATCTGCTCCTGGTCCAAGCCGAGCGCATAGAGAAGCGTCGTCACCGGCAGCTTGCGGCGGCGGTCGATGCGGACGTGGATGATGTCCTTCGCGTCGAACTCGAAATCGAGCCACGAGCCGCGATAGGGGATGACGCGGGCGGCGAAAAGAAGCTTGCCGCTCGAATGCGTCTTGCCCTTGTCGTGGTCGAAGAACACGCCCGGCGAACGGTGCATCTGAGAGACGATAACCCGCTCGGTGCCGTTGATGATGAACGTGCCGTTCTCGGTCATGAACGGGATGTCGCCCATGTAGACATCCTGTTCCTTGATGTCCTTGACCGACTTGGCGCCCGTCTCCTGGTCCACATCGAACACGATGAGGCGCAGCGTCACCTTCAGCGGCGCGGCGAAGGTCATGGAGCGCTGCTGGCACTCCTCGACGTCGTATTTCGGCTCTTCGAAATGGTAGTCGACATACTCCAGGAGTGAATTCTCGGAGAAATCCTTGATCGGGAACACGGAGGAAAATACCGCCTGCAGACCCTCGTCCTTGCGGGCGGGATCGGGCTTATCGACCTGGAGGAACTGGTCGTAGGAGGTCTTCTGGACCTCGATGAGGTTCGGCATTTCCGCGATTTCGACAATCTTGCCGAAGAACTTGCGGAGCCGTTTGCGTCCCGTGAAGGATAAAGTCATCTTCGTCGCGTCCTTTGCCGGCCGTAAATGCGGCCGTTCCTTGCCCGAGTAATTTCAAAACAAATGGCGAAAACCACCGGCCCTCCGGCAGCGTGGCCGCCGGAGGGGGTGGGTGAACGAAATATGCACGCGTGTGCGGTTTTTCAACCCGCCACGGCTCCTTACTTCAGCTCGACCTTCGCGCCTGCGTCTTCGAGCTGCTTCTTGATCTTTGCGGCCTCGTCCTTGTTCACATCGGCCTTGACCTCTTTGGGAGCGGCCTCGACGAGGTCCTTTGCTTCCTTGAGGCCCAGCCCGGTGATCGCGCGGACTTCCTTGATGACGTTGATTTTCTTGTCGCCGGCCTCGGTGAGAACGACCGTGAACTCGGTCTTTTCCGCAGCCGGGGCCGCAGCAGCCGCCGCCGGCCCGGCAGCGGCCATGGCCACCGGCGCGGCCGCCGACACGCCCCACTTGTCCTCGAGCAGCTTCGCAAGTTCCGCGGCTTCGAGGACCGTGAGGCCCGACAAATCTTCAACCAGCTTTTCGATCTTGGACATTTCTGCAGTTCCTTCAGTTTCGGGTTTGAATGTTGATGGTGTCGGCCTCTATGCCGCTTCCTTCGTGGAGTAGGCGCTGATAACGCGGGCAAGCTGGGCGGCGGGGGCTTGGATAACTGCCGCAACCTTGGTCGCGGGTGCCAGAAGCAGGCCCACGATCTTGCCTCTCAGTGCATCGAGCGACGGCAGTTCCGCGAGGGCTTTGACGCCGCCCGCATCGAGTGCCAGTGCTCCGACCGCGCCACCCAGGATCACGAGCTTGTCGTTGTCCTTGGCGTACGCCACAGCCACCTTCGAAGCCGCGACCGGGTCATCGCTATAGGCGATGCCTGTCGGACCTTTGAAAAGGTGGGCAATGGCCTCGACGGCCGTTCCCTTCAGAGCGCGCACGGCAAGACGGTTCTTCGAAACGCGAAACGACGCTCCGGCCGCACGCATGCGTGCCCGGAGATCGCCCATTTCGGAGACCGTCATGCCCGAGTAGTGGGCGACAACCACGGAGCCGGCCTTCGCAAAGACGCCATTGAGGTCTTCGACGACTTCCGCCTTCTGGGTTTTGTCCACTTTGCTCTCCTTATTATGGCCTACCGCTTCGCTGCTTTAGGCCTCGTATTTTGGCCCGCCGCTTCGACTCACTAGTCCAAATCAACTGGGGAGCGGGCGACCGCTCTCCAGCCCTGTTGCACTCGCCCTCCGTCCGGCTTTCGCCGGGAGGGCCCTGCCCCGGGTTCAAACCCGAAATGCGAAAGGCCTCGCCTTTCGAAATCCGGTTCTTTCCCTGTCTATTGCGAGCGGTGATTAAGCCTTGCGGCACTCGCAGTCTCGGACAGTGTTCCGGTCATCGCCGACCGAAATTCGTTCCTACGCTTCGGCCCCGCCTGGCGCCGACGCTGGGCAGCGCGATTTTCACGCCTGGGCCCATGGTCGAGCTGATGGAGATCTTCTTCATATAGGTGCCCTTCGCGCCTTGCGGCTTGGACTTGATGACACTGTCCACGAAGGTCTTCACGTTCTGCGACGATGGCGTCTTCGGTGAAGCTCGCCTTGCCGACCCCGGCCTGGACGATGCCCGCCTTCTCGACGCGGTATTCGACGGCGCCGCCTTTGGCGTCCTTGATGGCCTGGATGACGTCCATCGTCACAGTGCCGACCTTCGGGTTCGGCATGAGGCCGCGGGGGCCCAGCACCTTACCGAGCCGGCCGACGATGCCCATCATGTCCGGCGTGGCGATGCAGCGGTCGAAATTGATCTCGCCCTTGCGCACCTGTTCGGCGAGCTCTTCGGCGCCGACGATGTCCGCGCCCGCCTTCTTCGCTTCTTCGGCCTTCGCGCCCTTCGCGAACACCGCGACGCGCAGAGAACGGCCCGTGCCATTCGGCAGCGAGACCACCCCGCGCACCATCTGGTCGGCGTGGCGTGGATCGACGCCGAGATTGATCGACAGCTCGATGGTCTCGTCGAACTTGGCCTTGGCGCGCGCTTTGACCAGCTTCACCGCTTCCTCGACCGGATAGGCCTTGGCCGCATCGATGCCTTCGACGGCTTTCTTAAATCGCTTGGAGTTTGTCATCGCCGTTACCCCTTGACCTCGATACCCATCGACCGTGCGGAGCCCTCGATCAGGAGCATGGCGTTGTCGATATCGTTGGCGTTGAGGTCCTTCATCTTGGCTTCCGCGATCTGCTTGACCTGGGCCCGCGTCACGCTGCCGACGAAATCGCGGCCCGGGGCCTTCGATCCGCTTTCCAGCTTGGCTGCCTTCTTCAGGAAGTAGGACGCGGGCGGCGTCTTCATCTCGAAGGTGAACGACTTGTCCGAGAACACGGTGATGGTCACCGGAATCGGCATGCCTTTTTCCTGGTCCTGCGTCTTGGCGTTAAACGCCTTGCAGAACTCCATGATGTTGAGGCCGCGCTGGCCGAGCGCAGGGCCGATCGGCGGCGAAGGATTCGCCGACCCCGCCGGCACCTGCAATTTCACGTAACCGGTAATCTTCTTTGCCACTTTAAATCCGCCTCCTTAGCGGTTTGCGGTTCGAGCGGACCTGGCTGCCCCTCCCGCAGTTGCAGTCAGATCTTCTCGACCTGCGTGAATTCCAGCTCGACCGGCGTTGCGCGTCCGAAGATCGAGACTGCCACCTTCAGCCGCGAGCGATCGTCGTCGACTTCTTCCACCACGCCATTGAACGAGGTGAACGGACCGTCGGCCACGCGCACCTGCTCGCCGATCTCGAAAGTGATCGACGGCTTGGGATGCTCCGCGCCTTCCGTGACCTGGTTGAGGATGCGGTCGACTTCGCCCTGGCGCAGCGGCATCGGCTTGTTGTTCTGGCCCGAGAAAGCCCGTGACTTTCGCCACGTTCTTGATAAGGTGATAGGCCTCGTCCGTCAGCTTCGCGCGCAGCAGCACATAGCCCGGGAGGAATTTCCGCTCCGCAGTTGACCTTCTGGCCGCGGCGCACCTCGATGACTTCTTCCGTCGGGACCAGAACGTCCTCGATCAGATCGTCGAGGCCCTGGATCTTGGCCTGCCGCTTGATCTCCTCCGACACCTTCTTCTCGAAATTCGAGTAGGTGTGGACGATGTACCACTTGGCGTCCGACTTGGTTCCTGCGTCGCTCATCCTTCGCCCAGCACCGATCAGCAAACGCTCGCCATAGGCGAGCACGAAATCTACGAGCGAAAAAAACACCATGGTGAGCCCGACCATGATGAAGACCATCACCGTCGTAAGCCACGTCTCCTTCCAGGTCGGCCATGTGACCTTGGAGACTTCGCTGCGCACTTCACGGAAGAACTGGATGGGGCCGCCGCGACGCGCGCGCGGGACCGGTGCCGGCAAATCCTTGCCCGCCTGTCCATCGTCGTCTTCTTCGCGTCGGCCATCTCATTCTCATCTGTTCGAATTGGCAGGAGTGGAGGGACTCGAACCCACGGCCTACGGTTTTGGAGACCGCCGCTCTACCAACTGAGCTACACTCCTAGGTGTACCTGCGGGCTTTTCCCTACGGGGGCCCTCCGGTACAACTCCAATTACCTCGCCTCTTCTATTCTCGTTCAGTTCGTCGCCCGATTTGTTGGTAACCGGGAGACACTCCTTATTTCAGGATCTTGGCGACGACGCCTGCGCCGACGGTTCGTCCACCCTCGCGGATGGCGAAGCGCAGCTTCTCTTCCATCGCGATCGGCACGATCAGCTCGACTTCGATCGTCACATTGTCGCCAGGCATCACCATCTCGGTGCCTTCCGGCAGCTTCACGATCCCCGTCACGTCCGTCGTGCGGAAGTAGAACTGGGGACGGTAGTTGCCGAAGAACGGCGTGTGACGGCCGCCTTCGTCCTTGGTCAGGATGTAGGCTTCCGCCATGAAGTTGGTGTGCGGCGTCACCGAACCCGGCTTCGCCAGCACCTGGCCGCGCTCGACGTCTTCGCGCTCGATGCCGCGCAGCAGCGCGCCGACATTGTCGCCCGCCTGGCCCTGGTCGAGCAGCTTGCGGAACATCTCGACGCCCGTACCGTCGTCTTCGACGTCGGCTTGATGCCCACGATCTCGACTTCCTCGCCCACCTTCACGATGCCGCGCTCGACGCGGCCCGTCACAACCGTGCCGCGGCCCGAGATCGAGAACACGTCTTCGATCGGCATCAGGAACGGCTGGTCGATCGGACGCTCCGGCTGCGGGATGTATCTCGTCGACCGCCTCCATCAGCTCCAGGATCGCGTCATGGCCGAGCTCGGGGGTCCTTGCCCTCCAGCGCCATCAGCGCCGAGCCGCGGATGATCGGGATGTCGTCGCCCGGGAACTGGTAGCATCGACAGCAGCTCGCGCACTTCGAGCTCGACCAGATCCAGAAGCTCCGGATCATCGACCATGTCGCACTTGTTCATGAACACCACCAGCGCCGGCACGCCGACCTGGCGGGCCAGCAGGATGTGCTCGCGCGTCTGCGGCATCGGGCCGTCGGCCGCCGAGACCACCAGGATCGCGCCGTCCATCTGGGCCGCGCCCGTGATCATGTTCTTCACATAGTCGGCATGGCCAGGGCAGTCGACATGGGCGTAGTGTCGGTTCTTCGTCTCGTACTCGACATGCGCCGTCGAAATCGTGATCCCGCGCGCCTTCTCTTCCGGCGCCTTGTCGATCTGGTCATAGGCCGTGAACGTCGCCCCACCCGTCTCCGCCAGACCTTCGTGATCGCTGCCGTCAGCGACGTCTTGCCATGGTCGACATGCCCGATCGTCCCGATGTTGCAATGCGGCTTGTTCCGCTCAAACTTGGTCTTTGCCATGACCTTGTCCCTAATCTCGTCTTTAAAATGCCGCTTTCGCGGTACCACTCAATTTACCTGCAGTCCGTCTTCGCCCTTCGGGCTACGACGAAAGCCTTCGCTTACACCTCGTCCGGCCTGCCGAGCCGCAGCTGCGAAGCAGCAAAGGCTGGAGCGGGTGAAGGGAATCGAACCCTCGTCATCAGCTTGGAAGGCTGTTGCTTACCATTGAGCTACACCCGCGCACCGGTTCGATATTGCAACTCCTTACTCACTTGCCGCTGGCTTGCCGAGCCGAAGCGGCCGAACTTGGTCCGCCTTCGCCCTCCCGGCTTTGGCGCGGCAGCCGGCGCTGCTTCGCAGCGCAGGCTGGTGGAGGGGGTTGGATTCGAACCAACGTAGGCTGAGCCAACGGATTTACAGTCCGTCCCCTTTAGCCACTGGGCACCCCTCCCCCGGTAAAATGTCCAACTGGCACAATCGTTTACGCACCAGTCACCGGTCGGCGCACAAGCCTCGTCCGGCTTGAGGAGCACGAACGCGAGAAGCGCCTCCGAAAGGTTTGGCTGCGGACGGCGGTTATTGGTCAATTGAGACAGGGTGTCAATAGACTATTACCGCGGAAAGCCCCGAAAAACGGCCCCGCAAAACCCAGCAGAAGCAAGGCTACCGCAGCCGGGCAAAAACTCAAGCCGCCCCGGCAGCGGATGCAGAATTTAGAGCGGAACCGTGATCCCGGTGAAGAGACCGCGGCGGGTCTGAACTGCGGGCGTCGACACCGACGCCTGTCCCGTCCCGAATCTCGGTATCTCACATCGAAGACGTTGATCACGTCCACGCGCGCTTCGAGCCCCTTCAACCCGGCGAGGTCGAAAGTGTGGTTCACGCCCAGATTGACTTGGACGTAGCCCGGCACGTGCTCGCCGTTCGGCGTCACGCCTCCGCGCCTGAGACCCGATCCGTAGAGAAGGTCGGCGCTGAGATTGGTGTCCGACCACAACTTGTAGGACGCCCCCGCCGATCCCGACAGGATCTGCTGGTGATCGAGCGGAATATAGTGTGTGGCGATATAGGCGAGATCGGACTGGCTGAAATTGAACTGGCTCGAGACGATGTCCTTACCGGCCGCCCGCTCATAGGCAAGGTTTCCATAGGCCGAGAACGGGCCGTCCTCATAGTTGCCGGTCAGCTCGATGCCGTATTGCCGACCGCTGCGGTAGTTGAACGGCGTCTCGATGATCGGCGCGCCGAACTGGCCTTCATCGACCAGATTGCGCGACTGCTTGTCGAAGCTGTCGATGCCGGCCGTCAATCCCGCGAGCACGTCCTGCGTGATGCCGATATCGTAGTAGTCGGCGCGTTCGGCCTTCGGCGTATCGTCGGTGGCAACGGCGGGGGCGGCCGTGGTGTTGGCGAACAACGCGATGTCCGCATTGCCGACGAGCTCGATCGGCGGCGGCGAGAAGTAGCGCGAGTAGCCGAGATGCACGGTCGTCCCGTCGAGCGGAAGCCACACGGCGTTGACGCGGGGGCTGAGCTGGCTTTCGGAATCGAACGCGTGGAATTGATCCCAGCGCACGCCGTAGTTCAGCGTGAGCGAATTCAGCAGCTGCCATTCGTCCTGGAGATAGAAACTGTAGCTCCAGGCATGCCTGGTCGAGCTGTCCGGAACGACGATCGGTGCGTCGGGCGCGATCTGGTTGCCGGTCAACGGATCGGTCGCGAGCACGTCCGATGTCGTGCGGCTGGCGATATCGTCGGCCTGGTAGATCACGCCGGCGCGTATCGTGTGTGCGTCGCCGAGGTGATAGGCCGCCTCCGTCTGCAGGCCGTAGGCGACATCGCGCTTGTAAGCGGTCTGCGAGATGCCCGTGAACAGCAGATCACCGACTGGGTCGGGCGTGAAGAAGAGGCTCGAATAGCGGCCGAAGGCGGACACCGTCAGGTCGAGCTGTCCTTCGGAATGCAGATAGCTCAGGATTTCGAAATGCGTGATCTCGCGCTGGTTCTCGTTGAGACCGTTGCTGAGGAAAGCGAATTGCCCGTTGACGGTGAGACCGCGGTTCACGCCGGGCGCGCATGGCGGTGCAGAGAATGTCGTTCCATTGGCGCAAGGTCCAAGCCCGTCGATGCCGATGCTGGAAGGCTCCAGACCGCGCCGGTTCGGGATCTGGAAGATGTCGTTCGAGATCTCGTACATCGCCGTCACGCTCGAATTTTCGTCGAGGATGTCCTGCGCGAACGCGAACCCATGGTACTGCCTGGTTCGGTCGTGCTGCGGGTTTGAGCTGCCGTCGGGCGATTCAATACCCAGCACGTCGGTGAGATAGTCGCCGGAGACGAAGTAGTTCAGGTTTCCCGAGGAACCGCCATATTCGAAGCTCGGATTGAGTTGGCTGTGGCTGCCGCCATAAAGGCTGACGGAACCGCCATTGTCGAAGATTCCCGTCTTCGTATCGACGTCGATGATGCCCGCGGTGCGAAGGCCGTACTCCGCTGGCAAGGCGCCGGTGATCAGCTTGAGCGAGCCAATGAAGCGCGGATCGAGCGTCTGACTAAATACCGAAATGCCATCGGGGATGATCACGCCGTCGATGCGGTATTGCAGTCCATTATGCTCGCCGCGCACGTGCAGCTGGCCGAAGGAATCCGCCGCGACGCCCGGAGCCTGCAGAACGACCTGGTTGAGCAGCGAATTGTCGCCACCCGGCTGGTTTTGAATGGCTTTCGCGGTGATGGTGTAGGTGGAAGCGCCGACCTGCGTCTGGATGCCGAGACGAGCGGTGCTCAGACGTTCGGCGGTCACCGTGACCGTCTCGATCTCCTGCGCCGCGGCCGGTGCGGTGGCCCCGATTGCAACTGTCGTGAAGACCGCGGTCGCGGCCCAATACGAAAAGCGGAACATTACGCAACTCCCGATAAGGGACCGACGGCGGCCGAAGGCGGCGAACGGCGGACCTTGTGGAACGGAACGCCGCGCGGTTCGATCCCGCGAGCGCGCTCAGTCATGTCTGGAGCTATGCGTGAGGTGGCGCGCGACCGTGCCAGCCGTGCGATACGGCCTCGATACTCAGCGCGACGACGAGCGCGACCGGAACGAATGAGACTGTCTGCTGCGGCAGAAGAACGAATATGGCTGCCGGCATGACGAAGGAACCGGCGCGCAGCATTTCCTGGCAGAAGGGACAGTGCGCCGGATCGTCATTGTCGATGGGCGCTTTGGCGTGGCCTGACTTCGCCGCCGGTACTTTGACTTCGCCTGTCGCGACGGCGGAGCGATTGGGGATATGGATATGGGTCTGGGTGACATAGGCCTGCAGCACGAAGGCCATAAGCGTGAAGGCAAGCACGAGCGCGCGGGGAAGTTCCACGCGCGCGATGCTCTCTGCTCTGTTCTTGAGGACCGTCTTCATCCCAACTCTGTTCGGTATGGGCGGCGATTCCCGCGAATAAAAGCCAGAAAAGCCTTCATTACGCAAATGAATTGGGGGTGAATTCGCCGTGAGGTGGTCGGCGTCTGGGTCAATACGTAAAATATCGTTAGCCTATTGCCGAAGTATTGATCCGGGATGGCGTCATTAAGAGCACCAGCGCGCTGCGAGCGAAGTCCAAGCGGCTATGCAATGTAGCCCAACGTTGGCGATCGTTCGCAGTGCCGCGACAGAGACAGGCGCCCGCATCCTCTGCCCTCGCGCACAATAGCCACATGTCCGGGGCGTCGATGCCGTCCATAGCGGATGCCGGCTCTCCCGGCCCCGTCGGCGGTTCAGGCGGTGCGTACGGTCTTGGCGAGCTCGCCAAGCAGCATCGTCGCGTCCTTGTTAGTGAGATGAGAATGCGAAAGAAGACACATCGCATCGACATGGGCGCGAATCGGTTCGATGCACAACGCCGGAAGCCGATCGGCCCGCGCCAGAACGTGACAAAGACTTTTTGCGGCTTCCTCGATATGCGTGAGCCCGAACGTGCCTGCGATGGTCACGATCGTGTCGGCGCGTTGCGTAAGCGCGATCAGAGGCCCGCCTGCGATGTGTCCGTCCGCGACCAGCCGGACGATCTCGCCGATCGCGACAAGTTGCGCGTCGATCTCCTTCGCCGCTTCGTCGCCCTGTGCTTCGAGTTCCTGCGCAGCCTGCTGGAGCGCCGCCTCGCGCGATAACCCTCCCGACCTTGCGGCGAGATTGCCCAGGCTCGAACGCGGAGTCGTAATTCTGGCTTTTGGCTGCAACATCGTTCCCCCGCTGGCCACTATCGGGCGAAAAACTTTAGGAGCCGTGAATTGAAATTCGAGAACAAAAATTCGGCACGCTGCGCATCCAATCCTCGGCCCAGACTGTCCACGGCGCACCACGGGCTGGGACACCGTGCTCTGCCGCAACCAAAAAGCGAAAGACGCGTCCGCCCCACTCGCGCCCGTGAAGGCGGCCCGGTTCATGGTATAGGGGGATGTGGCGATGCTTGGGTGACGCCGGGTGCTTAGTTCTTCAATCTCACGCCGCGACCGCCTTCGCTGCTCGACGCATTCTCCCCGATCAGCAAGATGCCGATCGTCTCGAGCGCGCCGATGAGCTTCATCAGCGAATTGACATTGCCACGGATCACGCCATCGCTCGCCTCCATGCGCTGAATGGTGGGAAGCGAGAGGCCTGATCGCTCGGCGAGTTCGCGCTGGTCTATGCCGGTCAGCGCGCGCGCGGCGCGCAATTGTGCCGCCGTGATCATGGCACGGATTTACCCCTGTGGAGCGCCCTCACTGTGGTCTCCATCCGGCTTGCCCCCTCCGGGCGAGGGCCGTCATTGCACCGAACGGGCCCAGTGGACATAGGATTTGAAATCCTGTTTGCGTATGTAAAGGGATCGCGCGCGCGTGCCAACACGGGATACGGACTCTGGGTCGTCGCCGGCGCGCGGCAATGGCCCCGGCAGCTTCTCGAACGCGCCGTCCTCCTCACGCTTATGGTAGACCGGAATGACGCTCGCGATGCTTTGCGCAAACCAGGAAACCTGGTCATGCGCTTGCGCGATGCGAGCGATAACCATGCGCTTGCGCTTCGCCACGGCACTGGCCTCCGCTGCCGCTTCGGCGAGCGTGGTCATCAGCGCGGATTGCCCGGCAGTGACTAGAGATGGCGCCGCACGCTTCCGGCGCGACAGCGTGTAGCCCAACGCGAACAGCACGATGGCGGCAATAATGAAAAGCGGCAGGGCAAGCTGCGCGTGGGGCATCACACAGTCCGGGCCAATTTCGGCCTGAATTGATGTTTCACGTATCATTTATAGAGTCTTAAATGTTAATTGTCGATCAATTACACTCTGTTGGCGGACCTAAACATGAGTACCGATCTGACCGCGTCCGAATCCCCAGCCCCCCCCGTGGCATGGCACATGTTCGTGCCGAAGCTCGTGTCCGCCCTACGCGAGGGCTACGGACTGGCGGACATGCGCGCCGATCTGTTCGCGGGCCTCACCGTTTCCGTCGTCGCCCTTCCTTTGTCGCTTGCTCTTGCCATCGCGAGCGGAGTTGCGCCGGGCCGCGGTCTGTTCACGGCCGTAATCGCCGGGCTCGTGGTCGCCGCACTCGGCGGGAGCCGATTCCAGATTGCGGGCCCGACCGGGGCCTTTGTCGTCGTCGTGGCCGGCGTAGTCCAGAAGTTCGGCTACGAGGGTCTCGTCGTCGCGACGCTAATGGCGGGCGTGCTCCTCATCGCGACGGGGCTTGCGCGGCTTGGGACCTACATCAAATACATACCGTTCCCGGTCGTGACCGGGTTCACGTCCGGCATCGCGGTCGTGATCTTCTCGAGCCAGATCGGCGACATCTTGGGTCTCACTGCGCCTCATGCGCCCGGGGACGTGGTCGGCAAGCTTGCGGCCTTCGCCGCGGCTTTCGGGACCTTCAACCCCGACGCGCTGGCAACCTTCGCGGCGACGCTCGGCGTGATTCTCCTCGTTCAGAAATTCGTGGCCCGCCTGCCCTCGTTCCTGATCGCAATCGTGCTGGCAGGCCTTGCCGTAAGGTTTTTCCCGCTCCCCATTGCCACCATCGGCACCAAGTTCGGCGGCATCCCGTCCGCTCTTCCCGCCGCGCATCTGCCGGTGCTGAGCTTTGCGGCAATGCAGACACTGTTTCCGGCGGCGTTCACGATCTTTGTGCTTGGCGGCATAGAATTGCTTCTGTCCGCCGTGGTCGCCGACGGCATGACGGGCCGCCGTCATCGCGCCAATTGCGAGTTGGTCGCGCAGGGCATCGCCAATCTCGCAACGGCAGTAATGGGCGGCATTCCCGCGACCGGCGCAATCGCGCGCACCGCGACCAATATCCGCGCCGGCGCGCGCACGCCCATCGCCGGCATCGTCCATTCGGTTGCGATCTTCGCGATGATGGCCCTGTTCGCGCCTCTCGGCGCCTACATCCCGCTCGCCTCGCTCGCGGCCGTGCTCGCCGTCGTGTGCTGGAACATGGCAGATCTACGCGTGTTCGGACTGGTCCTGCAAAGCGCGTTCGGCGACCGCGCGGCGCTGATCGCGACGTTCCTGCTGACCGTCTTCGTCGACCTGTCGACTGCGATTGCCGCGGGCGTCATCATTTCTTCGCTCGTCTTCGCCCGCGACATGGCGCGCGCGACCGGCAGACGCGCCCTCGGCCGGGACGTATCCGAAGACGTGGACGAATTCCTGTCGCCGAACCGCGACGCCCTGGCGCATGCCGAGCTTCCGGCGGGCGTCGAGGCGTTTTCCCTCGGCGGCCCGTTGTTTTTCGCAACCGCCATGGAATTCGAGCAATTGCTGTCGCGCAGCGGCGGCTATCCGAAAGTCATCATCCTGCGCATGGCGCAGGTGTCGCTGATCGATGCGACCGCCGCCGCTGCGCTCAAGCGCTTCGCGGCCCATGCGGCGACAAAGGGAACGGCGATCATATTCTCCGAGCTGCCGTCTGAACCGGCCGCCGCATTGCACGACATGGACGTCGTCGTGCCCCTTGCGGCAAGCTTCGAGGAGAGCCTGCGGATCGCACGCGGATTGTTGTTGCAGCGAGCGGCATAGCGGCGCAACGCGTCGACCGGCCTATGCGGTCCACAGCGCATGTTGCAGCACCACGCGATAACCGTCCGGATCCTCGAAAGTGAGGCCCTCACGATCCCAATAGGGATTGAAGGCGGTGACGGGCGCGAAGCCCGCATCCGTCATACGCTGCACGGCCACTTCCCATTCGGTGCGCTTGGGAATGTAGAAGACGAGCAGATTGTCCTTCGTCGGCGCGCGCCCCGCCTTGTGGCCGTGCGCACGCGTGAACTCGAAATGATAGGGCGCGTGCGGCGCGCCAAGCATTACGCCGTCGAAGCCTTCGTGATCGCTGAAACGAAAGAGCACGGACAGCCCGAGACCCTTCTCATAGAACTTCAACAGCGCCTGGATGTTGTCGGTCGGCCGCGCAACGCGGAGAACAGGAATGGCTGGCATGCCTCAAGATTACGGAGCCGCCCGCCTCTCGCCAATATGGTCCGGCTATAGCAGCCATGACGATCGGCGGATTTCCCGCTAAGAAGGCGCATGAGAGACAAACGGCCCTATCCTGCGAAAGGGAATCGCAAACCCGACTTTGGCAAAAGTGCCCCGAGCCAGGGCAAACGCGGGCGCGGCAAGGCTCAGCCCGTCTATCGGGGAAGCCGGCCCCCCAACGCGCCGAACCGCACGATCCGAAGCCGAAGCTGGAGCCGCACGAACACGCGCCGGCGCGCCACGCACACAGCGACGGCGGAGGAATATGGCTTTGGGGCCTTCACACCGTGCGCGCCGCGCTCGCCAATCGGGGCCGCCGGGTCAAGCGCGCGGTGCTGACCGATCGCGCCACCGAAATGATCGGCGCTTCGCTGCTCGGTCGGGTGCGCCACGAAATCGTGAGCGCAGACCAAGTGTCCAGGCTCCTGCCCATGGGCGCGGTGCATCAGGGCGCGGCCCTTCTCTGCGAAGGGCTGGCCAAACGCTCTCTGGCCGACGCGCTCGGCGAAGGCGGAGAAAAGCGCCGCATCGTTCTCGTGCTGGACCAGATCTCCGATCCTCAGAACGTAGGGGCGATCCTGCGCACGGCGGCGGCGTTCGGCGTGTCGGCCGTGGTCGTTCAGGACCGCCACGCGCCGCCGGAATCCGGGACGCTCGCCAAGGCCGCGTCCGGCGCACTCGACATCGTGCCCTATATCGAGGTCGTAAACATCGCGCGCGCACTGGAGGAATTGGGCGAACGCGGCTTCTGGCGCATCGCGCTGGCGGCCGACGGCGACAACGCGCTCAAGAGCGCCGGAACGGGCAGCGACATCGCGCTCGTCCTCGGGTCGGAAGGCTCGGGCATCCGCAGGCTGGTGCGTGAGCGCTGCGATACGGCGGCTTTCGTGCCGATCGAGGCGCAAATGGACAGCTTGAACGTCTCGAGCGCCGCCGCAATCGCTTTGTACGAAATGCGGCGGAGTTGACCGGGAACCCATGGACCGCAAAGTCATTGTCTATGGGATTTGAGAAGTCCCCGGGGAGGGTCCAATGCGTTCATGCCTCTTGTGGATGGTCGGCGTGCCAATCCCGATCATCATCCTCATCTGGATCCTGACTGGTCACATGTGAGTCGCGTCTTTTTTTGGACCGAGGAGAAGCCTCGCGGGTGATGCACGAATAGGATTGTCATCCAGCCCAGACCGGACCCCGCCTGACGCTTCGTCAGGCCGGATTGCATTGTTGGGGTACGGCGAGCGCAATCCGATAAAGGCGTTTCGGTCCTTGTTGGCGGACGGAGTCGTGCCCGACCGCCAAACTCCGGCAAGAAACGGCTTGCCGGGCCATCGGCGAGGACAAGCACCGGCCCGCTCTCAGTCTCAGTAGAGCGCCGCAACGACGTTGTCGTTGCCGCCGTAATTCTCGATGAAGACCAGAACCTCATACCCATCCGCCATCTGTACGCGACCGCTCGGATCGTGCAGCAGTATGCCGTCATTGCTCATCGTGCCCGTGCGGCGGTCATAGGCGAAACGCGGCGCAAGTCCTTTATAGTGGTCACGAATGAGCGTGAAGAGAAGCCGCGCATTCTCCGGTGCGATATGGATGCAGCCGGCGCTGGCGCGATGGCCAAGCATCGCCACGTCGGGCCCCGTCGCAGCATGAATCGCGAGGCCCGACTTGCTGCCGTTCTTCACCCAGTTGAAGAACATCGCGTAGGGCATCTGCTGACCCCATTGCGAAGAGGTATAGCGGCGATAGATACGTTGCGGATCGATCTCGTAATAGCCCTGTGGCGTGAAGGTCGGCAGGCGTGTTCCGGCCGCGTTGAACTCGATCTGCTCGCGCCCCGTCGACGCCGGCCAGTTGTATTTGAGCGCCAAGTCGCCGTCCGCGTCCTTATCGAACACATACATGCGCTGCGCGAGCGGCCCGTCATCCGCCTTGCTCACATAGAGAAACAACCCAAAATTTGCGAGCATTTCGGGGGTCAGGTTCTGTTTCAGCCGGTCGACGACGCGCACGAGCTCGCTCGCCGAAGGCTGTGCCCGAGCCGCGGGGCCAACCTCGGGGGTCGGCGGCACGGGCTGGGCGAGTGCAATCCTTGGCGGCTGCGAGATTTCCGGTGCACGGATTTCGCGGGGCGCTTGCGTTGCGATCGTTGGCGCGGCGGTCACGGAATTGAGGTCGAGCTGCGCCAGATCGGACGCCCTGACCTCGTGATGGCGGGGCGCAACCTCTTGCGCCGCAGCGTCGGCCTTGCGCGCGAGCATCGAGTCGATCTCGATCTGGGTCGCAATCTCGTAAGGCGCCTCGCGCGCCGGCAAAGGCGAAACATGCCGGACCGAGGCGCGCGCCATCGCAACAGATGTGCGCCGGAGCAGTGGCGCAATTCGCGGCGGCGGATCGATGGCATCGAAAAGGGCGACCAACTCTCCTTTGCCGGCATGGGCCGCGGGATTCACCACATGATTGCTGGCAAAGGATTCGAGCGCGCCGCCGGCGCTGCTGGCCGCGCGCTGCCAATCGGGATGCTGGTCGAGTGCGATCGCGACGCCGAACGCCGACGCCGTCGCAAGGTAGATCGCACCAAGAGCCCTCGCCGCCGACATTGCCGCTCGCCATGCTGCCCGCGGCTATACTAACCGAAACAGGCAGCTTTGTTCCAATCTGGCGCAGTTTTGCGGTTAACATTGGTTAACGCAAGGCGGAGCTCTGCGCGAATTCCGAGAAGATTCTGTGAAACTGCAACCGCGGGCGACGTCCCAGCGTAATCGTCGATCACGACGAGTGTTTTGTAACCATCGGAAAGCAGGTCGTGGCCCTGGCCGTCCGTTGCCATTTCGCCGTTGACGCTGGTGGTGTCGCGGCCCGGGTCCATGGCGAGGATCGGGACCTGACCGCGCTCCTCGGCCTGGATCCGGTGATAGAGCGCGTCGGCGCGCTCGAGCGGAAGTCGCACACAGCCCCCCGAGGCACGGTGGCCGAGATCGCCGTCCTCGCGCCTTCCGACGGCGGCGTGCAAGGCAATGCCGGCCTTCTCGCCGTGGCGGATGTAGTTGAAGAACATCGACCAGGGCATCTTCGCGTCGTCCCAAGTGCGGGAATAGTGCATCGGCTCAAAGCGGTCGGGATCGAGTTCGAACAGGCCTGCAGGCGTCGCGGTGAAGTATTTTTCCTCACGCTCACGCCCCGTCGACACGGCAAAGCTGTCCTCGAAGGCAAGGGTACCGTCGGCCGCCTTGTGGAAAATGAAAAGCCTTTGCGCCCAGGGGCCCTCTGGCGCCTTGCTCACGTAGAAGAAGAGATCGAAATACGGCATCAGCCTGGCCGGCACGAGACCAAGCAGGCGCGCGGCAACGAGACCCGCTTCCTGTTGCGCGAGCGCGGGATCGGGCATCACGATCTGCGGCGCTGCCGGCACGACCGCGGTCGCATTCGGCGGCAGCGGCGCAGGCTCGAACCTTCACTGCCAGCATGAGCAGTCTTGCGGGCCGGGCGCGCGGCATGATGACGATTGCCGGGCCGGACGCCGGCACGATCGACGAGCGCAAGGCCGGTGCTTCAGACTGTTGTCCGTGCCTATTCGCGGCGACAGCGCGCGTAGACAGCGACGGCGCGTGCTCCCGCCCGGCAAGGGACCGCACCATGCCGAACGCAGATTGGATGGCGTTCACGCTTTCCCGCCAGAGCGATTCGATGCCGCGCGCCGACGCGTCAGACAGTGCCGCCGCGTTCTTTCCGATCCTGAGGTTCGCGGCAATCGCTGCCGCGCGGCCGCCCTGCGTCTCGACAAACGAGACAGTCACGGACGTAGCGTGGACGGCCGCTTCAATGGCTGGCAGTGGATGCGGCGCCCTGGAGGCCACGAGCGCGCATACCGCGAGCGCCACGGCCAAGGCAACACCCACGAATTCTCTGGTCATCATCGGAGCCGCACTCTAACGGCCTGAGCAAACCTGTCTATCCAAGGAAATTTGCGATCCGGGTGGAACCGAACCGCGCTCAATGGGCACGATGCAGCCGGTCGCGTTAACTGTGTCGCAAAGTGTCGCCGCGCCCGCTTGAGATACTTGCGCTGCGGCAGAGGCTCAAGCGCGCGTTAGCGATTGCGGCGCAATCCTGGCGGCACTCGAACGCTTGGGCAGGAGCGCGGATCGGTGCGGCTTTGGCGCAGGGAGTGACATGCCGTGCGGCAATGGCTTCAGCATTCGTTAGCTATTGCGGCGCAATGCTCGCATCCGAACGCTTGGGCAGGGGCGTGGACCGGCGCGGATTGGGGCAGACCGCGGCGGCAAAAAAGGGGCGTGGTGGCGGATAAAACTCTCGAGCAGGAGATATCCGCATGAGCATTTCCGGTATTGCATCGTCAGGAGCGACGCCGCCCCAATTTTCCATGCAGCAGAGCGCATTCCAACAGAATATGTCGGCTCTGACGCAGGCTATCCAGTCGGGCAATCTCGCGAGCGCCCAGCAATCCTATGCCACGCTCAGCCAGTCCAAGCCGAACGCCGATGCGTCGCCATCCCCGAACCAGAACAACCCCTTCGCGCAGGCCTTGTCGCAGATCGGCACCGCGCTGCAGTCGGGCAACATCTCCGGCGCGCAGCAAGCCTTGACGACGCTGCAGAGCCAGCACCCGCATCGTCATCACCACGGACAGGCTAGCGGCGTGCCGTCCTCATCCTCATCGTCAACCGACGGAACCCAGAGCAGCTCGACGTCGATCTCGGCATCGCCGCTGTCCGGCGCTCTTTCGGGCGGCACCGACATCAGCGCGTGATGGCCGCAGAGCTCGTCCCTCCGATGGCGCAGGCCCCGCTGCGCCTGTCGCCTTTGTCGGCGGCGTCGCTCAGGAACGACGCCGTCGTCATCGGCCCGGTGCTGCCCGAAGACATGGGCGCGCTGTTCCTCTGGCTCAACGACCGGGACGCGGCAAATCTCGATCTCACCTACCGGCCGATCGACTGGCTCAACTACAAGACCTGGCTGGAAACTCTTGCGAACGACAGCGTTCACACCTTCTTCGCGGTCCGCAGGCTGATCGCGCCGGAGATCATCGGCTTCGTTTTTTTCAAGAACTTCCAGCCCGTGCACCGCTCGGCCGAGGTGGGGACTCGCATCGGGACCGAAGCCGACCGGGGCAAGGGCTACGGCCGCCACGCGATGGCGCTGGCCCTGATTTACGCGTTCAACCATCTGAACCTGCACCGGGTGACGCTGACGGTGCTCGCACGCAACACGCGTGCCATCCGCGCCTACCGCGCCTCGGGCTTTGTCGAGGAAGGTGTCCTGAGGCAGGCCGCGTTCATCGACGGACGCTGGGAAGATGTCGTGCCGATGGCTGTGATCGGGCCGAATTGACGGCTCAGACGACAATGGCCGCGACGTTCGTGCCGCTGCCGCGTTTCAGGTCGTCGCCGATCGTACGGCTGGCGCGCCAGTAGCACGCGGCCGACAACAACCAGGGAACGATGGTCGCCAGCAGCGACCAGCGCAGCGAATCCTCGCCCAAGGTGGGCCGCAGCAGATCGCTGAGCTCGCCCACCGACAACGGGCCGAGGCCGTAGCCGATGATGTTGAGCACGAAAAGAAGGATCGCCGCGGCCTGCGCGCGCATGCGCAACGGCACGAGCCCCTGGGTCATCGCATAGGCCGGCGCGATATAAGCGGCCCCATTGGCTGAGGGAATGATCGCGCAGAGCAACGCGACCCCCAGGCTCGGCGACAAATAGTAGAACGGCGTGAACGGCATCGCGATGAAGATGCCGATCATCGGCACGTAGAGATTCCAGCGGACGTCACGCTTGCCGAACTTATCCGCAAAATACCCCGCGAAGAAGGTCCCCAGCCCGCCGGCTACGCCGGCCAGCAACGACAGGGCCAGGCCGATGCTGGCGGCGCTCATGTGGTGAGAGCGCGCCAGGAACGTCGGCGTGAAGTTCACCGCCGCATAGCCGCCGAAAGAGCTGAGCGCCGTGCCGATGGCGATCCAGCGGAACGAACGCTGCGACCAAAGGAAGGCGACGACCGTGAAAAACGGCGGCGTCTTGATGTCATCCTTCAGCGATTCGATGTGGCCGCGCTGCGGTTCCGGCACTGCGAAGAAGAAGAGGATGGCGAGGACGAGGCCCGGGGCACCTGCAACGAGAAAGGCGTCGCGCCAGCCGAAATGCTGGGTGACCCAGCCACCCCCGAGAAAGGCGAGCAGAAGACCGATATTGAGGCCGGAGGAATAGACGGCGAGTGCGCCTGCGCGCTCCTTCGGGGGATAGAGATCGGAAATTATGGAATTGACTGACGGGCTCGTGCCGGCCTCGCCCACGCCGGTAAAAACGCGTGCAACCACCAAAGACCAGAAATTCGCCGCATAGCCGCAGACGACGGTCATCGCGCTGAACAATGCCATCGAGCCTACGATGACGTTGCGCCGGTTGGCGCGGTCGGCCACCCAGGCGAGCGGCATGGCGAGCGTGGCGTAGATGATGGCGAAGCTGGTACCGGAGAGGAATCCCAGCGCCGCGTCGGGAAGGTGGAACTCGATCTTTATATAGGGCAACGCGATCGCGAGGATATTGCGGTCGAGATAGTTGACCACATAGACGAGCGTCAGCATCAGAAGGATGTAGCTGCGCGAGCGGCCGCCCACCATCACCGTCGCGCCGGACAGTGCGGCCGCATTCTCGCTTTCCAAGGATTCCCCGATCATTGTTTGCGGCGGAGACTAACAGAACCACGCCGAGGGGAAACTCAGCCGCGCTATTGGCCGTCGTCCCCCACCGGTTAACAAAAAATTGCAGGCCCGGGTCTGCCGTCCCAAGACCGGGAGCCGGCACCCTCCAACGCCACGTTAAGCGGCAAGGGGCAATGTGGGGGCGAGACTCCGGGAGCCTCGCTTGACGCGTTTTCTGACCCCTTGCGCAGCGGCGCTTTCTTGACGGAGGAGCGCCTGACGCTCTGGCCGGCCGCCCTGCTCGTCGGTTTTATCGTCGCGCTCGTGTTTCTCCTGGCCACGGCGCATGGGCTCAACGACTACAAGGGCCGCCCGCTCGGTTCGGTTTTGGATGTTACACGGCGGGTCGATGGGCCGCTGCAGGACATGCCGCCGCGGCTTACGACCCCATGCGTCAGCATCTGGGCGAACAGGCGCTGTTCGGCCCCGGCACGCCATTCTACGGCTGGCATTACCCACCGCTGTTCTTTCTCATCGCGGCGCCGCTGGCGCGTCTGCCGTATCTTTGGGCCCTGACCGTATGGCAAGCCGCGACGCTGCTCGCCTTCCTGGCCGCCCTCGCCTTGCTCCTGCGCGATGCACCCGTCTCGTCGACGCGCGAGAGCCGGCTTCGCCTTCTTCTCGCGCTGGCCTTTCCGGCGGTCTTCATCAATATCGTCCACGGCCATAACGGCTTCCTGACCGCAGCCTTGCTGGCGAGCGCGCTCGCGCTGCTCGATGCTCGGCCCGTGGTTGCCGGCGCTTTGTTCGGCTGCCTCGCCTACAAACCGCAATTTGCGCCGCTCATTCCCCTCGCGCTTGCGATGACCGGACGATGGCGCGCGCTGGTCGCGGCGGGTGCGTCGGCCGCGGCGCTTGCCGGGCTGTCAACCGCCCTTTTCGGTACCGACGTCTGGCCTGCCTTCATCGCATCGACGCACTTCACACGCGTCGTCGTGCTCGAGCAGGGCGCCGCAGGTTTCGAGAAGATCCAAAGCGCATTCGCAGCCGTGCGCCTCCTTGGCGGCACGGTCGCGCTCGCCTATGTGGCGCAAAGCGCAGCCACCATTATGGCCGCGGGCCTGCTCGCGCTCCACTGGCGCAGCAGCGCCTCGCGCGCGGACAAGGGCGCCGTTCTCTGTCTCGCCGCACTGATCGCGACCCCTTACGCCTTCGATTACGACATGATGGCGCTGGCACCCGCCATCGCGCTTCTCACGGCGCAAGGGCTTGCGAAGGGTTTTCGGCCCTACGAGAAATCAGCGCTGGTGATGTTGTGGTCGGTACCGGTCTTGGCACGTGCCGGCGCCTATGCCGCCCACATTCCCCTCGGCGTTCTGTCGCTGTTCGCGATGGGGGCCTTGTTGATCGCAAATACGCGGATTTTCGATGCGTATCGGGCCGAACCGCTCTGGGCGCCGCATTAGATCCTGCGCGAGAAAGACGACGCATGCGGCGGCGAGAACGCGTTCTCTTCCGCCAGCGATGCCCCCTGCCACCGCCTTCCTCGCGCAGGTACGCTCAAGCGAGCCTTCGACAACCCGCGGGAACAATCATGCCGGTGCCGCACCGAGGCGGGTAGTGAACATTTTTGGTACGCTCAGCGCTTCGGCGACTGGCCGTAGCGTTCGCCGCGGCGGCCCCTGACCGCGAGATCCACGGTCGCGAGTCGCTTCTCGCCCGGCACGCGCATCCGCGTGTCCATCATGTACATCATCGCCTGGTAGTCTCCGAGGGAATCCTCGAGCGCGTGGGTGAAGCCCTGCGCGTCCTGCGCTTTGTTGGCCTGGATCTTCACGAAGCGCAGCGCGTCCATGCTGTTCTCGGCAACGCGATGCGCGTAGCCATAGGTCTCGCGTTCCAGCACGTCGGTCGCAAGCACGCGGTTCACAAAGCCATAGTCGTGTGCCTCTTCCGCCGAGATGAAGCGGCTCTCGAAGCACAGTTCCTTGGCGCGACGGATGCCGACGTCCCAGGGAATCGACATGTATTCGACGAAGCCTGGAAGAAATTGCGCATCCGCCGCAGCAAAGACGATGTCACAGGAGGCGGCGAGCATCCAGCCCGCATAGATGCAGTAGCCTTCGACCATCGCGACGGTGGGCTTGGGAAAATTGCGCCAACCTATGAGCAAGTCGAGGTTGTACTTCTTGAATTGGTCGTAGGTCTCGATGCCGGGTTCGGCGCCGAGCGCGCGGCGATAGGCGAGCGCATCCTCGGTACCGAGGTCGTGGCCGGACGAGAAATTGCCGCCGCTGCCGCGTACGATCAGTACACGGACATTCTTGTCGGCCCTGGCGCACGCAAAGCCCGCGTCGATCTCGTCGAGCATCCGGTAGCTCTGCGCGTTGCGGTACTCCGGGCGATTGAGCGCAATCGTCGCGACCGGGCCAACCGTGCTGTAGGCAATATCCTTGAACTCCATGCGATCCTCCCGCGTTTGGCGGAGAGCTTAGGCGAAACCGGGCTGATGTGCTTAAGCGTTCGGTCCGGGTTTCGGTGGCCTTTTACCGCATGGCGTGCAAGTTCACCCTGATCCTCGCGCCCGCACTTGAGGCCCTACGACCACCATGCCAATTTCGATGTCTCACTGGAGTTCACCACATGCGCGTTCCCAATTCCAAGCTGGCTGAGATCCGGGATCGCGGATTTACGATCGTAGAGAACTTCATCGACCCGGAGACGCTGCGTGCGGCGCAGGAGGCGCTGTGGACCATCTATCCGAAGCCCGACGAATATTTCTCCGATCCGACCAAATTTCCCGCCTACGCCAGATCGCAATTCGCCGGCATCCGGCTCTTCCCCTTCGACGCCTGGGCGATCAACAAGCTCGCCGTCTATCCCGATCTGATCGACGCGGCCGAACGATTTCTCGGAACACGGACATCGAGCTCTACAAGGGCGAGTTGTGGGCCAAATACTCCGGCGCGATTGACTACGACCAGCCGCATCACCGCGACTACCGCAACCATACCCTCGTCGTACCGCGCGAGGACGGAGTCGGCACGCAGATGACAACGTTCATCCTGCTCTCCGACGTCACCGAGGCCGACGGACCGACTAAGGTCGTGCCGCTGAGCGAGACGCGCGACGTCCCCATCGGCATCCCGATCAAGAAGTTCGGCCGGATGTTTGACAAGGAGATCGCGGTCACGGGACCGGCCGGCAGCCTGATGGTCTACAAGACCGACGTTTTTCACCGCGGCTCGAACTTCACCGCGCCCAACCGCTCGCGCTTTGCGGTCCTTCTCGACTTCATGAAGCGTGGAGCACGTTGGCAAGGCAAGATGGCGTGGCCCGATCACGCCGAGAAAGCCGCGTTCGGCGAGGCCCTGACCAAGATGACACCTCGCCAGCGCGATCTCTTCGGCTGGCCGCCGGCGGGCAGCGACTATTGGAGCGAGCAGACCTTGCGGGACGTGCAGATGCGCTACCCGGAAATGGATCTGTCGCCGTACCGGCCTGGATAGGGCGGTCGCTTTCTTAGACTATTTGCTAAAAAAGCCTACCCTCTCGCAAATTTGCCCGATTTGGCGAAGCCTCTCGGCAGAATCCGCCCCGCCTGCGCACGCTCGCCTTTCCAGTCTTTCAGCTCCGACGATGACCAGGCGCGATTGTTCTCGTCCTTGAATCCGTCCTTCCACGTGAAGGTCGTGGCATCGATGAGGACGCCGTCCTTGTAGCGCTGCAGGATGACGCCACGGCCGCGGGCGAGCTCCGGCACCTCGCCAAGGGAGAAGATCAGCATCTTGCGGTTCTCGCCCACCGTCGCGACGTGGTCGCCGTCGACGAAGGCGCAGACCGTCGCCTCGGCAGGCGCCGACACGTTCATCACGCGCTTGCCAGAGCGCGTCATCGCGACCGCCTCGTCCTCGTTGGTCACGAAACCGTGGCCGCTAGTCGCCGCCAGCAGGAGCTTACGGCCCTCGCGATGCACGAACACCGTCACGAGATCGGCCTCGGGCGGAAGGTCGATGAAGCTGCGGATGGCCTCGCCCATGCCCCGACCGCCGGGCAGCTTCGCGCAATCCAGCGTGAAGAAGCGCCCGTCGGTCGCGAAGATCATCAGTCTGTCGGTCGTCTCGGCCGTCACCCAGAAGCGTCCGCGGTCGCCTTCGCGATATTTGACGCTGTCGTCGGGCTCCTGATGGCCCTTGAAGGCGCGGATCCAGCCCTTTTGCGAGCAGACGACAGTGATCGGCTCGCGCTCGACAAAGGATTCCAGCGCCGCGATCTCGTCGGCGATGGCCGGCGCTTCGGAGAACTGCGTGCGGCGTTTGCCGAGCGCGGTCTTCTGGCCGAATTTCGCGTCGATCGCCTTCACTTCCTCGATCAGCTTCTCCGCGCGAAGTGTGTCGGAGCCCATGAGTTTTTTGAGATCCTTCTGCTCCTTGGTCAGCGCGTCGTGCTCAGCGCGAATTTCCATCTCCTCGAGCTTGCGCAGCGAGCGCAGCCGCATGTTGAGGATGGCTTCGGCCTGCGTTTCCGTCAGGGAGAACGCCTTCATCAGTTTCGGCTTCGGCTCGTCCTCGGTGCGGATGATCCTGATCACCTTGTCGAGATTGAGATAGACGGCAAGATAGCCCTCGAGCACTTCGAGGCGGGTCGCAATCTTCTCGAGCCTGAACGCCGTGCGCCGTGCGAGCACTTCGCCGCGATGATCGATGAAGGCGAGAAGCACCTCCTTCAGGCTCATGACGCGCGGGATGAGCCCGCCGTCGAGCACGTTCATGTTGAGACTGAATGCGGGATTCGAGGTCGGTCTGGCGGAACAATTGCTCCATCAGGATCTCGGCCTCGACCGTGCGGCTCTTGGGCACAAGTACGATGCGGATGTCCTCGGCGCTCTCGTCGCGCACGTCCTCTAGCAGCGGGAGCTTCTTTTCCTCGAGCAAGCCGGCGATGCGCTCGATCAGCTTGGCCTTCTGCACTTGGTAGGGAATCTGGTCGACGATGATGACGAAGACGCCGCGGGCACCCTCCTCCTTCTTCCAATGCGCCCTTACGCGGAATGAACCGCGTCCGGTTCGATAGGCCTCGGCGATCGTGTCCGGGTCATCGACGACGATGCCGCCCGTCGGGAAATCGGGCCCCTTGATCCATTTGAGCAGGGTCGCATCGCGGGTGTTGGGATTCTCGATCAGGGCCACTAGCGCCTGGCAGAGTTCGCCCAGATTGTGCGGCGGGATCGATGTCGCCATGCCGACGGCGATCCCGCTCGATCCGTTCGCCAGGAGGTTGGGGAAGGCGGAAGGAAGGACGACCGGCTCTTCCTCGGCGCCGTCGTAGTTCGGCTTGAAGTCGACGGCGTTCTCGTCGAGACCGACGAGCAGCTCCTGCGCGATCGGCGTCAGCCGCGCTTCGGTGTAACGCATGGCGGCGGGGTTATCGCCGTCGACATTGCCGAAATTGCCCTGCCCGTCCACGAGCGGGTACCGCGACGTGAAATCCTGCGCGAGGCGGACGAGGGTGTCGTAGACGGCGAGCTCCCCATGCGGGTGATATTTGCCGATCGTGTCGCCGACCACGCGCGCGCACTTCTTGAAGGCTGCATCGGCGCCGAGACCCAGGACCCGCATCGCCCACAAGACACGCCGGTGAACGGGCTTCAGCCCGTCGCGCGCATCCGGCAGCGCGCGTTGGGTGATAGTGGACAGCGCATAGGCGAGGTAGCGCTCGGACAGCGCCTTGCTGAGCTGCTCCGGACGAATGTCGTCTTTGAAGGGCAATTCACCCATGGTGAGGTAGGTCCCGGTACGGAGTTAACGGTTCAGCGCAGAATACGCGGTGGGTGCGCAGCGGTCGCCGAGCATTGCGTGATGCCCCCGGCGCGGCGGCTTTCCGAATGCACTCCCGGCGCGCCCTGCGCGCCAACACTTCGCCGGCCCCCTGCGCCAGACGGATCACGGAGTGCTCCACTCTCCTCCGTGACCACCGCGAAATCACTGCGCCCTCCGCGCTGAAAAAGCCACCGACATCTACTTCGATTCGCGCGCCACGAACTCTTCGAGGCGCAAGCGCGCTGTGGGCACTTCGCGGCCATGCGGTTCCAGCACACGCGCGCGCAGGAAATGGCCTGTCAGCCTCAGACCTGCGGCGATGTCGCCCGGCGCAAACTCGGCATTCTGCGAGCCGAGCAGGAAACCCGGCAGCACAAAGAGCCGCCCCGCATAGGGCGCGGCCGCACCGCCGGACACGGCGCGGCCGGTACGCGGCGAGACAAAACGTAGATCGTCGACCGTACCGGTCGCCGCGCAGCGCGAGAGATCGAGACCGAAGCCAAGCTCGTCGAGCAGGCCCGCCTCCCAGCGGACGTAAAGCGGCCCCCAATGCGCGAGGCCGTTTTCCGCAATCGCATCGAGCAGGATCTCGCCACCCTCGAAAATATTGGCGTGCGGCTCGCGCTCGGGCAAGGCTGCTGCGACGACGCTCGAATACGCGTTGAGGCCGGCGAGCGCCTCGCCGCGCTCGAGGATCTCGCCGGCTCGGGCGCGCACGATCTCGGCGGTGAAATTGCCCAGGTGTTCGGAAAGCCGTGCCCGCCAGTGCAGGTGCAGGCGGTTGCCGGGCTGCAGCGTGGGCCGCGAATTGCGCGAGGCGCCGCCATGCACGAGACCCAGATGCCGGCCATGGTCGCGCGTCAACGCCTCGAGGATCGCGCCGCTTTCGCCGTGGGGGCGGACGGAAATCACGGTCGCGTTGTCGGACCATTCCATGCGAGGGGTCTACTCCTCCGGGAACTCAAGGCCCAGCTCGCGGTAATGCTCAGGCGTCTCGGCCCAGTTCTCGGCGACCTTGACGAACAGGAACAGATGCACGCGGCGGTCGAAGATCTGCTCCATTTCGGTGCGGGCAAGCGAGCCCAGGAGCTTTATCGTCTGCCCGCCCTTGCCGAGCGCAATCGCCTTTTGCCCGTCGCGCTGGACGTAGATCGTCTGGTCGATCTTTACCGAACCGTCCTTGCGCTCCTCCCACTTGTCGGTGACGACCGCGGCCGCATAAGGCAGCTCGTCATGCAGACGCAGATAGATCTTTTCCCGCGTGATTTCCGCGGCGAGCAGGCGCTGCGGGATGTCTGCGACCTGGTCTTCCGGATAGAGCCATGGCCCTTCCGGCATCTGCGCGGCGCACCAGGCCGCGATGTCGGGAACGCCGTCGCCCTTGAGGGCGGAGATCATGAACACGCGATCGAAGAGGCCCGGCGGGTTCAGCCTGTCGACGAGCGGCAGGAGCGTGTCGCGCTTCATCGCATCGACCTTGTTGAGCACGAGGGCCGTCTTGCGCAGCGCCTTCTTCAACTCTTCGAGGATCGCCTCGGTGTCGCGCGCCGCGTGGCTCTGCGCGTTTGCCGCGAAATCGGGCGCGTCGACGAGAAGAACCACCGCGTCGGCAT
Organism: uncultured Alphaproteobacteria bacterium; assembly: GCA_963802815.1. Classification (GTDB taxonomy): domain Bacteria; phylum Pseudomonadota; class Alphaproteobacteria; order Micropepsales; family Micropepsaceae; genus Rhizomicrobium. The sequence continues at coordinate 50,841 of CAWDKN010000044.1, forward strand.
CGGCGGCCCCTGCCCAGGCGGAATTCACCATCGCGCGGTCCAGACGCCGGCGCGGCTTGAAGATGCCCGGCGTGTCGAGGAAGACGAGCTGCGTATCGCCTTGGATGGCGACCCCTCGCACCGGCATCCGCGTCGTCTGCACCTTTGGGCTCACGATCGCGACCTTGGAGCCGACGAGCGCGTTGACGAGCGTCGACTTCCCCGCATTGGGCGCACCGATGATGGCAACAAATCCGGAGTGCGTCATGTCAAGCCGAGCCGCGACAGAAATTTCTTCGCGGCCTCCTGTTCAGCTTCGCGCTTGGAGCCGCCCTCGCCCGTCTCGGGAGCCTCGCCGCTCACCGACACTTCCACTGCGAAGCGCGGCGCGTGGTCCGGGCCCGCACGTTTCATCAGACGATAGACAGGCGCCGAGGAACCGGACTTTCGCGCCTGCGCCCATTCCTGCAGAGTCGTCTTCGGGGTCGCGCATGTCGGAGCTGAGATTGTCGAAGGTCCAGTAGCAATCGACAAAGCGCCTTGCCGCATCCATCCCGCCGTCCAGGTAGAGCGCTGCGATGATCGCCTCGCAGGCGCCAGCGAGAATGGCGGCTTTGCGCCGCCCGCCGCTGCCGGCCTCGGAATTGGCGAGGATAAGGTGATCGGCGAGACCCGCCGCATCGGCCGCCGCCGCGCAGGCGTCCCGCCGCGCCAGCGCGTTGAACTTGAGCGCCAGCGCGCCTTCGGCGTCTGCCGGATAGCGCGCGTGCAGTTCCTCGGCCACGATCAGCCCCAGCACCCGGTCGCCCAGGAATTCGAGCCGCTCGTTCGACAACGTCCCATCGGCGCTCGCATGGGTCAGCGCGCGCTTCAGAAGACCGCGATCCTTGAAGGTATGACCAAGCCGCGCTTCCAGGTCAGTCGATTCCGGTGAACATCCGGTCAAAGCGCCACTTCCAGAATTCGGGGAATTCGTACCACGAACCATCGAAGGAGAAGAACCGGGAACAGCGCCTTGCCTTCGAGATTTTCGGCCGGGACGTAGCCCACATCCATGCGGCTGTCGTCGGAATTGTCGCGGTTGTCGCCCATCATGAAGTAATGGCCCGCAGGGACGAGGAATACATCGGTGTTGTCCTCGTTGCTGCCGTCGATGCGGTCGAGAACGAGATAACTTTTCCCGCCGGGCAGCGTCTCGCGATACTGGCGAACATGGTTCTGATAGCCGTTATCGTCCTCGACATAGTCCTGCACTCGGACTTTCGGGATGGGCCTTTCCGTTCAGCCAGAGGACGCCGTTGATCATCTGCACGCGGTCGCCGGGCAGCCCGATCACGCGCTTGATGTAGTCCGTGGAGTTGTCGCCCGGAAATTTGAACACGACGACGTCGCCTCGCGCGGGCTGCGAACTGAAAATGCGGCCAGAGAAGGGCCCCAAGCCGAATGGGAAGGAGTAGCGGCTGTAGCCGTAGGAGAATTTCTCCACGAACAGATAGTCGCCGACAAGAAGCGTCGCTTCCATCGAGCCCGATGGGATGTTGAAGGGCTGGAACAGGAATGTGCGGATGACGACGGCGATCAGCAGCGCATAGGCGAGCGTCTTCGCTGTCTCGACCCAGGATTTGCCAGGCGCATGCGTTTCCGGCGCCGGCTCCTGCTCGTCTGTGAGCTTCGGCTCGGCCATCTGGTCTGGCGCGTCGTTCATTTCGGGCTTGTCGGGCATGGTGTCTCCGGGGGGACAGAACCCGAGCCCCTTTGGAAGGTCAAGGGAGCAGAAATAGCACAGCAGTCATTGGCCCTTAGAGCCCGCCGGTTTAGGCAGGTTCAAGCCGGAACCGCCGAGATGATCACTACCGCCTGCGCCAGCGGAAAATCGTCGGTAATGGTGAGGTCGATCTGCGCGCGGTGCCCGGGCGGCGTGATTTCTTCCAGCCGCTTCAACGCGCCGTTGGTGAGTTTCAGGCTCGGTTTGCCGCCGGGAAGATTGATTACGCCCATGTCACGCCAGAACACGCCCCGGCGCAGCCCGGTGCCGAGGGCTTTGGAACAGGCTTCTTTCGCGGCGAAGCGCTTGGCGTAGCTGGCCGCGCGAGCCGCACGCTTGTCGGACTTCTCCCGTTCGGCCGCCGTGAAAATGCGGTCGAGGAATCGCTCGCCGTGGCGCTCGATCGTCTTCTCGATGCGGCGGATGTCGATGAGATCGGAGCCGAGCCCGAGGATCATGCGATGTTGCGCCCGTCGGCACGCGCCCGCGCCTCGTCCATCACCGCGCGCATGCGCCGGATCGCGGCGTCGAGACCGGAGAAGATCGCTTCGCCGACCAGGAAGTGGCCGATGTTGAGCTCGCGGATCTCCGGAATCGCGGCGATCGGTCCGGCCGTGTCGAAGCCGAGCCCGTGTCCGGCATGGATCTCGAGCCCGAGCGACGCGCCATAGGCAGCGCCCTCGCGGATAGCCTTCAAATGACGCTCACGTTCCGCGCCGGTCGTTTCGCAATAGGCGCCCGTGTGTATCTCCACCACCGGCGCGCCGAGCGCCCTGCGCGGCATCGAACTGGCTTTTGTTGGCCTCGATGAACAGCGACACGCGCACCTTCGCGTTGCCGAGCGCGCGAACGATAGGAGCGAGGCGAGTGTGCTGACCGGCCGCATCGATGCCGCCTTCGGTCGTGCGTTCCTGACGCTTCTCCGGAACGATACAGGCTGCATGCGGCTTGTGCCTGAGCGCGATGGCGAGCATCTCCTCCGTCGCCGCCATCTCGAGATTCAGCGGCAGATCGATCTCGCGGGCGAGTCGGTCGATATCTTCGTCGGAAATGTGGCGGCGGTCCTCGCGCAGATGCGCGGTAATGCCGTCCGCTCCCGCCTGGGCGGCCAGCTTCGCCGCGCGGACGGGATCGGGATGACGCCCGCCGCGGGCGTTACGGATCGTGGCGACGTGATCGATGTTGATTCCCAGGCGGAGGCGGTTCATTGCAGCCCTCTGCTGCCCGGCTTGACGGCCGGAATGTTCTTGAGATGCGGCGGGAGTTTATCGGCTTCCCAGGCCGGCACTTTTACCGACGCCAGCGCAATGATCTTGACGCCGACCTTCGCCTTGCCGTCCGAGCGGTCGATCAAGCACGCGACCGCGACCGGCTTTCCGCCGGCCGCCCTGATCGCCTCGATGCATTCGCGTGATGAAACCCCCGTCGAAATGATGTCCTCGACGACGAGCACGGGCTGGTTCTTCTCGAGCTCGAAATTCCGCCTGAGGGTGAACTTGCCGTCCTGGCGCTCGACATACATCGCCGGAAGTCCGAGCTGGCGGCCCATCTCGTAGCCCGGCACGATGCCGCCTACGGCGGGGGAGACGATGGCCGTGAACGTCGTCTTGACCTCTTCGCGCACCTTCTTCGCCAGCGCCTTGCAGAGCTTCGCCGTGCGCTTTGCATCCTGGAACACCAGCGCCTTCTGCAGGAACATATCCGAATGGAGTCCGCTGGACAGGACGAAATGGCCCTCAAGCAGCGCGCCCGCCTTGCGGAATTCGTTCAACACCTGATCAGCCGTCACCGTTGCCCCCGTTCGCCTCGCGCACGCGATCGACCAATTCGACCGCCGCGTTCACGCGTAGCGCGCCCAGGATGTTCTGCAAATGCGCGAGATCGCGCACCTCTATATCGACCTGGAACTCGAAGAACAGCGGGTTCCGGTTGGTCACCTTCATGTTGAAGATGTTGCCGCCATTGTTGCCGATCACCGTCATGACCGTGCCGAGCGAACCGGGCAGATTCTTCGACCCGCACCGCCACCCGCGCGATGGACGGACCACCGTCGGCGGCTTGGCTGCCCCATGTCACGTCCAGCCAGTCGTCCATGGTGGTCTGCGCCTTTTCGAGCTCGGCGCAATCGATGGTGTGGATGACGACACCGTCGCCGGGCGTCATCAGGCCGACGATGCGGTCGCCCGGCAGCGGATGACAGCATTGGCCCAGCTTGTAGGAGATGCCTTCGGTCAGACCGCGGATCGAGATCGGCTTCTTCACTTTCGGGTCGGCGAAGTCGGCGGGCTTGCCGGGATCGCGTTTGCGCTCCGGGAAGACCGCAGCCAGCACTTCCGGCCCGCGCAGTGCGCCGCGACCGACATCGGCATAGACGTCCTCAGCCTTGGCCAGACGCAACTTCTTGGCGACCTCGCCGATCGCCTTGTCCGTCATCTCGACGCCTTCGTCGGCGAAGAGCTTCTCCAGGATCTTGCGTCCGAACTTCACGTGCTCGCCACGCTGGGCATGACGCAGGTAGCGACGGATCTCGGCGCGGGCGCGCCCAGTGACGACGAATTGCTCCCATAACGGCGACGGCGTCTGTTCCTTGGTCCGGATGATCTCGACCTGGTCGCCGTTTCGCAGCGGCGTGTGCAGAGGCACATGCACGCCGTTCACCTTGGCGCCGACGCAGGTGTTGCCCAGATCGGTGTGTACCATATAGGCGAAGTCGATCGGCGTGGCGCCGCGTGGCAGCGAGATCAGGTCGCCCTTCGGCGTGAAGCAGAAGACCTGGTCCTGGTACATGCTCAGGCGCGAATGCTCGAGGAATTCCTCGGCGCTGTCGCCGCGTTCGAGCAGGTCGACCATGTCGCGCAGCCATTCCAGCGCGCGCGCGTCGCCGTCCTCGGCCCCCACATGCTCGCGGTAGCGCCAGTGGGCGGCCACCCCGCGCTCGGCCACATCGTGCATCTCCTGGGTGCGGATCTGCACCTCCACGCGCTGCTTCTCCGGTCCGATGACGGTGGTATGGATCGAGCGATAGCCATTCGTCTTTGGCGTCGAGATGAAATCCTTGAAGCGCTCCGGCACCATCTGCCAGCTGGTGTGCAGGACGCCCAACGCGCGATAGCAATCCTCCGGTGTCTTCACGATGACGCGAAAGCCGAAGATATCGGAAAGCTGCTCGAAGTTGAGCTGCTTGTCCTTCAGCTTGCGCCAGATCGAATAAGGCCGCTTGGCACGGCCATAGACCCAGGCCTCGACGCCGTGCTCGGCGAGCTTGCGCTTGATCTGGTCGGCGATTCGTCCGGTGCGCTCGCCGCTCGAAGCGTCGAGGCGGGAGAGCCGCGTGGCGATGGAATTGCGCGCTTCCGGATTTAGCTCGGCGAAGGCAAGGTCTTCCAGCTCTTCGCGCATGTTCTGCATGCCGATGCGGCCGGCGAGCGGTGCATAGATGTCGACCGTCTCCTGGGCTATGCGCCGGCGTTTGGCCGGATTCGGCGATGAAACCAAGCGTGCGCATGTTGTGCAACCGGTCGGCAAGCTTGACGAGCAGGACGCGGATGTCGTCGGTGATCGCAAGCATCAGCTTGCGGAAATTCTCCGCCTGCTTGGTGCGCTCGGAGAAAAGCTCCAGCTGGGAGAGCTTGGTCACGCCGTCGACGAGATTGGCGATGTCCTTGCCGAAATTGGCCTCGATGTCCTCGATGGTGACGAGCGTGTCCTCGACGGTGTCATGCAGGAGCGCGGTCGCGATCGTGGGCACGTCGAGCTTGAGGTCCGTCAGGATGGCGGCGACTTCGAGCGGATGGGCGAAATAGGGATCCCCCGACGCGCGGAACTGCTTCCCGTGCGCCTTCATGGCGTAGACGTAGGCGCGGTTCAGCAGCGCTTCGTCGGCGTCGGGGTCGTAGGCCTTGACCCGTTCGACGAGCTCGGTCTGGCGCATGAGCTTGCGCTTGCCCTTCGGGCGCGCGGGCGCCGGGGCTGCGTCGGTCTCGGGAACTTCGGTCGTGGGAGCGCCGCTCATCGTCCCTCAATATATAGGACGAAAGCCGATTGTGGCGCTGATGGAACGCCAAGTCAGAATGAAACACCCTCCCTTGCGGGAGGGGGGGTCCTATTCTTCGTAATCCGCAGGCTCTTCCGGCTGGGGCTCGGCGCGGCGTTGGGCCTCGGTGGTGAGCGCGCGCAGCAGTTCTTCCTCGGTGACCGCGCGGAACGCAGGGTCCTCACGACCCTCATCGGTATCGGGACGCGCCTCCTCCGGCTCGTCGACCTCGGCGTGCTTCTGCAGCGACTTTATGTATTCCTCTTTAACCTCTTCGGGCTTCAGCTCCTTAGCGGCGATCTCGCGGAGCGCCACGACGGGGTTCTTGTCACGGTCGCGGTCGACCAGCGTCTCGGCGCCGCCCGACAGCTGGCGCGCGCGGTAACCCGCATAAAGCACCAGGTCGAATCGGTTCGGCACCTTGTCCACGCAGTCTTCAACGGTCACGCGCGCCATGAATAATCCTTGTCTTGCAAAGGCCTGGCCTCTCATACGGAGGCACCGAAGCAGGGTTCGGGTCGGAAGGCCGCGGATACTATAGAAAGCGAGCGCCTAGGGCAAGCCTCAGGCGCAGCGCTTTCCGGCGGCCACGAAGGCGTCCTGGGCGATCCGGGCCTCGGGAACCAGCTCCGCATAACGAGCAGCGGCCTCGGCCGGTTCCTGGCCCCTGCAGGCCAGTTCGAGCGCCCGTGCAGTCTCCGACACTTTCATGGCCCCGTAATTGCCGGCGGCCGAAACAAGATCATGGGCCTCGCGCGCGCCGGCCGCGAGATCGCCGGCCTCCAGCAGGACGCCGATCCTTTCCACGCTGGGCATGAACATCGACAACAGCAGCGAGAGCTGCTCGGCGAACACCCCGGGCGGCAGCACGCTGCGCAGCGCCTCGAGCTGGCCAAGGTTCATTCCGATCGGATCCCTCGCGACCGGCGCCGCATCGTTGGCGGCCACGACCGGAAGCGCGCCCGCGATCCGGTCGAGCTTCTCCAGCAGCAGGGCGACGTCGACCGGTTTCGAAACATAATCGTCCATGCCGGCCGCGAGGCAGCGCTCCCGCGCCCCGCTCATCGCATGGGCCGTCAGCGCGACGATCGGCACGCGGCATTTGGGTTCGGGAAGGGCGCGGATTTCCTTGGTCGCCTGTTCGCCGTCGAGCTCCGGCATCTGCATGTCCATGAGCACGACGTCGAAATCGGCGCGGCACATCCAGTCGACCGCCTGAAGGCCGTTTTCCGCGAGCTCCACCTTGTGCCGCGCCTTGGCGAGGATCGCGAGTAGGAATTGCTGATTGACCTTGTTGTCCTCGGCAAGCAGAACGCGCAGCGGGCGCGCGGCCGGGCGCGCCAAGGGCGCCTGCACGGCCGCGGGTTGGTCGTTTTCGCCCGCGATGCGCACGAGCGGGATGTCGAAGAAGAAGGTCGAACCCTTGCCCGCTTCGCTTTCGACGCCGATTTCGCCGCCCATCAGCCCGACCAATTGCTTGCAGATCGCAAGGCCGAGGCCCGTGCCGCCATAGCGCCTCGAGATCGAGGCGTCGCCCTGGCTGAACTTCCTGAACAGTACGGCGCGGACTTCCTCGCGCATGCCGATGCCGAAGTCGCGTACGGCGAAGTGCAGACCGGTGACGCCGTCGTCCGACGGCGTGATCTTCAGGACGACGCCCCCACGCTCGGTGAACTTTATGGCGTTTCCCACGAGGTTGAGAAGAATTTGGCGCAGGCGGTGGGGATCGCCGCGATAATGTCCGCGGGCGCGCGCATCGATCTGGAGCCTGAGGACAATGCCCTTCTCGCGCGCCTTTGGCGCCATGAGGCGCACGACGCTTTCGACGGCGTCGGCAATGGAGAAGTCGATGAGTTCGAGGTCGACCTTGCCGGCCTCGAGCTTCGAGACGTCGAGGATGTCGCTGATGATGCCGAGCAGCGCTTCGCCGGATTCCTTAACGGCGAGCGCATAGCCGCGCTGCGTTTCGTCGAGACCGGAGTCGAGCAGCAACCCGTTCATGCCGATGATGCCGTTCATCGGCGTACGAATCTCGTGGCTCATGTTGGCGAGGAATTCGCTCTTCACCCGGCTGGCCGCTTCCGCCGCGTCGCGCGCGGCCGCAAGCTCGATGGCCTGCCCGGCAAGCCGCGCCTCGCTGTCCCGGAGATTCTTCTCGGCCTGATGTCGGCGCTTTTCGTGGATTAGAAGCGTGCCGAGAATGATCGCAGCCGAAACGCTGGAGAGGAAGACCGTCCCGAGCGCGTCCTCCGCCGCGCTCCATCCGCTCGCATTCCACAGCCCGCCGAGCACGCCTACCGCGGACAGGACGCCGAGGATCGGCAGATGGACGTAGCTGAAGGAACGTCTGCTGCGCACGAGCAGAACCTGCAGCACGAGGCCGGCCGCGACGGAGGCGAGAGATTGCACGATATCGGTTTCGGCGATGCCCGTTCCGTGCGTCCACTGGTAGAAGGCGATGCCGAGTGAGACGAGGCCGCCGGCGATTGCGGCCGTGATGCCGCCGATGGGGCCGGCAAGGGCAAGCAGAACGGTTTGGCCTCCGATGGTAGCGCCGCCGTTCATATGAATCGGCATCAGCAGCGCCCCGACGGTCGCGAAACCGAACAGGATGCCGATGGCGGGGCCCTCGCCGCGGGCCAGCCAGGGCACGCGGCGCGCCACGGTCGGAATGGCGCTGTACGCCATCACAGCCGCGGCGAAAACCGCCACGTTGAGGAGAAATTCGACGATCGCAATCTGCCAGAACAGATCCATCTCGCGCCCCGTCAGAGCCCGGCCGTGACCATGAACAGCACGCGCCGTTCGACGTCCGGTCCGGTCGTCTGGCGCTGGTGCGATAGCGCCAAGTTCTGGCCGGAGAGCGCAAGCGTCAGCTTCTCGCTCAGCCGATAGCCGATGCGTCCGTCCACGGAGACGTAGTTGGCGATGGGCTGTTCTACGGTCACGCCCGGATTCGTGCCGGGCGTCAGGCCGAAGGTCTTGGACTGATAGTGCAGATAGCCGTCGATCTCCCAGCGGTCGTCGGACCAGCCCAGATTGAGATTGACGAGGTGTGCGGGCGTCGAATGCTGATAGTCGCTGTAGTCCATGCCGTTCTGCGCGAAGGCCACAAAGCGGTCCCGCACGGACTCCCAGCGATAGTTCGCGCCCCAGCGCCAGCCATCGTCGAGCGTGCTGTCGACGGCGAGTTCGATGCCATCGGCGTGCGAGTTGCCGATATTGGTCGCCGTGGCCCAAACGCCAATCGGCGTAAAGATGAAATTGCCAGAGTCCGAGACGATGCCCTGCGAGTCCTGGTGAAACACGCTCGCACGAAGCTTGACACCGCCGTCAAGAACGCGGTCCCAGCCGACCTCGTAATTCAGCACGGTGGTGGGTTGCAGGAACGGAGTGCCGGTGGCGGAATGGAACGGCGGCGCCACGATCAGCAGCGCGCCGAGATTGGTTAGATTAGGCAGTTGCACGCCGCGGCTCGCCAGAAGACGCAGCGTATCGGACCCGCCGATGCGCCAGACGAGACCGCTGTTGAAGCTCGGTTCGGTCAGCGTGCGCCTCCACTCCGCGTTGGTGAACGGATAGAAGAGCGGCACGGCGCCGGTGCGGTCGAGCGTGAGATCGTCGAGACGCACGGCATTGGTGAGAGCGAGGCCGGGAGCGATGGTCCAAGCCCACATGGCCGAGCCCGAATAGACGTCGTAGGAAATCGTGCCGCCCGCGAACAGCGTCGTGCCCGAGCCGCTGTGCCTGTACTCTCCGGCGAGCCGGAGCGTGTTGTCCGCTCCGAGCGTGAAATTGTCTTCGAGCTGGACGACCGAGACCCGATTGCCGAGATCGGGCGCCAGCGGAATGCCTCCGAGAAAGAAATTTGCGTGCTGGATGATCCAGTTTGTGTAGGCGGTCAGGCGGAAGAGACCGAATCCCGTGTCGGCCGAAAGCTGGCCCTTCACCGAATCCGCGAAGAAGACCGAGTTTACGAAGGACAGTCCGGGGAAAATCTCGTTCTGGGCCGCCACGCTGTGGCTTGCTTCCAGTCCGAGCTCCACGCCTTCGGCCAGCCGCACGACGCCGTTGAGGTCAGCCTCGCCGCGATATTCGCCCTGGCGCGCGGGACCGGCGATGGAAGCAGGAACCGCGGTCGCGAAATCGTCGTCGATGCGTCCGCCGACCGATGCGCGCAACGCCGCCATGCTGCCGTCGCGCACGGTGAGGACGGCCGAGCCTTCAGCCAGATCCTGTGTCCCGGCGGAGAACGTGACGGTGTTGGTGTCGTCGTATTGCGGGTTGTAGGTGACGATGTTGATGACGCCGCCGACGGCGTTGAAACCGAACAAAGCCGTGTTCGGGCCTTTGACGATCTCGATCTGACGGATCTCGCTCAGTTCGACCGGTAGCGTGCTCCACGGCGTGAAGCCATAATAATCGGCATAGACCTGTCGCCCGTCGACCAGCACGAGAAGTCGCGGCGAATAGGGCTGGTCATAGCCGCGTACGCCGACGTCGGCGTCGGCATCGCTCCACTGCTCGACATCAATTCCGGCGACATGCCGGAGAATGCCTGGGATGTCGTGCGCGCCGGAGCGTCGGATCTCGTCTGCCGTGACGATGATCATGTCCACCGGCGCGTCGGTCGCGCGCTGAGGCGAGCCCGTGGCACTTGTCGTCACCGGCTCGCCGAATGTCTGCTCCAGCGTGCCGTAGTCCATGGACTGAGCGAATGCCGCGCCCGATGAAGCTGAGGCCACGAGGGCTGCAAAAGCGAGAAGCACCGGAATGCGGCGCAGCAGGATCCGGATCATCGGCGTTCCACAATCATCGTAAAGACCGACGAGAAGTTCGCGCCGACCAAATCCGCCATGGCGGTGTCGAGGACGATCTGCACGCGGTCTGACGCGCGCACCATGAGCACGCAGCATTTTGATTCGAGGCAGGAGGGGTCGGTCGAGATCGTCAGCAGATGCCTGTGGCGCGCCGCGTCGGAAACCGCCGCCGACTGGCCTACGGCGCTGGGAAGAAGAAGGGCCGCATCGAGATGGCCGCCACCCTGCCCCAGCTCTTTCACGCTTATCGGTTCGCCGCGGAAGGTCGACTGGTTGGGGCCGGGATCGCGCTCAGCGCGGCGGCGACCTGCACGCCTGCGCTTGGTATCGTCGGACGCGTACACGACGCCGACCATGATCTGCCCGCCATGCGGCAGGCCGTCGAGGAAGGTCAGCGCATTGGCGATTGCGTGGAGGTCGGCGCTGCTCACGTCTGCCGCGTGCGCGGCCACGGGCCGACGGCCGCGGCAAGCAGCAGAATGGCGGCCGCGAAAATTGCAGGCTTGTGCGCGATGCGCGTCATTGCGTGGTTCATTGCCCAATTCCCGCGAGGAGGCTGTCGCGGTGAAGCAAAGTTAACGCGGAGCAGTGAAAGAGCGGTAAACTTGCAAATCGCCGCGTTAACCGGCCGGTCATCGCGGGCGAATGACGCGCGTCGCAATAGTTTGCGCCGCCGACGTTAACCGATCGTTGTGCCTGTTAACCGGCCGGCGTCGCGGTGTCCTTTGCGGCCTTCGCCGCGCGGTACTCCGCGAGCAAGGGCTGGGCGCGGCGCCAGATCTCAATTCGCTGCGCGATCATCATCAGGGTGGAGAAGATCAGCGCCGCGTCGGTCAGACGGAAGAGGTCGACGCCATGCGTCGAGCCGGCCGCATGGGGAAACTTCAGCGGCCCGACGATGTCGGTCACGTCAACATGGCCTTTGAGGAAAATCTGGAGCCGATCGGATCACCATGAATGCCACGATCAGAAATCGTGCCGAGCTGGGTGGCCTGGCTCGTCGCCTGCCCCGTCTCCCGGTTGAGAGCCAGATCGATGTGCAAGGCTGCGGAAATAGCCGACGCCCGCGCCGGCCAGTGCGGCAAGAACGAACAGGCCGAGGGCGACGACGGCGGGGAACGGCTCGCGGGCCAGGGTCGAACCCGTCGCCAGGACCGCCAGGGCCGGGATGATCCACATATTCGCCGTGCGCAACCGCTTGGCGCGGCCCGCGCGCCGCAGCACGATCAGGAGCACCAGCAAGGGGGCTATGTAGGGTGCCAGTTCCCTCATGGCCGAGCACTAACAATGGCCGGCACGAAATCCAGCAAAAAACGAGCGGATACGCGCCGGGCCGCTATCTCTGCGCAATCGCTCGCGCGGCTTCCACGAACTCGCTCGGCATCATCACGATGGTCATCGTGTTCTGCTCGGCGCCGACCTCGGTCAGCATCTGCATGCGGCGCAGTTCGAGCGCCGCCGGGGTCTTCATGATTTCCTCGGCCGCCTCGCGCAATTTCTTGGCCGCCTCGAGCTCGGCCTCCGCCTTGATGATGCGGGCGCGTTTCTCGCGCAGGGCCTCGGCCTCCTGAGCCATGGCGCGCTGCATGGAGGGCGGAATCTCCACGTTCTTCATCGCGACGTTCTGGATTTCGACACCCCAGGCCTCCGTCAACTGATCGACGCGCGTCTTGAGCACGCGCTGCAGCATCTCGCGCTCCTTGAGCACGTCGTCGAGCGTGTGCTGGCCGATCACGTTGCGCAACGTCGTAAGCGCGACCTGGATGAGGGCTTCCGCACATTGTGCACCTCGATGATGGCGCAGGCTCGGCGTGACGACGCGATGCCAGATGACGGCATTGACCTTGATCGGCACGTTATCCTTGGTCATCGTCTCCTGCTGTCGACGGCCGTCGGTCAGCACGCGCATGTCGACTTGGGTCGCGGTCTCGAAGCCGGGCGCGATCCAGAACAGGCCGGGGCCGCGGGTGGCGACGTAGCGGCCCAGACAGAACACCAGCGCCGCTCTATTGCTGCGCGATGCGCAGTCCCGCGAAACCGTAGAGGACGGCGGCGACCACAATCACAGCAACGACAGGCATGGCAGGCTCCCGCAGCGAATGTCCACATCATATCGGATCGAAACCAGGTTCCAACGTGGAAGAAAACTCTTGCCCAACGCCCTTGAACCCACAGGGACGATTTCCTAGAGCCATCGTCACGGGCCGATGCCATAGTCGGCGCGGAGGGCTTGGCGCATGAACGATCTCATCCGTTTCGCTCCGAAAGGCCTTGCCGCGGCGATCTGCCTCCTCGCGGCAGCGGCCTGCGACGCAACAGCTCCAAGGCCACGCCGCGGCCGGGCTCGGAGCCCCCGACCGGCTGGCGCACTTACGGCAACGCGAAGCTGCGCTATTCGATCGCCTATCCGAGCGGATGGACGGCCGACGCGAGCTATGTCTATCCGGAACGTCTCAATGGTAAGGATCTCACCGGCGTATCGTTCACCATCCCGGACCGGATACGGGCCGGGACCAACCTCGCCCCCGACACGCGGCTCAGCGTCGAGAGCATCCCTGACGCCAAACAGTGCGAGGCGGGCCTGTTCCTCGAACTTCGCCCAGAACGCGCTCGCCGAGAATGACGGGGGGCACACCTGGTCGGTGGCCACGAGCGGGGATGCGGGCGCCGGCAACTTTTACGATGAGACGGTCTACGCGCTGGCCGGTTCGCGGCCCTGCCTGGCAATTCGCTATTTCATCCATTCGACGAACATCGCGAATTACGACCCGGGGACCATTAAGGAATTCGATCGTTCCGCCTTGGTAACAATGTTTGATCGCATCCGCAGCACGTTGGCCCTGTCCAACGGCCACTCGCCGGATTAAGGCGCCAAACGGCGAATGGCGGCGCGCTCCGCTTCGGGCAAAGCGGCCAGGAGCGCGGCGGCGGTGCTGCCAATGACAGGGTGGCGCCAGTCGGGCGCAACTTCGGCGAGCGGAACGATCACGAACGCCCGGCGTTGCATTCGCGGGTGCGGGAGAGCCGGCGGCCCTTCCTCGACGCGGCCGTGATAGTCGAGAAGATCGAGATCGAGGCTGCGCGGCGCATTCGGTGCGGAACGGGTGCGGCCGTAGGCTGTTTCAATCTCATGAAGACGTCGCATGACATCGCGCGGATCGAGAGCGGTTTCTCCGACGGCAACGGCATTCACGAAACGCGGGTCGTCCGGGTCGGGCCACGCGGGCGTTTCGTAGAGCGAAGACATGCGGATTATGCAGATGGAATTTTCGGCAAGTGCCGCGCGCGCGGCTTCAATCGTCATCGCAGGCGCGCCTGCTCGCGAAGGAAAATTCGCGACAAACGCGATCAAAAACTTTATGGCGGCTCATCAATCGAAGACCGACTTGCGCAATCAGGCTAAGCTACTAGAACCGACCTTGGCCCTCGGGGGGATTGCCCGGTTCGGCCGGAATGTTCCATGGAGGTCATTATGCTTTTTTATCCCCAGGAGAAAGATGCAATTTTCATCGATGGCGCCAATCTTTACGGCGCGGCGAAAGGGCTTCAGTTCGACATTGACTACAAGCGCCTTCTGGAGCTGTTCGCGCGCAAGGGCGTTCTCGTGCGCGCGTTACTATACCGCTGTCGCGGAAGATCAGGAATTCTCGCCGCTGCGCCCGCTTGTCGACTGGCTCGACTACAACGGTTTTTCCGTCGTAACCAAGCCACTGAAGGAATTTACGGACGCAGCCGGCCGCCGCCGCGTGAAGGGCAATATGGACATCGAGCTCGCCATCGATGTGATGGGGATGGCCGACATGGTCGACCACATCATCATTTTCTCGGGCGATGGTGACTTCCGCCGGCTTGTCGAAGCGGCCCAGCGCAAGGGACGCCGCGTCAGCGTTGTCTCCACCATCCGCACGCAGCCGCCGATGGTGGCCGACGAGCTGCGCCGCCAGGCCGACAATTTCATCGAGCTGGAGGAATGAAGCCGATGATCATGCGCGAGCGCGGACCGCGAATGCGACGACGTCGTCGCCGGCCTACGCGCATTCGGCCTGAAACTCACCCTCTCCTCGCGGGAGGGTCGAAATCCTGTTCGCGCGACAGCGCCCGCAGGATTGCGGGGAGGGGCGCGACGTGACCGCAAATCCAAGTCCGCCCGCGGACTGTCAGCTCTGCCCGCGGCTGGCGCGATTTCGCACCGAGAATCGCAAGGCGCACCCGGACTATTTCAACGATCCGGTGCCGGGCTTCGGCGCACCGCGCGCGCGGCTCCTGATCGTGGGGCTGGCGCCGGGTCTCCACGGCGCCAACCGGACCGGGCGGCCGTTCACCGGCGACTATGCCGGCGTGCTCCTCTACGCGACGCTGGCGCGCCACGGCCTCAGCACGGGCCGCTACGACGCGCGCGCCGATGATGGACTTTCGCTGGTCGATACCGCGATCACCAATGCGGTGCGCTGCGTTCCGCCGGAGAACAAGCCGCTGCCGGCGGAAATCAAAACCTGCGCACGTTCCTGGCGGCCCAGATCGCCTCCATGCCGCATCTGCGCGCGATCCTGGCGCTCGGAAAGATCGCCCATGACAGCGTGCTCGACGCGCTCGCGGCGCGGAAGTCGGCCCACCCGTTCAAGCACGGCGCGCAATATGCCATCGGCAAAATCGCGCTCGTCGCGAGCTACCACTGCTCGCGCTACAACACCAATACGGGCGTCCTCACGGAAGAGATGTTCGACGCCGCGGTCAAGCGCGCCAAGATCGCGGCGATGCCGCAGATCTAGCTATAGCGTTCCTCTTTCCAAGGATCGCCCTCATTGTGATAGCCGCGCACCTCCCAGAAGCCGGGTCGGTCTTCGGCGGTGAGCTCGATCGTGTTCACCCATTTGGCGCTCTTCCAGAAATACCAGTCCGGCACGACGACTCGCACGGGGCCGCCATGCTCGCGCGGGATCGGCTTGCCCTCCCAGGAATGGGCGAGCAGCACATTGTCCTCGCCGAAGACGGAGAGCTTCACATTCGTCGTGTAGCCGTCATAGGCGTGGAAGACGACGTGGCGCGCCTCGGCTTTGGGCCTGATGAGATCGAGCAGCGCGCGCGCCGCCACGCCCTGCCAGTGATTGTCGTAGCGACTCCAGGACGTCACGCAATGGATGTCGCTCGTGGACTCGGCCTGCGGCAGCGCCATGAACTGCTCGAGCGTGAAGGCGGCCGGATTTTCGACGAGGCCGCCGATGCGCAGCCGCCAGGTCTCGGGCTTCACGTCGGGCTGGACGCCGAGATCGAGGACCGGCCAGTTGGCCACGAGCTTCTGTCCGGGCGGCAGGCGGTTGACGTGGCCCATGTCCGGGCGGCCGGTCAGCAGGCGCCCCTGCTCCGCCCACTGTTCCTTGGAGCGGATCAACTTGTCCTTGATCTTGCCGATCAGTCCGGGCTTGTCGTCGTCGTCGCTCATCGGTTCCACGTCCGCTTTCGTTTCCAATGTAGCGGCGGATGACAGGCGCGCCAACACGCGGCAAGCCCGACATCGTCATGGCCAAACGGCTCTAGTATCTTGCGGTTCGCGCGCCGAGGCCGCCGAGCGCCAGTGCGATCACCGCGGCCGCTGCCCCGACAATTCCCGCCATGAAGACCACGAAATCGAACGTGTTCCAGTCCAGCCCCGTGACGCCCGTGCCGCGCCCGCCGGTGAGCGCGGAGATCGTCGAGGCGACGATGTTCGTCCATCCGGCCACGACAAAACCCCAAAAGATGACCTTCTGAGACATCTGCGACAGCACGAGCTGACCGGCGGCTGCCGCGCCTGCGATCATCAGCATGCCGTTGAGCACGCCCTCGAGATGCGCCATGTGCCAGGCGCGCAGGGTCTCGTGGATGGACGCGGGTGAACCGGGTGCGAGCGACGCGATGACCGTCGATCCGTACGGGAAACCGGCGATAAAGCCGGCGAGGATGACGAGCGCCCCGTTCGCAATCAAAAGTCCCAGACGATTCTTGTCCATGTGCGCCCCCCACCGTGCTCGAATCTCGGTTGTACCGAAATTCTAGCGCAGCGGCGCTGCTGGTGGCGTCAGCCCTTCGCCCGCAGCAGCCGTGCCTTGTCGCGCGCCCAGTCGCGCGCCTTCTCGGTGTCGCGCTTGTCATGCAGCTTCTTGCCCTTGGCGAGGCCGAGCTCGATCTTGGCGATCCCCTTGGGATTGAAATAGAGGCGCAGCGGGATCAGCGTCATGCCTTCGCGCTGGATCGCGGCCGAAAGCCTGCGCACTTCGGCCTTGTGGACCAGCACCTTGCGCGAGCGTCGCGGCTCGTGATTGAAGCGGCTCGCCATCGAATATTCGGGGATATAGGCGTTGACGAGGAAGATCTCGCCGTCCTTCGCGTAGGCGTAGGATTCCCGATCGTCGCCTTGCCGGTGCGCAGCGACTTGACTTCCGATCCCATCAGCATCAGCCCCGCCTCGAGCATCGACTCGATCAGTTCGGCGTGGCGCGCCTTGCGGTTGTCGCGACGATATTCCGTTCGTCGTCGCCCTTCTTTTTCTTGCTCACGATCTCAAGCCACGCCGATTCCGGCGTGCTCCATCGCGGCCCTGATGCGCGTGCGCGCCGCGTCGGTCGCCGGCACCAGCGGCAGGCGCACCTCGTCGGTGCAGAGGCCGAGAAGCGAGCCAGCATACTTGACCGGCGCCGGGCTCGGCTCGCAGAACATGGCGTCGTGCAGCGGCATCAGACCGTCCTGAAGGGCCAGGGCCTTCTCGAAGGCGCCCTGCATGCAGGCGTTCTGGAACTCGGCGCACAGCTTCGGTGCGACATTGGCCGTGACCGAGATGCAGCCATGGCCGCCATGCGCCATGTAGCCAAGCGCCGTGCCGTCTTCGCCGGAGATCAGGCGCCAGTGCTTACCGCAGGCGGCCCGCTCGCGCGTCGGCCGCATGAGATTGGCGGTCGCGTCCTTCACGCCGATGACGTTGGCGATCCTGGCGAGCCGGCCCATCGTCTCCACCGATACTTCCACGATCGCGCGGCCGGGAATGTTGTAGACCAGGATGGGGATGTCGACCGCCTCGGCGATGGTCGCATAGTGCCGGTAGAGACCTTCCTGGGACGGCTTGTTGTAATAGCCGGTGACCGAGAGCACCGCATCTGCGCCGACCGCCTTGGCGTGCCTGGTCAATGCGACTGCCTCCTCCGTCGAGTTCGAGCCCGCGCCGGCGATCACCGGCACGCGCCCGTTCGCCTCCTCGACGCAGATCTCCACCACGCGCCGATGCTCCTGATGCGAGAGCGTCGGCAATTCCCCGGTCGTGCCGCACGGCACGAGGCCGTGGGAGCCTTGGGCGATCTGCCACGAGACGAGATTTCGGAACGCACCCTCGTCCACCCGCCCACCCCAAATCGGCGTGATCAGGGCGGGGATGGAACCTTTGATGCGTTCGCGGACCGATGACATGAGCATTTCCAATCTGGCTCGCGCCAGGGTACAGGCCCCGGCGCGCAAGCGCCAAGCAAACAATCGTCGCGCAAGCGCCAAGCAAACAATCGTCGCGCAAGCGCCAAGCAAACAATCGGCGCGCAAGCGCCAAGCTAGGCAGGAATCGGCACGCAAGCGCCAAACCGAGACCCGACGCGCAAGCGCCAAAATATAAGGGCCGGCGCGAAGGCGGCAAGGAATTCCGGCCCAACATTCGCCACACCGGGGAAACATCCCATTCATTTCCATTGCCCATTCTGGCGCGGGCCCGGAGCGGTGGTTAAGGTGCCCTTGGTCCCCCCCGCCACCATCAGAGTTGAGCAGGAATGAGAGCAGCACGCATCCAGGCATTCTTATCAGCGCGGTCGCGGCAGGCGCACTTTGCACCGCGGCACAATAGGATGATCTGCCCTCGGGGCTCCAGCGGTCCGGCTCCGTGATCATGATGCAGCCGATCGCAGAATTCCGAGGAAGCGAACGCGCCGGCAAACAGCGAACATCGCACCGGCACGGTCCACGTGCTGAG
>CAWDKN010000045.1:0-85724 GCA_963802815.1 uncultured Alphaproteobacteria bacterium
AATGGGATGTAGCGACGCGCCAGACCCCGATGTAGTAGTTCCTCCACCTCCGCTGCGAGCAACGAAATCAGCAAATCGTGTAAACCGTGCCGGGTTGTCGAGGACCTCGTCTCCTCGACCGCCGTGACATCGCGCAACCCATAAGCGTAGCGGAGCAGTCGAGCGAGCGGCATCGCAGGCAGCTTGGGCCCAATCGCAATGCGAAGCGGCCCCACGTCCACACGGCCGACGAATGATGTGCTGGTGATTTCAAGTCCGTCGTATCCCTCGCGGATGTCCAATCGTCCACGCAGCGTCTCGGCCAGTCGGCGCGACGCCATGTCACCCGCTAGAGAACAGCCCCTCAAGCGCGCGTCCTGTGCAGGGCCGACTTGGTCCCATTCTGTTAGTTCGACAACGAAAGGGGCCGGGCCGTAGGGGTGCAAAGTGATCCTCACCCTCGTTGTCGTCGACAGGGGTATGAGACGGCTCGCCCGCCAAAGTGCTATCGGCCGGCTCCTAATAAGTACAAGTGGTTGCATTTCCTCGAATGACACAGCCTGAATTAGATCTCCTTCCCGATTGGTACCAAATATCTCTTCTCTAATACGACCAACCTCCGCATCGACCAGTTCACCGCCAAGTATGTCTCTGAGCATACCAAAATCATCATAACAATATTCTTCGAGCAGGGGGATTATGTCGTCACGTAGAA
Source organism: uncultured Alphaproteobacteria bacterium (assembly GCA_963802815.1). Taxonomy (GTDB): domain Bacteria; phylum Pseudomonadota; class Alphaproteobacteria; order Micropepsales; family Micropepsaceae; genus Rhizomicrobium. Next base: position 695 of record CAWDKN010000045.1, read on the forward strand.
TGCGCGAAAACTCTGCTACCGAAGTGATGGGCTGCGGTGGCATTAAATAGGCGTGACCAATCTGAAGGTTGCGGGCGTCCCGTTTCAGGTGGAGGCGAAGTCTTGTGTTAAGCACGTCCAGCCAAGCACCAAGCAGCAACCCCCCCCGCTTTCCGTCCAGCCAGTAAATTGCTTTCTGGCATTAACTCGACGAAACCAAACCGCCGCCGAAGTGCGGTATCCGTATAGAAATAGACCGATCCGCCGTGTTCATCGTGCCAATGATGAACGCGGTTTTTGGCACAGCAAAGACTGCCCCGGTGACTGGCAATATGATCTGTCGATCCCGTTTATCGTATTCGATCGCCGTAAGTAGTTCCCCCAAGATAGGGTAGGTCGCCACGGTTAATTTCATCCACGACAAGAGAAAGTACGGTTCGATTGCTTGGACGCATCGGCACAGAGACGTTTGAATATACCGTCGCGCGGCTCGAAAACCATCTGGCCATTTATTGTCGTCGGCCGTAGACCCTCGATGAAATCCTCGTAACCCCACCCAGGATGAAGGGTTAAGGACCCGCACGAGACCGTCGCCATCGGCGACCGTCTTGCGCTCAGATGTGGTCAGATCGACAAAGCTCTTCCGGAACGCATGGCGGGCGGCAAGTTCGTTGGCGACGGCCAACGCCCGGTAGGTTTTCCGGTGCCCGGCGGACCATACAATATCACCTGGCCTTTGCGGCGGAGGACGGCTTCAATTCGTAAAGCGAATTGATCAAGCGGTGGCATAGGTGCGGTTTCGGCCGCCGGAGCAACTGGACGCGGCGCAGATACCGCAGCAGGCAGCGTCCCTCTTCGGGATAGCCGCTGCTCAAGCTCAAGCAGGTTGGCTGCGCTCCTGCCAAGTTCATAAACCGTGGTACACGGTCCCTCCTGGTCGGGCATTCGCCAGGAGTCGGAGGCTAAGCCACTCAACAGGACGTTTGTGTGGGAAGCCAAGGCTGCCGTCATACTCATAAGGCCCGCGAACTTTCCCTACGCCCAGCACGGTTTGGCCTTCACACGCCGGTCCTAAAATCTCAACTCCGAGATTTCTTGAGAAAAATTCAGTATTTCTCCAGCTTTTCTAGACGCGACGCCTGCGTTAGAAGGGTAAACCGGAAGCAAAAAATCCCGAATTCTATTTTTTGCAGTGGCCTTACCTGGCCGATTGCTTCTGACAGATCGGGAACTTGCTCGGACCAACCAATGGACACGAAACCGCCCTCACGCATTTCTGCCCAGTGGCTTCCGCCGTCACTCCCTTCTGTAGTGCCAACCTTCCAATACCGGTGAAAGGCACCGTCACGCCGATTGAGGAGTGTGTTAAGTGTCGTGACCGGCAGCTAAAGTTGCCGCGCGGCGGCAATGAAACGCCCAGCGCAGATGAAGCGCGGCGAACTGCCATCCAGGATGCCGACTTTATCGGGAGGCATCTGTAAGAGCTTGAAAAGATGGAATCGCTGGTAACGGGGGCTATGGTAGTCATCAATGCGGTCAGGGCTGATAAGGAACCAGTATTTGTGAGCCCAGCCGTCGTGCGCCAGTTTTGGGGCGGCCTTCTCCATGGCAGCTTGAAGTTTAACGTATGCCTCATCCGACGTGTCGCCGATGTCAAGCGGCGACAATGCGTCAGCCCCGGCCACCAATTGGTTTCTCTGATTTCGAGCGAAGTCTATGGCGCCCTCAAGCGATAGGACGTTCTGTGCCTTCGGCGATCCCGTCATCCAGGCATTGTCGCTCTGCCGCTGGTAGATGCCGAATTTTAGCGCTGACCCTCCACCAATTCCGCCAAATTGGTTGCCCGGAGAACTCATCATCGTTCTTGAACTCCAGCCAATAGGCCAAGCACCGAGTTTCACCTGTCAAGCGCCCGTGCATCAGACGCAGCAGGGCTTCACCGTCGAGATCGCGCAACACGGCTGGTCCAAAGCGCTCACGGAAGAGCGCTGTTTGCTGCTCGATCTGCAAGTGTGTCAGCAGCTCGCCGGACGCGATGCCGTGGTTAAGCGCAGCTTTCAGTTCATCAAAAATCTGCGGTTCAAGAATTGCTGCGCTCATGCGGTCCTGTCTATCTCACTGGGTATTCAACCTCGCAGCCAACGGCTCCATTTGACACGCGGTTGATCAAACCTAGCACCGACCCAGCCGGCGTTCTATGGTCGCCGCTGGTGGCGTGGTATGCCTCGCGGAACACTCACTTGATACCATCGAGCCGAGCTTCGAACTCGTGGAACGGACGCCAGAGCCGCGGCGAAAGCTTGCGCGCTGACCGTCAATTCGGCATCGGGATCAACAACCGTAAACCAGCGCTGGCGTTGCACGTAGGACCGCGATCCCGCTGTGCGGGGCACGGAGACATTCGTCCGCAGAGTGATGAGGTTCCCGGCATCTGCTTCGACCATCAATCGCCCGTGCAACTGCCGCAGCAGCGCGTCGTGCGTCATGCTTCGGCCCGGGAAGGTGATGAAGACGATGGCCCGTTCGGGTTTGCGGAGCAGCCGGATTTCCGGAAGTCGCATGCTTCTCCGTTTCTCCGCCGACGCCATTGTCCGGGTCGAGAAATACGATGTCCGCCCCGTCGAGCGCGCTCCGCTTCCGTGTCCCCCACGCGCTCCGTGCGAAACGCGGCGGCACCGGCTCACGATGAAACAGTGCTCCCTCGGGCCAGATCGCCGCCTGTTCAAGAGCGGCAATGCTGCGTTCGGGCAGCGTCGTGGCCCCGCGTGAAGCTCTTCATCGAGTAGACGCCAAGCCGCCTCGTCGCGCCATTCGAGATGCCGTCCATCCGGGCGTCCGTCATCTCCCGGCGCGTAGTACCATGCGATGCCGAGCGTCCGGTCTGCGCCCGCAAGCGCGCGTAGGAACGCAAATTTGAGAACGTCGCTGACATCGCCGGCATACTGATCGCGCATTTGGTCCCCATGTTCGTCGTCGTCAAATATCCGCCCGATTGCACGAGCGTTGCAAAGTCTCACGGTGCCATATCACCACAGAACTCCCGCCGGACTGAGAGCGGTGTGCAATGCCCCGTTTTGTTTCATTCGTGCCTCTGCATGACAGCGATCGACACGGCGAGAGCCAAGCGATCGCGAGCTTTTTGACATGCAATCCGGTTGTCGATGGCACGTTTCCGACAGGCAGACGGTTTAGGGAACGCAGATGCAAGGTGGTTTGGCTGCAAGTTCGAAGTCGACATTCGCATCATTGGGCACCTCTAAAAATCCCCTATCCTTCCGTCCCTGAACCTGATTCCCTTGGCTGACCGCAGGGACCCCAATTCGCGATGCTTCAGCCCGGTTTCTTCGACCTCAGCCGCCGCTACGAGAGCCTGGACGCCAAGCCCGACCCGCTGATCGCACTGAACAAGCTGATCCCCTGGGAAGAGTTCCCCCGAAGCTCCTAGCGGCGCTCGAGAACGCCGGGCTGCGCGCCAAGGCCGAGACCCGCAAGACTGCCGCCGGCCGCAAGCCGTTCGACGAAATCCTGATGTTCAAAGTGCTGGTCTTGCAGTCGCTTTACAATCTGGGCGATGACAACACCGAATACCTGATCCGCGACCGGCTCTCGTTCATGCGGTTCCTCGGCCTGGGCCTGGAAGGCACCGTGCCGGACGCCAAGTCCATCTGGCTCTACCGCGAGGCGCTGGCCAAGGATGAAACCGCGAAGACGCTGTTCGAGGCGTTCGACGCCTACCTCAAACAGCAGGGCTATCTGGCGATGGGCGGTCAGATCATCGATGCGACGATCGTGCCGGTGCCGCGGAATCGCAACACGCCCGAGGAGAACGCGCGATCAAGGCCGGCGAAGTCCCCGAGGGCTGGGCGGAGAACCCGGCGATGCTGCGCCAGAAGGACCTCGATGCGCGCTGGACCAAGAAGAACAGCCAGTCGCATTACGGCTACAAGAACCACATCAATATCGACCGCACGCACAAGCTGATCCGCGAATACACCGTCACCGATGCGGCGCGCCACGACAGCCAGGAACTGGAGACGGTGCTGGACCCGGACAACACCGCCTCCGATGTCTGGGCCGACAGCGCCTATCGTTCGGCGGAGATCGAGCAGACGCTGAAGGACCGCGGCCTGCGCAGCCGGATCCACCGCAAGGGGAACCGGCGGCGCAAGCTCACGAAACGCGAGAAGCAGGGCAACAAGACGCGCTCGACGGTGCGGGTGCGGGTGGAGCACGTGTTCGGCCACTTCATGAACTCGATGGGTGGCAAGCTGGTTCGCACGATCGGTGCGGTGCGGGCGCGGACCAAGATCGGGCTGCACAACCTGACCTACAACATGAAGCGTTTTGTGTGCCTGGAGGGGATGAAGGCGGTGGCTGCCCTGCTGGTCATAACCTGCGGTGGTAATGGGCTGATTTCTCGGACTATTGCCACTTTTGGGCGAATGACTGCCAAGGTGGTGGCGCGACTACTGTGTGATCAGAGGCACGCCGCCGGATCCAGAGCCGGCGGGCCGCAAAAATGGCGATTTTTAGAGGTGCCCCATTGTTTTCAGGGTGATTCGCAGTCAAGACTTGGCGTTGGAGATGGTGTGAAGGTCGAGGGAGCAGAAAGGAGAGTGATGGCAAGATAAAGCGGATTTTCAATCCCGCGCTCCCTTCGGTCGTAAGTGGTTGTCTGCACATTGTTTTTGAGCCGCTTTACAGCGCTGTAGCGGCACTCCGAACGGTGTGCGTGGTGTCGCCTGAGGCACTTTTCTCTTTATTTTCAATGCAAAAATGGGTGGCGGTCGCAAGGTGCCGCGTGGCGTGTTCCGCCGTTTCTACGCTACAGCAAGTCTTTTTACGCCACACCACGACGAGTGCTTTCGAGGACTTGCGCATCCCGAATCCGATGCTGATCGTCCTGTCATGGCAGGCAATGACGCAGACGATTTCCGCATCAAACCGGGGCGGTCCCGTACCCAAAGGACGCGCGTCCGTTCGCACGACCTGCCGTTCCTCCAACAGGTCAAGGCGGCCGTTCGCAAGGCCGGCGGCAACCCCAATCGGATCGGCCGGGGATCGGGATCGGCGGGCAGCCGGAAAGGGGAAGGCGGCGGGCGGTTCAATGCGCACGGCCGGGGCGCGAAGGTGGTGGCTTCCTTTCCGAAAGACGGCGGCGGATGGAGCCGCGACGGGAAGGGCGCGCGGTTTCGTTCGCGCCGCGTGGTGGTCAAGGCGCGGGTGGTCAAGCTCAACCCGCAGCGCGGCTCACGCGGCCCGAAGATGCGCGGCACGGTGAGCAAGGCGGCCGACGCCCACCTGCGCTACCTCGAACGCGACGGGGTGATGCGCGACGGCGAGAAAGGCCGCGCCTATTCCGCCATCGAGAACGAGGCGGATGGCCGTGCCTTCATCGAGCGCGGGCGGGAGGACCGCCATCAGTTCCGCTTCATCGTCGCGCCGGAGGATTCCGTCGAGATGAGCGACCTGCGCGGCTTCACCCGCGATCTCATGCGGCAGATGGAAAACGACCTCGGCACCAAGCTCGATTGGGTTGCGGTCGATCACCACAACACCGGCCACCCCCACACCCATGTCGTCGTCCGGGGCGTCCTCGACGATGGCCGCATCCTCAACATCGCCGGCGACTACATCGCCCATGGCGTCCGCCATCGGGCGAGCGAACTGGTGACGCTGGAACTCGGGCCGCAGACCGAGCTTGATGTCGCCCGCAAGCTGGCGACCGAGGTGGATGCCGAACGATTGACCCGGCTCGACCGGATGCTGATCGCCGAGCAGCGGGAGAACGGCGTCGTGGACCTGCGGCCCGACGCCGCCGAGAGCTACACCGTCCGCGCCAACCGGCATCTGCTGATCGACCGGGCGAAGAAGCTGGAACGCTACGACCTCGCCACCGAAACCGAGCCTGGACGCTGGGCCATCTCCGACAGGGCCGAGCCGACCTTGAAGGCTTTGGGCGAGCGCAACGACATCATCAAGACCATGCATCGGGCACTGGCCGATCACGGCATCGCCGACGAGCGCGGCCCGAACCAGTATGTCACCCACGGCAAGCAGATCGCCCATCCAGTCGTCGGGCGCGTGCTCGCCAAGGGATTGGCCGGCGACGAGATGGGCGACCGGCTGCATCTGGTCATCGACGGCGTGGACGGACGCACCCACTATGTCGAGACGGCGGATGCGACCAAGCTGGACGAGATCAAGCGAGGGCATATCGTCTCGCTCGATCCCGTCCCGACCAAGGCCGAGCCGAGGCCCGCCGACCTCAACATCCACGCCGTGGCGGAAGCCAATGGCGGCATCTACCGGCCGAGCCAGCATCTGGAAGCCACGCGGGACATCATCGAACGCCGTCACGGCGACCCGGACGCCTTCATCCGCTCCCATGTCCGCCGCCTCGAAGCGTTGCGCCGTGCCGGCCATGTCGAGCGCATCGACGCCGATCACTGGAAAATCCCCGCCGACATCGCCGAGCGCGGCGTCGCCTATGACGCGCCGGGGCGACCCAAGGACTTCGCCATCCGCACGCTCTCGACCCTCGACCTTGAACGGCAGATCGGCAGCGGCGGCGCGACCTGGCTGGATCGGGAGCTTGTCGCCGACAAACGGACACCGCTGGCCGAGGCGGGGTTTGGCCAGGAGGTAAAGGATGCCCTCTATCGGCGTGCCGAGCGGCTGGTGGAGATGGGCCACGCCACGGACAACGGGCAAACGATTACCATCCCGCGCAAGACCATCGCCGCGCTTGAACGGCAGGAGGTCGATCACGTTGGCCGGCAGATGGCGGCCGAGCGCGGGCTGCCCTATGCGCCAAGCGGGCCGGGGGAATATGTGACCGGGCGGCTGGCGGGCGTCGCCAATCTTACCAGCGGGCGCTTCGCCATGATCGAGGACGGAATGGGCTTCCAGCTCGTGCCTTGGCAGCCAGTTCTCGAAAAGCGTATCGATCAGCACATCAGCGGCGTCCGCCGTTACGATGGCGGCATCGAGTGGGGATTCGGCAGGAAAAGAGAACTTGGGATCGGATTATGATCGCCTGTGTCACGCCACGCCCCGGAGCTTCGGATTTTATATGAACGGACGCGGGCTTTACGATAAGTGCGAATCCCCTAGCTGCGTAACCGCGGCCGGACATTTATGGATGAATGCAAATTAGTGAAGGAACGGCCGCTCATGCCAGACGCCCGCGAGGCCATTCAAGCGATAGGTGACTCCCTCGCGGCCTTTATGAAGTCAGGCCCGCAGTCGGACGCTCACCAAGATGAGATCAAGAGGCAGGTGGCCGAAGCCATGCGGGACATATCGGCTACGGTCGAACAAGCGACAGCCACCTATAAGCAGGCCGGCGAAGATTTTCTTGAAAAGGTGATACAAGTCAGAGGCATGCCAACCCGTCAAATCGTTGGCGGCGACGGCCAATCTGGCCTAGTTAGTTCTAGCGGTAGCGAAATCGCAGGGAATTTCGATGCGCTGTTGCCAAACATAAAGGTCTGCCTTGCAGAGTGCGTAGCGACTTATCATTTGCAGGCACAGCACTATTTCGATCAGCAGATAAGCGAGTTTAACTCTCGACTAGAGCAATTTATTGAGCAGGTGCCGAGCGGCGGAACAAAAGACAAAGCTGCTAAAAGACAGATTACAGAGATCAAGAGGAAGCTTCAGCAATTAGCAAAGTGGGAGAAGTTATTCTCTGTCTATAAGGCAAATAGCCTTGCCGCTGAGATCGAATACATATTCTCCCTTCAAGGCAATCCGCTCGCAGCGATTTGGCACTACAGCGAATTGGATGAACAAGGCGAATATCAAAAGACCTACGATCACGAGGCGCGCGACGGAAAAGTTTACGCCGTGCGGGGCAATTGGGCTATCGAGAAGGGCCTTATGAAGGCGGGCGCCCACGGCTACATCAATGATTCCACAAGGCCCGCTCAAGAAGTTGGCTGCATGTGTCGCCTTCAATGGGTTTACAATCTCCGCAGCTTGCCAAGCGACATGATAACAGCGAAGGGGCGATCCGAGCTTGAGCGTGTGACGGCAATTATCGCTAGTTCGCCCGAGCCACCCGCACAAAAGTCGTCGAGCGCGGCCGGGCCGGGGAATGACCGGAACCGCCCCAAAAGCTGGCTTGGGCGTTTATTTGGCCGGGATTGATGCTTCCCCATGCAAACCTGCTTCCTCGATGAGGCCGGACCGGCTCCAGCCCGTCAAGGCTGGCGCTGGCGCGCCACCGCTGCGCGGCTTACGGCCTTGACCGGCTGTCCCCGGCCCGGCAGGGGCTCTCCAGGCAAGTAAGGCTGATTGGGAGTGATCCACTCCTTCCCTTACGAGGGACTGGTCAAGGCCCATTGCCCGTGATAGGTTACATGTAACTTATTTGGAGGTTGATCATGCCATCGGCATCGAGGCCCAAGCCCTCCCGCGTGAAGGTGCGGGAACATCGAGAACGCCTGCGGTCGCAGGGCCTTCGTCCAATTCAGATTTGGGTACCGGATGTGCGCTCGCCATCCTTCCGGTCGGAGGCACACCGCCAGTCCTTGGCCGTGGCGGTGAGCGCGCATGCCAGCGAGGATCAGGCGTTTATCGACGCAGTATCGGACTGGAGCGATGAATGAGGCGTGGCGACATCTGGACCGTCGCCGGCGGCAAGGATTACGCGGGCAAACCGCGCCCGGTTGTCATCGTGCAGGATGACAGCTTCGACGCTACCGACTCCATCACCATCTGCGCGTTTACGACGGACGCAACCGAAGCGCCTCTGTTCCGCCTGCCCGTGGAGCCGAACGAGCGCAACGGACTGCGCGCAGCTTGCCGGCTGATGGTGGACAAGATCACCACCGTCCCGAAGTCTAAGGTCGGCGCGCATGTCGGTCGCTTGGACGACGAGGACATCCTACGGCTCAATCAAGCGATCCTCGTGTTCCTTGGGCTGGCCGTGTCTCCGAGGACGCAACGGGAGGCATAGACAGTGAGGGAACTGCTCTGCACCGCGCTCGGTACGCTCCGCTCGTCTGATGTCATACCACGCAAGTATTTTCACGCTCCGCTGCGAAGCGTGCTGTGGCGTAAAATTCGGCTATTCTTGTCTCGGGCTAGTCGCGCGATCCTGTCGGGATGTCCCGAACCGCGCGCCCTTCACCGCAAAGACCGTCGCGACTATCCGCACCTGGACGTCCTGCCCGACGATCTTTACGTCCAGTTGGAGCCGTGGCCCCGCATCGGCCGGCCGCCGAAGCATGATGTTGCGACGTGGACCGTCACCGACGACTGGCCCCGGCGCGTCCCGGTCACGGAAGCCGAGGTTGACGTGTTCGAGGCATGGTTCGGCGACCTCTTCGATGAACTGTTCGGGCCGTGCCGATGATCTGACAAGGAGATATCTGCCATGACCGTGCCGCTGCGCGCCGCCCTCTATCTGCGCGTCTCGACAGCGCGGCAGGCCGAGCATGATGTCTCTATCCCCGATCAGAAGCGCCAGGGCGAAGCCTATTGCGCAGTCGCGCGGCTACCAGCTCGTCGAGACCTACGTGGAGCCCGGCGCATCGGCGACCAACGACCGCCGCCCCGAATTCCAGCGCATGATCGAGGCGGGCACCAGCAAGCCCGCGGCGTTCGATGTCGTCATCGTCCATTCGTTCAGCAGGTTCTTCCGCGATCACTTCGAGCTTGAATTTTATGTCCGCAGGCTCGCCAAGAACGGCGTCAAGCTCGTCTCCATCACGCAGGAGATGGGCGACGATCCCATGCACGTCATGATGCGGCAGATCATGGCGCTGTTCGACGAGTACCAGTCCAAGGAGAACGCCAAGCACGTCCTGCGGGCCTTGAAGGAGAATGCCCGTCAGGGCTTCTGGAACGGCTCCCTGCCGCCCATCGGCTACCGCATCGTCGCGGCGGAGCAGCGTGGGGCCAAGGTCAAGAAGAAGCTGGAAATCGATCCGCTGCACGCCGACACGATCCGGCTGATCTATCGGCTTGCGCTGGAGGGCGACGGCACGTCCGGCCCAATGGGCGTGAAGAACATCACGGCCTATCTCAACCGCCACCGCCTCTTCACCCGCGACGGCGGACGCTGGGGCATCGGGCAGGTTCATCGCATCCTGACGCGGCGCACCTATATCGGTGAGCACGAGTTCAACAAACGCTCCAAGGCCAAGGCGTTGAAGCCGGTCAGCGAGATCGTCACCGTCGCCGTGCCGCCGATCATCGATCAGGCGACTTTCGACGCCGTGCAGGCGCATCTTCGTTCGCGAAACCCCAAGGTGACGCCGGCCCGCGTGGTCAGCGGCCCGACCCTCCTTACCGGCATCTGCTTTTGCGCCGACTGCGGCGGGGCCATGACGCTCCGCACCGGCAAGGGCGGGCGCTATCGCTACTACACCTGCTCGATCAAGGCGCGGCAGGGCGAGACCGGCTGCAAGGGCCGCTCGATCCCGATGGAGAAGCTGGACAACCTCGTGGCCGGCCATATCGAGGACAGGCTGTTGCAGCCCGAGCGGCTTGAGGAAGTGCTGGCCGCCGTGCTCGACCGCCGCCAGGAGCGCTCGGAACGTCGCCGCGAACACATCGCCGAACTGAACAAGCGCGCCGCCGAGACCGAGCTTCGGCTGAAGCGGCTCTATGACGCCATCGAATCGGGCGTGGCCGATCTGGGCGACCCGGCGCTGAAAGACCGCATCGCCGGCCTCAAGGCGACTCGCGATCAGGCGCAGGCAGACGCCGAGCGCGCTCAGGCCATGCTCGGAAAGCTCCGGCCAGCAGGCGATCACGCCGCAGATGGTGCGCAAGTTCGCCCGGACGGCGCGGGAGCGTATGCGGATCGAGGGCGGCGGCTACCGTCGCGACCATCTCCGCGCGCTCGCCCAGCGCGTCGAGGTCGCGGACAAGGAAGTCCGCATCATGGGATCGAAGGGCGATTTGCTCAGAACCCTTGCCGCTGGTGCGGGCGTAAAGCCGGCTACGCCCGGCGTTCGCAGTTCTGTTCTGAAGTGGCGGACAGGGAGGGATTCGAACCCTCGAAACGGCTCATCACCGTTTACACACTTTCCAGGCGTGCGCCTTCAACCGCTCGGCCACCTGTCCGGGAGGCGCGGGGAATACACCGACCGGGGGTCCTGCGGCAAGCGTGGGCGGAAGCGGCAAACGAACTGAACGTCTCGGTACACTCAACCAAATGTGACCCACCCATGGCTGGCAGACCGGCGACCGGACGACCAAGCTCCGCGACGCATGTCCGCGCCAACTGGGGAGCCCTTCATGATCGATCGTCGTCAGCTTTTGTTGTCAGGTACGGCTGCGTCGGCTCTCGCCCTCGCACCGAACGCTTTTGCCGAGGGAACCGCGTCGCCTTCCTCCGCCTCTCTCGACAAATTGTTCGACTCCTTCATGGCGGCGAACCTCGACCGGTCGCCGATCCAGGTGACGCAGCTCGGCCTCGATAAGGGCCCGCGCGCCTGGGAGAAGAGCAAGCTCGACGACGAGTTGCTGGCGTCGATCGCTTCGGACAAGCAGCGCAACAGCGACCAGCTCGCGCGTCTCAAGGCCTTCGACCGCAACACTCTGCGCGGCATGGACGCGATCAACTATGACGTCGTCCTCTACGGTCTCGCGACGACCGAGGTCGCGAACCAGCGTTACGACTATGGCAATGGCGGCGCGGGCGATCCCTATATCCTCAGCCAGCTCGGCGGCGCATATTCCAATATTCCGGACTTCCTCGACAGCCAGCACACGATAGACGTCAAGGCCGATGCCGACGCCTACCTCGCGCGCCTCGAGGCGTTTGCGACCATCCTCGACGAAGAGATCGAAGTGGTACGACACGACTCGGCGCTCGGCGTCGTGCCGCCGGATTTCGTCCTCGCGAAAACGCTCGCGGGTCTCAAGGGGCTGCGCGGCATGCCGCTCGACAAGGCCGTGCTCGTGACCTCCGTCGCGACGCGCGCCAAGGCGAAGGGCATTGCGGGCGACTACGGCGTCAAGGCCGAAGCGATCGTTGCGCAGAAGGTCTATCCGGCGCTCGACCGCCAGATCGCACTCGTGGAGGACCTGCAGAAGCGCGCCACGCATGATGCTGGCGTTTGGAAGCTCCCGCACGGAGATACTTATTACCCCGACTCGCTCATTGCCTGGGCAACATCCACGATGAGCCCTGCCGATGTGCACGGGACGGGCCTCGATCTCGTGAAGAAGCTCACCTCCGAGATCGATGTCATGATGAAGCAGCACGCGCTGACGCAGGGCACGGTCGGCCAACGGCTGCGGGCGATGTACGATGATCCGAAGTTCCGCTATCCGAACACCGACGCCGGAAAGGAAAGGCTTATCGCCGACCTGAACGTGAAGGTCCAGACTGTGCGCGCGAAGCTTCCGGAATTCTTCCGCACCCTGCCCAAGGCCAACGTCATCATCAAACGCATCCCGAAATATACCGAAGCCTCGCAGTCCGGGGGCTACTATGAGATCGGCTCGCTCGACGGCACGCGGCCGGGCACTTACTACATCAACCTGCGCGACACGGCGGAAGTCCCCAGCTGGACGCTGCCGACGCTCACCTATCACGAGAGCATTCCCGGGCATCATCTCCAGCTCAGCATCCAGCAGGAAGCGAGCCTGCCGCTGATACGGAAAGTGTCGTTCTTCTCGGCCTATATCGAGGGCTGGGCGCTCTATGCCGAGCAGCTCGCCGACGAGATGGGAATGTATGAGAACGATCCCTTCGGCCGCATCGGCTATCTGCACGATGCGATGTTGCGCGCAGTGCGTCTCGTCATCGACAGCGGCCTTCACGCGATGCGCTGGAGCCGTGAAGAGGCTGTGAAATACTACGTCGATACGCTCGGCGACCAGGACGCGTCGGCGATCAGCGAAGTTGAACGCTACTGCGTCTGGCCCGGTCAGGCCTGCGGCTACATGCTGGGAAAGCTTACCTATCTGCGGCTGCGCGAGAAGGCGAAGGCGGCGCTCGGCGCAAGGTTTGACATTCACGACTATCACGACGCCGTGCTGCTTGGCGGCGCCGTTCCACTTGCAGTCCTCGAGACCCTCGTCGACGCCTACATCAAGCAGAAGAGCGTATAGGATCTGGCCGAACCGGCCTCCACTTCGGCGGATCGCGCTCCAGACCGCGCCCAGAATGACGCTGCGGAAGTGCTGCCTTGCGCCTCGATGCGCGCTGGGCTCCAATCCCCCGCGCGCGTTTGACGCGCGTAGCGCACGAATTTCGAACCGAGGAGAGCAGCATGCGCGTCTGGGAAATCCGCGACGCCTACGGTCTTGATCATCTGCATGTCGCCGAGCGTCCCGACCCCGCGCCGGGCCCGGGCCAGATCGTCATTGCGATGAAGACCGCGTCCCTCAATTACCGCGACCTTCTCACCGTGATCGGCATGGCCGGCGGCTTTCCGTTGCCGCTCATTCCGTTCTCGGATGGCGCGGGAGATGTCATAGCCGTCGGCCCCGGGGTCACGCGTGTGAAGAAGGGCGATCGCGTCTGTCCATCGTTCTTCCCGTCCTGGACCGGAGGACCCGTCGGAGACTATAGCCGGGCGCAGGCGCTCGGCGGCTCGGCGCAGGGCGTGCTGCAGGAGAAATTTCTCATCGACGCGGAAGCCGTGTCGCGCATTCCCGACCACCTGTCGTGGGAGGAAGCCGCGACGCTCCCCTGCGCCGGCTTGACCGCGTGGCGCGCAGTGGCGATCGAGGCACCGGTCGGACCCGGCAAGACCGTGTTGGTGCAGGGTACGGGTGGGGTTTCGATCTTCGCACTGCAATTCGCCAAGGCGCGCGGGGCGACGGTCGTTGCGACGTCGAGCAGCGATGCGAAGCTCGCGCGCGCCAAGGCGCTCGGCGCCGATCACCTCATCAACTACAAGACGACGCCCGACTGGGGCGCCAAGGCTCGCGAGCTGACCGGCGGCCACGGCGTCGACGTCATCGTGGAAGTTGGCGGCGAGAACACGCTGGGCCAGTCGTTGAACGCCGCGCGCGCGGGCGGCAGCATCGTCATCATTGGCGTGCTCGGAGGATTTTCCAGCCCCATCATGATCCCGGTGCTGTTCAGCAAGAACCTTCGCCTGATCGGCGTGTCGGTCGGAAGTCGCGCACAATTCGACGAGATGGCAACGGCGATCGACAAATGGAAGCTGAAGCCGGTCATCGACCAGCTATTCCCGTTCGCCAATGTTCCCGAAGCCCTGCATCTCATGCAGGAACAGGGCCATTTCGGAAAGATCGTGGTGACGTTCTAGAGTAAGACGCGCTTTCGCCGTCACACATTCATTGTCACGCCCCGCAAATGAGGGCGCGACGCGGTCATCGGGGCTCAATTCGATCAACTATTTGACAAGCGGATTTCGCCAGGCATTTTCGACAACATGCCGGGCATCGGCTTCAATAAGATCGCCGTGCGCGAGAATGACGCGCTCAAAATCCCATTGCAGGATGCGACGCAGCGAGGCCCGCGCGGCCTTCCTGTCGCTCCAGCCTAGCCGATATTCCGGCGCGGGCTTCGCGATGTTCCACATGTGGAACACAACCTTCCACCAGAGCTTCAGCTTCCAGTCGACGTGCGGTGTTGCGTCGGTGAACTTCTCGATAAGGTCGACCAGGATCAGCGTTCTGGACTGGCGATGAAAGAATGCCACCTCCGCGATCCAACGGCTGCCGCGCACCAGAACCTGTTCGAGCTGACCAGCCCAGGCCGCAGGCGCGATATTTCCCAGCAACCAATCGAAATGCATCTCGGGACATTTGCCTTCAATTCCCGGGCAAATGAACGTTTCGGCCTCGGGGAAAGCCGCCTGTGCGGAAGCCACATGCAGATGGTGAAACGTCCCCGGGGCCACGATGTATGCGACCTCACCCAGTTCGACGAGCGCCTGGCGCAAGCGTTCGTCAATCTTGCACGGCGAATGCAGCATCAGCCTGCCATCATCGAGACGAATGACCGTCATTCTGGAATAGAGTTTCATCGCCAGGTACTTCACCGGATAGCTGCATAGCCAGATCTGTCCGGCAACGTACGCCTGAAGCTCGCGCGGCATGTCGTTTCCTCTGCGCGGTCGCGAAGCGCAATTTTCCGCGAGATGTGCTTCGAAAAACGCTCGCCGGGACCGACGGCCGCGATCTTCGCCGCTGCATCGACCGCGGGGGGGCAATGACAACGAAGATGACCTTCAGAGCATAGGCTTGACGCCGTTGTGCTCTACCGTGATGCCGGGGGTGACAGGCGTGCCGGCCGGTCCGGTGACGACGAGCATCGACACCGCGGCACCCGGCACCAGCATCGACGGATCGCCGACCATCAGGCCGACGATGGGGATGCCCGGCACCACTTCGATGTCGGATGTTCCCGTGCATCCCGTGCCGCCCGTCGCTGCGTGTCCCGTGCAGTTCGGATCGCCCGCAGCGCCCGCGCCGTGATAGCTGAGCGTGAGCGTGCCGTTCGCCGCGACGCCGGCGACCTGCATGACCGTCGCGTTGGTCATGCTGCGATTGGGATTGTTGTCGCTCATCTCGTATTGGCCTTCACCCATGCCGCGCAGCAATTCCGGAAAGATATGGACTTCCTGCGCGTGCAGCCTGCCGTCGGCGCCCTTGAGCGCCGCCGAGCCAACGAAATCGCCCTGGTGGATGTCGGTGAGCTTGCGCGGCTCATCGTAGATGATGCGCGTGACGGGCAACACGCCGACCGACACGGTCGTCCCGTCGTCCGCTGCGACCGTCAAAGTCTGACCGTCGAACGACGAGATGGTGCCGCGCACGCGATGCGGCCCGGGTGCAGCTTGCGTCGACGCAGCCGGGGGTGCGCTTTGCGCCAATGCGGCCGACGCGGCAAGCAGCCCAACGAGAGCCGCACTCAGTGACAATCCACGCATGACAGAGCTCCCGATCTGATGGGATGACAACATTAAGGCTTGCGGAACTTGAGGACGAACTGGTCGGTCTTGCCGCGGATCGCCAAGTCGAACACTTTGGCGGTGCGATCGTCGGCCTTGTTGCGCAAGATGTTGCTTTCCGCGACGAGCCTAAATCCGGCCGCCTCGACTTCTTTTTTCACCACGGCTTCGTCGATGCGGTGGAGCGTGTCGGTGTCGGAGAGGCCCGAGCCGGCCGGCGCGGAATGATCGACGACCATGAAAATTCCGCCCGGCTTCAACGCGGCGAAGATAGCCTTGTCGATGACGGCAAGGTCGGCGGGCGCAAAAAACGGATCGTGAAGGTCATGGTAGTTGTCGGATGTCCAGACGACGTCGACGGATTCCGGCACGACGAATTTGTTGATCGGCGCGTGGATCACCGCGACGTTGGGATACGCGGCGAACAACTTGCTGACGTCTGTCGAGCCGTATTTCTTCAGGATAAAGGGGTCGAGCTCGGATGGGATATAGGCGTAGACGAAGCCATTGCCCCCGACCGCCTTGGCGAAGATTCGCGTGAAATAGCCGCCGCCTGGAATCAGGTCGACGATTTTGGTCCCTGGCTTCACGCCGGCGAAGGTGAGCAACGCGCCGGGCTTGCGATCGGCGTCGCGCTGCTTGTCTGCGTCGGGACGGCCCGGGTCATTCACGGCCGCGGTTATATAGGCGGGTTCCGCGGCGGCCGCGCGTCCGGCCACGGACAGCAATGCTGCCGCCATCAACGCCCCTATCCAGTTCTTCACGGCGTAAGCCCTCCCGTTGTTTTGCATTCGCCACTCTAGCGCGGGCCAGTGTCACAATCATCGGGGCGGACGTCATATTTCGGCGATCCATCGCGACCAACACCAGGGCTTACTTTACCGCGTAAGGGCACCGAGGAGCAGCGCCCGGTAAAATCGCTCAGCCAGCGACGCCGGTGCCTCGAGTTTCATCCGCCGGAGAGCGGCACGGTCTTCAGCGGATGGCGTTCCCGCGAGAAGACCCTTTGCGGCAAGCCCGAGCAGCTGCGACGCGGACGCCCCCGGCAGCGGCTCGAGTGCCGCGAGCAGCCTTTGCTCCGTTGGATCGAAATCAGTGCCGAACGGAAACGGCGGAAGCAGCCCGTTCTCGCGCAACGGCGCGAGGGCGCGTTCGATCCGTTCGGGCGTGTTGTCGCGGCACGCACGCGGAATTTCATAGCTGGCCGGCACCTTACGGGCGCCCTTCGCAGCCTTGAGAAGCTCGGGTTGAAAGCGGGAATCCGCGATGGCCAGCATGGCCGCGATGGTGTCTTCGTCGCTCTTGCCCCTGAGATCGGCGATGCCGTACTCACTGACGACGATATCGCGCAGATGGCGCGGGATCGTCGCCTGGCCGTAGCTCCAGCGGACATTGGACGTGGCATTGGTGCCTGTCCCGCGCGTGGATTTTAGCGTGAGCACGGATCTCGCATCGGGAAGCGCAAAGGCTTGCGCCACGAAATTGTACTGGCCGCCGACGCCGCTGACCACGCGCCCGTCTTCCAGCGTGTCGGAGATGACGGCGCCGAGAAGGGTCGCCATCAGTGCGCTGTTCACGAAGCGTGCGCCGACCCGCGCCCGCGTCTTCGCCGCTTCGTCGCCATAGAGCTCGTTGGTGAAGGAGACGGCCGTCATCTGCAGCTTTGCCCGGTCGGCCTCCGGCATCTCGCGCAATTCACGATAGAAAGCCCTGGTGCCGAGAAAGAACGCGCCATGAAGCAGCACGCCGTCGACCTCGCGCTTCAGGATTCCGGCCCTCACCAGCTCGAGGAAGCCGTCGACGAACATCTCGCTGACGCCGTAGAGGCCCTCGGCGAAGGGCGCGCGATGCTCGATTGCGAGCGGCGGCGCGTCGCCGGTCAGGCGCGAAACGGCGTTGTCGAACGCAGCCGCATCGTGATGTCGGACGATCAAGCCGCGCACGGCCGCATCCGCTTCCTTGCCAATTCCGATCTGGAGCGTCCCGCCATCGGGCACGAGCCGCGCGGCATGCAGCCCGATCGCGTAGTCGCGCAGGCCGATCGGCTCCTTCGGCGGCGCAAACAGCGGAAAATCGGCCGACGGATCGTCCAGCATGAAGCTGAACGTCTCGGCCGGCAGATCGCCGGGGCCCGGCATGAAGGGGAGCTCGGAATTCACTTGTCCGGCGAGCACGAATTTTGCGCGGCCTTCGTCGCGGGCTCTCAGGACGTCGAGCGTGGTGTCGGTGTTGCAGCTGAGACTGTAGCGTGCAACGCCATCGGCTTCGCGCTTGGCGACAAGCTGCGCCACCACGTTCACGCCGCGCTCGATCAGATAGCGTGACGCATGCGTGTAGTTGGCCGAGATGTAGGTCTGCTGCGCGTGCGGCACCGAAAGCCAGGCGCCGGCGAGAAAGAAGAACTCATTGACCTCGATGTTGGGCGGCAACGGTCCTGCGCGCAGGGCCCTCGCATAGGCGAGCGGCGGATAACCGCCGAGAAGCCGATCCGTAACCGGTTGGATAAAACGCCGCTCGAGCTCGCTCGACGGGCGCGGCGATTCCAGAGTCAGCGCCGTGAAGATATTGAGCGTGACCGAGCGGTCCGCCATGGCGCGGGCAAAGAGCGCGTTGGCAATCGAGTTCGCTTTGCCAAGGCCCAGCGGCAGACCCAGGACGATGCGCGGTCCGACGGCGCGAAGGATCGCGTCGACAAGCGTTTCGGCGTTGCGATGATATTCCGGACCCGCCATTGCCGTCAGGGTACACCAACATCCCGGATCGGGGCTGGCTGATGCCAGCGCGGCTGTCCAGACTAGCCTCGGATGTCGATGGGGACGCCCGGTTCGTTCTTGGTGGCGTGGATGACGAGGGCGGTCTTCACGCTGGCTACGTTCTTTTCCGCCGTCAGCGTCTCGGTGATGAAGGTCTGGAACGCCGACAGGTCGGTGGCGACACATTTGAGGAGGAAATCGACCTCCCCGGAGAGCATGTGGCACTCGCGGACAGCCGGCCACGCGCGCACGCGTTCCTCGAAGTGTTTCAGGTCGGCGTCGTTCTGGCTGGCGAGCCCGACGAAGACAAAGCCGGTCACCTCGAATCCGAGCGCCTTGGCATCGAGATCGGCGTGGTAGCCTTGGATATAGCCGGCTTTCTCGAGCGCCCTCATCCGTCTGAGGCAGGGAGGCGCCGTGATCTTGGCGCGGCGAGACAGCTCTACGTTTGTGATACGGCCATTGTCCTGAAGTTCGGACAGAATGCGCAAATCGATAAAATCGAGCTTGTGATGCTCCACGGAGAAACACCCGGTATGGTGAGGCGGCGTTTTATAGACCCGGCGCGCGCCGTAGAGCAATAATATTTCTAACAGCCCACTGCCGTTAAATCGGGCGATTCGCCGGGCGTGACGGCACCGCCCCTCGTACCTGCCTTTCAAGTCCCTGCTAGACCTTGCTCATCCGGCCGGCTTGACCTTTGCCCGGCCCCTCCCGATATGAACGTTGCATCAGCAGCCGAGGGGCATGAGGCAGGGCGCGCGACTGTCGGGTCGGCGGACCCAGTGGCGTCTGCTCTCACCAGGAGCAGTCATGTCCCATTCCAAAGTGGTCATCCTGGGAAGCGGACCGGCCGGCTGCACGGCTGCGATCTACGCCGCCCGCGCGATGCTCGAACCGACACTTATCGCCGGACTCCAGCCCGGCGGGCAGCTCACGATCACGACCGATGTCGAGAACTATCCGGGCTTCGCAGACGCGGTGCAGGGCCCATGGCTGATGGAGCAGATGCAGGCCCAGGCCGAACATCTCGGCACCAAATTCGTGCACGACACCATCACGAGCGTCGATCTCGCGCGCCGGCCGTTCACGCTGGTGACCAATTCCGGCGCCCGCCACACCGCTCAAACGCTCATCATCGCGACGGGCGCCCAGGCGAATTGGCTCGGTCTCGAATCGGAGAGCCGGTTCCAGGGCTTCGGCGTCTCGGCCTGCGCCACCTGCGACGGCTTCTTTTTCCGCGGCAAGAACGTGGCCGTGGTCGGCGGCGGGAACACCGCCGTCGAGGAAGCGCTGTTCCTCACGAACTTCGCCGATCGCGTGACGCTGATCCATCGCCGCGAGGAATTGCGCGCCGACAAGACCAACCAGGCGCGCCTCAACGCCAATGCCAAGATCGACATCCTCTACGCCACCGAAGTAATCGAAGTGCTCGGCAGCAGCGACCCGCGCGGCGTGACGGCACTCAGGTTGAAGAACCGCGCGACGGAGCGCGAGCATCAACTCGCGGTCGACGGGCTGTTCGTCGCAATCGGCCATTCGCCGGCGACACAGCTGTTCAAGGACCAGCTCGAGATGGATGAGGACGGCTATATCCGGACCGCGCCGGATTCGACGCGAACCAGCTTGCCGGGCGTGTTCGCCGCCGGCGACGTCAAGGACAAGGTGTTCCGGCAGGCCGTGACGGCTGCCGGCATGGGTTGCATGGCCGCGCTGGAAGCCGAGCGCTTCCTTGCCGGCGGTCATTGAGGGGCACGTCATGGATTGGGACAAACTTCGCATCTTCCACGCGGTAGCCTCGGCGGGCAGCTTCACCCATGCGGGACAGATGCTGACGCTCAGCCAATCGGCGGTCAGCCGGCAGATCAGCGCGCTCGAAGAAGAGATCGCGACGCCGCTGTTCCAGCGACACGCGCGCGGCCTGACGCTCACCGACGAAGGCGAGCTTCTTTATGGTGCGGTGACCGACGTGCTGACGCGGCTCGCCGATGTCGAAGAGGCGCTCAAGAACGTGCAAGAGGCGCCGCGCGGCACGCTCAAGGTCACGTCGAGCCACGGCATCGGCACCTACTGGCTGCTTCCCAAGCTCGAGGAGTTCCTGAAGGAATGCCCCGAAGTCGAGGTGCATCTGGTGCTCGAGGATCGCGAGCTCGACCTGGCGCAGCGCGAGGCCGATCTCGCGATCCGCATGCGTGCGCCGGTGCAGGCAGACCTGATCCAGCGCAAGCTTTTCTCCGTGCACTATCACATGTGCGCGACGAAATCGTATCTCGACGGCCACGGAACGCCGCATTCGGTCGACGACCTCGCCGACCATACCATCATCGCCTATGGCGAGACGGCGCCGCCCGAGATCCGCGAGATCAACTGGCTGCTCGACATCGTCAAGCGCGGCCAGCGTGCGGGAAGCAAGGGCCGCCTCGTTCGCATCAACAATGTGACAGGCATATTGCAGGCCGCGGAAGCCGGCATCGGCATCGCAGCGGTGCCCGACTACGTTGCCGCCGAACGCCCGCATTTGCTGCGCGTGCTGCCGGAGATTCCAGGACCGACCTTCGAGGCGCATCTCGTCTATGCCGATGCGCTGCGGCAGTCCAAGCGCGTCGCGGCCTTCCGCGACTTTCTCGTACGCTCGGCGAGAGAATGGAAATATTGACGCATCGTCGTTTTTTGCTGCGTGTCAATACTCCAATCGGCCCAGCAGAAAACGCGCGACGAAATCCGCGTGCGCACTTGAACACGCAAGCGGGCGATACCACGTGAAAAGTGCCGGCATCGTCCCCCACGATCCGGCGCGCGAAGGCTCCCCCTTCGCACGACGTTCGTCCACCCCTGGATGAGCGTCAGCGCATCCTGAGTTGGATGTGCGTCCCAAGCACAGCCTCCGCCGGAGCGGTTTCCGCTCCGGCGATTTTTTTCGCGCCGACCGGAAATGTCTCATCGGGCCGCGAAGCTTGTGCCTGCCCCGCACCCTCTCTAGATTTCGCCGCGACCATGCGCATCGACGATCTTCGTCCCACTACCAACGTCGACGACCGGCGCGGAATGGGCGGCGGAGGCTACGGCCTCGGCGGCATGGGCTTCGGCAGCGGCCCGGGCCTTCGCGGCGGCGGGATGGGCCTCATCGGCGTCGTCGTTCTCGCCCTGCTGTTCGGGATCAATCCGCTCCAGCTCTTGGGCGGCGCGGACACGCAGGCGCCGGCGACCTACAGCGACGACCAGGCTTCGAGCGGACCTCAGGCCGACGACGCGCAATTCGAGTTCGCGCGCAAGATCATCGGCTCGACCGAGGACATCTGGACGGCCATCCTGGCCCAGCGCGGGATCACCTATGTGCCCGCGATCTTCACGCCTTACGACAACGAGACGCCGACGTCGTGTGGCGACGGCCAGTCCGCGATGGGGCCGTTCTACTGCCCGGCCGATCGGCGCGTGTATATCGACCTGTCCTTCTTCAACGAGCTGAAGGATCGCTTCGGCGCGCCCGGCGAATTCGCCCAAGCCTATGTGCTGGCGCACGAGGTCGGGCACAATGTGCAGAACGTGCTCGGCGTGTCCGACAAGGTCGCACAGGAAGAACAGTCGATGGACGACACGGCCGCCAATGCGCTTTCGGTCCGCGTCGAGCTGCAGGCCGACTGCTATGCCGGGGTCTGGGCGAACCGTGCCGACGCGAAATTCCACATCCTCGAGAAGGGCGACGTCGAGGAAGGCTTGCGCGCGGCCAGCGCCGTCGGCGACGACACGCTGCAGAAGGAGACCCAGGGCTACGTCGTTCCCAACTCCTTCACCCATGGCACCAGCGCCCAGCGCGTGAAATGGTTCAAGCGCGGCCTCGCCCACGGCGAGATGGACGACTGCGACACGTTCAGCCCGAGCGAGGCGGAGCTTTAGGCCGCCGCCTTCCGCGTCGCCACCACGGCATCGGCCAGCTTTCCCGTCAGCTCTGCCAGATGGTCGAATTTCATCTCGAACGTTCCAACTCCTGGGTCAGCGACCTCAGGTCGATGATGAGGTCGGTGACTTCCGAAAGCGGCATCTGCGCGTCGACGGTGTCCCAGCCCTTCCAGCCGTCGCGCACGTCGAAGCCCATGAGTTGCCCGCGCCGGCCGCTGACGATTCCGTTCACCTTCGCCGTCGCGTCGCTGGGCACATGGATGCGCACATGCATGATCGGTTCGAGCAGGACCGGCGCACAGTTGGGCATGCCCTCCATCATTGCGATGCGGCCGGCGATCTGGAACGCGGCATCGGAGGAGTCGACGGTGTGGTATGAGCCGTCGGTCAGCTTCACCGCGACATCGACGACGGGAAAGCCGAGCGGACCGGATTTCAGGTATTCGGCGACCCCCTTCTCGACCGACGGAATCCATTGTTTCGGCACGACGCCGCCCGAGATCCCGTCCTCGAACACGAAGCCCGAGCCGCGCGGCAGTGGTCTGATCTCGATCATCACGTCGCCGAACTGTCCGTGGCCTCCCGTCTGCCGCTTGTGCCGCCCACGCTGTTTTGCCGGCTTGCGGATCGTTTCCTTGTAGGGAACGCGCGGCGGGCGCGTGAGCAGCTTGAGACCGTATTTGCTCTGCAGCCGTTCGGCTGCGACTTTCAGGTGGATTTCGCCCTGCCCCAGAAGCGACATCTCGTGCAGCTCGGCGTCCTGCTCGAAATGCAGCGACGGATCCTCCTCGCGCAATTTGTGGATCGCGGCGGTGAGCTTCACCTCGTCCTTGCGGTCGACCGTCTCGATCGCCAGGCGATAGACGGGCGCCAATTGCTCGATTGCGACTCTCGGAAGGCTCGCGTCCTTCGCCGACGACAGGGTCTCGCCGGTCGCGATCTGGTCCAGCCGTCCGAGCGCGACCGTATCGCCGGCAACCGCTTCGGCAAGCTTGGTCTGCGCTTCCCCCTTGAGGGCGAAGATTCCGCCGACGCGCGCGTCGCGCCCGTCGCGGGCCGTCAATGCCGCACCGTCCTTGAGCGACCCGGAAAGAACCCGCGCAAGAGACAGCTTGCCGCCATGGGAGGAATGATAGGTCTTGAGCACCTGCACGACCGCCTTGCCGTCGGCGCCTATGCCGGCGCGAGCGGCCGTCCGCGCTACGTCGGGCACCTCGTGGCGCAACGCTTTCAGCAGGCGGCGGACGCCATTGTCGCGTTCCGCCGACCCCAGCAGCGCCGGCACGATCAGCCCCTCCGCCATCTCGCGCGCAAGATCGTCGAAGATCTCGTCGCGTGGCGGCTCGATATCGGACAGAAGCTCTTCCATCAGGTGTTCGTCGTAATCGGCGAGCTTCTCGAGCATCTGAAAGCGCGCCTCGCGCTCGCGCTCCACGTCGGCGATGTCGGCCACTTCGCTGGCCCCGTGCTCGCGATAGATGAAGGCGCGCTCGAGAGCGAGATCGATGAACCCGGTCACCGCATTGTCTCGCCAGATCGGGATCTGGCGCAGCAGGAGCGGCGTGTCGCTCGCATCCTGCAGCATGGCGAGAAGCGCGCGCAGCGAGCCGCTCGCCTTGTCGATCTTGTTGACGAAAAGAAAATGGGGAATGCGCGAGATCGGCGAGACGCTTCAGATAGGGCTTCAACATCTGCACCTTGGCGGGCTCGGCTCGCACACCACGACGGCGGCGTCGACGCCCGGGAGCAGATTGAGCGTCTCCTGCAGGAACTCGATGGAGCCCGGACAATCGAGAAAGGTGAAACTTTCGCCCAGATAGCGCGTCGTCGCGCAATTGACCTCGATGCTCATCTGCCGCGCGCGCGCTTCCGCGCTGGCGTCGCCGACCGTGTTCCGCTGCGAGACGGCGCCCTTGCGCGCGATCGCCTCGGTCGCCGGCAGGATGCTTTCGAGCAGCGTCGTTTTTCCGCTGCCATAGGGTCCCACAAGGGCCACGACGCGGCCCGCACCCTCCATTCTTTTTGGACATCAAGCGCCTCCTTCGGGCTCCTTCGCGGAGTCCGGGGGCGCGGCGGGCGCTGGCTTTCCCGGTTATCGGGCCGCGTCACGCGCCCTCCTTCAAGGTGTCGATGCTCGCGCCGTTTCGTGGCCCATGCAAGGTCTCACCGGCGCCGCCTGACACTTTATGTTTCGGGACCGGCTTCAGGCCGCTAACGAAGATTGCCGCAAAAGCGCTGGATTCGCCGGCAGGCGTCTTCGAGAAGCCTTGTTCGACGTCGCGTAGGAGATGCGGAAGAACGGCGACAGGCCGAATGCGGCGCCGTGCACGACGGCGACGCCTTCAGCCTCCAGCAGCTCGTTGGCGAAATCCTCGTCGGTCGCGATAACCTTGCCCGAGGGCGCCGTCTTGCCGATCAGTTTCCGGATCGACGGATAGACATAGAACGCGCCCTCCGGCTTGGGACATTCCATCCCCTGCGCCTGGTTGAGCATGAGACGACAAGATCGCGCCGCTCCTCGAACACCTTCTGGAACTTCGGAATGAAATCCTGCGGGCCGTTCAGCGCCTCGACGCTCGCCCATTGCGAGATCGAGCGACGCATTCGAGGCCGATTGCGACTGAAGCTTCGCCATAGCCTTGATCAGCGGCTCGGGCCCGCGCAATAGCCGATGCGCCAGCCCGTCATCGCATAGGCCTTGACACGCCGTTCATGGTGAGCGTGCGCTCGTAAAGCTGCGGCTCGACCTGGACGATGGTCGAGAATTCGAAACCGCCATAGACAAGATGCTCATACATGTCGTCGGTCAGGATCCAGACCTGCGGATGTCTTAGCAGCACGTCGGTCAGCGCCTTGAGTTGCTCGCGCGTGTAGCAGGCGCCTGTCGGATTGGAAGGCTGGTTGAAGATCAGCCATTTCGTCCTCGGCGTGATCGGCGCGGTCGAGCGCCTCGGGTGTCGAGTCGAAAGCCGTCTTCGAGCCGCGTCTCGACCACGACCGGCTTGCCGCCGCCGAGCAGCGCGATGTCGGGATAGCTACCCAGTAGGGCGCGGGCACGACGACTTCGTCGCCCGCATTCAGTGTCGCCATCAGGGCGTTGTAGATGATCGCCTTGCCGCCCGGCGCGACGAAACATTGCGCCGGCGTGTAGTCGAGACCATTCTCGCGCTTGAACTTCTTCGCCATGGCCGCGCGCAATTCCGGAATACCTTCGACGGCCGTGTATTTCGTCTCGCCGCGCCGGATGGCGGCGATCGCCGCTTCCTTGATGTTGTCGGGCGTGTCGAAGTCGGGTTCGCCTGCGCCCAGGCCGATAACGTCGCGGCCGGCGGCCTTAAGGTCGCGCGCCTTCTGGGTCGCCGCGATGGTCGGCGAGGGCTGGATCCGGTTGAGGGATTCGGCGAGGAACCCCTTCGGAAGCGATTTGGCATGGCTCATGACGTTTCCCGCCTTAAAGCAATGACCTATCAACCCCGGGCCCTGCTCGGCAAGGGAAAGAATGTCCCGCCCGCCAAGGGCTTATCCGGTATTACCGATTGTCAATCGACGCGCCCTATTCTGTGTCCCGCGAGACCGAGGATCTGGCCGTCAATGTCGAGATATCTTGCCGCGCTTTTTGTGATGCTGGCGTTAAGCGCCTGCTCGCGCCCAGCGCCCCCTGCCGGGCGCTGGGAAGGCACGTTCGAGTTGAGCGACACGATGATCGCCGCCCGCGTAGAAGCCGCCGCCGACGGCACGGTCCGGGTCAGCGCGCCGGACATGACCAATATCGGCGGTGCATCCGACGAGGACCGCAAGGCAATGCGCCAGCAGCTCGCAGACGGCCTGGCCAGCGGCTGGACCAGCGTCGTAGCGCGCCCGTTCGATTTCGACGGCCACATTTTCCGCAAGCCCGGCGGCATCGCCCCGCAGATGATCTGGGACAAAGACAAGAAGTCGATGACCCTCGTTATCTATCTGGGGACGCAGCCCGACATCGATATCCCGCTGCATCCGGTCGACGACTTCAGCCCCAACCCCTGGTCCAACTAGCGCTTTCTCCGAGAGGACGAAGATAAGTCGTCCCTGCCGCCGGTGCAAAAGCCAAATCGCTTATCCCGCAAATAGCGAACGGCGCCAATGTCGTCGCGCGGGTTCGCGCCGGCACGGCAAACGCTTCATGGACGCAGCCATTGTCTGGGTGCAATAATGCCTCCGCTCCATCGAGGAGAGAGCTCATGAAGGTCAGCTTCGTCATCGCTGTCGGCAGCATCGGCGCAATGCTTGCACTGACCGGCGCCGCACAGGGCGCCATCACCGTTCTCGGACCGGGTCCTTCCCAGCTTTGCTATGACGGCGCGGAGAACGGCGGCGACCCGCTCGTCTACATCATCGATTGCAACCAGGCGCTCGCGGGCGCCCTGTCGGTTCGGGACCGCGCAGCCACCTTCATCAATCGCGGCGTGCTCGAGCTTTCGCAGAACGAAAACAACGCCGCCCTGGCGGATTTCAATTCGGGACTGGCGATCAATGCCGGGCTGGCGGAAGGCTATGTCGACCGCGGTGCGGCTCTGATCGCCCAGAAGCAATATGCTGTCGCGATCACGGACATCGACAAGGGACTTGCGCTAGGGGCGAAGGAGCCGCAAGTCGCCTATTACGACCGTGCCGTCGCCGATGAAGCGCTGGGAGATATTCCAGGCGCCTACAAGGACTACAAGCAGGCGCTTGCCGCCGAACCGGATTTCACGCGTGCCAGCGACGAGCTCAAGCGATTTAAGGTCGTGAGCAAACCCGACGGAACCTGACGTCGGTCTTGCTGTTGGCGCTGTCAGCGCGTGGCGCGATGAGCAATCACGAAAACCTGACCGCCAATTCATTCGCGAGGGTTCGCCGCTGACGGCATGCGGCGACACTCTGATACAATCCTTTGCTTCATTGCCCTGCTCCTCGCTCCTATTCTGCGCTGACCGGTTGGCCGCTGCTGCGTCCCGTGCTGTCGAATGCCCCGGGCAACCAGCGGCGCCGCCGGAAGAATGCGTGTTTGTTCATCAGCTTGAGAGACCCGTGCCCATTCGGCGCTCCACCTTGCGGGCACGGCAAACAGGGCGGCTGGACCACTTTGGTCCCCCAATCGAAGAAATGGTCCAGCCGCCCGCGCCGGCTTACATTCCCGGCACGAGCCATGTAGACGGTGGAACGCGGAAATCCTGTTGCCGCGCCGGCACGGAAGCCGGGTCAGAGATCTTGTTGTTCGGGCCCCGCCTGACGCCATATTGACGGTATCTCTTTGCGCCAAACCCAGCCAAAAACTGGCGTTTCCCCGGCATGCCATTGCGAGTGAGCTGTTTATGAAGCCGATTTTGCGTCTGTCGTCCGCGTCCGTGCTGGCCCTCGCTGCCGCCGCCTGTTCCACCCCGACCCCGATGGGGATCAAAACAGCAGACGTGCCCAAGGCCTTCACCGCGCCAATTCCGCAGAATGTCCAGGTCTGGCCCGCCGTCGATTGGTGGCAGAACTTCACAAGCCCGGAACTCATCGGGCTCGAAACGACCGCACAGACCGACAATCTCGACCTCGCCGTCGCCGAGGCCGAGGTGCTCCAGGCGCAGGCGCAGACCGGCATCAGCGCGGCGGCGCTCTTTCCCGATATCGGACTCGACGCCAGCGCGACCCGCAGTGGCTCATCGAAGTCCGCCGGCATCGTCGGCCCCGGTATCAAGACCACCGGAAACGATTTCGGCGCGTCGGTCCAGGCAAGCTATCAACTCGATATCTGGGGCGAGGCGCGCGACAATCTGCACGCGGCGCAGGCGACCCTGCGCTCTTCGCAATACGCGCAGGAAACTGTCGCGCTCACCGTCGAGGCCGATGTCGCCAACACCTATCTCGATGTGCTGGCGCTGCGCCAGCGCATCACGCTGACCAAGCAGAACATCGACGCGGCGAAACGCATCCTGACGATCACGCAGGCGAAAGTGACGAACGGCGTGTCCTCCAACCTCGATCTCGCACAGCAGGAAGCAACGCTGGCGCAGCAGGAAGCCGTGCTGCCGGGCCTCGAGGAGCAGGAACGCGAAGCACGCTACGCACTCGCCATCCTGCTCGGCCGCGCGCCCGAAGGGTTCGACGTCACGGCGCAGAATCTGGACGCCATCACCCCGCCGCTTGTCGCGCCCGGCCTTCCCTCCGAATTGCTCGAGCGGCGCCCGGACGTCGCCGGCGCGGAGGCCGATCTCGAATCCGCGCATGCGAGCGTCGACGCGGCGCGCGCCGCCTTCTTTCCGCAGATCGGGCTGACCGGTTCGGCCGGATTTGAGAGCACGGCGCTGTCGTCGCTGTTCAATCCCTCCGCCTTCGCCTGGAGCGTCGGCGCGTCGCTGTTGCAGACGATCTTCAACGGCGGCCTTCACGCGGCCCAGAGCGACCTCGCCAAGGCGAAGGAAACGCAGCTGGTCGCGACATATCGCAAGACCGTCCTCACGGCGTTCAGCAATACGGAAACAGCGCTTGGACAGGTGTCGAGCATCGCCGACCAGCAGGCGAGGTTGGAAGAGGAAGTGAAAGCCGGCGCAGAGGCATTCCGCATCTCCGAGTTGCAATACCGCGAAGGCATCGTCGAGTTGCTCACGGTTTTGCAAGCGCAGCAGACGCTCTTTACCGCGGAAGACGCGCTCGTCCAAGCCAAGCTGGCGCGGTTGCAGGCGGTCGTCAGCCTTTATCAGGCGCTGGGCGGCGGCTGGACGGTCGCATCGACGCAGCAGCTCCCCGACGCCAATCCGCTGCGCCCGTTCTGATCAGCGCTGCGTTCAGAACCCAAACACCCTGCCAACCAGCGTGGGGATTGCGCCAAAGAAGCGGAGCGGCGCGTCGGTGACCGCGAGA
Organism: uncultured Alphaproteobacteria bacterium; assembly: GCA_963802815.1. Taxonomy (GTDB): domain Bacteria; phylum Pseudomonadota; class Alphaproteobacteria; order Micropepsales; family Micropepsaceae; genus Rhizomicrobium. Next base: position 30,087 of record CAWDKN010000045.1, read on the forward strand.
TTGACGCAATATTCGCCGGCATCGGCGAGCGGCTCGTGGGTGACGTCCGGCGACGTCGCCTGGAGGTCGCCCGGTCCGTAACGCCCGGTCGTGTCGGTGAAACCGCCCGACAGAACGAGCGTGAATTCGCGTCCCGCATGGGTATGGGTCGGTACGCTCCTGCCGGGCGCCGCGCGAATCAGGCGCACGCGCGTCGTGCCGCGCCGGAACAGCGGACGATGGGCGATGCCCGGCGCCAGCGGAACCCAGCCGCGGGCCATATCGCCGCCGAGATAGGACCGGAGCGGTTCGGGCGTGTGGATATCGCGCGCGGTGCGCGGCACCGGCACAGTCGCGACCGGCTCGTCCAGCCGCGCCAGAACCGCGCCCAGTGCGCCCTCGGACAGTTTCGCGGGTTCGAGTGTGGCGAGCAGCGCGCCACCCGCCCGTTCGATATCCCCGACCGCGCGTCGGCAGGCGGGGCAGAAGGCAAGATGCGTCGCGACCAGAAGGGACATCGCTTCATCGCTCGTGCCGGCGCCATAAGCCAGCAACAGCTCGCCGTCCGGATGGTGGGAAATCGGGTGCACGCCGCTCACCGGTCGTCTCCCAACGCGGCGCGCAGCCGTGCCATGGCCAGTCTCAGGCGCGACTTGACCGTGCCGAGCGGCAAACCGAGTTCCTTCGCAATCGCGCTGTGGGCTTGTCCCCAAAGAACGACAATTCCACGACCTCGACCTGCTCGGGCGGAAGCAGTGTCAGAGCCTCGCGCAGGCGATCGTCCGCCTCGGCCCGCTCCATGGCGTCGTCAGCGGCCGGCTCGTCATCGGGAACGAGGGCCGGATCGTTCAAATCGATTTCCGGCCGCTTCTCGCGGCGGATGGCGTCGATCCTGAGATTGCGGGCAATAGTGAAAACCCATGTGGCCGCCGCGGCCTTTGCCGGATCGAAGAGCACGGCCTTTCGCCACAGCATCAGCATCGCTTCCTGCGCGACATCCTCGGCCACCGGCGCCGGGGCGCCCAGCCGCATCAGATAGGCCTTCAGGCGCGGAGCGAAGTGGACGAACAGCTTCTGGAACGCAGCGCGGTCGCGCGCGCGGCCGACGCTGACGAGCAGTGCATTCAGCTCGGAGGATTGTCCGGCCGGATCAGGAACGCTCCGATACATCAGGCGCGAGCGCCGCTGAAGGCGTATGCCTGCCGCCGCGCGGGGGAGGGGAAAGGGGCATGCTGCCCAGTTTTCAAAGGCGGACGGTGCATACGCCATCATAGCGCTGTTTACGGAAAATCTCCGGCTTCGGATCAGTGCTTTGTCGCATGCCCGGGGCTGATCCGCTGTGGCGAATCGGTCGTATGAGCTTCATGGACACCGCCTCGCCCGGGGCCTCCGCGCTCTACAAGGGCTTCGTCACGCATACCAGGCTGACGCCGAGGCGGCATCATTTCCGCTACCGCGTCTTCTCGATGCTTCTCGACCTCGATGAGTTGCCGGCTCTCGACCGCGGTCTTTCGCTATTCGGCTGGAACAAGGGGCGACTCTTCAGCTTTCACGACCGCGACCATGGCGACGGCCGCGACCTGCGCGCCTGGCTCGACGAAAAACTGCGCGTGGCGGGCATCGCTGCCGATGGAGCCAAGCGCGTGCTCTGTTATCCGCGCATCCTCGGCTACGTCTTCAATCCCCTGAGCGTGTGGTTCTGCCACGCTGCGTCGGGTGCGCTCGCGGCCATCGTCTACGAAGTGCACAACACCTATGACGAGCGACATGCTTACGTGCTGCCTGTCACGCAGACAAACGACGCCGTCCGGCAGACCGTGCCCAAGGGCTTCTATGTCTCGCCGTTCCTGTCCCAGGACTGCACCTACGATTTCCACGTCAGGCCGCCCGCTTCCGAGGTGATGATCGCCATCAACGAAGAAGAACGCGGCGAGCCCGTCCTCAACGCCGTCTTCGCCGGACGGCGCGAAACCCTGAGCGACCGCGCCCTTCTTGCCGCGGTTTTCCGTTACCCCCTGATGACCGTGAAGGTGGTCGCAGCCATCCACTTCGAGGCCGTGCGGCTGATGTGGAAGGGTGTCGCGCGCCACGCGCATACGGCAAAGGCACGACGGTAGGCTCAAAGCAAAAAAGGGCTCCCCCTTCTCGCATTGCGCTTGCGGCAGGGCGCGGCCACTATGCGCGCGAAAAGGATCCGAGCTTGCGCGCCTCCGCCTTCACGCCCTACGACCTGCCGCCCGAGGCGGCAGCGCTGCGCCGCGAGGTCCGCGAATTTCTGGCCGAGAACACCGCCGGCATGACGTCGGCCGAGCGCGCTCGCTCATGGACCGGCAATAGCCGCGAGTTCTCGAAGAAACTCGGCGCGCGCGGCTGGCTCGGCATGACATGGCCGAAGAAATATGGCGGACACGAGCGCAGCTTCGCCGAACGTTATGTCGTGATCGAGGAAGTGCTCGTCGCCGGAGCCCCGGTCGGCTTCCACTGGATCGCCGACCGCCAGAGCGGCCCCCTCCTCCTCCATTTCGGCACCGAAGAGCAGCGCCAGACCTTCCTGCCCCAGATCGCGCGCGGCGAGCTCGGCTTCTGCATCGGCATGAGCGAGCCCAATGCGGGCTCGGACCTGGCCGGGGTGAAAACGCGCGCCCGCAAGGTCGATGGCGGCTGGAAGGTCAGCGGGCAGAAAATCTGGACCACCAACGCGCATATCGCCGACTACATGATCGCGCTCGTGCGCACCGGCGATTCCGAGCAGCGCCATGCCGGCCTGAGCCAGCTCATCGTCGATCTCAAGAGCAGCGGTCTCACCATACGTCCCATTGCGACGCTGGCGGGCGAAAGCCATATCAACGAAGTCTTCTTCGGCGACGTCTTCGTTCCCGACGAACGGCTCGTGGGCAGCGAAGGGGATGGCTGGCGCCAGGTCGGGGCGGAGCTCGCTTTCGAGCGCAGCGGGCCGGAGCGCTATCTCTCCAGCATCCGCGTCTTCCTCGAATGCCTGCGCGTGGTGGGCGACAAGCCGACCGAGGCAGAGCGACTTCTCATCGGACGCATGACGGCGGAGATGTGGACGTTGCGCCAGATGTCGCTGTCGATCGCCGGAAAGCTCCAGGCGGGCGAGAACCCTGCGGCAGACGCTGCCATCGTCAAGGACCTCGGCACCTCGCTCGAGCAGGAGATGCCCCGCGTCATCCAGGCGCTGGCCCGCGACGATTTCGAGATCGCAAGCAACGACCCCTTTGCCGAGACGCTCTCCTATCTCCTCAAATCGGCGCCGACCTTCTCCCTGCGCGGCGGTACGCGCGAGATCCTGCGCGGCATCATCGCGCGCGAGCTGGGGCTGCGATGAGCGAATTGCGCACGCTCCTCTCCGATACCACCGAACGGATCCTCGGGCAACCTCGAACGTGGCGATTTCGCGCGCTCATGGGCGCGCATCATGGAGGCCGAACTCGTCAACGTGCTCGTGCCCGAGGACAAGGGCGGCTTCGGCGGGAGCTGGGAAGCCGCTGCCGTCGTCATCCGCGCGAGCGGCTATCACGCCACGGATTGGCCGCTCGCGAAATCGATTCTCGCATCGCGCCTCGTCGACGACGCCGATCTCATCCTGCCGGACGAATCGCTCACGCTGGCCGCTTCCACGCGCGGCCGCGTGCGCAGCGGCAAGCTGACGGGCGAGATGCGCGGCGTTGCCTATGGCTGTGACGCCGGTGCGATCGCAGGCCTCATCGAAGATCGCAACACTGCGCTGCTCGTCGTCGCCTCGCGCGCAGACGGCGAAACGATCGAACGGCGCGAGACGCCGGCCGGCGAGCCGCGCGACGCACTGCAGTTCGAGGGCGCGAATGTCCAGGCTGCGCCGCTGAAGAGCTGGAACGGCGCGAAGCTGTTTCGCCATTTCGCCCTGCTGCGCGCAGGCCAGATCGCCGGCGCCCTCGAAGCCGCGCTTGAGATGTCGGTGCAGTACACGCGCGAACGTCAGCAATTCGGCAAGCCGCTCGCGAGCTTCCAGGCGATCCAGCAACAGCTCGCCGTCTTCGCCGAGGAGACGGCGGCTGCGGGTGCGGCTGCCGCCGCCGCGTTTCGCGCGGCCGACCGTTCCGATGCGATTTTCGAGATCGCTGCCGCGAAGCTTCGGGCGAGCCAGGCCGCCGGAAACTCCGCCGGCATCGCCCACCAGGTCCATGGCGCTATGGGCTTCACCGCGGAATATAGCCTGCATCATCTGACGCGACGGCTCTGGGCCTGGCGCTCCGAATTCGGCAACGAGCGACATTGGGCCGACGAGATCGGGACCATCGTCGCCGCTCGCGGTCCCGACCAGTTCTGGCCGGATTTGGTCGATGGTCTGAGCGGTTGATGATTCCTCGGTCGTCATCGCCCGGTCAAACCCCGATCCGCGCGAGAGCGCGGACGGATTGATTGACACCATCACAACTGACATATTGTCAGGATAATCGATCAGCGGGGTTTTGGAATGAACGCGCCGTTCCGTGCGGAGAGTTTGGCCGATCTCGACGTCGCCATCATCGGCGCAGGCTTTTCCGGCATCGGCATGGCGATCGCCCTGAAAAAGGAAGACCGGCAGAATTTCCGGATCTTCGAAAAGGCGGCCGATCTCGGTGGAACCTGGTTTCTCAACCGCTATCCCGGCTGCGCCTGCGACGTGCCGTCGTTTCTCTATTCCTACTCCTTCGCGCAGAACCCGAATGGTCGCGCAGCTTCTCTCCGCAAGACGAGATCTGGCGCTACATGAAGGACGTTGCCGCGCGCTACGGCCTCGCGCCGCATCTGCGCTTCAGCACCGCGGTGGAGAGCGCCGCGTGGAGACGAAGAAGCCCAGCTGTGGCGCGTCCGTCTTGCGACGGGCGAGTCCGTCAGCGCGCGCGCTCTCGTCTCCGGCACCGGCGCCCTGCATGTGCCGAGCTATCCCGACATCAAGGGCCTCGAAGCTTTCAAGGGGAAAGTCCTGCACTCCGCCGAATGGGACGAAAGCTGCGACCTCGCGGGCAAGCGCGTTGCCGTCATCGGCACCGGTGCGAGCGCGATCCAGATCGTGCCGTCGATCGCAGGCAAAGTTAGCCATCTCTCGCTGTTCCAGCGCACCCCCGCCTGGGTCTTGCCGCGCATGGACCGCAACATCCCCGCGGGATTGAAAGAGCGCTTCAAGCGCATCCCGCTGCTGCAGTCGCTCTATCGCGCGCTCATCTATTCGCGCATGGAGTTGGGTGCGATCGCCTTCACCGTGAAATCCGAAGCTGATGACGCGCTTCGAAAAGGCATGGCGCGAAAGTACATGGCCGGCGCCGTCCCAGATCCCGTCCTGCGCGAGAAGCTGACACCCGCTATACGATCGGCTGCAAGCGCGTGCTCGTTTCCGACGATTTCTATCCCAGCCTGCAGCGCGACAACGTCTGCCTCGTCACCATGCCGATCCGCGAGATCACGGCCAATGGCGTGGTCACCGAAGACGGGACGCTGCATGAGGTCGACGTCGTCGTCTGCGCGACCGGTTTCCGGACTACCGACTGGCTCTCCAACCTGAAATCACCGGCCGCGACGGCTGCGCGCTCGTCGACGAATGGCGCAGGGCGGGTCAGGCGAATGCTTCTACGGCATCACCGTCTCGGGCTTCCCCAATTTCTTCATGCTGCTCGGACCCAACACGGGCCTCGGCCACAACTCCGTCGTCTTCATGATCGAGGCCCAGGTGCGCTACGCCATGAGCTGCCTCAGATGGCTTTGGCGCGGCGAGGCCCGCGCGATCGAACCGAAGAGCAGCGTGCAGAAGGGCTTCATGCACCGCATCAACGCCAAGATGCGAAACACCGTGTGGATGAGCGGTTGCAAAAGCTGGTACCTGAACGAAAACGGCACCAACTCGACGATCTGGCCGAGCTTCACCCTGTCCTACTGGTGGCAGACCCATAGCGCCCGCAAGAGCGACTTCGTTCTCGAACCCACGCGCGTCCCTGCGACAATCGCGGCGTAAGTTCGTCGGCGTGTCTCCGACCGCGATGCGCCGTTCGAAAAATTCTCCCTGATTCTCCCTGCTCATCAGGGAGCGGACCTTTTCACCAGGTGGGATTTCGTGCTCGAGCCCACGCACGTCCCGGCGACAATCGCGGCGCAAGGGCGTTCGAAAAATTTTCCCTGATCTTTCCCTGATCATCAGGGAAAGGGGCTCTCGAGAAGGGGCTGGATGTGGGCCAAAAGCGGTGCCTCCTATAGGCTCTGTCCTCTTACATAGGATTTATCCTACAATTTTCAAGGCCAAAAACGAAGAATCCGGCGCCGGGGAAAGCAACGAATTGATTCCGGCCGTGCACGCCGCTACAGCCTTTGCATCGATATTCTCATGGACACTCCGTTATGAGCATCAAGGGCAAGGCCTACATCATGGGTGCGTTCGAGCATCCGACGCGGCTGGCACCGGACAAATCGACCGCACAGCTGCACGCCGAGTGCGCCAAGGGCGCGCTGGAAGACGCAGGTCTGAACAAGGACGATATCGACGGCTATTTCTGCGCCGGCGACGCGCCGGGCCTGGGCGCGATGTCGATGGCCGACTATATGGGCCTGCGCAAATTGCGCCACATGGACTCCACCGAGACGGGCGGCTCGTCCTACATCCTGCATGTCGGCCACGCCGCCGAAGCCATCGCCGCCGGGAAAATGCTCCGTCGCATTGGTGACGTTGTCGGGGCGGCCTCGCTCCGAGGATGCCGGACCCGGCGCGCGCGGCGGCGGAGGCGGCGGAAATCCGCGCGCCGCGCCCGAAAGCGCATTCGAAGGCCCGTATGGCGGCTCGACGCACAATCAAGTACGCGATGTGCGCGATGCGCCACATGCACGAGTTCGGCACGACCAGCGAGCAGCTCGCCTGGATCAAGGTCGCCGCCTCGCATCACGCACAATACAACCCGAACGCGCTGCTGAAGGACGTCGTGACCGTCCAGGACGTCCTCGAATTCCCCGATGATCGCCGATCCGTTGCACCGGCTCGATTGCTGCGTGGTGACCGATGGCGGCGGCGCGTTGATTGTGCGGCTCCGAGATCGCACGGACACTTAAGCGGCCGAAGGTGAAGCTAATCGGTGCCGGGGAAGCGCCGAAGGGCGCCTATGGCGGCAAGGATCTGGACCTCACTTACTCCGGCGCCGCCTGTCGGGCCCGCGCGCCTTCGCCGAAGCCGGCATTGCGCCCGCCGACATCAAGTATGCCTCGATCTACGACAGCTTCACCATCACGGTGCTGATGCAGATCGAGGACCTCGGCTTTTGCAAGAAGGGCGACGGCGGAAAGTTCGTCTCCGACGGGAACCTGATCTCCGGCACCGGCAAGCTTCCCTTCAACACCGATGGCGGGGGCCTCTGCAACAACCATCCCGCCAATCGCGGCGGCATGACCAAGGTGATCGAAGCGGTGCGCCAATTGCGCGGCGAAGCGCATCCGAAGGTGCAGGTGAAGAATTGCGACCTGGCGCTGGCGCACGGCACAGGCGGTTCGCTCGGCACACGTCACGGTGCTGCGACCCTGATCATGGAAAGGGAGTAAGCGATGTCCGAGCCGGCAACGAAACCACAGGCGCGCCGCATCTCCCCGCCCGCCGTCAATCCCGAGACGCAGAAATTCTGGGACGAAGCCGCGAAAGGCACGCTCCTCTACGGCTATTGCCTCGCCTGCAACGAGCCGCACTACTATCCACGCTCGCTCTGCCCGTTCTGCTTCAGCGACCGTGTCGAGTGGCGGCCAGCCAGCGGCAATGCCACGATCTACACATACTCGGTCATGCATCGTTCGCCGACCGGACCCTACACGATCGCCTATGTGACGCTCGCCGAGGGACCGACGGTTCTGACCAACATCGTCGACAGTGATCCGGGCGCCATCAGGATCGGCGCTGCCGTGACGCTGGTGTGGAAGCCCAGCGAAGGCGGGCCGCCCGTGCCGTTCTACGCGCTGGCGTAAGAGTCGCAGAGCTGTGCTAGCCTCATCGAGCGCGGGGGCGAGCCATGCACGATCTGAGAGCCGGAACGGTCCTCCTGCCGGCTGCGAGCGAAGGTGCGCCCGTGCGTTCGGCGCGCGGCTGGGTTCTCGTTGCCGCACCCGTCCTCACCGTCATCCTGTTTGTCGTCGTCCTGATCGTGGCCGCGGTGGCCGCGATGCTCGCGATCAAGCCTATGCCGTCCCCGGCCGCCGTTCAGGCTTTCGCGCGACAGATGGAAACAAGCTCCCTCTGGGTCCAGGGGCTGACCATCCTTCAGGACCTGATCCTCGTCTTCGTGATCTGGCTGCTTCTGCCCAAGCGCGGCCCCGCGGCGATGTCGGGATATTTTGCGCGCGTCTCACCCCTGCTCGTCGCTTCCGCCGCGATCACCGGCGTGTTGCTCGCACTCGCCGTCTCCTACGGATATGGGCTGCTCGAGCTGCGTCATGTCGTGACGTTCCACGAGACGGCCGGCGAGCGGGCGCTGGTGCCGCACAGCGCGCCGGAGCTGGCGCCCGGCTTCATCACGATCGCGCTCGTCGCGCCGTTCGCCGAAGAGCTCTATTTCCGTGGCGTGCTTCTGCGCTGGCTGAGGACGAAGATGCACGTCGTTCTGGGCGGCGCTCCTGAGCGCGTCGCTGTTTGCACTGATTCATTTGCGCTTTGTCGGTCATCCCGGAATGGAAGGCTGGCTTCTGACCGGCGGCATTGCGACGCTCGGGCTTATCAACGCGATATGGGCCGCGGGCGCACGCTCGCTATGGCCCTCCGTCGCCGCGCACGGCACGTACAACGCCGCGATCATCTCGTTGCCGCTGCTGGTGCACTACCTGCCGCCGCCCTGAGCGTCCGCACCGCCCAGCGGGCCGCCCAGCGCGCGTTACGCCCTCCGGCCCGTTACCGGATCGGGAGCTCGACAGCCCGCCGTCGACGGCGATCGCCTGGCCGTTCACGTAGGACGATTCATCGCTTGCGAGGAACAGAGCCGCGCCGGCGATCTCCTCCGGTTGTCCCGGACGCTTGAGCGGATCGAGCTGACCGATGCGATCGTCGGTACCGCGCGCCTTCGCGTAATCGAAGATCGGCTTCGTCATGCCCGTCTCGATCAGGCCGGGGCAGATCGCAGTTATCGCGGAATTCCGGTGCCCATCAGGAAATTCGCGCCTGTCTGAACGAGGCTGATGACACCGGCTTTGCTGGCGCTGTAGGGGCCGCCGCCCGCGCCGGAGCGGATTCCCGCAACGGATGCCGTGCAGATGATCGAGCCCTTGCCGGCCGGCCGCATCACGCGCGTGGCGTGTTTGACCGCGAGGAACACGCCCACGAGATTGATCCTGAGTACGGCCATCCAGTCCTCGGCGTCGAGCTCGAAAAACGGCTTGGCCCCGCCGCTGATTCCCGCGTTCGCGTAGCAGACGTCGAGGCCATCGAAATCTGGAGGCCGCAAGATCGATTGCGCGCGCGACCTCGGCTTCATTCGCCGCGTCGGCCACGAGCGCGATCGCCTCGCCGCCCAACTTCCCTGATCGCCTGCGCCGTCTCCTCCACCTCGCCGGCGCGGTCTATGACAACGACCCTCGCCCCTTCGGCAGCAAAACATTTGGCGCTGGCGCGGCCGATGCCGCTTGCCGCTCCCGTGACGAGCGCGCTGCGCCCTTGAAGCCTTCCCATTTTTTTCCTCCATGCTCCGAAGCCGGTCGGCGGCCTTGCCCGTTGCCGCGCGCGGGGCAAGAGTGACCGCGCCACGCCTTCGAGGAAAAAATCATGCACCTCGCCAAGCCGCGCGTCGATATCGAACTCAACACCAATGCGCTCGAGCCCATGCTCGCCTTCTGGCAGAAGGAGGTCCGCATTCCCTTCGATCAGGTTTTGCCGATCCGGGCAGGCGTGAGGCAGCATCGCCACGACGCGCGCGGCTCCGTCCTCAAGATAAACCACTATCGCGAGCCCCTGCGCGAGGCGGAGCCGGCGGGCTATGTGGAGCTGCTGATTGTGCGCGACGGTCTCGTCGTGCCCAGGGAGCTCGCCGATCCCGACGGCAATCGCGTTTCGCTCATACCGCCCGGCACGGACGGCATCGAGCAGGTCGCAATCCGCCTGCGCGTGCGCGACCTTGGCCGGCACAAGCGCTTCTACGCCGAGGCGCTCGGCTTGCCGGAACAGCGTTATTTCGGCGGCGCGGCGTTCAGGGCAGGCGAGACGCTCATCGTGCTCGAGCAATACGCGCGCGCCAACACCGACTCCGGTATCCAAGGCAAAGGCTGGCGCTACATCACGTTCCAGGTCTTCAAGACCGACGAGGAGCATGCGCGCATCCTTGCGAAGGGCGGGCGCGAGGCAATGGCGCCGACGACGCTGGGGACGACCGCGCGCATCTCCATGGTGCGCGATCCGGACGGCAACTGGATCGAGATCTCGCAACGCGCCTCGCTCACCGGCTCGCTCGAGACACGCTGAGCGCCATGCCGCCACCAGACGACGCAGAGACGAGCGACATATGGACGGTTGCCGGCATCGCGATACTGGCCGCGTGCGCGGCCACCGTCGCGCACGAGGCCATCGGCCATGGTACGGCCTGCCTTATTTCCGGCGGACGGATCACGCAGCTCACATCGGTCTATTTTTCCTGCAGCGTCGGCAATATCTGGATTCCCGCCTCGGGTCCCATCGGCAACCTGGCGACTGGGACGTTTTCGTGGCTCGTGCTCGCGTTGCTGGCGCGGCAGGCGACGCGTTTGCGGCTGTTCTTGGTTCTGCTGATGGCGTTCAGCCTGTTCTGGGCCGCGGGCTATCTTCTCTATTCCGTGGTTTTCGGCGAAGGCGATTATGCGTTCGCCGCGCGCCGGGCGTTCGGCGCGCTCTCGCCAGGTGTCCGGATCGGGGGGGTCGCAGCCGGCGCCGGGCTCTATGCCATTGCAATCCGGATGACCGTTGCTACGTCGCAAATCTATGCACGCGTCGATCGCGACGGAGGCGAGCAGCGCCCGCGGTCGCTGCTTCGCTTGTCGTGGATCGCCGGCAGCGCGGCGTCATCTCTCGCCGCGCTTGCCTATGCGCCCGACCGGCTTGGCGCTTCGCAACAGGCGTCGCTCGAAATCGGCGTGGCGTCGCTGCCGCTGCTCGGCTTCGCGAACCGACCGCGACACGCCGGCGACAACCAACCTCCCGCTCTTTCGCGCAGCTTCGGCTGGATCCTCGCAGCTTTCCTGCTCTACGCAACGTTCGTCGCTACGTTGGGGCGCGGGCTAGGCTAGCCGCTCCAGCAGCACAACCGGATCGTCGCGAAACGTCGTGCGGCCATATTCGCGATAGCCGAGCCTGGCTGCGACCCCAAGCGATGGATCGTTCTGCGGAGCGATCATGCAGACCGCGCGCGGAAAGCGACCCGTCGTGTCGAGCCAGTCTTGCGCGGCTCTCATCGCTTCCGTCGCGTATCCTTTGCCGTGCGTCCAGGGCGCGAGCACCCAGCCGGCTTCCGGTGCATCGCCCAGCGGCGGGTTCATGTCGCGCTTGTTGTTCAGGAAGCCGACCTCGCCCGCGAACCGGCCGGACGATCTTTCTTCTACTGCCCAATATCCGTAACCGAGCAATTCCCAGTGGCCGCGATACCGCAACAGCCGTGTCCAGCACTCGGCCATGGTAAACGGCTTCCCGCCAATGAAACGCACGACGATCGGGTCGCCCCACAATTCGGCGATCGCCGGAAAATCCGACAGGCCGTGCGCCCTCAGTCGAAGGCGCCCGGTCTCGAGAACGGGGGTCATGGCCACCGGCCGGATGGCCGCAGCCGTGCCAGATACGCGTGCAAATGCGCGATTCGCGGCTTACGATCGGGAGCTGTCATGAAGAATCCTGCTTGCCCCCCCGCCATACTGCCTAGCACGGCAATTGACATAAATCGCCTTCGTGGAACGCTTCGGTCATAATTGCCTTATGTTACTGGGGAAGCTTGCTCCATCCTGTCGCCCAGAGTTCAGCGCCAATGACGACTGCAGATCACGCCACTGACGCGCGCGCCTGGTTCCGTGCCGAGCGTCGTCCGAACCTGTTGCGCCTCGTCCTGGGCGGCGAGTGGACAGTACAAGACGCGGCATCGCTCGACCTGCAGCTGCATGCGCTCGATCTGGGCAACGCAAGAGAGGCGGAAATTGACGGCTCGGGCCTGGCGCGGATCGACAGCTCCGGCGCCTGGCTCATCGTCCGCACCAAACGCCTCCTCGAGCAGAGCGGCAAGCACGTGCGCTCGATGGTGCTGCCCGACATCTACGGCCCCCTTATCCACACCGTCGAGCACGAGCACAACGCCCCGCCGACCGCGATGCGCGAGCATCCGACGTTCGAGGCAAGGCTCGATCGCATCGGCCGCTCCACCGTGCATGCGTTCAACCAGGGCGTCGGCATTCTCGGCTATCTCGGCCGCGTTACGGTCGAGACGGTCGAAGCGTTCTATTCGCCCCGCGGAAACCTGCGCGTTGCGGCGCTGATCCATCAGGTCGAGGAGACGGGGATCAATGCCCTGCCTATCGTGGGCCTGCTCGCTTTCCTGATCGGCATCGTGATCACCTACCAGGGCGCCGACCAGCTCGGAAAGATCGCGTCCGGTGCGCAAATCTACACGATCGACCTGCTCGGCGTCAGCATCCTGCGCGAGCTGGGAGGTCTGATCACTGCGATCATCATCGCCGGCCGCTCCGGCTCGGCCTTCACCGCGCAGATCGGCACCATGCGCGTGAACGAAGAAATCGACGCAATGCAGACGATCGGCCTCAATACGGTCGACGTGCTGGTGCTGCCGCGCATCCTCGGGCTGATGATTGCGCTCCCCTTTCTCACCTTCTACGCCGACCTGATGGGCGTGCTCGGTGGAATGGTGATGTGCTATGCCGACCTCGGCATCACCGTTCCGGTGTTCATGCGCCGGCTGCACGAAGCCATCTCCGTCAACACCTTCCTTGTCGGAATGATCAAGGCGCCCGTATACGCCTTCGTCATCGGTCTCGTCGGCTGCTACGAAGGCCTTCAGGTCGAGCGCAACGCGGCCAGCGTCGGCAAGCTGACGACGCGTTCCGTCGTGGAATCGATCTTCCTCATCATCGTGCTCGATGCCGGCTTCTCCATTCTCTTCTCGCTGCTTAAGATTTGATCATGAGCGCAGCCGGGCAGAAGAAAGAGGTCATCGTCCAGGTTCGCGGGCTCGTGAACGCGTTCGGCGACAGCGTCGTCCACGATCATCTCGACCTCGACGTCTATCGCGGCGAAGTGCTGGGCGTCGTCGGCGGCTCCGGAACCGGCAAATCCGTGCTGCTGCGCACGATCATCGGCCTTAACCAGCCCCGTTCCGGCAGCATCCGCGTTTTCGGCGAAGAAATGGGAACGGTCGAAGGCGCTGCTCTTCACGCGGTGCAGGAACGCTGGGGAGTCCTGTTCCAGGAGGGGGCGCTGTTCTCCTCGCAGACGGTGGCGGAGAACATCCAGGTGCCGTTGCGCGAATACACGAAGATGTCACAGGACCTGATGAACGAGATCGCTTCGATGAAGCTTTCCATGGTCGGCCTGCCGGAGGACACAGCCCAGAAGACGCCGTCTGAACTGTCCGGGGGCATGAAGAAACGCGCTGGTCTCGCACGCGCACTGGCGCTCGATCCCGAGCTCGTCTTCCTCGACGAGCCGACCTCCGGCCTCGATCCGATTTCGGCGGCCCAGTTCGACAACCTCGTCAAGGATCTGCAGAAGAGCCTGAATCTCACCGTGTTCATGGTGACGCACGACATCGACTCGCTGCGCGCGACCACCGACCGGATCGCGGTGCTGGTAAACAAGAAGATCAAGATCGGAACGATCGAAACGCTCCGCCACGATCCCGATCCATGGATCCAGGAATATTTCTGCGGCGTGCGCGGACGCGCAGCGCTCGCGTCTTAGGGGGACACTCCGTTGGAAACGAAAGCCAATTACGTCGCGGTCGGCGCCTTCGTTATGATCTGCATCTTCGGCGTCGTGGTCACGCTTCTGTGGCTCGCGGGGCTGCAGTACAGCCAGGAATACGCCTACTACCAGACCTATTTCAAAGGCGCGGTCACCGGCTTGGGCAAGGGAACGACCGTCCGCTACAACGGCATCGAGGTCGGCAGAGTCGATTCGCTGCAATTCGATCCCAATGACCCCCAGACCGTCATAGTGACGATGCAGCTCCAGCCGAACCTCAACATCCGCGAGGATTCGGAGGCCTCCATCGAAAGCGAAGGCCTGACCGGCGGCTCCTTCGTCGAAATTTCCGGCGGCACGGCGAAATCGCCGCTGCTGGTGCCGAAGGAGGGCCAGGAATTTCCTGTCATCAGGACCAAGCCTTCGACCATCCAGCAGCTCGAGGAAGCAGCACCACTCCTGCTTTCCAAGCTCAATGCCGCCGCGGACAAGATCAACGCCATCCTGAGCGATCAGAACAGGAAGGCGATCGCCGGCATCCTCGGAAACCTGGACGAGACGACAAGCGTGCTGGCGCGGCGTTCGGGCGACATCGACAACACGATTCGAAACTTCAATGCGGCCTCAGGCAAGCTCGGGCCGATGCTCTCCGACGCCGACGTGGCGGTGAAGCATGCCAATGGCAGCCTCGGCAAGATCGATCGTCTTGCCGATGACGCCGACGCGTTCATCACCGGGCCGGGCCTCGGCAACATCGGCGATCTGATCGGCGACCTGCGCAAGCTGAGCGAAAGCCTGAACAAGCTGACGGATGAACTCAATCACCAGCCGACGAAGCTGCTGTTCGGCGACAGGCGCAAAGGATACGCACCCAAATGAGCGAACCCATTCGTCTCCCGCTGCTCGACCGCCGCATGCTGCTGATGGCGGGCGCAGCTACGCTTCTCGCCGGCTGCGGAAACATCATCGGTCCGCCCGAGGCGCCGCAGATTTACGTGCTGCGGCCGCAGCCCGGCGGCTTCGCACCGGGGCCCCAGGTGTCCTGGGCGTTGGCGGTGGTCACACCCGAGGCCACCGACAGCCTCGATACGACGCGCATCGCCATCAGCCGGTCGGCGACGACTCTGGACTACTATGCTGATGCGGAGTGGCCGGACAACCTGAACGTGCTGGTTCAGAACGCGCTGGTGGAGGGCTTCGAGGCGAGCGGACGCATCGCGCAGGTCGCGGCCGAGGCCGACGGACTTCATTCGAACTATCTGCTGCAGACCGAGATTCGCGACTTCGAAGCACGCTACGACACGCCGGACGGTGCGCCGACCGCGGTCGTGCGCCTCATGGTGAAGCTCGTTGCAGACAAGACGCGGGTCATCGTCGCGCAGCAGCTCGCGGAGCAGGAAGTCGCCGCAGCGGCGAACAGCATCGATGCCGCGGTCGACGCCCTCAACCGCGCGCTGGCTGCGGTTGTCGTGCAGGTCGTGAACTGGGCCGTGACGGCTGCGCCGCCGAAATAGTGCGCGAGACGGCGAGGCTGGCGAAGCGTCGACATTTTCAACGCGGAGGACGCAGAGGCGGCGCAGGGGACGCTGGGGAACCGCGCCCGGTATCGATCCTTGCGCGAGCTGAAGACGTTTGGCCGGCGCGCTGCGCGCGCCAGATCAACTTGCGAGAGTGAGGCACGATTTAGGAAGAACGCCCTTCCCCAGCGTCCCCTGCGCTGCTTCTGGCTCCTCCGCGTAAAAAATTTTGCGCCACGCTCCCATGCCGAAGCCCATGGGACCCGAACCCAGGGAACTTTCGTCACAGCAGCCCGTTTACGAAGGGATTTCAACCTTCTGGGGTCCCTCCATGCTTCGTTGGGCGTTGATTTTTCTTGTGATCGGTCTCATCGCGGGCGTGCTCGGGTTCACCGGCATCGCCGGCGCCTCGATCGCGATCGCCAAGCTGCTCTTCTTCGTCTTTATGGTGATCTTCGTCGTCCTGCTTATCGCGGGATTGACGGTCGCAAGGCGCGTGAGCGGACCGTAAGATGGGCATGGCGGGCGTCTTCCGCCTCGGCTTTCGCGCCTTCGCGCCACAACAGCGGTCGCAGGCGCCGAGCGACATGCACTGGTCGCTCGGGACGCTCGATCCCGCTCAGCGGGTTTTGAGCGGGACGTTCGAGGCCAGCGATCGCGCGCTCGTGCCGTACCGGCTCTGGCGTGCGGATCGTCCGCGTGCGCTGGTGCTCTTGCTCCACGGCGCCTTCGATTATTCCGGTGCCTTCGACGAGATCGGCCCCAAGCTCGCCGAGCGTGGCCTGACCGCGCTGGCGATCGACCAGCGTGGCTTTGGCGCGACGGCGTCGCGCGGCACGTGGCGCGGCAAGGCCCGGCTGGTGAAGGATGCGATCGAAGCGGTCCTGTTTCTGCGCATGCGCTTTGGCACGCTTCCTACCTTCATCATCGGCGAGAGCATGGGCGCGGCCGTCGCCGTTCACGCCGCCGCGCGCGCACCGGACCTCGACCTCGCGGGCCTCGTTCTCGCCGCGCCCGGCGCCGTGGCAGGAACGCTGCGCCGCATTTTCGGCGCTGCTCTTGCGCGCCTGCTTCACCGCTTCGCACCGGACAGTGAAATCGTGTTCGAGCGCATGAGCGGCTGGGAGCTCACCGCGACATCGGCGATCCGCCTGCTCAGCGATCCGCTCGTCCTGCGCGCGGCAAGGCCCGCAACCGTCATCGGCCTGCTCGAGCTTTCCGCCCACGCCGTCGATATGGCCCGTCGCGTACACGTGCCCACGCTCACCATGGTCGGCTCGAAGGAGGACGTCCTTCGCACGACCTGCATAGCCCGGCTTCATCGTGCGCTGAAGGGCGAGAAGACGTGGGAAGAATTCGCGAACGGGCCGCATCTCCTCTTCCATTGGCAGCACGGCGATCGCGTGCTCGCGCGCACCCTCGCCTTCATCGACAAGCATGCTCCCGCCGCAACGGAAGCAGGATTATCGGGCGGGTTGGCGGCATACCGGCTCCCTCTGTAAGATCGCGCTCCAACGCCCGCGCACAGGGCGGAATTCGGGAGTGATACGATGGCCAAGCCGGCGCCGCAGGAAGACACGCTCGAGCCGGATCTGCCGATCTGCGATCCGCATCATCATCTCTGGGATTTCCCCAACAGCCGCTATCTGCTGCCCGAGCTGCTCGCCGACGTCATGAGCGGCCACAAGGTCGAGAGCACCGTCTTCGTCGAGTGCACTGCCTTCTACCGGGCTCACGGTCCCGACGCGATGAAGTTCGTCGGTGAGACCGAATTCGTGAACGGCGTCGCTGCCATGGCCGACAGCGAACGCTACGGCCCAGTGCGCGCCTGCCGCGGCATCGTCGGCCGCGCCGATCTTTCGCAAGGCGCCGCCGTCGGCGCCGTGCTCGACGCCCATATCCGCGCCGGCAACGGCCGCTTTCGCGGCATCCGCCACGCAGGAGGCTGGGACGAGAGTCCACGGGTCGACAACAGCCACACCAATCCGCCGCGCGGACTTTATGCGGACAAGAACTTCCGCGAAGGCTTCGCCGAGCTGGGCAAGCGCAATCTCTCCTTCGAAGGCTGGCAGTATCATCCGCAGATCCCCGAGCTCGCCGATCTCGCCCGCGCCTTCCCGCAGACGCGCATCATGCTGAACCATGTCGGCGGGCCGGTGGGCATCGGTCCCTATGCCGGCAGGCGCGACGAGATCTTCCAGTCCTGGTCGCGCGATATCCGCGACATCGCGAACTTGCCGAACGTCTTCGTCAAGCTCGGCGGTCTCGGCATGGCGCTAGCAGGCTTCGGCTTCCACAAGCGCGAGGTGCTGCCGGGCTCGGAAGAGCTCGCCCAGGCGTGGAAGCCCTATCTCGAGACCTGCATCGAGGCGTTCGGCCCCGAGCGCGGCGTGTTCGAGAGCAATTTCCCGGTCGACGGCGTCTCCTGCTCGTACCACCATCTCTGGAACGCGTTCAAACGCGTCGCCGGGGCGCCAGCGCGCGTGACAAGGCGCTGCTGTTCCGCGAGACCGCGATGAATTTTTACCCGCCTCTCCGGCGACAATTGAGGATCACACCATGCGCATCGAGAACCGCATCACGAAGATGCTGGGCGTCGAGTATCCCATCGTCCAGGCGCCCATGGGCTGGATCGCGCGCGCCCAGCTCGCCTCCGCCGTTTCGAATGCCGGCGGCTTGGGCATCATCGAGACCTCGTCCGGCCGCCTTGACGAAGTGCGCGAAGAGATCGCCAAGATGCGCACGCTGACGAAGAAGCCTTTCGGCGTGAACATCGCGCAGGCCTTCGTGCGCGATCCGGGCATCGTCCAGTTCGTCATCGACCAGGGCGTGAAGTTCGTCACCACGTCCGCCGGCGATCCGCAGAAATACTGCGGCGCGCTCAAGGAAGCGGGACTCACGGTGTTTCACGTCGTGCCCTCGCTCAAGGCGGCCTTGCGCGCCGTCGATGCCGGCGTCGACGGGCTCGTCGTCGAAGGCGGCGAAGGCGGCGGCTTCAAGAATCCGCGCGAAGTCTCCACCATGGTCCTGCTGCCGCTCGTCTGCGAGAAGGCCGGTGTGCCGGTGATCGCTGCCGGCGGCATGGTCGATGGCCGCACCATGGCCGCGGCCTTCGCGCTCGGCGCCGAGGGCGTGCAGATGGGCACGCGCATGGTGTCCGCGGCGGAGTCGCCGGTGCACGCCAACTGGAAACGGGCGATCCTGAACGCCCAGGAAACCGACACCGTTTTCCTCAACCGCTTCGGTCCCGGGCCGGCCCTGCGCGCGCTGCGCACCGAGAAGACGACGACGTTCGAGAAGGAACCGCCGGCGAACGTCATGGCCGAATTCGGCCACGCGCTCGATCTCTATTTCGGCGGCGACATGGAAGCCTCGATCGCGCTTTGCGGCCAGGTCGCAGGCCGCATCGACAGCATCAAGCCGGTCAAGCAGGTGATCGAGGAGACGGTGCGGGAGTTCGAGGAGACGGTGAAGAAGATGTCGCGGAGTTACGCGGGCTCATAGTTTGCGAAGCTCGCGCCATATCGGCGCGACACTGCCGCACTAAAACAAAATCTCACCATGGCCGGGCTTGACCCGGCCACCCAGCCCCGTCGCGCGTCCGCGCGACGGGAAGAGCGGAGCGTGAGATGCCCAGCGGTTTCGTCTACATCATGGCGAGCAAGCGAAACGGTACACTCTACACCGGCATAACCGGCAATCTCGCCAAACGCGTGCACGAGCACCGCGAAGGTCGCGGTTCCAGATTTGTTGCCAAATACGGCGTCACTCGCCTCGTGTGGTACGAGGAGCACTCGCTCTATGCGAGCGCCATTCAGCGGGAGACGAGCATCAAGCGGTGGAAGCGTGCGTGGAAACTGGCGCTGATTGAAACGCACAATCCGGACTGGAACGATCTTGCCGAAGGTCTGTGGTCGCTGCGGTGACAGCTCCCTTGCTGGATGGCCGGGTAAACCCGGCCATTGACTGGGTGGCCGGGCCAAGCCCGGCCATGGTGAGTTTGGGATGAGCGGCCATCTGATCCGTTGACAGCGGGGACTTCGGCCACCTTTCATCCCTCTGCAGCATCACCGTCAACCGAATTTGCCCAACTCCACCCCCACTGGCTCCCTCGCCACCGCGCTTGCGCATGCGCGCCGGCTGCTCGCGGCCAAGCCGGACATGGCCGAGGCGCAAGCCCGCGAGATCCTCAAGGTCGTGCCGGCAAGCGTCGACGCGAAGCTCCTGCTTGCGACGGCCCTGCGGCTCCAGGGCGATGCCCGGTCAGCGCGCGCGCTCGTCGAACCGCTGGCGGCGGCGCAGGCGCGCGTGGCGGAGACGCAGTTCGAGCTTGGCTTGACGCTCGCCGAACTCGGCGAAACCAAAGCCGCCATTGCGGCGCTCCGGCGCACGGTCGCCAACGACCCCGAATTCGCCAATGCCTGGCTTGCGCTCGGCGATCAGCTCACGCTCTCAGGCGACACCACAGGCGCCGACGCCGCCTATGCGCGTCACATCCAGTCCTCGACAAAGAACCCGCAGCTCGTCGCGGCCGCGGCCGCGCTCTACGACAACAAGCTCGCCATCGCCGAGCGGCTGCT
Source organism: uncultured Alphaproteobacteria bacterium (assembly GCA_963802815.1). GTDB lineage: Bacteria > Pseudomonadota > Alphaproteobacteria > Micropepsales > Micropepsaceae > Rhizomicrobium. Next base: position 50,075 of record CAWDKN010000045.1, read on the forward strand.
GCGCGACTACCTGAAAACCTACCCGACCGACGTGGCCGCAATCCGCATGCTGGCGGAAGCCGGCAGCCCGGCTCGCGCCGCTACGGCGACGCCGAGATGCTGCTCGCGCGCTGCCTCGAGCTGGCGCCCGGCTTCACCGCCGCGCGGCACAACTATGCGGGCATCCTCTTTCGCGAGAACAAGGTCGGACGAGGCGCTGGTCGAGATCGACACGCTGCTTGCCAAGCGATCCTCGCAATCCTTCCTATCGCACCTTGCAGGCCGCTGCACTCGGCACAATCCGGCGACTATGCGCGCGCGATCGCTGTGTACGAAGAGCTGCTCGCAGCCCATCCCGATCATCCCAAGACCTGGATGAGCTACGGCCATGCGCTGAAATCCGCTGGGCCAGACCGACCGACGGCATCGCCGCCTATCGCAAGAGCATCGCGCTGCTGCCGACGCTCGGCGAAGCCTATTGGAGCCTCGCCAACCTCAAGACCTTCCGCTTCACGCCGGACGACGTGGACGCCATGCAGCTTGCGCTCGACGCGACGCGAATATCGCCGACGAAGACCGCTTCCATCTGCACTTCGCGCTCGGCAAGGCGCTCGAGGACGAAGGCGCGCTACGCGGAGTCGTTCGCGCATTATGAAAAAGGCAACGCCCTGCGCCGCGCCGGCATCCAGCTACGACGCCGACGAAGCCACCGAGCGCATGTGAACGCGCTCGCGCGCGCTGTTCACCGCCGGAGTTCTTCGCCGCCCGCGCCGGCCAGGGCTCGCCCGGCGCCCGATCCGATCTTCGTCGTCGGCCTGCCGCGCTCCGGCTCGACGCTGGTCGAGCAGATCCTCTCCAGCCACTCCGCCGTCGAAGGCACGATGGAGCTGCCCGACATCATGCTCCATCGCGCGCGCGTCTGGGCGGCCGCAAGAAGCGAGGGCGAGCCGACGCGCCTATCCCGAAGTCGCTGGCGGATCTCGCGCCCGACGAATTGCGCGCGCTCGGCGAGGAATATCTCGCGCGCACGCGCATCCAGCGCAAGCTCGGCCGGCCGTTCTTCATCGACAAGATGCCGAACAATTTCGCCGCATATCGGCACTGATCCGACCTGATCCTGCCGAATGCGAAGATCATCGATGCGCGCCGCCATCCGCTCGGCTGCTGCTTCTCGGGCTTCAAGCAGCATTTCGCGCGCGGCCAGAACTTCACATACGGCCTGACCGATATCGGCCGCTACTACGCGCGACTATGTGGGGCTGATGGCGCATTTCGACGCCGTGCTGCCGGGACGCGTCCACCGCGTCATCTACGAGCACATGGTCGCAGGATCCGGAGACGCGAGGTGCGCCGGCTGCTCGACTATTGCGGCCTGCCATTCGAGCAGGGTTGCCTGCGATTCTATGAAAACGAACGCGCCGTGCGCACGGCCAGCTCCGAGCAGGTGCGCCGGCCGATCTTCCCGAGGGCGTCGACCATTGGCGGAATTACGAGCCCTGGCTTGGTCCGCTGAAGGCTGCGCTCGGTCCGGTGTTGCAGGCATATCCCTCTGTGCCCTCTTTCTGATCCGGCCCATTAAAGCGCCATTGACGCCGCCTCCGAGTCGCGTCCAATGTGAAGGAAATATGCCAATGCGGCCCGGGGGTTCGGGCCCATTGTGGGAGGCGACACCTCAACCAAGAGGATGTAGCTGGGGGCTGCACAGCATGAATCCGATTTCCTTTGGCGGTCGTAATGGCGCGCTCGTAACCGTATTGCTGGCATCGACGGCGCTCGTCGGCATACATCCGGCCTTTGCGCAGGATGCGCCGGCGGCGGGGGCCACGATCGAGACCGTCGTGGTGACGGCCGAGAAGCACGCGGAAAGTCTTCAGAAGGTTCCGTTCGCCATCCAGGCCATCGGCAACGAGAAGATCGATCAGCTCAACATCACCGACTTCAACGACTACGTGAAGTATCTTCCCGAGCGTGAACTACACGGTGGGTCAACCGGCCGGAGGCGGCAATGGCGGTCCGGGCTTCGCGACGGTGACGATGCGCGGCGTAACCAGTGGCGGCGACGGCAACCATTCCGGCTCGCTCCCGACCGTCGGCATCTATCTCGACGAACAGCCGATCACGACCATCGGCGGCGCGCTCGACATGCACATCTACGACATCGCAGCGTATCGAGGCACTCGAGGGGCCGCAGGGTACGCTCTACGGCGCGAGCTCGGAAGCGGGCACGTTGCGCATCATCACCAACAAGCCCGATCCGAGCGGATTTTCGGCGTCCTACGAGGTCGAGCGGCACGTCGATCGACGGCGGCGGCCTCGGCGGCACGGTCGAAGGCTATGTAAACGTTCCGATTACGGACAACGCCGCGATCCGTCTCGTCGCCTGGGACGAGCACGACGGCGGCTACATCGACAATGTGAAGGGCACGCGCACCTATCCGACGTCGGGCGTGACCATCAACAATTTCGCGACTGCCAGGAACAACTACAACTTCACCGACACGATCGGCGGCCGCGCGGCGCTCGGCATCGACCTCGACGACAACTGGACGATCACGCCGTCCATCGTCGCGCAGAGCGAGAACACCAATGGCAGCTTCGGCTACGATCCCTCCGTCGGCTTGCTCAAGGTCACGCATTTCTATCCGGAATATGCGCACGACCAGTGGTACCAGGCCGCGCTGACCGTCCAGGGCAAGATCGGCGATCTCGATCTCACCTATTCCGGCGGTCACATGGACCGCTGGATCAACGCGGCGTCGGATTACACCGACTATTCCTACTGGTACGACGTGAAGTATGGCTACGGCGCCTACTGGACTGACAATTCCGGCAATCCGGTCGATCCGTCGCAGTACATCATCGAGAAGGATCACTTCACCAAGGACAGCCACGAATTCCGCATCGCGACGCCGAGCGACCAGCCGCTGCGCTTCGTCGGCGGCCTTTACTACGAGCGCCAGGGCCACAAGATCGTCCAGAACTACAAGATCAACGCGCTTGGCTCGGACTTCTGGGTGTCGCCGGCATGGCCGCAGACGATCTGGCTGACCGACCAGGAGCGCGTCGATCGCGACTTCGCGGTGTTCGGGGAGCTCTCCTACGACATCACGCCGCAACTGACCGTGACAGGCGGCGCGCGCGTGTTCAACGCCGACAACTCGCTCTACGGCTTCTTCGGCTTCGGCGACGGCTACAGCTCGCACACCGGCGTGTCGCAATGCTTCTCGGCGGCGCAGTTCAACAACGCGCCCTGCACCAATCTCAACAAGAGCGTGCAGGAGTGGGGCTACACGCACAAGCTCAGCCTGAAGTATCAGATCGACGACGACCGCATGGTTTACGCGACCTGGTCGACCGGCTTCCGTCCCGGCGGCATCAACCGGCGCGGGACGATTCCGCCCTACTCGCCGGACAAGCTGACCAATTACGAGCTGGGCTGGAAGACCGCCTGGTACAACGGCCAGCTCACGTTCAACGGCGACGTGTTCTGGGAAGACTGGAACAAATTCCAGTTCTCGTTCCTGGGTCTCAATTCCTTCACCGGAGATCCACAACGGTCCCAACGCGACGATCCGGGGTACGGAAGAACAGCTCGATTGGCAGTTCTCGCCGCACTTCAACCTGAACGGCTCCTTCGCCTATATCGACGCGCATACGGACGGGCCATTCTGCGGCCCAACGGGCGTTACCGTCTGCCCGGGACCGCTCGACCCGTTCACCCCCGACGCGCCGACAGGCACGCGCCTTCCGGGAACGCCAAAATACAAGACCAATCTCACCGGGCGCTATCAGTTCAATCTCGACGACTTCCTCGTGCACCTGCAGGCGACCTGGGCCTATCAGAGCTCGAGCACGCCTGATCTGCGCGTCCAGGCGGTAAGTCCGGTGACGGGTCTTCCGGTGCCGATCGCCTCCGCGCTCGGCATCCAGAGCGGCTTCTCCGAGGTCAACGCCGCGGCCGGAATCGAGAACGACAGCTGGGCGCTCGAGTTCTCGGTCCAGAACCTGCTCGACGTGCACGCCGATCTCTACAACTACGCGGAATGCACGACGCAGGTCTGCGAAAGCGAGCCCTACAAATACACAAACCGCCCGCGGATGTTCCAGCTGAAGTTCTCGCAGAAGTTCGACTGATAGAAGCGACCAACGGCAATCGACCCTCCCCTTGAGGGCCGGCATTGTCTTTGAGCGTAAGCGAAGAGAATTTCGGGGAGGGGCGACCGTCGCCGTAGAGGCTCGCCCCTCCCCGAAAATGCCTTCGGCATTTTCGACCCTCCTCAAGGGGGTAAGATTCACTTCAGCAGCTTGATCATCGCCATCGCAGCCGCCGGCGCCCGCTCTTTCGCGCCGCTGATCATGTAAACGAAGACGTCGCGCTTCTTTTTCGTGGGCGGCTTGCCGATGAGGTCCAGCCCCTTCGCCGCCTCGCCCTTCTCCCATTCCTTGGCGGACGCCGCCCATTTCTTGAGCGCGGCAGGCGAATACCCGGTCTCGATCTGCGGCTGCGTCGATTGCAGCCGCGCATAGATGAAATCGGCCGTCACGTCGGCGATGGCGGGATATTTCTCCGAATCGGCAAAGACGATGGCCGCGCCATGCTTCTTCGCCAGCGCCACGAATTCCGGCACGCAGAAGCTCTCGTGCCGCACTTCCAGCGCGTGGCGCAGCGCGATCCCGTCCTGCTGCTTCGGCAGCAGCGCGAGGAAGCTCTCGAAATCGGCCTCGTCGAATTTCTTCGTCGGCGCGAACTGCCAGAGGATCGGCCCGAGCTTCTTCTTGAGCTCAGTGATCCCGCTCTCGAGAAAGCGCTTGGCCGACGGCGCGCCTTCCGAGAGCACGCGGCGATTGGTGGCGAAGCGCGAGGCCTTCACTGCGAAGACGAAATCGTCAGGCGTTTCGTCGGCCCAGCGACGCACGCTCGCGGCCGTGGGCGTCGAGTAGTAGGTCCCGTTGATCTCGATCGAGGTCAGCGCGCGGCTTGCATATTCGAGCTCGCGCGTCTTGGGATGACCTTTGGGGAAGAACAGCCCGCGCCAAGGCTCGTAGGTCCAGCCGCCGATGCCCACCCGGATCATGCAATCCTCCCTATCCGTCCAGCGATGGCCGTGACCGACCGCGCTTGACCTGGCCGCGCGAGACCTTGCCTTCGAGACGCTTCCTCTTGCTCGAGAGTGGCGGCCGCGTCTTGTAGCGCTTCGCAGGCGCCACCGACGCCTCGCGGATCAGCGCAAGGAGTTTTTCCCGCACGTCGGCGCGGTTGCGCTCCTGCGTGCGATGCTGACGTCCGTCGAGCAGAAGAATCCCGTCCTTCGTCAGCCGCCGCCCCGCCAGCGCAATCAACCTGGCACGAACGCCCTCCGGCAGGGACGGCGAACGCGCGACGTCGAAACGAAGCTGCACCGCCGTCGCCACCTTGTTGACGTTCTGCCCGCCGGGCCCCGAGGCCAGGACGAAACGCTCGTCGAGCTCGGACTTGTCGATGGCGATGCGGGGCGTGATGCGGATCGTGGCCATGGGCGTTTTTCGCATGGGTGGCGGAAAAGGACCAGATGCCGGGGCCTCAGCGCAGGAAGGCAAGCGAGTCCAGGTCCATGACCTGCTCCGTTGCGCTCGCGATCATGGCCATGAACATGTCGTCGCCGCGCGGGGTCTGCTCAACCATCATGGAGGCATAGAACGCGACCAGGAACAGCGCGAAGGTCCGGCTCCTGTAGTCGCGCCACAGCGTCTCGAAGTCGTAATCCTTCACGCCCAGCGCGCGGAGCGGTTCGAAATAATGCTGAGCCACGAAGTCGCGCTCGATGGCACGGCGCGTGTCGCGCGGCAGGGCGCCGGCGAGAAAATAGGCCACATCGGTGACGCCGCAACCGAAGGCGAGCGACTGCCAGTCCAGTACGGTGAGCAGTTTGCCGCCCAGCACGGTCGCGAACATCATGTTGTCCGGACGGTAGTCGATATGGACTAGCGATTTGGGGCCCGAAAAGGCTTGCTCGTAAGCGGCATAGTTCTCCGTCAGCGCCGCGCCGACGCGAAGCGCATCCGCGTTCAGCCGGCCGTCGTAGCGCGTGCGGAACGCCGTCCACAGATTGGCGAGCGCATCGGGAGCGGCGGAGCCGTGTCGGCCGGCCGCGCCCGTGCCGCTCACCCAGTCGAGACCCTCGATCGCCGGATCGGCCCAGTGCGAAGCATGAAGCTTCGCCGCCTCGTTGAGCGCGTGCCTTGCCTGCTCCAGCGTGCAGCCCTTGAGCTGGTCGCCCTGCTCGGCGGGCGCCAGATCCTCCATCATCAGCACGAAATCGCCGCTCTGCGCATCGATCTCGGCCGCATAACATTTCGGGGTCGAGATCCATGCCGACGCCGCCAGCCGGCGGTAGAACTGAACCTCGCGGTTGTAGTTGCCGAGCGTAATGCCCGTGTTGCGGCTTTCCGCGTTCGGCGACGGGAATTTTCCGACGAGCGACGAAGGAGCGCCTTCGGTCGCGCGCGCATAGTCGAGCGTGAAACGCACGCTCTCTCCGATCTGGCCTGTGCCGACGCGTTTTGCCGCGAAGTCGCGCACCTCCGCATCGATGCCGCCGGCGCGCAGCACGCCGCTCAGCCAGCGCGGCGTGACCGCGCCCGGTCGCAGGATCGCAACCGTCACCATCGGCGTTCCCTAGAGCTGATGCACATAGACTTCGTTCCATGCGATCTTGCCGTCCTTCAGCACGACCAGATCGAAACCGCGCAGCTTTCCCTGCGCGCCACCCTCGCCCATGGTGCAGTACCAGCGACCGCAGAATCCGTTGTGCGTCGGCCAGATCTCCTCCGGCGTGTAGGTCATGGGCGGCGTCGCGCCGAACAGGCCCGTCAGATAGACGCGCAGCGCCGCATGACCTTCGATGCCAGCCGCCGTCTGCGGGTCCTTGTAAACGGCATCCTCGGCGTAGAAGCCGAGCAGGCGCTCGACGTCCTTGTCGGTCCATGCCTTCAGCCAGTCCGCGTTGAAGCGCGCAAGATCCATGCTCAGCCTCCCATCACGCGCGCGCGATGCGCCTCGGTGAAAATCTCCGCCGGCGCTACTTCCGGTCCGGCCATGACGGCGAACGCATGCAAGCCGAGAGACATATCCGCCTCGCTCCGCGCGTAGTAGCGCTGCCGGCGCGCCCGCGCCGCTTCGCCGAATTCCATGTCGAGCATCGCCTGGAGGCTCGCAGCAAACCGCAGCCGGCGCATGCGTTCGCGCCGTTCCTCGGCGTAGGGGGCGAATGCCTTGACCGACCAGTCGTCCGATGCCTTCAGTATTTCCGTGACAACGCGCACATCGCGGTACGTGATCGAGAGGCCGAGCCCGACGATCGGATCGTTCCAGCCGGCCGCGTCGCCGACCAGCACGACGCCCTCTGCGAACGGCGCGTCGGTCCAGCTGTCGTTGTTGAAATAGCTGAACAGCGGACCTGCCGGCCGCGCCTCGGCGAGATGGCGGTTGTTCGGCGCGCTTTTCATGCGGAACGCGTCGAGGAATAGTCGCGTGCCGTCGGGCCCCGGAAAACGGCTCTTCTGTGCGAGCGCGTAGCCGCCATAGACGCGCACCCGTCCTTTGCCCTGCGGGAAGGCGAGAAAGCCGAAATCGTCCTCCGTGCCGATCGCCTGCAGATCGTCGGACCAGCCTTCGGCGCCCTCGACGAGAAGCCCTGCGAACCAGTGATGAGGCTTGTCCTGATGCAGTGCTATTCCGGCGGCCGCGCGTGTCTTCGACATGCGCCCGTCGGCCCCGACGATCAGCCGCGCCCCCGCCTCGTGCGCCACGCCGCCCGCGACATAGCTCACGCGCGGATCGGTGCCGGGCGCAATCGCAGTCACGCCGACGCCGCGCAAGGCCTCCGCACCGGCGCGCCCGGCGGCATCGAACAGCGTCTGGCAATGATGCGGATGACCGATGCAGAGCGGCCCCGGGATCTCGGGCACGAACATCGACAGGGGCAACGTGCGCGCCTCGGACGCCCCGGCGTCGCGGGACTCGTCATAGGTCGTGTGCCGGGCGAGATGATGTCCGCCGGCGCGCTGGAGCAGATCGTAGAGCCCGATCCGCTTCGTCTCCGCCACGCCCCATGGCGCGATCCACTCGCCGCGCACGCGGTCCTCGTAGACGGTCGACTGCTCGAGCAACAGCACGCGCTTGCCCGCCTTCGCCATCACCGTCGCGAGCGCCGAGCCCCCAATTCCTCCGCCCACGACGATCAGATCGTAGCGTTCCATGGTGTTTCATCCCTGGTGTCCGGAGGCACCATAAAGCGCAATCGGTGAAGTGTGCAGCGGTTCACCGGTAAATTGCGCGACAATCGAAAAAGCGCAATCGGTGAAGTGTGCAGCGGTTCACCGGTAAATCGCGCGACAATCAAAAAGCGCAATCGGTGAAGTGTGCAGCGGTTCACCGGCAAATAGCCTGATCCTTCCCTTGGGGAGAGAAACGGCAGGCGCCTCAGTTGATCAGCCGGCTCTTTCCTTCCCAGTAGGGTTCGCGAAGCTTCCGCTTGAATATCTTGCCGGAGTCCTCGCGCGGCAGCACGGGAGCGAAATCGACCTTCTTCGGCACCTTGTAGCCGGCGACGCGCCCGCGCAGGAAAGCGCGCACATCGGCCTCCGTCAGCCTCTGGCCCGGCTGCGGCTGCACCACGGCGCAGACCGCCTCGCCATATTCCTCATCGGGGATGCCGAATACGGCGCAATCGGCGACGCCCGGCATGTGCGCGAGTTCGGCCTCTATCTCGGCAGGGTAGATGTTCACGCCGCCGGAGATCACCATGTCTTTCGCGCGGTCGCAGAGGAACAGAAAGCCGTCTTTGTCGAAGTAGCCGATGTCGCCAGGCGCAATAAGCCCCACCTTTTCCGAGTCCCGACGCTTCTGGTCGTCACGGTGATAGGTGAAGTCGGCGATAGTCTTCACCTGCGCCACGACCTCGCCGATCTCGCCGACGCCGAGCGTACGCCCCGCCGCGTCGATGACGCGCACATCGGCCTCGGGTATGGCCCTGCCGACCGTGCCGGGATGCGCCAGCCATTCTTCCGAGCTGCAGAACACGACCATGCCGGTCTCGGTGGCGCCGTAATATTCGTTGATGACCGGCCCCCACCATTCGATCATCTGTTGCTTCGCCGGCGCCGACACAGGCGCGGCCGCATGCACGACGAAGCGCAGCGAGGACAGATCGTATTTTCGCCGCACCGCCTCCGGAAGCTTCAGCAGACGGTTGAACATGATCGGCACCATGTGGATATGGGTCACGCGCTCGCGTTCGATCAGCGCGAGCAGATCTTCGGCGTCGAAGCGCGGCTCGAGGATCACGTTCGCGCCGATGCGCGCCGCATAGAGTCCGTAGGCGTTCGGTGCGGAGTGATACATCGGACCAACCACGGCGACGACCATGTCATCGGGCTTTGCCAGATAGTCTGCAAAGCCGAAGCCGCGGCAGAGGATCGCCGTGACCGCCGCCGTCTGTTCCGGCGTGGGCGGGGCACGGCGTACGCCCTTGGGCCTGCCCGTCGTGCCTGACGTGTAGATGATCGTGCCGGGCGGCTCGCTCGCAGCGCCTGCGTGCGGCGCGAAGCCCGCGCGCCAGGCTCCCCATTCGCGCATCCCGGCCGGCACGCACCCCGCTTGGGCCGCAATGCCGTAGGCGCCGCGGATCTCCGGCGGTGTCTCCACCACGAAGACGGGAACATCCGCGGGGATCGCCGCGCGGATGGGCTCGATCAGGTCGGCGTGAATCACGATCGCGCGCGCGCCGGAATTCTCGAACAGATAGCGCGCCTCGTCTTCCGTGTAGTGCCAGTTGACAGGCACAGGGTAGGCACCCACGAAACCCGCGGCCATGCTCGCCTCCAGGAAGGCAAAGTCGTTGCGCAGATAGAGTGCGACCGTGTCGCCGCGACCAATGCCGAGACTTTCGAATCCCTTCGCCGCGCGCTGCGCGTTCTCAACCAGCGCCGCCGTAGCGACGCGGCGTGAGCCGCTCACGATCTCCGCCATTCCGTCCTCCCTGCGGCCATCCACGAGGGGCGCCGCTATTGTCGTCTGAGGCGATCATTGCGCGCCGGACGCGGCCGCGAAAGTGACTTCTCCGCGTCCGCTGGACTTGCGGAACCCCTTGCGCTTGCGCCGATTGCCTTCATTCTCCGCCCGTCTTCCGGAAAGCGCCCCCATGTCCTTCCTCACCCGCCGCAAGCCGATCGACGCCAATACCGCGTCCGCAGGGCAGACGCTCAGGCCTACTCTCGGCTGGCCGCACCTGGTCGCGTTCGGCGTCGGCGCCATCGTCGGCACCGGCATCTATACCCTGACCGGCATCGGCGCGGGTCTGGCCGGACCGGCCGTGATTCTCTCCTTCGCCATCGCCGGCGCAGTGTGCGCCTGCGCCGCGCTCGCCTATGCCGAGATGGCGACGATGATGCCCTATGCCGGCAGCGCCTATACCTACACCTATGCGGTTCTGGGCGAGACGCTCGCCTGGTTCGTGGGCCTGAGCCTCATCCTCGAATACACGGTCGTCTGCAGCGCCGTCGCCGTCGGCTGGTCGGCCCATGCGGCCGAGTTCATCCGGGCCGCAGGCCTCGGCATTCCCGACGCCGTGCTGGCAGGCCCGGGCGCCGGCGGCATCGTCAACCTGCCCGCGGTCCTTATCTCACTCGCGGTGGCGGGCCTCCTGATGCTCGGCACGCGCGAGAGCGCGACCGTCAGCATCGTGCTTGTCGTCATCAAGATTGCGGCATTTGCTGCCTTCGTCGTCATCGCGCTGCCCGCGTTCGACGCGGCGCATTTCCATCCCTTCATGCCGAACGGTTTCGCCAGCCACACGGTCGGCGGTGCCAATGTCGGCGTGATGGGGGCGGCCGCGCTCATCTTCTTCGCCTTCTACGGCTTCGACACGATCTCGACCGCGGCGGAAGAGACGATCAATCCCGCGCGCGATCTCAAGATCGGCATCATCGGCTCGATGCTCGCCTGCACGGCGATCTACATGATCGTCGCCGCCGCTGCGATCGGCGCTTCGCCCGTGGGATTATTCTCGAAAAGTGCGGCGCCCCTCGTCTTCATTCTCGACAGCCTGCACCACGGCTTCGCGGCCAAGCTCGTCGCCGGCGCGGCAGTGCTTGCGCTGCCGACCGTCATCATGTCCTTCATGTACGGCCAGAGCCGGATCTTCTTCGTCATGGCGCGCGACGGGATGTTGCCGCAGAGGCTCGCGACCGTGAGTGTGAAGACCGGCACGCCGGTCGTGGTCACGGCCGCGACCGGGGTCATCGCTGCCGCGCTCGCGGGTTTCCTGCCGCTCGCCGAAATCGCCGAGCTCGCCAATGCCGGCACGCTCTGCGCCTTCATCGCCGTTTCGGTCTGCATGATCGTGCTGCGCATCCGCGAGCCCAACCGCCAGCGCATTTTCTCCGTGCCGCTGTGGTGGCTCGTGGGCCCGCTCGCGATCGCGGGCTGCCTCTATCTCTTCTGGAGCCTGCCGCTCATCACCAAGGAATATTTCTTCACGGCGAACGCGATCGGCATCGTCTTCTACCTGCTCTACGGCGCGCGGAAGAGCGTGCTGGCACGGCAGGGTGCCTGACCTCAGCGCTGCGCCGGCTCGGACTCCTTGAGCAGCTCCGCCAGATAGGACTGCCACACTGCCGCCCAGGTGTGCGTGCCGTGGCCGTGCGTCTTGTCGCTGATCGGGATCAGCACGAACTTGCCATTCTTGAGCTGCGGTGCGATTGCCTGGGCGATGCCGAGCTCCGGCGGATTGATGAAATCGTCTGCGGAATTCACCCACATCACCGGCACGGTGATCCCGGCCAACCCCGCGGAAGGATCGTAATCGCGCGAAGCATCGACCTGATAGAGAATATCGTTGGCGTCGAGCTCGGCCAGGTCCTTGCTCACATAGTCATCGACGCCTTTGTCCGCCGCGTCGCGTGTCGGAAAATTCTTCTGCGCCACGAGCGGTGCGCTGCCGGCGATCATGAGGATATCGGAGACTGTGCGCAGCGCGGCTCGGGGCTCCGTCTTGTAGTCGCCGTCCTGCCACGCCGGATCGTCCTTGATCGCGTCGATGATCATCTTGCGCCACATGCGGTTGCGGCCCGCGATCTGCGCCGGCAAGCAGGCGAGCGGCATCAGCGCGTCGGCGAAGCCCGGATAGGTCTCGCCCCAGACGAAGCTCTGCATGCAGCCCATCGACGTGCCCATCACGAGGCGCAGGTGATCGACATGCAGGCCGTCCGTCACGAGCAGGTGCTGGGCCGCGACCATGTCGTCATAGCCGTAATGCGGGAAGCGCGCGTGCAGTCCGTCGCTCGGCTTGGAGGATTTTCCGTGGCCGATCCCGTCGGGAAGAATGATGTAGTAGCGGGCGGGGTCGAGAAGTCCCCCTGGCACGAACAGGACGCCCGCAAATTGGGGCCGCAAGAACTGGTGGCCGTCGCCGCCCGTGCCGTGGAGGATGAGCACGGCGTTCGTCACATGCCCTTGCGCGTCGCGATGCGGCGCGCCGAGCGTCGTGTAGTGGAGCCTCAACGCGGGCAGCCTCTCGCCGGAGCGGAACTTGAAATCATGGGCGACATAGTCGCCTTCCGCCGCTGCGAAGGCGGGCGGCGTTTGCGCGTCGGCTGCGCCTGTTGCGCAAGCGGCCGTGACGGCGAATGCACAGAGAACGGCAAGATGGCGCAGCATGGCGTTCTGTCTCCTCATAGCGACGGCTTTCAGCGCAGTCGGATCGTGGCGATATGAAACGGCCGCAAGGCAAGCGTACTTCGGTTCGCGGCGAGGGTGAGCGGCGCGATTTTGTCTTCCAGCGTATTGCTCAGCCATGCCGCCCGCACGGGCACGCCGAAATCGAGATGCGCGACGGTGCTGCCGCCGTGGCTTTCATAGAGGCGGATCACCCAGCCCTCGCCGTCTTCCGCCTGCTTGATCGTGTCGATCACGACATTCGACGGCGAGGCCTGCACAAGCGGGCGTTCGAGGATTGCAGCCGGCTTGCCTGTCGCCCACAGCAGCGGGCGCGCGAAGCAGGCAGCGTGCGCGACGGTGTTCGCCGCACGCCAGTCGCCTTCGTGCGGGTAGAGCGCATAGCGCAGATGGTGCTTGCCGATATCGGCGTTCGCATCGGGCGAGACCGGGCCGCGCAGAAGGCTCAACGCCAATTTGTTGCCGAAACAGGAATAGCCATGCCGCACATCGCTCAGCAGCGACACGCCGAAACCGTGCTCCGACAGGTCGGCCCAGCGCTGGCCCGGCACTTCATACATCGCGAGATCGGCGTCGGTATTGGCATGCGTCGGTCGCGCGGCGGCGCCGAACATCGTCTCATAGGCCGCCGTCGGCGCATGAGCCGCGAGCGGAAACATCGCCCGGAGCAGCGTCTTGCGCTCGCCCCAGTCGATCGTCGTGTCGAATTCGAGATGATCCGAGCCCGCGTCGAGGCGCACCGTCTGGACCATGCGGCTGCATGCGCCGAGCTTGCGCTCGAAGCGGACCTCGGCGCGCAAGCCTCCTCGCAGGACCAGCTTCGCTTCAAGCGCGGGTGCCGCGTCGCGCGCGGTTTCCAGCGCGCTCGGATCGATATCCCAGGCGTCGTAGTCGAGCGGCCTGTCCTCGTGCAGCAGCATCCGGTTCGCCGGCCCGGACAGCGCCTCGCGGCCGCTCGCATTGTGGACCAACGATTGCAGCAACCCGTCGCGCGACAGCCGTGCCGACATCTGGTCGTTCTCGAGCACGAAAACATCGGCGCTTTCGCTCCCCATCGCCTCATCGCGGCAGGCGCCGATGGCACCGGCCGAGAACGGTGCCGCGCTCACATAGGCAAGCGCGTCGTCCGGCGTCTTCGTCACTTCGGCGCGGGCAAAGCCGAGCGTGTTAATCGGCAGCGCGCCCTCGCCTTCGCACAGCGCGTCGAGCATGCGGCGCGCCGCATGTCTTGCCTCCTCCGCCGTATCGGAGAGCTCGGCGCGCGTGCGGGCATAGACCTCGCCGATGGAGCTGCCGGGCAGGATGTCGTGGAACTGGTTAGTGAGCACCGTGCGCCACAGCTTTTCGATCTCGGCCGGCGCCGGCGCTGCGCGGCCGGACAGCGCGCTGGCGACGGCGAGGAATTCGAGCGCCTGCAACCGCGTCTCGCACAGCCGGTTCAGGCGCTTGGTCTCGGCCTGGCTCGTATAGACCCCGCGGTGATATTCGAAATAGAGCTCGCCATCGACGGCGCCGAGAGAGTCCGTGTCGCGCGCCAGACGGTCGAAGAATTCGTCGGGCGTGCGGATTGAGGAGCGCGGCACGCCTTGCAGATCCTTCGCGCGTGCCAGCAGCTCGATCATCTCGGCATTGGCGCCACCGCCGCCATCGCCATAGCCGAACAGGTAAAAGGCGTCCGCCGAGCGATCGGCGTCCTTGTAGTTCGCGGCGTGATAGCGCAGCTCCTCCATCGCGCCATTGGCATTGTAGGTGTCGACCGGCGGGAAATGCGTCAGCACCTCGCTGCCGTCGATGCCACGCCAGCGGAAGCTGTGATGCGGCGGCTGGGTGAAGCGATTCCAGGACAGCTTCTGGGTCAGAAAACGGGTCATGCCCGCCTCGCGCATCAGCTGAGGCAGTTGGCCGTCATAGCCAAACACATCCGGGTTCCAGAACACGGTCGAGCGCGCGCCGAAATGGGATTCGAAATAGCGCTGTCCATAAAGAAATTGGCGGCACAGCGACTCGCCCCATGGCAGGTTGCAATCCGGCTCGACCCAGCTCCCGCCTGTCGGAATCCACTGCCCGCTTGCGATCTTCGCCCGGATGCGCGCGAACAGCTCCGGATCGGTCTCTTCGATGACGGCATATTGATAGGCCTGCGAGCAGGCGAATTTGAACTCTGGATAGCGCTCCATCAGGTCGATCGCGGTCGCGAAGGTGCGCTGGGCCTTGCGCCGCGTTTCATCGATGGGCCACAGCCACGCCGTGTCCAGATGCGCGTGGCCGATCGCCGAGAGCTCGTGAGAAACGCTGCCGTTCTTCGCCGCGAGAAGCGGCGCCAGGATCGCATGCGCCGCTTTCCACGTGCCGGGATCGCGCGGATCGGCGGCATTGCAGACGCGGTTCAACTCATGGAGCAGGCGGCCGGCCCAGGTGGTATCGAGTGCCGGCCGGACGATCTTGCGCGGCACGCCGCCGTGTGAGCGCGGCGATTGCGGCGGCTCGCGATCGGCCTCGAGCTGGCGCAGCGCCTCGAAGTCGTAATAAAGGCGCCAGGCCTTGGGATCGAAGCGGCGCAGCTCGCAGGCATGGATGCGATAGTCCTCGCGTCCCGTATGCACGATTTCGTCGCCCGCGCCGAACATGCCATTGCAAGCAACCTCGAGCGTGAATTCGATCGTCTCGCCGCCCCTCGCACGGTCGATCAGAACGGCCGTGTGCCGATCCGGATTAAGGCCCTGTTTCGAATGTCCGTTGAGGCGCAACAGCGCTTCCGAGCGCGAGTCCCAGTAGAGATCGACGCGTGCGCCGCGCCACGCTTCGGGCACCGTTGCGTTCACGCGGACCCAATAGGTCGCCCAGCGCGGTCCCAATTGCTCGCCAATTCCGCAATCGCGAAATGGCAGTCGCATGGCGTCGTCACGGGCGATCCGGTCGGTCGGACCCGCGATGGCCATGCGGTCGACTGTAGCCGCGTGGGGGTAGATCGCCTGTCGCAGCCGGCGCGCGAATTGCGCGAGCCGCCCGCGCGTATAGGCGGGATAGCGTCCGCGCGGCCGCCGCGCATCGGGCAGTTCGTCCTGGACCATGAAAAGTTCAAATCCTGGCCCATTAGAAAACGGTTCGTCGCCGACCGCAAATGCGGGCGCCGGTTGCCGGCGGACGCGCCGCAACGCGACCATGGCGGTCTGATCGGGATGTCAGTGCAAGACGTATAGCCCGGCATGCAGCGCGATAACCATGACAAGCACCGCCATGGTTGCCAGATGGGTGCGCCTGAGGGCCGGCCCCACGGCGACGGTGCGGTATAGAGCGATCCCCAGGCCGCATTGGACAACCATCAACGCGTACGCGGCAAAGCCGGAAGCGATGCCGAGCCCGAAGACACGCCCGAGCTGGCCGGACGTCAGGGGAATCCACGCATGGGCGAAGGCGATTGCCAGGATGGAAAGACCCAGCGGATAGTGAAGGCGCATGACCGCGCGCCAGGAGCCGCCGTCGACACCGAGGAGCTTGAGCCCGAGCGGAAGGCACAAGGTCACGCCAAAGCCGACCGTCGCGAGCCACCCGGCCAGTCCGAGAAAAATGGGTCCGGGGATCATGCCTGCAGGTGCACGAAACCGGTGAGGACAACGACGTTGCGCAATGTCAGGTGTCCGGGCGACGACAGATGACCGTTGATCTGCAGCACGGCATCCGGCTTGACGTCGCTGCGGCCGCCCATGAGGTAGTCGGTGTTGGCCGGGATTGTCAGAGAGATGTGGCTGCCGCTGCGGGCGTAACCGTTGTCGCCGTCCTTGTTCAGGATCTGCGCACCGACCGCGCCACTGCCATCCACCCGCTCGACGAGGACAATCAGCTTGACCGGGGTGCCGACCGCTGCCGTTGCGAATTCCCGCGCACTCGTGCCTGTCGGCACCATGCCGCCGCCGCGGTCCATCACGCTCATGCCGGCCCATAGGAGCCCGCCAATCGCGAGAACACATGTCACACTCACGAGGGCAATGATCTTGATACGGGTCATGCGGGCGTCCTCATTTCGCGCGACCGAGCCTGCACCCTGTACCTAGGTGCAAGGTCAAGGACGCGCTGTTGAGCACACGGTTTCGTGAAGCCTTCTCGTGCAATCAGCGGGGGCAGCTTGCTGTGCGCGAAGCCGGGCAGACGCTGAGATCCCCGTCCGACAAGGTCCGCACCAGAAGCTCCATGTCAGCCCGCATCTGCGCGAGCGTCGCAAGGCTCTCGTCCAGTTCGGCGAGACGTTGCCGGGCCGATTCGAGCATCTTGTCGCGGGCGCCGGACTTCAGTTGAACTCCGCGCATTGCGAGGCCAGCACGCCATGCGGCTCGATCACTGCGCGCACTTGCTTCAGCGTGAAGCCGATCCGCTGACAGACCCGGATGACGCGCACGCGCTCGAGATCGGCCGGCGAATAGGCCCGGTAGCCCGAGGCCGTGCGCGACGGAGAGGGAAGCAGGCCTTCACGTTCGTAGAAGCGCAAAGTCTGCACATTGACGCCTGCTCTCCTGGCAAGCTCGCCGATCCTCATGGCTTCGTTGCGCACGATGCCGGATTCCCCTCGCGTTCGGGGCCACTCTGCCATCAGTCGAGGCCCTGGTTCGATGAGATCATGTGGCCACGGACCCGCATGTAAGAGGCGATCACAGCGAAGTGAAGACAGCTTGCGAACCTCAGACCTCGAGTCTCCGCATGCCGATCCGCACGATCAGGCGATGGAAGGGGCCGACCGGAAGCATGTACAGCCGCCCGAGACGATTGTGTGTCCGCACCAGCGTCGCCAGGACATAGACCGGCCGGCCGCCGGAAAGCCGCTTCAGGCAGCTCATCCGCACGTCGAGATGCGTGTCGTCGATTCCGACGACGATCTCCGTATCGTCGACGGTGCGCACGGTGAAGATACTGAGCCGATCTCCCGGCTTGTACGTCGTCGGGGCCGGCGTTCCCGTGCCGGCCAGTTCGCCGACCTGTTTCAGGCCGAGCACCGATACGATGCGATCGCGGAGCCCGACGAGGAGTTCCACCCACGCGGGCGTCGCGCGCAACAAGCGCGAAAATATCTCCGCCGGCGTCACGCCTGGATCGGTCAGTTCGGCTTCGAACGCGTCATGATAATCGGTGCCGCGGAGTTCCCCACCGAGCCGGCTCTCTGCTGGAAATGCGATGCGCGCGACGGACCGCCGTTTCATCTCAGCTCTTGGTTGGAGGAGCGGCTTGTCCAGCCGCAAAGGGAACGTCCGCCATCGAACAGACCCGACACCGACGCGATTTGATCCACATCAAAAATGTCACTTTGGCTTGATGTCAAATTTACATGACAGATCGAGGTGAGGCCAGATGCGCATTCTGCTTTTGCACCCCAACTACCATTCTGGTGGTGCCGAAATCGCGGGCAATTGGCCGCCGGCTTGGGCGGCCTATATAGCCGGCGCCCTCAGGAAAGCTGGTTTTGACGATATCCGTTTCGTCGATGCCATGACGAACGACCTTTCGGAAGAACAGGTACGCAAGATCCTGGTCGAGGAGAAGCCGGACGTGATCGGCGCGACCGCGATCACGCCCTCGATCTACAAGGCGGAGCGTCTCCTCCAGCTGGCAAAGGAGATCCATCCTGCCGCCCTGACGGTGCTAGGCGGCATCCACGCGACGTTCATTTACCAGCAGGTCCTGGCCGAGGCGCCATGGATCGACGCCATCGTCAGGGGCGAGGGCGAAGAGATCTTCGTGGACGTGCTGCGTGCGCTGCAAAGGGGCCGTTGGACCGAGGCGAGGCACGAGGTCAGAGGCATTGCGTTTCGTGAAGGCGAAAAGGTCGTCGCCACGGCGGCAGCGCCCACGATCAAGGATCTCGATGCCATCGCTCCGGATTGGGGCGTGCTCGAGTGGAGCAAATATATTTACATCCCCATGGGAAAGCGCGTGGCCATTCCGAGCATGGCGCGTGGTTGCCCATTCACCTGCAGCTTCTGCTCCCAGTGGAAATTCTGGCGTGACTATCGCATTCGTGACCCGAAGCGCGTCGTCAACGAGATCGAAGCCCTTATTCGGGACCACGACGTCGGATTTTTCATTCTGGCGGACGAGGAGCCGACCATCAACAAGAAGAAGTTCGTCGCATTTTGCGAGGAGCTGATCCGGCGCGATCTCAAGATTCTTGGGGCATCAACACGCGCGTGACCGACATCCTGCGGGACGAAGCGCTCCTGCCGTTCTATCGAAAAGCGGGCCTCATCCATGTCTCGCTCGGTACGGAGGCTGCCGCGCAACTGAAGCTCGACCGGTTCAAGAAGGAGACGACGGTCGCGCAGAACAAGAAGGCGGTCCAATTGCTGCGCGGCGCAGGGATCGTCGTCGAAGCGCAGTTCATCGTCGGTCTCGAAAATGAAACCCGGGAGACCCTCGAAGAAACCTACCGGATGGCGAGGGACTGGAAGCCCGATCTCGCCAACTGGTCCATGTACACGCCATGGCCGTTTTCGGATCTGTTTCGCGAGCTCGGAAACAAGGTCGAGGTATTCGACTACGAGAAATACAATTTCGTCACGCCGATCATGAAGCCGGACGCGATGGATCGGTCCGAATTGCTCGACCGCGTGATGCACAACTATCGGCGCTTCTATATGAACAAGGCCCTGTTCTCCTATCCCTGGGCCGGCTCTGGAGCTCGCCGCCGCTACCTTCTGGGCTGTCTCAAGGCCTTCCTGCGCTCGGGCTTCGAGCGAAAATTCTACGATCTCGGCCGCGTCAATTATTGGGGGCCGCAATCCAGGGCGAGGGTCGATTTCGGCTTCGACTCGTCGCGCAAGCGCGCGGACACGAGCGGCATGGAATGGAAAACCAGCCATAACCGCAAGATAAGCGGGCCGCGCCAGGCGGAGATCATGGCTTGCGGCGGCGGGACCGAGCAACTCGAGGAGACACCTGTCACAACGCCATGATCGCGACCGCATGGGTACGCACGAGATGAGGGCCGCCGCCGCAAGCGACAACCGCAGCGGCAAGATCGGGCCGAATGCGATCATCCGCATCGTCGAAGCGCTGGGCGAAGTGGAAAGCCCGCAATCCGTCCGGCGCATTTTCCAAGCTTCCGGGCTCGACGCGTATTTGTTCGAGCAGCCGACGGAAATGGTGGATGAGCATGAGGTCTGGCGACTTCATCGGGTCCTTCACGACGACCTCGGCGATGATCGGGCCCGTGCAGTCGGTCGGATCGCAGGGCAGCGCACCGCCGACTATCTGCTGCGTTGCCGCATTCCGCGGCCGGCCCAAATCGCGTTGCGTTGCTGTCCTGACAGACTGTCGAGCCGTATGCTCGCGAAGGCGATAGCCAGGAACGCCTGGACGTTTGTCGGTAGCGGCATGTTCTCAGCGAGGCACGGGCGCCCGACACTGTTCACGATTCGAGACTGTTCGATCTGCCGCGGCCAGCGTTCCGCCGAACCCTATTGCGATTTCTACGCGGCAACGTTCGCGCGTTTGTATTCTCGTCTCGTAAACGAAAGCGCGCGCGTGACCGAAACCGACTGCCAGGCCATGGGAGCGCCGGCCTGTACGTTCGAGATCGCCTGGTAGCAGTTTGCAGAGCGATGCGAGCTTCGGGGCAGGGTCCATTTCCTCGAGCGTCGAAGCGTCAACGGTCCACGCTCGCACGTCACCCATGTGTCCGGAATGGACCCGGATGGGGTGGCGGACAGGGAGGGGATTCGAACCCTCGATACGGTTGCCCGTATGCCGCATTTCGAGTGCGGTGCTTTCAACCGCTCAGCCACCTGTCCGCGAGGCCGGATCACATACTTAAGGCGCGTCTGGATGGCAAGGACCGGCCCCGAGGGGCGCCTGCGGGGCCCGGCGCGGTCAGGGCGCCTCACATCCGGTAGGCGATCCCCGCGTTGCCGCCGAAGCTGCGGCTCGACTTGCCGAGGAGGCCCTGGGCGTCGAGGGTGAGAGCGAGGCCATCCCAGTCCTGCTCGACGCCAAAGACCAGATGCGCGGCATCCTTGGACGGCGAGGCGCCATAGACGGTGAAGCCCGTCGTTGTGAAGCCGGAGAACGTGGCGCTGTCCCGGATTCCGGCGGCGTAATCGTGCAGCCAGCCGAGACGCGCATGAAGCGTAAGCAGTTCGCCCGAGGTGCTGCCGAAACCGCTGTCATAGGCGGCGCCAAGCTCACTCGTCGTGTCCGTATGCGCAGCCGACGCGTAGTTGAGCGCGAAGGTAGATGAACCGGCGAGTGTCGTTTCGGAATAGAGGGGTGTGTCGAGTTGCGCGATCGAACCGCTCAGGTACGGCGACAGCCAGCCCGCATCCATCGCGAAACGCCGGCCGAGCTCGAGACGGATGCCGTCGCTGTTGGAGGAGACCTTGCCCTGATAGATGTTGGTGCCGCCGAAGCTCACCGTGCGCGTCGTGGTCACGGCGTAGGACGCGATCATTGCCTGCGCCGAGATGTAGGCCTGCCGATACATGATCGCGCCGTAGACGCCGCCCTGGTAGGCGACCGCTCGACCTTTGCCGAGCGTATCGGCGAGGGTCCAGTCGATATCGGAATAGCCGAGCGCGAGGCCGATCGTGGCGCGATCGTCGGGCGCGCGGTAGCCGAGGCCCACGACCCCGCCATAGGTTCCCGCGTTTGTCGCGTGTGTTCCGAGCTTGGCGTTGGCGCTGGCGTCGTTGGCGGCGCCGCCGATATTTCCCCAGAGATTGAAGCCGGAGTTGCTGTCACGATCGGGCGCTGCCATGAGGCCGGAAACCGGTCCGTTATCGGCAAGCCGCACGTAGCTGCGCGCACCGGTCTGCGTATACCAGGCGGCGCTGCCGACCGCAGCGGCATCCGTCAGCACGTCGATAAAGCCGCCGGCCGCATCGATCGCCTGGTCCTGGGCGCTGGCCGCCACTTCGCCGGAGAAGCCCGCCAGGGCCGATTCCAGACCGGCGGGCGACAGGGTGGCGAGCGGTGCGAATGTCGCCACCGCGCCACCGCCCGTCATTGCCGCATCGACCGCGCCCGCAACGTTCATCTGGTTCCTCGAAGCCCCCGACGGAAGGAAAGGCGAGATCGTCGCCGCATCGATGGTCACGAAAGCGTCGTTCATATCGTAGGTCGCGACCGGCACGAGCGCGGCGCCGTTGGCGAGCGTTCCGAAGCTTCCGGTTGTCGTGATGCCGCCGAATGTAGTGGCGCCGAGTTCGCCGGTGGCCGTCAGCACGGTGTATTGCCGGCCGAGCGCGAAGCTGCCGGTCGGATTGATCTGGAGCGTGGCGCGGCCGAGATTTGCGCTTCCCGAAATGAGAAGCTTGTCGGCGCTCAACGCCGAGATATTGACGGCGTAGATCGAACCGGCAGCGAACTTCGCGCTGCCATCGACGGTGAGCGTGCTGATGCCGCCCGCCGCTCCCGGCGCGACAGTGCCGCCCGCGAGGACGCTGAGGGTCGGCACCGCGCCGGATCCGCCCAGCGTGGCGCCGGACTGCACGGATATGCCGCTCGAGGCGGCGATCGAGCCGTTGACGAGCAGCGTGCCGCCGCTCACGACTGTCGCGCCGGTGTAGGTCTCGACCGGCGTGAGCGTCAGCGTGCCGGGGCCGGCCTTGGTCACGCCACCCGCGCCCGAGATCGCCGTGGCCAGCATGACGTTGTTGGCATTGGTGTCGAAGGTCCCGCCATTCGCGCCGAGCGCGGTCAGGTGCGAGGAAATGTCGAGCGTCGTTCCCGTCGACCATTGCAGTCCGCCGCCGTTCAGCGTGATCGCGCCGTCGTCGAAATTGGCAAGGGAGTCGAAATCGATCAGGCCCCCCGTCACCGTCGTGCCGCCCGCATAGGCATTGGCGGTGGTGAGGGTAAGGATTCCCGCGCCGGCCTTGGTGACGCCGCCGGCGCCGGTGAGCGCGGTGCCGAAGGCGACATTGTTGCCGTTGGTGTCGAAGGTCGTGCCGTTCGCGCCGATCGGATCGAGATCGGAGGAGATGTCTGTCGTCGTCCCGCTCGCCCATTGCAGGCCGCCACCGTTGAGCGTGATATTGGGCGTGGCACTCGTGCCGAAATTCGCGACCGAATTGAAATTGATCAGTCCAGCGGTCGCGGTGGTTCCACCCGAGAAAGTGTTCGCGCCGCCCAGCGTCAGCACGCCCGGACCTGCTTGCGTAAGGCCGCCGCTGCCGGAGATCGCGCCGAGCAGCGCGCTCGGCCCAGACGCGTCGATTACCAGCGGGCCGTTGATCACGGTTGCACCGCTGTACGCATTGTCGCCCGTGAGCGTCAGCGTGCCCGGGCCGGACCAGATCAGCGTGCCGTTGCCGGATATCGCGCCGGCGAAGGTCACGGAGTTGGGCCGCCGGAACACCACGGTGCCGTTGTCCACAAGGCTGCCCGAGATCGCGCCGTCCACGCCACCGTCGCCGATCTGCAGCGTGCCGCCGGAGACGATCGTTCCGCCACTGTAAGTCTCGGTGCTGGTGAGGGTGAGCGTACCGGTGCCGACCTTGGTGACGCCGCCGGCGCCGGATAACACGCCCGCAAGCGTGACGTTGTTGCCGTCGGTATCGAACGTCCCGCCATTGGACCCGATGGCCGTCAGGTCAGGAGAGATGTCGAGCGTGTTGCCGCTGGCCCATTGCAAGCCGCCGCCGTTGAGCGTGATGCTGGGCTGTGCCGCCGTTCCGAAATTCGAGAGCGCGCTGAAATTTATGAGCCCTCCCGTCACCGTCGTTCCACCGGAATAGGTGTTGGCGACGGTGAAGGTCAGCACGCCCGCACCAGCTTTGGTGACGCCGCCGGTTCCCGTGAGCGCCGTGGCGAAGGAGACGTTGTTGCCGTTGGTGTCGAAGGTTGCACCGTTCGACCCGATCGGCGCGACATCGGCAGAGATGTCGAGCGTCGTCCCGCTCGCCCATTGCAGGCCGCCGCCGTTCAGCGTGATGTTGGGCTCGGCCGCCGATCCGAAATTGGCCGCTGCGTTGAAATTGATCAGGCCCGCTGTTGCCGTTGTGCCGCCCGTATAGGTGTTTGTGCCGTTCAATGTGAGGACGCCTGCCCCCTCCTGAACCAGCCCACCGCTGCCGGAGATGGGTCCGCCCTCCGACGTCGCGCCGTCGACGTCGAAAGCGAGCGTGGCATTGTCGACGACGGGGCCGGTGATCGAACCGGTCGATCCGCCGTTTCCGACTTGCATACTGCCCGCCGAGATGGTCGTGCCGCCCGTATAGGTATTGACGCCGGCGAGGATCAGCGTGCCCGAGCCGACGGAGGTCAGCGCGCCACTCCCCGACAGCACACCGGAAAGAGTCACGGCGTTGCCGTCATTGTCGATGATGCCGCCCGCTGTGCCGATGGTGATCGCGCGCGCGCTTGATGCGGCAGCGGTGAATTGCAGAGTGCCGCCGTTAAGCGTTACGATGCCAGTCGATGCCCCGAGGTTGGCGTCGCTCGCGATCGAAAGCGTGCCCGCGAGAATCTGCCACGAGGTGACCGCAGTCGTCGTCCCGGTGAGCGTCCAGTCGCTCGTGCCGGTCTTCTCGAAGATGCCGAAATTCTGATATTGCGCGGCGGTCGTCGTGGACGTGGCCGTTGTGCCGATCGCCGACACGTTGAAGCTGGCATTCGCCGCACCTCCGAGCGCCAGCGTATCCGACGCGCTGAACGCGACGACGTCGCCGGAGATGGTGGACCCCGCGTCGAGCGTGAGGCTGTTGATCCCGCCATCGAAGAGGATCGCATCGGCCTGGACGGGGGTCGTCGCGCCGGACATGCCGCCGCTGATCGCGCCGCTGTTGACGATCGTGAGGTCTAGACCTTCGATGCCGATGCCACCGACGCCACCGACGCCTGCGGTGGCGCTGTTCGAGCCCGTGCCGGCCGCCCCGCCAGCGCCTCCTGTGATCGTGCCGGTGTTGGTGAAGGTGGCGCCGGTCTGGGTCACGGTCACGGCCGTCCCGCCGTCGCCACCATTTCCGCCGATGTCATTCGTGCCATAACCGCTGCCGCCGGCGCCGCCATTGCCGCCTGTCACCGTGCCGCTGTTGGAATTCACGCTGTTGAGGCCGGTGATGATCGAGCCGAAGCCGCCCGCGCCGCCGCCGCCGCCGCCGGTAGATCCGCTGCTCGCGCCATTGCCGCCGGCGCCGCCATTTCCGCCGGCCAGCACGCCCGTGTTGGCAAGCGCCGTCTCCCCGGCGCCATCTCCGTTGGCGCCGCCGCCTCCGCCGCCACCACCGCCGCTGCTGGATGCGTTGCCACCGGCCGCGCCGTTCGGCGCCGCTGCCGTGCCGCCGGCGCCCGCGGTCCCTGCACCGCTGTTACCGCCGCCGGCTCCGCCGGCGCCGCCACCCGCTCCGCCACCGCCGCCGCCGCTCGCCGCGTTGCCGCTTGCGACGCCGGCGGTACCGGCTACACCGGTATAAGAAGTACCGCCAAGACCGCCCGCTTCTCCGCCATTGTTCGCGCTGCCGCCGGTGCCCCCGGCGGCAAAGGCCGGCGATACAGCGAGCATCGCGACGGTCGCCGGAACTGCGAGCGGAAATGATGCAAAGAGGACGGCTGCGCCGGACAACAACGATGCGCGCATGGAAAAGCACTTCGGCATGACGGGCAGCCCCTAAACTCTGTAAGAAAGCGGTGCTGCCCCCACAGCATGCGCGCACATAATCAAATAGATTCAGGACGTTGACAATCGAAACAGGTCGATCGCGCCGAGCGTATCAGCGCGAAATTGTAACGAGATGTATCAGTATCGTTACATGTGATCCATGCGCCGCAGTACACACGCCACAATTCTACAAAATCTCGAACACTTCATACTTGACGCCGCCTGGGATCAAGCCGCCGATTGCGACCGCCACAATGTCGTTGAGCCATTGATACCGCACGTCGCCGGTCTCGAAGACGGGGGTGGTGCGGAAATAATAAGTGCTGCCGTCATCCGTGTTCTGTGTGCGGTTGGCGGCGATCTTCTGCAACACGGATAGCGGCCGCAGCACGCCGCGATAGGAAACGTAGATCTTGGCGCCATCGTGCGTCTGCCAGGTGACGCGCGCATCGAGCCGCAGGACGTCGCGAGCTTCTTCGATGGTCGCCCAGTCGCCGCCCCCGTTCAGCACCGTGCCCCTGATGCGCTCGCCGTCGAATGCGCCTCCGGTGACGACCGCGATCATGCGCCGGCCGAAATGGGCAACGCCCGTGTCGTGCTGAACCGGTTCGAGCGTCGCTTCATAGGAGCAGATGTGACGGGTTTTGACTTCGGCCATGGCGTCCTCCCGTTCGACGGAGCGGCGCCGGAGGGTTTTCCCCCGGCGCCGGCGCCTTCATGCCATTACGAATGATAGGTCAGCGTGACGCCGAATGTCCGCGGCGGCAGATAGGTCACAAGCTGCTGGCCGAAGAAGTCGACCGCCACGATATTGTTGGTCACCAAAGCGTTGCTGAGGTTCTTTCCCCATAGCGCGGCCTCCAATCGCCCGTCGTCGAAGGTGACGGAGGCGCGAGCATCGAAGAGACCATAGCCCTTCTGCTCGGTCGTCGGATCGTTCGTCGGGTCGTAGAACATTTTCGTCTGGTAGGTGTAATCGCCGCGGATGAGTGCCTGATCAGAGCCGTTGATGGGGAACGTGTACTGCGCGCCGATATTGTATTTGTTGCTCGGCGCGCGCGTGAGGTAGTTGCCCGTGTCATTCGAGGTGGCGCCCGTGGCGAAGCTCGTATATTTCGCTTTCAGGTAAGCGTAGCTCGCATTGACGGTGAACCCGTCGATGGGTTCTGCCACCGCCTCGAGCTCGACACCGTCCTCCCGGGCCCGCGCCGCGTTGCCGACGACGATACAGCAGAACGGCACGAGCTGCGACACCTGCAGATCCTTATGGAAGGTGCGGAAGATCGCGAGGTTCAGGCGAAGCCTGTTGTCGAACCACTGCGTTTTCGCGCCGGCCTCATAGGACCAGGCATATTCCGGGTTGAAAGCGATGGCCGCGCTGGCGCCGGTGCCCGCGTCGCCCTGATAGCCGCCGCTCTTGAACCCGCGCGAGGCCGTCAGATAGGTCATCGCATTGTCCGTCACCTGGTAGTTCAAGCCCATGTGCGGCGTGAACGCATTCCAGCTGTCATGCGCGTGCACGTCATAGGGCGCGTCGAGCGGCGGCGGAGATCCAGGACCCGCATCCAGCACGGCCGCCAGATGAGCATGCTTGGTTTCCCACGTCATGCGCGCGCCGAGCGTCAATGTCAGGTTGTCGAATATCTTGAGATTGCCCTGGGCGAACAGCGCCGCGCTGGTCGTGTTCACCGTCTGCGGGAAGTGCACGCGGCCGGTTAACGCCGGAACAAAGAAGATCTGGTTCAGCAGATAGTCCTGGTTCACGTACTCATTGAGATAGTAGGCGCCGGTCTGGCCGTTGACCCTCCCGTCGGGATCGCCGAAGGCGAAGCGCAGCTCCTGGCTGAAATCCCGCGCAGCCTCGGCGACTTCGTTGATCAATTCGATCTCGTTCGGCGGATTGATCGGATTGCTGAAGAACGAGTCGAGGTGGTCGTAGCGCGAATTCCGGTAGGCGGTGACCGAGGTCAGCGTGCCGTAGTCGGTCTTCCAGTCGAGATTGGACGTGAGACCCCAGACGTCCCGATGCAGAAACCCGTCGATCGTGGAGTCGGTGATGCGCGGCGAGGGATTGATGCCCACGCAATGCACGCCGCCGGCGAAGGTCGGATCGCAATTGTTGTGGCGAATGTCGCCGTTGGCATGCACATGCGTCCAGTCCGCGGTCACGATCCAGTCGATGTCCTGCGTCGGGCGGTAACGCAGCGAGAGGCGCGCGCCCAGATTGTTGTCGTCGTCGTCGTGATGGTCGGTGGTTTCGTTGAAGGTGTAGCCGTTGTGGTGCGTGTAGGCGACCGACAGCGTCGCGTCGAGGTCGTTGGCGACTTGCCCGTTCACCAGTCCACGTCCCTCGATGGTGTTGTAGGCCCCGTAAGTCGCCGAACCCTCGTAGTAGAAGTCGTCTGTCGGCTTGCGGGTGACAAGCTGGATCACGCCGCCGAGCGCGTTCTTTCCGAACAGCGTTCCCTGCGGTCCGCGCAGCACTTCCACGCGTTCCAGATCGTAGAGTTCGAGATTGGCACCGCCGCGCGAGAGATAGGCGCCGTCGAGCATCATGACCACGGAGGGGTCGCCGCCCGCGTTGCCGGCGATGCCGATATCGGTGCCGATACCGCGAATGAAGAATTCGGGCTCGGCCTGATTGTATTCCGTCATCGTGAAGTTCGGCGTGCGCTGCGCGACATCGTCGAGCGAATTTATCCGGTTCACGCGAAGCTGTTCCGTGGTGAAGGCGGTGACCGCGACCGGAACCTTCTGCAGGTTCTCCTCGACGCGCTCCGCCGTCACGACGACCGTCTCGACACCGCCGCCGTTGTCGTCGGCGAAAGCGTCGCGAGGAAGGGGCATGCGGGCGAGAAAGGCTCCGAGCGCGGCGAGATCGGCTGGGTGACCTTCGCGCATGACGCCGCCCGGCCGACCCTTGCCGTCCAGAACGGGCCGGAGCGGGCGACCTATCTGATGGACGCGCCGATCGCCGGCGATCCCCACTATCATCTGCACAATTTCATCCCGAACCTCGTGGTCACCGACGATGGACGGGTCGGCTCGATCAATTCCAAGGCGCTGACCGCCCACAAGGTCCATGAATACGGCGCGTTCTTCCAGGCGCGGCTTGCCGACCGCCTGCGGGCGCTCGGCGTCCGGGTCGGGCTCGACGCCGATGGCGAGGCCGTCGTTGCTCT
This sequence comes from uncultured Alphaproteobacteria bacterium, assembly GCA_963802815.1. Classification (GTDB taxonomy): domain Bacteria; phylum Pseudomonadota; class Alphaproteobacteria; order Micropepsales; family Micropepsaceae; genus Rhizomicrobium. The sequence goes on from CAWDKN010000045.1 coordinate 78,531, forward strand.
CGATATCCCCGAAGGCGCGGTTGCGACCTTTTCCAAGCGCGACCGCCAGGTGATCGGCGACGCAAGGGCTTATGCCAAAGAGAACGCGATGGAGTGGGACGAGCTCTCGCTCGAGCGCAAGAAGCAGATCCTGCATGAAGCAAGCGCGGCCGGACGGCTCGGCAAAACCAAGGACGAGGCGCAATCGGTCTGGCGGGAACAAGCGGCTGCCATCGGCTGGACGCCCAAAACCGTCCTCGACGCGGCGGCGCGCGTGCAGCGGACGGAGGCCCAGCGCCATGAGGCGGCCTACGCTCTAGCGTCGGAAGCGCTCTCGGCGGAATTCCAGACGGCGGCCGTCCTCGACGCCGAGCGGCTGCGCGTCCATGCCGCCCGCGGCCTGATCGATGCGGGGGCGACGGGCGGGCGGGATGACGTCGATGCCGTGGTGGATCTGTTCGAGAAGCGCGGCTTCATCCATGACGGCAATTCCGTCGCCCTCATCTTCGGCGTCCACGAAGGCAAAATCCGCTTCAGCCATACCGAGCAGCTGCGGATCGAGCGCGACGTCGCCGAGAAATCCAGGCTCGCGGCGCTCGACCGCTCCGACGCGCTCTCCGACGCAACGATCCGGCGCGCGATCGAAGCCGCCGAGGCAAGCGATGCGGGCATCCGGTTCTCGCGGGAGCAGCGAGCTGCCATCCATGCGCTCGGCGGCGGCGGCAAGCCTCGCTCCTCACCGGCGTCGCGGGATCGGGCAAGACCACCCTCCTAAAGCCCTTGGTGGACGCATGGGCTTCGGACGGACGAACAATCGTCGGCATGTCGACCGCCTGGCGGCAGGCCGACGCCCTCAAGACGCCGGCGTCGACGAGACGTGGGCGCTCCATCCGCTCCTCAACGCCATCGACACCGGTGAATTCCGCCCCGACGCCAAGACCGTTCTCGTCGTGGACGAGATCAGCCAGATCGGCCCTCGTCCGATGCTGCGCCTTCTCGAGTTGCAGGCCGAGACCGGTATGACCATCAAGATGCTCGGCGACCGGGAACAGGTACAGTCGATCGAGGCCGGCGAAACGATCGCGCTCCTGAAGCGCGTGCTGCCCAAGACCGCCCTGCCCGAGGTTTTGACCGCCGTTCGCCAGAAAAGCGACCGCGACCGGAAGATCGCCTCGCTGTTCCGCGACGGTGAGGCCGCGACCGCCTTCGCCATGAAGCGGGAGGACGGCACGGGCCGCCTCCTTGAAGGCGACACCGATCAGGTCGTGCGTCAGATCGCCAACCTCTATATCGAGCGCAACGACGCCTTGAAGGCGCAGGATCCCAGCTACGGGGTCACGCTGACCACGCTCACCAACGCCGAGGCCGCCGACATCAGCCGGGCGATCCGCGAGCGGCTCAAGGCCCGGGGCGAGATCGGAACGGACAAGACCAACTACCAGGCTGTCGTCTATCGGGGCGACAAGCCGGAATTCTTCGACCTTCCGATCGCCACCGGCGACCGTCTCCGCCTGTATCGGAAGACCGTGACCCAAATCGACGGCAAGCGCGCGACGATCGGAAACAACGGCGACATCGTCGAGGTCGTCCGCAAGACGGCCGCCGGCCTGGTTCTTCGAAATGCGCGCGGCCAGACCGCCGAGATCGATTGGAAGCGCCTCTCCGACCAGAGGACCGGCGGCTCCTTCTGGGATTCGGCCGCGCCTTCACGATCGACGCCGCGCAGGGCATGAGCACCAAGGGGGAGCACATTAACGCCCTGCCCCACGGAACCGGGGCCACGTCGGCCTTCAAGACCTATACGGCCGAGAGCCGCGCCACCGGCCGCACGCATACACTGATTTCCAAGGCCGCGGTCCACGCCGCCGTGCAACGCTCCCGGGCGCTCGGCGACGTCACGCCGATGACCGAGGATGATTTATGGGAGCGCGTCGCCAAGGACGGCTCCGCCAAGCCCTACAAGGCGCTCGCGCTCGACCTCGCCGGCAAGGCGCATCGCCGCCACGACGAGGCGGTGAGACGGGGCTTTCGTCGCATAACCGGGTCGAGAAGGCGCAGGCGCGGCCGGATGCGGGGGCCAGATGAAAGCGGCTTACGAGGTCGGCCTTGCGCGCGAGGCATTCGCCCAGCAACGCGGCGCGCTCGAAGCCATTGCCGAGGTCGCGTTCGAGCGCCTGAAGCAAGCCGCAGACCTTATCGCCGAACATGTGAGAGCCCTCGCGGCGGCTATTCGACTCCGAGCGGACGCGGTCGGTTCGGCTGAACCGCAACCTCCAAGTCCGCGTTCGCCATCCCCTAACGGTCCCAGCCTATAAGCAGACCGAACTGAAGGACCTGCCTCACACAAATTGCGGACATTCAATTCGGCACCTATGAACGGGAGGCAGCGCCACTTGCGCGAATTCGGCCGCGCCTCGGGAACGCCCGCACTGCGCACGAAGCGGGCGCTCAGAAGAAGGGCATCTTGGCGAACAGGTGCCATGCACGGACCCTTTGTTGCCCTTCCCGTAAGTTCATGTACGGAAGGTGCGCGCCAGATGCGGTCGTTCCCAAAACACGCTTCGAACGCGTCAGCTCGACCCGAAGACATCCGTCCCAAGCAATTGAACCGCGCAAATTGACCGTGAAGCGGTGGCTGCGAATCGCGCGGCGCGGAGGCCACGCCTCGAGCACCCCAGCCTTACGCAGGCCGTCGATTATGCGCTCCATATCCCGCCAGGTCGGCGGGGCCGTCATCGCTCGATGCGCCGGCCGGAAACCGGGCGATGGTGAAAGTCGGGTTGAGCGCCAACCCCGTGCGAGCCTCCGACCTCGCCTCAGCAAGTCGCCCGAGAGCGCCAGAGCAGCCGCCAGAACGAAATGGGAGCCCGGAAAGCTCCATTGGCTTCGACGGAGCGGCGAGCCAGGCTACCGCCTCTTGTCCTCGCGGCCAAGACGAACTTTGGCCAACCCAACGATGAAGCACCACATGTATGCGTTCGGGTCACGGGGACTGAGGCGTCAGCGCCTCCCGGATGTGTTCCTCGGTCTCCTCAGCCTGGCCGAGTTCAAATCTTGCCGTTGCCTATAGTTGCGTGCGCCCCAGCCAGATTTCGATCCAGAGCCAGAGCCCGCTCGCATTGCCTGACGCCCTGAGCGGCACGGTCGGTGAAGGTTTGGACGGCGCCCAACGCCAGGTGAGCCAATGCATTCTCGGGAGCCAGGGTGAGCGCCTTGATTGCCGCAGCCTCGGCGGCGGCAAACCGCGGCGGCGCGATCGTCAGCAAGGAACTCAAGCGGGGCAGTGCCGAATCCCGCCCATGCACTGCCGACTAGGCCCCAAACATTGGATGCATCGAGCGCCAAGGCGCGATCGAATATTCGGCGCGCCTCTGCGAGATTGTCCGCGCGACGCCCCGATTCCACCGGGCCCGCCTTGAAAGCAGATGCCGATTGAATTGGGTTCGGCGCTCGCTCTGCTCGCCGAGCCTCGGCCGCAACGAGCTGCGCGCCGAGCGCGTTCGCAAGGTGCGCGACGATTTCATCCTGCATGTCGAAGAGATCGGCCAAGGGCTTGTCGAACCGTTCCGCCCACAGATGTTGGCCCTTCTCGGCATCGATGAGCTGGACATTGACGCGCATCCGTGCGCCAGCGCGCTGAACGCTGCCCTCCAGGACATAGCGCACGTTCAGCTCGCGCCCGATCTGCTTCGCATCAATGCGGTTGCCCTTGTAGGTGAAGGCCGTGTTGTGCGCGATCACAAGGCGCCGAGAGATGCGCGACAAATCGGTCGTCAGGCTCTCTGTGACGCCATCAACGAAATACTCCTGTTCCGGATCGCGGGACATGTTGGCGAAGGGCAGGACCACAATTGAGAGATGCGGCGGCTCCGACGTGCTCGGCGCTCCCGCTGACAGAGCGGGCGTCTTGATCTCCGAGGTGGCGCTTATCGCATAGCCCCGCACCGGCAGGGCGATGTTCTTGAGGTCCTTGTCGCCGAGATGGACGAAATCTGCATCGATCTTGCCACGCACGTGGTCGTAAGCCGTGCCCGAGATCAGGACGCCGCCGGGCTCGCAGATCCCCTCCAGCCGGGCCGCAATATCGACTCCCTCGCCAAGAATGTCGTCGCCCTCGATCAGCACGTCACCAACAAAAATCTTACCATATCCGATTAGTGAATGGGGCTTCTGCAAGATTTCGATCTTGCTCCAAAGCATGTTCACACTGGGCGATTCCCTCCGCAGCGCGCCTCGTCCAGATATCGACAAGGCCTAACACCATATGGCCATGCGTGTGATCCGGCACCAAGGACAAGGCTTTAGTCAATTTCGCTTCAGCCGCCGCGAAGGCCGCGGTGGGATCGGCGACCAGGGACATCAAGCCTTCGAGCCGCGATCACTCGCGCAGATGCGATCAGCGCGTCGACATTGTCAGGATCGGCATTAAGCGCGCGCTCGAAAAAGCTCGCGCTTGCGCCACATTCCGGGGTCGGACCCTTATTGAGCCAGGCCAATGCCCTGAAAATAGAGGTCCATCGATCGGGGTTCGGGGCCTGTTCGGCGCGTCGCGCCTCGGCGGCGATCAGTTGCGCGTTCAGCGCGCTCGCCAGCCGCGCGACGATTTCGTCCTGCATGTCGAAGAGATCGGCGAGCGGCTTGTCGAACCGCTCGGCCCAGAGATGAATGCCCGTTTCCGCGTCGATCAACTGCACATTGACCCGCATGCGCTTTCCGCCGCGCTGAACGCTGCCCTCCAGCGACGTAGCGAACGTTCAAGTCGCGCCCGATCTTCTTCAGATCGACGGCTTTCCTTTGTAGGTGAAGGCGGTGTTGCGCCCGATCACGAACGAGCCGCGGATGCGCGAAAGATCAGTCGTCAGGCTCTCCGTGACCCATCGGCGAAGTGCTCCTGCTCCGGGCCGCCGCCAAGATTGGCGAACGGCAGGACGACGATCGAGAGGCGCGGCGGGGCAGATATTTCGGGTGCCGGGACCGGCGCGGACTTCGTCGCTGCCGGCGCGCGGACTTGAAGCGAAAAGACCCGGATCGGCCGGCGATGTTGTTGAGCTGGGTCGGGCCGAGGTCGGTCACAGCGAGATCGAGCCGCCGCTGACCTGGCGATAGGCGTCCTCCGACAGGCAGATCGTGCCGGCTCGCAATGCTTTCTAGCCGGGCGGCGATGTTGACGCCATCGCCCATCAGGTCGCCGTCGCTCTCCTCGACGACGTCGCCGAGATGGATGCCGATGCGGAACTCGATGCGGCGATCCGCCGGCACGCCTGCGTTGCGCTTGACCATGCCTCCTGGATTTCGACGGCGCAACGCACCGCGTCGACGACGCTGCGAAATTCGACCAGAGCGCCGTCGCCAGTGCGTTTGACCACTCGGCCATGGTGAACCGCGATGGTCGGGTCGATCAGATCGCTGCGCAGCGCCCGCAGACGCGCAAGGGTGCGGTCCTCGTCGGCGCCGGCGAGACGGCTGAATCCAGCGACGTCGGCGGCGAGGATTGCCGAGAGCTTTCGTGTTTCGATCATCGCGGCCGCCTCTCGCTAAGATCGATAGCACAAAGACCCGGTCATAAGCGCTCGTTTCCGCCCCTACAGGGACTCGGGCCTTCGCCCGGTGGGCCGTGCCGGTGTCTTGATCAATGCCCAGCTCAAGTCGGACTGTGCGCCTAGAAGCATGGCCCGCTTTCCGCCCAATCGGGGCCTTCGCGGCGGCGATCCGCGACGACCGCTCAACGTGGACTCCGCCCGTTGAAACGCTCGCAACGAACTCCTTCTCCGGGGAGGACATGCCGTTGCCGATCCGCTGCCGAAGGTCCGCTCATCCGCGCTTTTGCTTCGTTCCCAGGCAACTCCGCGATCGCCGTCACCAATGGCGATGGCCAAAAAAGCTGTGCGCGATCTCGCGCCCGATCCCCGGCCCAAATCCATGCACCACCGACCGCATCAGTCCGGAACCCTGCTGGGGCTCAAAGACCGCGATCGCCCCCACGGCTAGGCCGGCGAGGATGAAAGGTCTCATGAAGGTGCTCCGTGAGTTGGAGTGGGACGGACAGGTCCACGCGGGCGAAGAGATCGCGAAACTCGGCGACGGAATATGTTCCCTGCGCCTTCACACGCAGAAGCGGCAACCCGATCTCTGCGAACACCGCGTTGACGAAGGCGTCGCGGTCGCGGCGTTCGGGCAGAAGATGGCTGCGGTCGTCGACTTCGATCACGGCGACCGGATCGAGGGTCAGGACGTCGCAGATCACGAAGTCGACGCTCTTCGCCATGACGGCGTTGAGGGCCCGGCGGCGAAGGTGGACGTTGGCGCTGTCGGCAGGGTTCGCGAGCTCGGCCAACCGCACTTGCGCGACGCGCGATAGCCGCGGCCGAGCGCCGCATCGAGAGTCCGCAGAAAAATCTTCTCGTTGGCGCTCAGGAACCGGCCGCGTCGATAGCCGACCCGGTTCTCGGCCGTCAGGCCCCTGAGCACCAGGGCGAGGACCGCGACGATCCCCACGACATAGAACAGGGCGGCCGGGCGCGCGAGGAGCGCGGCGAGCCCTGTCCGCCAATTCTCTCCAAACGCCTGCGCGACGTAGGCCAGCGTTCCCGTCATCTGACTCCAGGCGTCCGAGAGCGCGTCGAGAAACACGTTCATGGCGCCGCTCCTGAGACCGGGGCGCCGCCGCGTCGTCGGCTTCGACTTGAGCATCAGCCGTCGGCGCGTCTCCCGCCGACAGACGCGCGCCATCAGCCCGAATATCCTCTGAGAGCGCCTCGATCTGCCGCACGATCTCGATCTCCCGCACACGCTTTTGCGCCGCCCCGCCCAATCCAGACGCCGCCTCGATCGCCTGCCTCGCCGCGAGCAGCGCCGTCGCCGCAGCCCGGGCGCCAGCCCGCGACGCGCCCGCGCTCGCCTCGATGCTTTCGAGGGTCTCTCGCGCCGCCTCGATTGGCCCGCCGACCGGCGCTGGGGTTGGGGCGGGGCCGAGGGGGGGCTTGCGGAGGACGGCGGGCGGCGGCGGTCAGCATGGCTTCGAGCGGCGAGGGCGGCGCCAGCGCCTCGATCTCGTCGGGCGCCATCGGATGATCTCTCGCCGCCTCGAGCGCCGCCTCGATGCAGGCTTCACCCCCCTGCCCCGCGGCCGCCGCGTCCTGGAAAGCTCCCAGCATCGCGGCGAGCGTCGCCAAACGCTTGGGTCTCCCCGTCCCGAGCCCCCCTTCCAGAGCCTTC